>JBAZIE010000057.1:0-2526 GCA_041652055.1 Sulfurimonas sp. | reverse complement strand
TTGTAACATAATCAAATTCCCGTAACGCATCAATCAGGATTTTTGTCGTTCCGTTCTTTCGATACATCGGGTACAGGATATGATCCTGCGGAAGCGACCAATAATCATCATAATCAATAATCGTTTTAACCCCAGCTTTCTTCAGACGGGAAAGTTCAGGCATGACGGCCATGAAATAAGCCTTCGATACGAAAAGAATATCTCCCAACAAATCAGGATAAAGGGTAGAATCCGTAAAGACCACTTCGCAGTCTAATAGTTCATGCGGCATTCTGATCCGGTATAGTCCGGTTCCACCGTAAGTTTTAGGAATCCAGCAGACAATTTTCAAAGCGGTGTCCTTCCAAATTAAAGTTAATAAAAGGATTTAGCGAATGAACTCCAACGCCTCGACCCCGAATAAAATCACAAACAATCTTTAGTTGCGGTTCATAGTCAACGATATGCTGCGGATTGGTTGCACCGTAAGGATATTTTGTAACACTTACTTGTTCATCAATCGCACCGCCGTCTATCCCACAGCAAATTATATTTGTTGCCCCGATCCGGTAGGCTAAGTGAATAGCCGATGAAGTTGTAGCCCCGATAATCAGGCTTTCCGGGTTGTCAAAGTCGGTTAGGTCAATCTCTTCATATCCTATGTTCCGGTCATCATAGATATACAGGAAATTGTTTTTATGTTTGAAAGTGTAATACCCACCCGTCAATTTTACCAATTTCCGGCCATAAATACCCATTTCCCATTCAGGACAAATGCCCGTAACGTGATTGTCGATCATTTCCTGAATAACAGTAGAATGGTTGCTGATGCCATACGTTACCGGGAAAAGTTTGTGGATATGGTTTATCCCTATCACAGTCTTGCCTCTGAAAAACGAAGGCTTAACGAAGTTTAAGGAACTTCCCGACCCTAAGACGTAAACGTCACCTTTTACTTTTGGTATTTCGCTTATATTCATGTCGTTTCTACATCAGGCCATTTATAACTCAATAATTTACGATATTTATTATAGTCGCCCCAATTGGCTCCAAGTTGATGCCAAGTGTGCGAATGATGGCAAAAATATGGTGCTTCAGGATTCAGCCCTTCCCGATATTCATAGGCGTTCAGGTCTAAGGTATAATTCTTCAGTCCTAACGCTCTTGTCTGCATACACATACTTTCAACATACAAATGGTAGCTATCAAAGGTCTTTTCATCAAAGTAAAGTCCGTGTTCTGTGTTTATCACAATACAACAGGAATCCACCGTGATAACTTCCTGAATATTCCCCTTGCGCCCCCAAATCGTACCTTTGTTAGACCCGACAGCCCCTAATGCACCGAAGTCTGAATGAGCCTTAATTGTACGTTCGATTGCTTCCATAAGGCCACTTGTCGTAACGTCTGCGTGGCAGAAGCAAAGATACTGTGCATCCGAGAATCGGATAAACTCATTATAGACTATTGCAGGACTTTCACAGGATGCGTGAACAACAACATCAAGATCAGACTTACCTAACAGTTCAGAAAACACCCCGTTATCAACTGTGAAAAAATCTATGTCCATTTCTCTTTTGCTTTTAAGTAATTTTTTTCTTGTCCTGAAGTTAACTCTTTCAAGTCCTTTGACCGTAATAACGTAGTCGAAGGGTTATGTTTTACTTTGCAGTTCGATATTAAAGCGTGCTTGATACCGTAGTGTTTAAGGACATCAGCGTATAAGTCGTCTGATTTCCAAAACCGCACATCTTCAGGAAAGCCCCCTATCAGTTCAATGATCCCCCGATGAACAATCAGACACCAACCACACAGTTCATACCCGATACGATAGCCTTCCTTTATGCCTGTCATTCCTTCATGGAACCGCCAACCCGGATTCAGGCAACTAACCGACTTATAACCGTGACTGACACAGGAAGCCCAACCGTCAAGAAACTGAACGTCATTGTTGGCAAAGCACACCCAATCATTTGTCGTTAACTTAAAACCCTCGTTTAGGCATTGATTATAATTAAACGGTTTTTGCTGAAGGATCGTTTTTGCGTTCTTGTATTTAATGGGGTATTCCCCAACCACAAAAACCCGTCCTAAACAGGTCTTATGAAAAGAGTCAATACAGTTCTGCGTCATCCGGGTTAGTTCTTTTGTCCGGCCGCTACTGACAACGACCAGATCAATCAAATGCCCGGAATCCCAACGCACCAGATCCATTTTGAAATAATTTTTGATTTTGTTCGATCAATCGGTCTTTTTCAGATTGACTAATTGAAGAACCCGGTTTCCAGTTAAAGCCTTCGTAACTTCCTAAAGCGTCAAACGACCAAATATAGTCTTGTACGTTTTTAGGTGTCAACCAGGGGTAAGGAATAAGCCCTGAACGGTAAATACGCATTGTGTATTCAACGTGTTCAAACCCATACAGTCCAAACCGTGAATCCATGCCTCCGACTTCCTTTAGAACGGTCTGGTCAATCATCATGGCGCATCCTAACGCCCCGTTCCAATAAGCGTTTTTCCCGACGTACTTTTTAACGTACTGCGAAG
>JBAZIE010000056.1:0-2828 GCA_041652055.1 Sulfurimonas sp. | reverse complement strand
GCTTTATGAATAATCAATACAAGGCCAATAATGGCAATCCCAACGGTGTGATTCTTGCGTCCGGCACCGCCATATCAAATAGTATTGGCGAGATATATAACATGCAAAGGATGTTACAGCCAGAGACCATGAAAAGGCTGGGGCTCCACAACTTCGATGCGTGGTTATCAACGTTCGGCGTCATTGAATCGGTCCCGGAGCCGAGCCTTACCGGTACCGGCTTTAAAATAGTGACGAAGATAGACCACTTTGATAATGTGCCTGAGTTAAAAAAGATCGCCTTTCAGGTTATGGACCTTGTCAACGCCGACGATGTCGGTATCGTCAGGCCCAAGGTTGAGGGTGGCAAACCGACCGACGTAATTATCGAGAGAAACCAGTATGTTGAGGAATATCTCGAAACCATCGAAGACCGGGCAGCTAATGTCGAAGATCATCCGGGAACAGCAGAATATCTTGGAACTCCCGACAACATGCTCCGGATCATATCAGATGGGAGGAAGATAGCCCTCGACCAGCGCCTCCTCCCACAGTACGCCAATACAGAGCTACAAGAGGACAGCAAAATAAATAAGGCCGCCGATAACATCGTAAAGAGATATAAAGAAACGAAAAATATAAAAGGCACCCAGCTCGTTTTCTGTAACCTCGGTATCCCTAAGAAGTTCTTGAAAGAGGTTAAGTTTACCGCGAAGGAAGAAGAAGAAATAGAAGCCATGACAGAGAAGGAAAAGGCCAAATATGACCGAGACCTTGTAAAATACATGGAATATGTGGATGGTCTCTCTGCTACCGATTTTAACACCTATGATGAACTGAAACGGGTACTCATTAAACGCGGGATACCGGCGCACGAGATCGCTTATATAATGGAATACGACGACGCCAATAAACCTAAAAAGTTAAAAGAATTGATGAGAAAAGTAAACAAGGGAGACATTCGGGTCGTTATTGGCAGCGCGAAGAGAATGGGAACCGGCATCAATGTGCAAGAGCGTGTCGTCGCCATGCACCATATGGATGTATGGTGGAACTTCTCAGCATATGAGCAGAGCAATGGCCGGGGCCGCCGAAAAGGCAATATAAATGAAGAGATCGGGATAGCTAACTATGTTACTCGCGGGACCGTAGACTCCTTTATGTGGGATAAGGTAGGGTCGAAGGGCATCACTATCGGGCAGTTTATGAGCCGGGATATGACAACGCGCTCCCTAAGTGACGTGTCTGAGGATACAATCAACGCCAAGATGCTGGCAGCCATAGCCGCGGACGATCCGAGAAGGGCGGAACATGCCATATTGGAGAAACGCGTTCGTGAACTTACCATTCTGAGAGGACACCATATTGATGAACAGTATACAAGTAAAAAAGAAATACCACTCTTAGGGGCTGACAACAAACGAGCCCAAGCGGAGATTGAACGATACGATGCGGACGCCCCTATTTTTAAAGGGGTCACGGCCCTTAAGGTGGGAGATACGATTTACCGCCTGGATTCGGGGGCTTCTATATTGAAGCTCAATAAGTTCCTTGAAGAAAAGAATAAAACCTTTAACCCGGCACTCGTGAAAGCCGACCAAGAGGTCTTCGCCAACTATTACGTGGGCGAGCTGGGCATCTATACCATTAAAGAAGGAAAAGATAAAAACGGGAAGAAGACGGAGGAGGAGATATTCACCGCAGGATCCGGAAAGCTCCGTGTCAGCATGAAGGGCTCTTCTTACCGGGCCGATGAACGCACAGTCAATCTTTTATACTCTTTCGAGGGCGGGCGCAAACCCTATGACGTAGACTTTATGAAGGTGAAACAGGGAAGGAAAGACGACAAAAGCTCATGGATAACAGCGTCCGTATCCCCCATGACACACGTAGATACTGCGCTTAAGGAACTTCGAGAGCACATTGATGACAGTAAAGAGGCGATGGAGAAAAAAATCCAATCGAACAACAAAAATATAGCTGAGTATACGGAAAACCTCGCAAAGCCCTTTCAGTACGAAGCCGAGTTAAAAGAAAAGGAAGCCCAATATAAGTCTCTCAGTAAGGAGCTTATCGAATCGTCTGAACGGCAGAAGGAAGAGAAGCGAGCAAGGAAAGCCGGGAAAACCTGGGTCGCGCCGAAGACCAACTACTACGCAAAGATCGATGGCGACTATGTAAGGGTAACCGGAAAGCCTGTTGTCCTCCCCGGTTTTGAGACTCTTTCATTTTATTTACGGGAGGACGAAGACGGCCGGTTTGCTGTACACGAGGTTAGCACCGGGTTAATGCTTACCGACCTTGAGGAATCAGAAGAAGAAGCTGTTTCCGCCGCTCAAACCAGATTGGATTCAGCAGGAGAAGAAAAGGTTAAACAGGCAATAGCCAACTCGCTGGAGAACGGCAGTAAAGCCCCGACAGATGACACCGCTCCGTCTTTCCGCAAAGATACCACCTATCGTATGCTCCCCGGCGAAAAGCACGGGACCACCCCCTACAAAGCCGCCAACCTCCAGGCGGTCCTCGCAGGCACTATCAATAAGATAACCAAGGCCACGGGCGTCACCGTCAAGGTGATCCAGAACAACTACGGCTTCCCTGTTGACTTCGTAGAACGTGCCGGCGCGGACTTCGATATCCGAAACGATAGGGTTTACGGGGCCTACGATCCGAGGACGGACACCGTTTACCTCGTAGCGGACTATACGGAGAGCGTTGCCGCTGCCGAGCGGGTTATCTTCGAGGAGCTCGTCGGCCACAAGGGCCTGCCCGCCTTCCTGGGAAAAGAGAAGACCGCAGAGCTCAGGGCCAAGGTTTACTCGCAGTTCAAGGGCGATCCGGCCATGAAG
>JBAZIE010000055.1:0-2909 GCA_041652055.1 Sulfurimonas sp. | reverse complement strand
CCCGGCGCGGCGACGGCACCGTGCCCGCCCGCGTCTACGAGCCGTCGAAGTCGGCCGCCGCGAAGGATGCCATCGTGCTCGAGGCCCGCCGCTGCATCAAGGCGCAGGGGTGGCAGTGCTTCGACGGCGAGCCACTGGCGCTGCTCCTGGTCGCACGGTTCCCCATTCCGGCCAGCGCGTCGAAGGCGCGACGGGCGCTGCTGCTGAATCAGCCGCACGCGCAGAAGCCGGACGTGGACAACGTGGTCAAGCTCGCGCTCGACGCACTCACGATGGCCGGCGCCTGGATCGACGACAAGCAGGTAACCACGGTGGTCGCGCGGGCGCTGTGGGACGAGGCGCCATCGCTCGAGCTGCAGGTGCATCTGGATGCGGACTTCGGGATCGCCCTCGGACGCGGAGGATCGTCCAGGCTGCTGTCGCTTCACGAGAGGCTCACGATGCAGGCGGGGAGGGCGGCGTCGTGAGGGTGCCTCTCATCTGCACGACCTGCCTGCACCGCATCGGCATGCGGAACGACTGCAGCGCGACGGCGGACGACGTGCCGGGCTGCTGGGAGTCAGACGGAACGGACAGTGGGACGCAACGGCTGCGAGGAGACGTGACACCGCGCCCGTTTGACCCGCAGCGCATCGTCTGCACCGTCCCGATGCACCCGTGGCGCTACTCGCTCGCGCTGGTTGAGGTCGCACCACCAGTGGGGTGGAGATTGTCCCCGGCCACCAATCGGCCTGCTTTGCCGGTGAACGACAAGAGAAGCGAGGGCTGAAATGATCTTCATCGAGATACGCTGCGATAAGTGCCAGATAGTAGGCATATCGCGGGCTTGCTTCTTCGCGCACCAGCTACGGCAGGAGTTGAAAGCGCAGGGCTGGAAGTACATCGAGGCTGGCGGGAAGGACTTTTGCCCGAAACACAAGCCTCGTCGAAAGCCCCGTAGGCGATCCAGAACGACGGTCGTGCTGGTAAACAGTGAGAGAAAAACGGAGCGAGGTTAACAGATGAACAACACAGATTTATGGGATGCGATCAACCACTACTGCGTGGCGTGTGGTGGCTCTCCCGCGACCCGCATCTACGGGAACATGGAGCGCCAGCGCGCGGTGGTGGCCGTCGAGAAGGTGATCTGTGAGACGACCGAGAATGCCATGCGGAGGGTTGCAGACGCGGCACGCGAGCTGCTGGCCGTGACCGGAGAGATCGACGACGACGGCGCGTTTCAGGGATGCCCGCAGTCTACGATGTCCATCGCAGATCGCGAAGCAATCGCTCCGTGGGTAGAAGAGAAATGGCGCACGCTGTCCGCGCTGGTCGGATGCGTCGGCATGAAGACGCTCGTATGTCGTGGATGCGGTGGAGACGGAGAGACGGCGCAGGACGTTCCCGAGCGTTGTCCGGTGTGCAGCGGGTCGGGCATCGAGGTGGAGATATGAAATGCACATGCGACGAATTTGGTGAATCCGCGTGTCGTGCGTGCGGCTATGGCCTGCTTGAGTGCGAATGCGGGATGCGATTCACGGCTCCGCTACGTCCCAAGTCGTTCATGCAGATTATGTGTCCAGCCTGCGGCCAGTGCTACTCGGGGCAAGAAGAGAATTGCGGTAATGGCTGCTGGCGGAAGGAAGGCACTGACGGACCTGTCTACAACGCTGGACGGAGCGAAGGCCGGGCCGACGTGTGCGCCGATCTCCGATCCATCCTTGACCCGGACGACAAGCACCACTGGAACATCGACGGTGTACTCGAAGAGGTCAGGCGTCTTGTCAGAGATCACAAATGAGCCCTGTACGTGCAGAGGGGAGAATGCCGTGCCGGCGGTGACCGCCATCCTCCGCGAGACGCTGACCGGAGTGCACGTCGAGGCGCATCACCTCGACGCCGATCCGATCACGGGCCAGGCGCCCTGGCTGCTCGCCACCGTGCGCGTCCTGGGGCGCCGCTGGACGGCCTCCGTGACCGTGTTGCGGCTCGAGGAGCACATGGCTGGCGCCCGGTGGTGGGCCTGGGCCGAGGGCCGCCTGCACGACGGGGACGAGCACGACACGCAGCTGGTCGGTGCCCGCGTCGGACCCGTGGGGATGCCGTCGCGGCGCGGTGCCGCGCGGAGCGCCATCGTGGAGGCGCTGAGTCGGCTCCAGTGCTGCGCGTGGGGCATGGTGGCCCTGGTGGTGCCCGATGGAGTCGAGCCGGAGTTCATCGATCCGCCGGCGGAGGTGCAGTTGTGACGCCCAACATCCACGCCGCTTCCCCCGGTGCCTCTGAGGCCATCGCACGCGCCGGCCAGGCCATCGCGTCGCTGCGGACGTGGCGCCTCATCATCGCGGAGGGAGGGCAGCCGTCGAACGTGGACGGCGAGTTGCGCGCCCCGGGGTGCTTCAAGTTGGTGGACGCGCGGTCCGAGTTGCGGCGTGCGCTGGCCGAGGTTGAGGCGCTGATCGAGGCGCACCCGGATGTGATTGGCGAGGTGTCCAGGTGATACTTGACAGGGGTTCAGCGGGTGGTTATGGTCGGCCTCGTGAGGCAGGTCGTAGTACCGTTCGAACCTCTTTCCGTCGCCAGGGCTGGCCCCGTGCTGCTGCGGCCTGCCTCACATCAGAGCAACAGACGCACGGGACCAGCTCCGACGACGGGAGGAGTCCCTCCTGATGCCAGGTCGCATCCGCACCATCAAGCCCGAGCTTCTCGAAGACGAGAAGACCTCGGCGCTTGACCACGAGTCGTTCAGGCTGTTCGTCGGGCTCATCCTGCTGGCCGACGACTACGGCAACGCGAGGGCCAGCGGTCGCTACCTGAACGGCGCCGTCTTCCATTCCTGCGGTCGGGTCAAGGGTGCTGTCGCCGACCTGAACGAGCTTGCCAGGGTGGGGCTCGTTGCCCTCTACGAGGGCGGCGGGCAGGCCTACGTCCAT
>JBAZIE010000054.1:0-3120 GCA_041652055.1 Sulfurimonas sp. | reverse complement strand
CGTCTGCACCGTACATATAGCGGGAAGCTACTTTGGCCGGTTCCGGTGTGGCGCTTTCCCCGCCAACGGTTTCGGAGAGGAACTTGCGGACCTCTTTGGTGATATTGCCCTTCAGGGATTTGGGGCAGACAAACAGGAACTTGCCATTGGTCTGTACCTTGTGACCCTTCTTGTCCGTGTACGAGTTTCCATCGTCTGCTTCCCCGTCCCGGATGAACTTCTGCATGGATGAAACGCTGCAGACGCTATTGTGATTTTGGAACCCGTTTCCAATGAACGTATGCCGGGGATCATCTACCTCAATGTCCATGACTTCTTTGAAGCCGTGTTCCAAGGAGACCACTTCGTCGTAATATGTGTCCCGTTCTAGGAAATTGACTACCCTAGAGTATGCATCAGTGGAATCTGCCTCAACCAACGTTGCTATGCTAACCATCTTTTGAAGGAAGTCCCGACTAGGGGCCCGCCTGCCTTGCCTGACGTGCGTTAGGGTATGCACAAAGGCATTTCCGAAACGTTTTTGCAAACCACCCCCGTTGTGTGATCCCCCCGCCCGCTTGGTGATTTCAAAGCGCAGATCCTCAACCATCTCTACCGCATATGGGATCATGTCATGGTTTGTGTTCTTGGATAAACTGGCCAGACGTTCCGCCTTCCTCTGTTTCCTAGCGGACACGAATCCGACTATATGTGTGTACAACTCGGCGTCTCGCCCTGATATATTGAGTCTCCAGTATGTGTTCGGGTAACCTTTTATTCTGCGAGAGTGCCGGGATGACACAATCCCCAAGGAGAGCAGCAGTATTTGTACCTCTTTGAGGAGACGTTCCGAAGCGGAGCTAATCTCAATGACATTGCTGAGGACTGACCCTTCAGCGTCTATGTAGCCTTTGAGGAACTGAATCACTGAATCTCTTGTGGCCCGTAAAATCACCGAGGGTACCGCTTTGTCGGCTGATTTGGTGTAATCTACCCCAGCCCATTCCAGGTACTTGCGGATCACTGCACTTTGAATATGAAAGGCGCAGTCTCGATATTGCCGGGAACATCCAAATACCTTGTCCAACAGATTACCTATGTCGGCGCAGACTTCCGGGTTCAGATCTGAATCCTGGGAGATGCTAAAGGTGGCCCTTTGTGCCACATAGCCTTCTGCGATGATGTAGCCCAAGAGTCTGGCTAGATCGGGGGTCAGCCTGTCAGGCAGGTTATACATCTTCAGGCAACCCGCGTTCTTGTGGAATTCCGACCGAACTGGAATACGGAGTGTCGGTTCATCTTCGGGGAAATTGCCACCCTTTTGGATACATACATAATCGTCTATCTGCAAGTCGGGCAAACGAACGAAACCGTCGCCACCTTGCTGACGTATGCAAATCGGGTGTATGAGGGACCCTTCTAATTCAAAACCCCGTTTTGTTTTGACCCGTATGGTGGGTTTCATGCCCCCATAATAGAATCTCTTGATGGGGAGGTACTCCCCGTGAACATAGACATGCTCTCCCGCGATCTCTGTGAATGAGTCGGGTTCCATCTTCTCGGGTTGCAGAGACTGAATTGGAACCAGCCCACGGCTAGTTTGGATCAGGGTAGATTTTTCTACGCACTTCCCAACGCCGGTATCCAAGGCTAGAAGTCCCCTATTTCCATTAGCATCCAACCAGGCCAGGGATCGTTTTTGTGTGGTGGAAAGGTCCATGCCACGCTTGAATCCACCGATCTCTTCCATGGAGTAGAAACCCAGATTCTCTTTCGCCTGGGCTTCTTCGGATCGAGTCAGGTCATTGAAGTATGCCTTGACCTCTTTCATGGCCCCTTGCGAGAGACTCAGACTCCCCAGGGCATCCTGCATAGCTGTGAAGTCCTTGGGGTCAAAGTAGTATGTCCCCCTATTGGTTCCGTCCATGTAGAGAACAGATGACGATGTTCCCGTTTTGCGGAGCTGGTTATTGGCCGCCATCAAGTAGACTTTGTTTCTGAGGTCTGTGGCGGCTTCATTTCTACCAGCAGGAAGCTTCAGCATGAGCTTGGTTTGCTTCTTGCCATTCTCTACAACTTCGGCAACCGTCACATAGGGCTCGGTTTCAGCTACGTCCCTGACTACAGGATGCCCTCGGAAACGGGCTGACTTCGGTTGTATCTCGTATGTGCTACCTTCAATCATACGTCCGTTGGCACTCACGAGATCGTCAAGAAAGATGCCCTTGAATCGGCCATCTGAGATGACCTTCTGTTTGATCTCTATCGGGTTACCTTCACCGTCTACTGTCTGCGTGGTCTTGTATTTGACGGGGAGTATACGGGTCAGCTTTCCGCTCTTGGCTTTGTCATCTGTGAGACTCACAGATTCAGCATCACCTGGAAGGGCATCAACCTCTTCACTGGTGAGGCTGCGCAATTCCTTGAAGTTGGCTACAGTTGCCCTTTTGTCCTGCTTGTAAAGACGCTTCCTTTCTTCCTCACGTTCGTCCAGGCGATCCACGAATTCACCGGCCCAACGTTCCTGGGATCTCCCATCCTCAGTCACAACCGTCTTGCGCTCAAGGGGAACGGGACCCCAGGCTCTGTCATATGCCGTGTACTCACCCGTGACGGGATTCTTTCCGACAATGACGGCACGACCCTTGATCATCACCCGTTCTTCAAGCTCACCCTTTTGGGCGATGATGCTCTGGTGCCGCGTGTCAATCTGCTTCAAGGATATCTTCTGATCCTTGATGACCTCGTACATCTCGGGGTCGTCCAATTTGAGCTGCTCCATTGCCTCCTGCTTGGGATTCATCTTGGAGAAATCAGCGAAGTACATCATAGTCGGAGTAGCGGCACGGGTCTTGATATAGACTCCCTTGTCCTTGGCCACGTCGGTAATAGACGTTGCGTAGGTCATAGCAATGCGTTTCCAGACCATGGGATTAGCGTGATCCCGCTCTACTTCAGCCAGATACCGCTGCAGGGCCTTGATGTTCGCCAGCAGGGTATTTCGTACAGCCGGAGATAGAGGCTGCTTATCTGTGCGTGCCTTGATCTTGAGAAACTGATTGGTAATGACTTTCAACTGCTGAAAGAGGCCGGGCTGGAAAGGAGCCCCCAGGGAGATCTTCCGCAGATACACATAGAACT
>JBAZIE010000053.1:0-3239 GCA_041652055.1 Sulfurimonas sp. | reverse complement strand
TTGGTTAATAATCGTAAAATAATTTTTGACCGCTTAGCTCAGTTCACCCGGCAGAGTGCCGGGCGGGGAGCGTTACGTTGACATAAATAGTTAGTTTAAACACTAAGACCGCTTAGCTCAGTTGGTTAGAGCGTTACGTTGACATCGTAAAGGTCAGTGGTTCAAGTCCACTAGCGGTCACAGGTGAACAATTTCAATTTCTAAATTGCCACTGCACCCGTAGCTCAGTTGGTTAGAGCATCGAGCTTATACCTCGAGGGTCCTTGGTTCGAGTCCAAGCGGGTGCACTAAAAAATAAAACTTAAAATATGTTTTTGGTTCGCCCAGTCATCCGACTGGACATCAGGTCGAATGACCTGACGAGTCCAAGTGGGTGCACTGCTTGACATAAGAATAATATCTGTGCTAATAAAGAAGATAATTGTTTTTTAAAAAAAATTTGGAGGTAGAAATTGTCAAAATTAGGAATAGTAGCCTTTGCTTTTGGCGTACCCTATACAATAGAGTCTAATAAAATCATTGCCACGATTGCTCAAGAAAATTCCTTAGAACACAAAGCTCCTATTTATACTCAAAGTGATATTGTAATTAATGAAACTTTGAACATAAATTATATTGAAGGAGATCAGCCGCCAACTCTAAGAATTGCTCGCGAAGCTATAAAATGGGCTAAAAAAAATGACCTTGATGGATTATTAATTATTGCCGCGGCGCCGCACATCAACCGAGCTATGCGAGACATGAAAATGGCCATTAAGGAAGCTAAACAAAAAATTATTTTAATAAAGTGTTTAGATGTCTATAATTACCCAAAAGCTATATGGTTTTGTTCTAACTCAAGTCAGACCAGAACCAAGAGTAAGATGGAATGGTATAAAAGAGAAATTATTTTAAAAATTTTACCATTTTTTATCTACAAAAGAATTGCCAATTAACCTTAAGCCCCCTCAAACATTAACAAACATAGTTAATTATTGAGTGGGCTTATTTTAAAACCACTAACAATTTTTTAACTTTTTTACTTTTAACTAATTTTCTATGGAGGGTATAGAATATTTAGTGGCTTTAAGTCACTTTCAACACTTTGGCCCTAGGCGACTAAAGTGGTTATTTAATTATTTTGGTAGCTGGGAAAAAGCTTGGTCAGCTTCAGGTCATAACTTAAGTCAAGTTGGTTTAAAAAATAATTTAGTAGAAAAATTTATTGAATTTAGACAAAAAACTAAAATTGAAACTTTATTAAACTATATCCAGGATCATGACATTAAGCTACTTGATTTAGAAGATAAGCTCTATCCTAGTTTATTAAAAGAAATTTATGCACCACCACCTTTGCTTTACTACCGCGGACAATTAACCGCCCAAAGCTTTACTTTACCCTTAGCAGTAGTTGGCTCTCGTAAAATTACTAACTACGGTAAGCATGTTTGCCAAAATTTAGTCAGAGAATTAGTTAATAATAATTTAACAATTATTAGCGGGCTAGCTTTAGGAATTGATGCATTAGCTCATGAAATAGCCCTAGATAATAATGGACAAACCATAGCGTTTTTAGGTTGCGGCGTCGAGCAAATTTATCCTCGAGAAAATCATAAACTCGGTGGAAAAATCTTAGCCCAAAATGGTCTATTAATAAGTGAATTTCCACCCCAAACTATTCCTTTTAAAACTAACTTCCCGCGCCGCAACCGCTTAATTGCTGGTGCTAGCTTAGGCGTTTTAGTAATTGAAGCAGGAGAAAAATCCGGTGCTTTGATTACGGCGCGCTATGGACTAGAAGCAAATCGAGAAATTTTTGCTATACCTGGACCAATTTGCAATAAAAATTCTTTGGGCACTAATAATTTAATTAAGTTAGGCGCTAAATTAATTAGTGAAGCCAAGGACATTACTAACAGCCTAGGGCTTGAAGAATTTAAGCTTAAACAACAAAATAAAACACTTTTACCAAGCTCTCCAGACGAAACTTTAATTTTAAAAAATTTAGACGTTGCTAATTGTCATATTAATGAATTAGTTAAAAGCACTGGACTTGACATCAATGTGATAAACAGTAGACTGACTATTATGGAAATGAAAGGCCTAGTCAAGCATCTAGGCAATATGCAATATATAAAATTAGTAAGTAAAAAGTAATAAGTAACAAGTCATAGTTTATAAACCTATTACTTTTTACTGGCTATTTACTATTTAATTTTATGAAACTAGTAATCGTTGAATCACCTACTAAAGCAAAAACTATTACCAAATTTTTAGGGCGCGGCTTTACAGTCGAGTCTTCTTTTGGGCATATTCGTGATTTACCTAAATCAGATCTAGGTATTGAAGTAGATAATAATTTTAAGCCACGCTATGTTATTCCTACAAAAGCCAAGAAAACCGTCACCAAATTAAAAAAATTAGCCGATAAGGCTAGTGAAATTATTTTAGCGTCTGATGAAGACCGCGAAGGAGAAGCGATTGCTTGGCACTTAACCGAAGCTTTAAAAATTCCTCAGACTAAAACCTCGCGCATTGTTTTTCATGAAATTACTAAAGAAGCCATTGAAGAAGCTTTAGCTAAACCACGTCAACTTGATTACCATCTAGTTGATGCTCAGCAGGCTCGTCGCGTACTAGACCGTTTAGTAGGTTATGAGCTTTCACCTTTTTTATGGAAAAAAGTAGCGCGCGGTTTAAGCGCTGGACGCGTACAATCAGTGGCCGTGCGTTTAATTGTTGAACGAGAAGCCGAAATTGAAAGTTTTCAAGCCCAAGAATATTGGAGCCTTGTGGCTGACTTAATTACTAGCCAACAAGAAAAATTTAGCGCTCAATTAATTAAATTTAATAATCAGGTTTTAGATAAGCTGGCAATTAAAGATCAAGCTCAAGCCGAAAAAATTAAAACCGATTTACTAAAAGCTGACTACATTGTTAGTAAATTAGAACAAAAAAGAGCTAAAAAAGCCGCCCCAGCACCCTTTATTACTTCTAGCCTACAACAAGTAGCAAATCGCTTTTTTGGTTTTTCAGCTAAGCAGACCATGATGTTAGCTCAGCAACTTTATGAAGGCGTGGAGCTGGGCTCTGAAGGTAGTGTTGGTTTAATTACCTACATGAGAACTGATTCACTTAATTTAGCTGATAAATTTTTACATGAAGCTAGGGAATATATCGCTACGACCTGGGGAAAAGAGTATAGTTTGGCGACGCCGCGTCGTTTTAAAACTAAAAGTAAAAATGCTCAAGAAGCACAT
>JBAZIE010000052.1:0-3328 GCA_041652055.1 Sulfurimonas sp. | reverse complement strand
ACTCTGGTTAGGGTGTTTGGGGCGGGAATACGGGAGGAGGGGCCGCCGGCGGGAACATTCAAAGGGATCGATAGCCTCTTCGGAGAAATCGTAAAAGCTTTTACCTTGTTCCGCGAAGGCCAATGGCCGCAATATTGAAATTTCCGATTTTTGCTGTTAAATAAAACATCATGAAAGATTTGATCTTGCGCGATTGGAAATTGTTTAAGTCGGTGGCTTACGTCGATATCGCGGCCATGGCCGTCATCGTCGTCGCCGTAATCGTCAATATTCTCGGCCCGGCTGGCAATTTCGTGGTGGCGACCGGAATCATCGGAAACAAAACCGTGACCGCGGAAATCATCGCCGTCGGGTTTATCGTCGTCCTCATGAATTCCTGGCTGTCTTTTATCGTTTTCAAGAAAGAGAGGCTGATCTCCTGGTATCTCGCCATGGCCGGGTTGATGGTCGCCATCCTGGTTTTGATAAAGGTTGCGTCGGTAGTCTATTTCTGGTAGTATTTTGCCTATGTTATCAGTCATCGAAACCGGCGGAAAACAATACGTTGTTTCTTCCGGAGACAAAATCAAGATAGAAAAATTGGAAGCCGAGCCCGGACAAGAGGTGGTTTTCGACAAAGTTTTGCTTCAGGAAAAGGACGGCCAAGTGGAGGTCGGCCGGCCTTATATCTCCGGCGCTTCGGTCAAAGCCAAGGTGGCGCGGCAGGCGAGAGACAAAAAAATAATCGTTTTCCGCTATCATTCCAAGACCCGTTATCGCAAGAAAAAAGGACACCGCCAGCATTTCACCGAAGTCGTCATCGCTTAAGAAAAATCCCCCGAAACGGGGGATTTTTAGTCTCTGCGTTCGATGGCGGCCGAAAGGGTTTCTTCGTCGGCGAATTCGATTTCGCCTCCGGTCGGTATGCCGCGGCCCAAGCGGCTGATCTTTTCCGTCAAAGGCCGGAGTTCTTTCCCGACGATCTGGCTGTTGATGTCTCCGTAGGTCGTGGGGTTGAAAGCGACGATGATCTCTTTGGCTTGGCCGCCGAGATCCCTTACGATCCGGTCTTTCAGGACCTCGATCCGGTTTTTTTGGCCGGCGTCCAGAATGCCGGTTTTTCTGAGGTCGCCGAGGATAAGATAGACCCCGTTGAATTTCTTGGTGTTTTCCATGGACATCAAGTCGGTTTCTTTCTCGATAATGGCGATGACGCTCTGGTCCCGCTTCGGGTTTTCGCAGATGTCGCAGAGTCCGCTTTGGTTCTTCGTTATATTGAAGCAGTTCTTGCAGGGAGTGATCTCCTTCAGGGAATCGACGGCGGCCGAGACTTGCTCGTTGAACCCTTTGCCGCGGCCGATCAGATAAAAAGCCAGGCGGATGGCCTGTCTCGGGCCGATGCCCGGCAGTTCAGAGAAAATGTCGACGAACCGCTTAATTAATTCCGGGATTGTCATGGATGGTGTCTACGTTTTCGAAAGAAACCAGATTTTTATTGAATCTCAATTTGACGACGCCGATCGGGCCGTTCCGGTGCTTGGCGATGATGATTTCGGTTTCGCCGTCGTCTCCCGGGTCGATCGAGCGCGGATCCTTCTGCCGCCAGATCGGATTGATGAAAATGACGACGTCGGCGTCCTGTTCGATGGATCCGGAATCGCGGAGGTCGGAAAGTCGGGGCGCCTTGTTGTCCCGTTGGTCGACCGCCCTCGAAAGCTGGGAAACGGCCATCACCGGCACGTTCAGTTCTCTCGCCAATGCCTTGAGGCCGCGGGAGACTTCGGTCACTTGCTGGACGGCGCTGTCGTAGTTCTTTCGCGGTTGGATGAGCTGGAGGTAGTCGACGATGATGAGGCTCAAGTTCCTGGCTTCGGCCTGCAGACGGCGGGCCATGCGCCGGAGTTCGATGATGTTCGGGGAAGGGGTGTCTTCGATGAAGATGGGCGCCCTGGAAAGCCGGTCGAGCGCTCCCTGGATCATTTCGTATTCCTGCGGGTCGGATTTGCCGATGCGTCCGGTGCGAAGCTTCCACAAATCGACCCGGGCTTCGGTGGCGATCAGGCGGTCGACGACTTGTTCGCGCGACATTTCGAGGGTGAAGATCCCGATCGGAAGATTGGCTTTGGTGGCCACGTGGCGGCCGATGTCGAGGGCGAAGGAGCTTTTTCCGAAAGAAGGCCGGGCGCCGACGATGATCAGATCGGATTTCTGGAGCCCGGAGAGCATGTTGTCCAAGGCGGTGAAACCGGTGGGAACGCCCCTTAATTTGCCGTCGCCCTGTTCGAGTTCGGCGATGCGCTCGTAGGCGCCGCGGAGCTCGTCTTTGATCGGAATGAAATTCCTGGCGACCGAGGACTTGGAAATGGAAAATATCTTCTGCTCGACGTTGTCCAAGAGCATGTCGAGATCCTCGGAGCTGCCCAGGGCGTTTTCCGTGATTTCCTGGGAGGCGTTGATCAGATCGCGGAGGATCTTTTTTTCTTTGACGATCTTGGCGTAGTGGCTCACGTGGGCGGACGAAGGAACAGAGTTGACGAGTTCGGCGAGATAGCCGGAACCGCCCGCGGCCTGGAGCAGATTCATTTTCTTGAGTTCGGAAGTGACGCTCAAGATATCTATCGGCTCTCCTTTTTCCCAAAGCTTGAAGCAGACCTTATAGACGTCGGCGTTCGCTTTCTTGTAGAAGTCGCCGGCGTCGATGATGTCGGCGATGTTCGCCAAAGCTTCTTTGTCGATGAGGATCGCTCCCAGAACCGATTGCTCGGCGTCCAGATCGTGCGGCGGCAGTTTTAGGTCTTTCGAATCCATTTATTTCGGTTTTTTGATGACGATCGGGCCGTTTTCCGTGTCTTCCAATTTATATCCTAACGCTTCTATTTTGTTCCTCAAGGCGTCGGACTGGATAAACTGTTTATTAGCTCTTAATAACTCCCGTTCTTTGACAACGGCCTTGATTTTACGTGGAATTACCGGTTTTTTGACGTTTTCGAGTCCCAAGCCGAAGATCTTGTCGAAATCTAGCAAAAGCCGGAGTTTCTGCTTCGGAGACAAAGAATCGTCTTTGACGGCTTGCCAGGCAACGCCCAGGGCTTCAGGAACGTTCAGGTCGTTGTTCACCGCCTCAGAAAAAGCGAAGCGGAATTTGTTTTCGGCATCCGGAGAACCGGCCTCGGCCGCGAACATTTTGAGTTTGGCGATTTCGAAGCGCAGATTGTTCAAAGCATTCTGGCTTGCTTCGAGTGCCTCCCAGGTGAAATTCATTTTGGAGCGATAGTGGCTCATGAGCGTGGCGTAGCGGAAGGCGAGCGGTTCGAATCCGCGCTCTTTGACGTCCCGCAGGGTGTAAAAA
>JBAZIE010000051.1:0-3383 GCA_041652055.1 Sulfurimonas sp. | reverse complement strand
CCGGGCGGTGAGGCCCGGAAATGCTATCGGAAAACTTCGAGCGGATGGCCTTCAATGGCGTGGCTTCAATGAGGTCCGGGCGGTGAGGCCCGGAAATGCGGGAAATAGGCATGACGATCACCGCGACATTCAAAGCGGCTTCAATGAGGTCCGGGCGGTGAGGCCCGGAAATGCGCGTGAATTGTTCAGACATCATCGTCACTCCGCCGCCTTCGGCTTCAATGAGGTCCGGGCGGTGAGGCCCGGAAATGCGACTCAGCAACGCTCGGCTCATAGAGAGTGTATCCGCGCTTCAATGAGGTCCGGGCGGTGAGGCCCGGAAATGCCACATCGATCGGGAAACCGAAAATCTCCGGCTTAAAAAGCTTCAATGAGGTCCGGGCGGTGAGGCCCGGAAATGCCTCGGCGATCGCCTCATAGCTCATCATCAAGGAGATGCTTCAATGAGGTCCGGGCGGTGAGGCCCGGAAATGCTCCCCTCGATCGGACTCCCCCCCGACTTCATGGTCGGCTTCAATGAGGTCCGGGCGGTGAGGCCCGGAAATGCGATCGAGGTCGAGCCCGGCGTGCGCGCCGCTGTGTCGCTTCAATGAGGTCCGGGCGGTGAGGCCCGGAAATGCACGCAATGCGGCCGACTTCATCTCCGGCAAGCTGGACGCGCTTCAATGAGGTCCGGGCGGTGAGGCCCGGAAATGCCGCTGTCCGAGCACCGCACTCCCGAGTCGATGGTGATTCCGAGCGAAATCGCCCAGCATTCCGAGATTAATTCGCCCGCGATTCCGATTTGAAATCGCCCACCATTCCGAAATGATCTCGCCCGCCGTTCCGAGATTTATTCGCTCGGGGGACAGCGCCTCTTTCGGCCTCTTTAGGGTCCGCTCTTTCGGCTTCGCCAAGGAGGGCCCTCATGCCGATGGAGAGGATGTCGATGCGCCGTGTGCGCGACTGCTTGAGATTGAAGAGTGCTGGAATTTCGACGCGCGAGATCGCGCGGCGGCTGGGCGTCGCATCGTCGACGGTGCGGCTGACGTTGCGCCGCTGCGAGGCCGCCGGCATCGCCTGGCCGCTCGCGCCCGATGTCAGCGACGCGGTTCTGGAGGAGCGGCTTTTCGCCAACAGCGGGACGAAGCAAGGACATCGGCGTCATGCCGAGCCGGACTGGGGTGACATTCATCGCGAGATGAAGCGTAAGCACATCACACTCTCGATATTGTGGGACGAATATATTGAGCGGCATCCAGGTGGTTATCGCTACTCGAGGTTCTGCGATCTCTATCGGGAATGGGAACGGCGCCTGCCGGTGACGATGCGGCAGACGCATGCCGCGGGCGAGCGGCTGTTCGTCGATTATGCCGGCGACGGCGTTCCGGTCGTCATAGACCGGCTCACCGGCGAGATCCGCATGGCGCAGATATTCGTCGCCGTGCTCGGCGCATCGAGCTTCACTTTCGCGCGGGCGAGCTGGACACAGACGCTTCCCGACTGGATCGACGCCCACGTGAGCGCGCTCGAGGCGATCGGCGGCGTGCCGCAGCTCATCGTTCCGGACAACGCCAAGACGGCGATCGTCAAGGCCTGCTTTTACGACCCGCAGGTCAATCGCACCTACGCCGAGATGGCGGCGCATTATGGCGCGGCGCTGTTGCCGGCCCGGCCGAGAAAGCCGCGCGACAAGGCGAAGGTCGAATCCGCGGTGCTGATCGTCGAGCGCTGGCTGCTCGGCAGGCTGCGTCGCCGGACCTTTTACAGCCTGGCGGAGGTCAACGCCGCCATCGACGAGATGCTGAAGAATCTCAATGAGGAGCGGCCGATCCGCCGGCTCGGCGCCACCCGCCGCAAGCTGTTCGAGGAGGTCGACCGCCCGGCGATGAAGGCTCTGCCGGTCGAGCCTTACGAATATTGCGAATGGCGCCTGCGCCGCGTCGGCATCGATTATCATGTCGAGATCGACGCGCATTATTACTCCGTGCCCTATCGCTTCGCCCGGGCGGAGGTGGAAGCGCGGCTGACCGTCCGCGGCGTCGAGATTTTCTGCAAGGGCGAGCGCATCGCCGTCCATTTGCGGATGAGCGGCAACCGCAAGCACACGACCATTCCCGAGCACATGCCCTCCAGCCATCGCCGCTACGCCGGCTGGACCGTCGAACGCATCCGCGAGGACGCCCGCAAGATCGGTCCGGCGACGGCGGCGCTCTGCGAGCAGATTCTGGAGGCGCGGCCGCATCCCGAGCAAGGCTATCGCGCCTGCCTCGGCGTCGTGCGCCTCGCCGGCCCCTATGGCGCCGAGCGCGTCGAGGCCGCGGCGGAGCGCGCTCTCGAGATCGGCGCGAAGACCTATGGTTCGGTCAAATCCATTCTCGACAACAAGCTCGATCGGAAGCCGGCGCCAAAGCGCGCCGCGGACGCGGCCCCGATCCTTCATCCCAATATCCGCGGCCCGCGCTACTACCATTGAAGGAGACGCCGACTTGCTCAAACATCCGACGCTCGACCAGCTCCACGCCCTCGGGCTCTACGGAATGGCCAAGGCCTTCGTCGAGCTCGCCGAGACCGACGAAGCGAAAGGGATCGACCGCAACGACTGGCTCACCCTGCTGCTCGATCGGGAAGCCTCGCTTCGGCGCGACAAGCGGCTGGCGGCGCGATTACGCGCCGCCAGGCTCCGTCAGCAGGCGAGTATCGAAGACGTCGACTACCGCGCCGCGCGCGGGCTCGACCGCGCCCTGTTCCAGAAGCTCGCAGAGGGCCAATGGATCGACGCTCACGACAATCTGGCTCTCGTCGGCCCGTCCGGCGTCGGCAAGAGCTGGCTCGCCTGCGCCATCGGCCAGAAGGCCTGCCGAGACAATCGCTCGGTCGTCTATCATCGCTGGCCCAAGCTCTGCGAAGAGCTTGCGCTCGCCCGCGGCGACGGGCGTCATCCGCGCCTCATCAAATCCCTCGGTCGCGCCGATCTCCTGATCCTCGACGACTTCGGCCTCGAGCCGCTCGACGCCGGCGCCCGTCACGACCTGCTCGAAATCCTCGAAGAGCGATACGGGCGCCGGTCGACGATCGTCACCTCCCAGCTTCCCGTGACCTCATGGCACGAGGTTATTGGCGACCCCACCTACGCCGACGCGATCCTGGATCGCCTCGTCCATAACGCCCATCGCATCGACCTCTCTGGCGAGAGCCTGCGCCGAACCCGCGGAAAAGGAGCCAAATCCGCTTGACCAAAAACATTCCGAGGTGAGACAAAAACGACAGCGCCGGAAGACGCTCGCCACCCGGGCGAAATCAAATCGGAATGGTGGGCGAGATCATCTCGGAATCCCGAGCGAGATAATATCGGTAGAGACGGGCGAAATCATCGGAATCCGCAATGTAGGACAGCGAGCGCG
>JBAZIE010000050.1:2015-3461 GCA_041652055.1 Sulfurimonas sp. | reverse complement strand
AGCCGCCTAATTTTTGCTTACCCAGGGCCCCGGCGCGAGCCGGGATCCGTGTATAAATCAAGTTGGAGATAAAACATGGCAGAACTACGTCCGCCTATCGAGTCCGGCGCACCGGATCCGATGCCCTATATGCACCCTGTGATGGTGAAGAACTATGGTAAGTGGGCTTTCCACAACCATCCGAAGCCGGGTGTCCTGTATCACCGCGCCGAGTCCGGCGACGAAATCTGGACCGTCAAGGCCGGCACCCAGCGCCAGATGGACCACTACACCATCCGTGAACTGGCCGACATCGCCGACCAGTATGGCGATGGTTTCGTGCGTTTCACCGCGCGTTCCAACATCGAGTACATGGTAGCCGACGGTTCCAAGGTCGAGCCGCTGATCAAGGCGCTGAACGACAAGGGCTACCCCATCGGCGGCACCGCCAACTCGATCTCCATGATTGCGCATACCCAGGGTTTCCTGCATTGCGACATTCCTGCTACCGACGCTTCCGGCGTGGTCAAGGCGCTGATGGACGAGCTGTACGACGACTTCGTCAAGTGCGAGATGCCCAACCGCGTCAAGCTGTCCACCTCCTGCTGCGAAATCAACTGCGGCGGCCAGGCCGACCTCGCCATCATCGTGCAGCACACCAAGCCGCCGAAGATCAACCATGATCTGGTTGCCAACGTGTGTGAGCGTCCCTCCGTCGTGGCGCGCTGCCCGGTGGCGGCGATCCGCCCCGCCCTGGTGAATGGCAAGCCTTCGCTTGAAGTCGACGAGAAGAAGTGCATCTGCTGCGGCGCCTGTTTCCCGCCCTGCCCGCCGATGCAGATCAACGATCCCGTGCATTCCAAGATTGCGATCTGGGTGGGTGGCAAGAACTCCAATGCCCGCTCCAAGCCGACCTTCCACAAGCTGGTCGCTGCTGGCCTGCCGAACAATGCGCCGCGTTGGCCGGAAGTCGCCGAAGTGGTCAAGAAGATCCTCATGACCTACAAGGAAGACGGCAAGCCTTGGGAGCGCATGAATGACTGGATCGATCGGATCGGCTGGCCCGCATTCTTCGAGAAGACCGGTCTGCCCTTCACCAAGTATCACATTGATAACTGGCGCGGCAGCCGTTCAACGCTGAACGCTTCTGCTCACATCCGCTTCTAATCAAGCAGGTTGCCTCCGCGAGGACTGCGGGGGCGTAATCTGGATTTAAGAATCGATTTTTCGGAGTGGTTACATGCAATTCGGTATTCTTGTGAACGAAGGGCCTTACAGCCATCAGGCAAGTGACTCGGCCTTTCTTTTTGCGCGCACTGCGCTTGAAAAGGGCTACAAAGTCCCGCGCGTTTTTTTCTATCACGATGGCGTGTATAACGCTTCGCGTCTCGCAACCCCGCCGCAGGATGATCGCAACGTCGGTGCGCGCTGGTCCAAGCTGGCTGCGGATCATGGCGTGGACCTGGT
>JBAZIE010000050.1:0-2005 GCA_041652055.1 Sulfurimonas sp. | reverse complement strand
GCAGCGCCGCGGTATCACGGACGGTGTCCTGGGCGATAACTTCCGCATCTCGGGCCTGGGCCAATTGGTTGAGATGGGCATTCAGTACGACCGTCTCGTGACGTTCGGAGATTAAGGAAACGAGATGAGCGATATGGATGAAATGGAAGACGGCTCCGGCATCGTCAAAAAATTCATGTTCCTGAACCGCAAGGCGCCGCACGGTACCGTGTACGCACTGGAAGGGCTGGAAGTGGTGCTGATTACGGCTGCTTTCGATCAGGATGTGAGCATGGTGTTCACCGATGACGGTGTCTACCAGTTGATGAAGGGCATCGACAGCAAGGGCATCGAGGTCAAGGATTTCTCCAAGACCTACCGTGCGCTGGAAGGCTACGACATCGAGAAGCTCTATGTCGACCAGGCGTCGATGGATGCGCGTGGCCTGACCGAGGACGACCTGATTGTGGATGTGACGGTGCTCGCCGTCGATGAGATGGCAAATCTCATGGCTGAGCAAGACGTCGTGATCAGCTTCTAAGGGGATGGATATGCTGCATATTGTGAACAAATCGGCTACGGATCGCGGCTCGCTGGAAAGCTGCCTGCGCATGGCCACAAAAGGTTCTGCTGTACTGCTGATCGAAGACGCGGTGTACGCCGCGACAACCGGCAATACGGCGGCAGCGAAAATCCAGGCAGCAGCGGCTGACCTCAAGATTTACGCACTCGGTCCTGATCTGGCGGCGCGCGGCATGGCCGGGCGCGTGCTGGACGGAGTCAATGTCGTGGATTACGGCGGTTTTGTGGATCTGGTCGCAGAGCACAGCAACTGTCAGTCTTGGCTGTAACTTTTAATTAAAGGAGTATTGCTATGCCCATGGTGAACATCGCCGGTAAAGAAGTCGAAGTCGACGAAGAAGGCTATCTGGTCGACCTGTCGCAGTGGAACGAAGATATTGCCAAATACATGGCTGTCGAAGAAAAAGTCGAGCTGACCGACAGTCACTGGGAAGTTGTCAACTTCCTGCGTGAGTACTACGCCGAATACCAGATCGCACCCGCAGTGCGCGTTCTGACCAAGGCCATCGGCAAGAAGCTCGGACCTGAAAAAGGCAACAACAAGTACCTGTACGAGTTGTTCCCCTACGGCCCCGCCAAGCAGGCTTGCAAAATCGCCGGCTTGCCCAAGCCGACTGGCTGTATTTAAGTTGTAACACCATCGGGTTGCCCCGGAGTTTTCCGGGGCGACTCCGATTTTCAAGCTGTGTTTCCCAATCGAATGCTGCCAGGCTGTGCCGGGGCCCGCGTTTGATTCGTAAACATAACGTTGTTGGGAGATGGGTTTGTCTACTGTGACGATGATTTATGCCGGGATGTTTTACATCGCCACCCTGTTGCTGGTGGTGGGCCTGGGCTACAAGATTTTTGATTACAGCCGCACCCCCGCGCCGCTGAAGATCCCGACCACGCCCGCACCGACCACGCAAAAGGGTGTCGTGTACCGGATGGCGAAAGAAGTGGTGCTGTTCGAGTCGCTGTTCAAATCCAACAAGTGGATCTGGGTATTCGGCTGGCTGTTCCACATGGGACTGTTCCTGGTGCTGGCGCGCCATCTGCGCTATTTCACCGAGCCGGTCTGGTTCTGGGTCGACATCGTGCAGCCGTTCGGAAAATACGCCAGCATCATGATGGTGATCGGCCTGACCGGCCTGCTGGCGCGGCGTTTCCTGGTCGACCGGGTGCGCTACATTTCGACCCCGTCCGACTACCTGATGCTGGTGCTGCTCATTGGCATCGGCCTGTCAGGCATGTTGATGACCTTCGTCGTGCATACCGACATCGTGGCGTTGAAGGGCTTCTTCATGGGCCTGATGTATCTCGACCTGCAGCCGGTGCCGCAGGATCCGATCCTGCTGGCCCACCTTGCCATGGTGGCGCTGCTGATGGTGATCTTCCCGATCAGCAAGCTGCTGCATGCGCCGGGCGTTTTCTTCAGCCCGACCCGCAACCAGGCGGACAATCC
>JBAZIE010000049.1:0-4002 GCA_041652055.1 Sulfurimonas sp. | reverse complement strand
CCCATATAGCAAACACGGCTGTAGATAAGATAATCGCCAAGCCTGATGAAGAGAAGCGCATAGAAGATCTCTATAACGAGATGATGAAAAAAGTTGAAGCGAGCAATCTTCCTAGACATGAAGAAGCCCCCGAGATGAAAGATATGAGGGATATGTCATCTCTTATTGAGGACTCCTTAACTTCATTGCAGAAGGCTCAAAAATCCCTTGAGATCGCAACCGAAAAGACGAAGTGTGGAGTGTGTAAAAACTCGCTTTCTAAGGCCACAGAAGTAGTGAAAACCGACCTTCTGGAGGTAAAGGAAAACGTTCGTGGTATAACGAGTGCTTCTAGGAAGTATTCTGCTTTACAACGCCTAAAATCAATGGGTAAAATCGATAAAACCAAGAAGTGGATGGAATTATCAGAAGAGGAGAAAGAACAAGTAAGAACTATCGTGGAGGAATAGTATCATATGAAAAAGGATATAAATTTACAGAGGAAAATCTTTTTACGACAGAGAGGAATATATTAATTTTAGGAGGAACGAGAAAGATGAGTGAAGATTATGACCCAAAAGAGTATTGTCAAATAGCTTTCAGCGAAGTTTCGGGACTTTGTTCAAATCCCGAGGATGCGTTTAGACAAATTGCCATGTTTATGGGATTTAACCCTATGAATATCAATGAAATGTTCCCCATTGGTGAGAGATACAAGGAAGTCCTTGAAAACGATCTTGGAGACGCCGAGTGTTCGAGTATAAACGCTGTTCACAATTGGGTTTTGGCCCGTGCGTGGCAACTTCATAGTGAAGATGGGGAGGAAGTATTGGACGCTATAAGGATAGCGTGGCAGGAAGCGCGGGAAAGATGTTCAGATTCGGGGATGTGGATATAAAAGTGAGAGAAGAATTAAAGCGGAGAGTCGAAAAAAGACTCTCAAATCAACCCATTGGAGAGTTTATAATAGTTGGACAGGAGTTTTGCCCAAACTGTGCGGCTATTAAGGAACTTTATAAAGAAGAAATTGAATCTGGAGAAATAAAGTATTACGACATAGAGAGCGAAGAAGGAAAAATATTTGAAGATCTTCTTGGTATAGAAGAGATTCCTTACATAGTGTTTCACGAATTAAGTAAAGATGATTATCGCAAGTGCGAACTTGTAGAGGTTGGAGATAACTATGAGTTGCGATGGTGAAGTTTCGTTAATTCCAATTCATGCGTCCACCAGGATTGTTTTATCAAGCATTCTAAGGTCTTGGATAGAACAGAAAGAAAGGGATCTTAATATGTTTCTTGGGACTTCAAATGCAATTGATCCTTATACTGTTCAATGGATTGAACAAAACAGAAGTATAATCGAATGTGCAATTAAGGATTTGTATCAGATTGATTCGGTGTAACCATGGGGAACGGAGACAGACCCAAGATACAGGTTGACTTATCCGGGGTGGATAATTCAAAAACAAAGATAGTTGCTGCTATGTACAATATCGGACAACCAGTTAGGCAGACAGATCTTGTAAAAGAAATGGGTATGTCTCCTCAGTTAATTGATTATCATATAAAAGAATTAATAGAAAAAAACGTAATATCTATTGTAGAAGATGATAATGGATTTAAGTATTACGTGCTTTCGGAGGTTTTTTATGACGAAAGCCTATTTGAGGGTATTAGAGATGCATTGTATCCTCTTGCTGATGCGGTTTCCCAGAGTATTCATGTAGGTGACACGAAAGTAGTGGTTGAGAATTCCAAGTATCTAGTGGAGCTTTTTTGGTCATTATTCGATTTAAAATAACTTTTCAAAGATTTTTTCAAAAAAGGCTTATATTCATACACGTTCTATAACTATGTTGGAGGAAACGGATATGGTTTCACACAAGAAAGTCGGTGGAATTGAACTCTCTCTCGGTGGAGGGGGTCTGCGATTCAAGAAACGCCCCAGCGGATTTAACATTCGTGTTGGGAAGTGTATGAAGGCAAAGGGAGCAAAGCCCACCAACGGTGGAAGGTACGACAGGGAGTTCCAGGCTGCATTCTCTGACTGTGCTCGCAGGGGCTAAACAGCCCTTCTAATTTTCTTTTTTTATTACGAATCAGTTTTATATTACATTGGATTATATTATATTATATGCTTGAGAAGGGAATGTATGCAAAGACAATGAAGATGATGAGGGATAAATATGATGCCTCTTCTTCCCACTTTAAGTGGGTCATCGAACATATTGAAAATTGTGATTTAACTTCACAGCTAGAGTACACAAGCAGATTTCATATGCCTAGCAGCATTTTCGAAGCATATGAAAACGCGCTTCTTGGGTACACTGAGTTTGAGAACTATCTTGATGATATTAAGAGCAGGGAATTAGTCAGTAAGGATGATATTAAATTACTAGAAAAGATGTATGTTTCTCTTCTAGACTTAAGAAGGGATACTCTCTCTGCTTCTTCGAGCCATTTTAGGGGTAAAGATCCAAAATGTAGATGTAGCAAAAACTAAACAAATTTTTAGAGTATTCTACTATACTCCTCCTTATCGACAAAAGAGTTTACCCATACTAATACATGTTGTGGCCTTTCGTATTCATCTTTGAGTTTATCTACCATTTCCATGAAATTCTTATATTCCTTTCCATTATGTGTCATTAATATTTTCCCATCGTTTGTTACATTTGCCTGAAAATGTGCGGCCCATCCATTGGGTATCTCCACTAAGTTAAATTCGTATTCCTTCTCTAGTTCTTTTATATACTCTCTAAAGCACCCTGTCTTATCAAGCCCCGTTGATTTATAACACTGAAATTCCAGTATAATTGCAGCCTTTCCTTTTAGTTGAACACTTATCTCCCTTGTGGATGTTCCAATCATTCTTTCGAGTTTTTCTGACGTTCTTCTTTGAAGTTCGGTTCTTGCCTTATACCCTGCACTGGTCAATGTCTCTTTCATCGAATTAAGAACTGCTTCTTCCTTTGCCTTCGACGATATTTTCCTTCTTTTTTCTTCTGCAAGTTTTATCTGTTGCTTTGCTTCTTCTCCGTGTTGTTCTTTATATCCTGATACGACTGTAGTTAATTGAGATTTCTCTATTATTATATTTTCAAGCTCTCTGGTTGCTTTGATAAGGTCTATTCTCCCTTCTGACATAGCTCGCGCAAGCCGCCTTATATCCCCTTTCCTGTCTTCGCATAAGGAAAATGATTTTTCCGTTGGTTGATTGTACCTACTCATCAACCACAGACACGCCATTTCGAGGAGACCCTCTGGGTTTGCATACTCTATTTGGGATGCAAACTGCTCCGTGCTGAGATCTCTGGGTGGGGTAATGGTTTTCTCTCTTTTTGGTTTCCCCACTCTTGTTGGGATTACCTTTCCTGTGAGAAGTCTAATATATTCTTCGATTGCCCCAGGGGTTTTCTTTTCGATGGCAGTGTGCGCGTGTTCTCGTATAACGTCTTCAAGGTCGTTGCAAATTACTTCCGCTTCTTTTTTGGTATATCCCATGTTATGGACGGTTGTGATACATGCGAAACGCATTTTCGTATATGCATCTTCCATCTTCCGATTTTCTTCTCTTTCTTTCTCCTTTTCTTTATCCTCTTTGATTTTCCTTGCTGTTTCGAGTATTGCTTCGCGTGGTTTTTTCGTTTGTTCCGGTTTCGGAACGTCTACTATATCTTCTTTCTTCTCTTTCTTTGTGGTCGGTTTCTTTTTTGTTTCTTTCTTTTTTACAATTTTATTTTTTGTTTCTTTCTTTGGAACATCATATATCTGGATTGGAGCTTCTTCTTCCCGTTTCTTCTGTTCCATGACCCTGATACCAAGGTTGCTCAGGACATAGAATCCCTGGGTATTCGTGTCATTATCTTTTTTGTTATCACTTGTGGGTATTGGTTTTATGGATTCAATTGCGGTTTCTTCAAGTATGTTAAGAGAGTGTAAATCTAATACTGGTATTTTCCCCTCCTTCCCGGAAATAGTAGGCATACCTGTTAGAGCGACATAAGCTCTTGTGCTTTTT
>JBAZIE010000048.1:0-5599 GCA_041652055.1 Sulfurimonas sp. | reverse complement strand
GTGCGAAATACGGCTTATGAAATTTTAGAGAAATTTGCATAGATGAAGAAAATAGTTTTAATATTACTCGCTTTAGGAAATATAATAATGGCAGCAACAATAGAAGAGATAAAAGTTAAAGATACGAACATTCCTGTAATTATCGAGCAGGACAAAAGATTGCCTCTAGTAACAATGCAGTTTGTTTTTAGAAACAGCGGAAGCATAGCAGATACAACAAAAGCCGGTTTGGCAAAATTCAGCGCAAAAGTGATGAACGAGGGCACAAAAACACTGGGCTCAAGCGCATTTGCCGAGGAGCTTGAGAGCAAGGCTATCCATATATCCGCTTCAACGGGGAAAGAGACCTTTGTTATAGAGATGGGATGTTTAAAAGAGGAGCTTGACGAGGGGCTTAAATATTTTAACATGTTATTAAAAGAGCCAAATCTTACTGAGGATGTGATAGATAAGGTAAAAACTACGACTTTAGGCTCGCTTGCACGCAAAGAGAATGACTTTGACTATATCGCTTCAAATGAGTTAAAAGCGCTTCTTTTTGATGGCAGCGTACTGGCAAATCCGTCTTCGGGAACGCCGCAGAGCGTAAAGAGCATCACTTTAGAGGATGTAAAGAAGTTTATAAAAGAGAATATCGTAACGGCAAAACTCATAGTGGCAGTCGGCGGAGACATTGAAGCCGAAGATGTGAAGGCTAAAGTTGCAAAAATTATAAAAGCTATGCCTCTTGGCCAAAACGGCGAGGTAAAAAACTATCCCGTTGCAAAAGAGCCAAAAGAGAAGATAGTCATAAAAGAGACTGAGCAGGCGTATATATATTTCGGCTCGCCATACAACATAAGCGTTGATTCAAAAGATTACTACAAAGCAAAAGTGGCTACTTTTATCCTTGGAAGCAGCGGTTTTGGTTCAAGACTTATGGAGGAGATTAGGGTTAAGAGAGGTCTTGCCTATTCGGCTTATGCAAAGATGGATGTAACAAAATCAAGCTCATATATGAACGGCTATTTGCAGACAAAGCTTGACTCTTTGCAAGAGGCGAAAAAAACAGTCAAAGATGTTGTGGCTGAGTTTGTAAAAAACGGCGTGACAAAAGATGAGCTTGAGCAGACAAGAAAGTTTATGCTTGGAAGCGAGCCTCTTAGAGTTGAGACTATGAGCCAGAGACTAAATAGAACTTTTATGGAGTACTATAACGGTCATGAGCTCGGACATTCACTCAAAGAGCTAGAACTGGTCAAAGAGCTAAAACTTGCTGATTTAAACGAGTTTATAAAAGCGCACAGAGAGATTTTAGAGTTAAGCTTTGCGATAGTTACCAAATAAATATTGCAAAACGCAATATTTTTAACATGTAGTTCATGAAAATAGGTAGTATTTGATACTAAGGATTTAAGATGAACATAACAAAAGAGCAAGAAGAGAAGTTTAAAAAGCTGTGTATCAATAGTTACTGTGAACTCGCTCTCCTTACCCCGTCCTCCTATGAAGATTTAAGAATCTCCGACAAACTCTTTCCTCATGCTTTGCAACTCATTGATGCCACGGTAGAGTCGGTTTATAGAGCTCCAAATTCTCTTCAAATCACATTTTTTGCACATAATTTCGGACATGTTATCACGGGTGTTATATTTCGTCCAAAACCATATATGATGCATCAGTTTAAAGTCGGCGAGAGAGACTACTACTACGGCATGATAGAGTGCAAAATGGGCCAGTGCACCATAAGCATGCCAAAAAAAGTGACAAATATCGGCGCGATAACTCCAAAATACAAATCCCCTCTAAGAAGTGACGTGATGTTTCGCCTCGTGCAGAGTGTTCTTACAAAAGAGAATTTAATGGCAGAGGGATTGAGCCAAGAGATTGCAGAGGAGCTTTTAAAACTCCACTTTCCGAGCCAAAATATACCAAATTTAAGAGATTTAGAGCAAAAAACCATAAACGCGCTTAAATATACAGAGCTCTTTGCGTATATGAAAAAACTATCAAATAAAAGAAGATATTTTAAAGCTTTGGCTTCTACATGTAACAGTTACGAAGAGTGGGCAGAAACTCTGCCTTTTAGACTTACGGATGAGCAGATAAAAGCTATTGAAGAGATAAAAGTAGATTTTTGCAAAGATGTCTCCGCTAAGCGGATGATTGTCGGAGACGTTGGGAGCGGTAAAACAATGGTAATTCTTGCATCTGTACTTATGATGTTGCCAAATCGCTCTGTCTTGATGGCTCCGACAACTATTTTGGCAAACCAAATTTTTGAAGAAGCAAAAAAATATCTGCCAAATGTAAAAATCGCACTTGTTACAAACAAAAGTAAAAATATAAATCTTGAGAAGTACGATTTTATCATCGGTACGCATGCGCTGCTCTACAGAGAACTTCCAAAAGCTACTCTTGTAATGGTTGATGAACAGCATAGATTTGGAACGGCGCAGAGAAATATGCTAGAGAAGTTGGTGAGCGATGGAAGAGAGAAGCCGCATTTTTTGCAGTTTTCTGCAACGCCCATTCCTAGAACCCAAGCTATGATAGAGACGGCGCACATAGATGTTTCACTTATTACAACGACACCGTTTAAAAAAGATATAACAAGCAGAGTGATTCATAAAAATGATTTTAAAGATTTGTTAGCGCATATAAAAAACGAGATAGCCTCGGGCAATCAGATTTTGCTCGTCTATCCTCTTGTTGAGCAGAGCGAACTTTTAGGCTATCAAAGTATTGATGAGGCGAGAGGATTTTGGGAAAAAAATTTTAGCAATGTTTATGTTACCCATGGAAAAGACAAGGAGAAAGAGGAAGTTTTGTTGGAGTTTGACAAAAAAGGTGCGATTCTCATAGCCACTACGGTTGTTGAGGTTGGAATATCTTTGCCAAAACTTAGTACGGTTGTTGTCGTCGGCGCTGAGAGGCTGGGGCTCTCCACTCTGCATCAGCTCCGTGGTCGAGTTAGCCGTACTGGGCTCAAAGGTTACTGCTTTTTATATACAAACCAAAACTCATCGGAGCGATTAGATAGATTTACACAAACGACAAGCGGTTTTGATATTGCAAATCTTGATTTGAAGTTTAGAAAAGGTGGTGATTTACTAAAAGGACACAATCAAAGCGGAAGCCAGTTTAAGTGGATAGATTTGGCAGAAGATGAAGAGATAGTTAAATGTGTGAAAAAGGATTTAGATGTAAAAGTTTTTTAGCTTTATTTCTAGATTGCTTCGTCGCATGCTCCTCGCAATGACGGAAGAGATTGCTTTGTCGTAAACTTCTCGCAATGACGGAAGAGATTGCTTTGTCGTAAACTTCTCGCAATGACGGAAGAGATTGCTTTGTCGTAAACTTCTCGCAATGACGGAAGAGGCTGCTTCGGTTAAAGCCTCGCAATGACGGAAGAGATTGCTTTGTCGTAAACTTCTCGCAATGACAGAAGAGGCTGCTTCGGTTAAAGCCTCGCAATGACGGAAGAAATTGCTTTGTCGTAAACTTCTCGCAATGACGGAAGAGATTGCTTTGTCGTAAACTTCTCGCAATGAGAGAATAGATTACTTCGTCGTAAACTTCTCGCAATGACTGTTTTTTGGTTACTTTGACGGTCATTGCGAGCCTCTAAAAGAGGCGCGGCAATCTTTTCTATTTGAAACAAAATCTTAATAAAGCCCAAATCTTCCGTCGTTTCTTTTGTAAAGAACACGTGTTTTTCCGTCGTTGTCTATAAAGATTTCAAATAGTTTTTTGTTCTCTTTTATATCGTTTAGAACATCCTCAACCTCACGCGGTTTGTAAAGAGGCAATTCAACCGGTACAATTTCATCCTCCATAGCTTCGCCTGCCTCATGCAGATCCACATTTGCATTAGCTTCGCTTTTAGCTTCGTTGATACCGTCTTTATGGTGGTTGTTGTCTTTGTCATGCATACGGCGCATAGCTTTTTGAGCTCTAGCGGTTGCCAAATCGATGGCAGCGTAGAGATCTTGGTCATTTTGCTTGATAACTATAGAATTTTTGTGAGCAAGGTTTATAACATACTCAACAACCAGCTGCTCTTTTCCTTTTTTTGTTTGAGTTGATGCGATTACATTGACGGATATAATGTCCATGTTATATTTGCTAAGTGTTTCGATAGATGAGTTCATATGAGCTTTGATGGGTTCTGTAAGCTCTAAGTGCCGTCCTGTTAATGATATATTCATGTTAAATCCTTTAGTCTCTAAATATGAATTATTATATCATTAAATGGTTTACAATATTTTACAATTTAGAGTTTTTGGATAGTTCTTCTAAAGTAACGGATAGGTTCGGTCGTTATGTTAGCATCATTGACGCTAACGGTTACATCCATAAGTACTGAACCGTTTTGTTCCGGAGTATTTATAAGAATGTAGTCACTTCCGGCAGTAGCAGTACACGGTGATTCATTTACTCCAACGGTTAATGGGTCATCATAGTATATGTATGTTGTGGTTACAATTGCATTGTAAAGGCACGTAGCGCCAGTACATCCACGTGGAAAATTATATGTATTGCCTGTATATGTGCATGGATTTACCTGTGCAATATCCAAAAGTGCTAACTCAGCAGCACTTTTCGCATGCAGTGCTACTTGCTCATACAGATACAAGTCTATGGTTCTTTTGCTTGTCTGGGCCGTGAGAGAGAGCGAAAGTGCCATAATAGTAGAGATGATTACGATGACGATTATAGCAGTTATCATCGCAAAGCCTTTTTTTTGGCTAGGATTTGTTTTTAAAATACTGTTTTTTCTTTGCATAACGAATAATCCTCCATCAAATCAGAATTTACACATACTTGAATTTTTACAATTGAACCGACGGCTTTAAACTGGAATGTACTTACGTCATCCATAATTACAGCACTTTTTCCATCTGTATAAATATCTCCATTCCAAGGCTGATAGTCGTACCACAATGTTAAAGTACCGGTTCCATTGCCAGTTGCATTGTAATCAGTTATACCCACAGCGTATGCAGTCCATGCAAGCTGGTAGTACTCATAGATATCTGTACCGTTGAAATCGACTCCTACAATAGCGGATTCAAACTCATTTGCATTTGTGCCTGTTTTTATTCGGTGCATAACGCTTGTATTTTGGTCAGTTAACGCACCTGTTGTATGATCCCATCCATAGCCAGTGCGTATGTCACTATCAGAGCCTACAAAGTAAAGTGCGGCATTGTTGATGGTCGTTCCACTACCATGTGATAAAATTCCAATTAATGTGTTTAGCGCTCCAGTATCTGTTCCAGGAGAGACTAATGTTGTAGAAGATGACAAATCAAGATCTATTATTCCACTCCAATGTGGCAAAACGGCTGTGTTTCCTCTAAAACCGTCTATATCAGCTCCGACCCATTCAAGAATAGGTATGTCTGGATCTGTATTGCCTGCCAAACCAACAAATGTATTGTCAAGCCTTCTAGCAATTACAGAATCTTTTATGCGGTACTGAAGTTTTGCGGCTATGGATTCTACTGCCGCTGCACTGTTTGCTTGAAGAGCGTTGTTCACACTTGAAAATATAAAGTTTTTATATGCCTGAGAGAGAAGCTCAATACCGTATTTACTAAGTATCCCGATAACT
>JBAZIE010000047.1:0-6202 GCA_041652055.1 Sulfurimonas sp. | reverse complement strand
AACGGCTACATTTTTTAGGTTGCTGCTTATATAGTTTATTTCGTTAAAGATGTTTATGGCGCCGCTGTCAAACGGGTACGGTTTTCCCGCCCAGATAATTTGAACAGGCATCTCTTGATTCTCAACAAGCTCTAAAAACTTTTTCAAATCATATTTTAAAAGTCCCGGTCGTTTGTATTCGGCAAATCTTCTTGCCCAGACAATAGTTAAAATATTTGGGTCAAACATTTTGCCTGTTTGATTTGCCACTTCGTCAAAAAGTATCCTTTTTAGATGTTTTTTTCTGGCTTCAAGTTCATAATCCTCATGTTCGTCAAGCGCCTTTAGAAGTATTTTGTCTGCCCAATATCTTCTGTTTTGAGCGTTTGTTATATGTATAATCTCAGATCTGTTTTGAACATGCGACCACATTTTGTTTGCCACTTTTGTATGAAGCAATGAGACTCCGTTTGAAATTTTTGCAGCTTTTAGAGCACCGATTGTAAGATTGAAGATATCGCCTTTATTCCCCATGAATTGTTGGATTTCATCTATGGATAACTCTGCAAAAAATCCCATTTTATAAAGCAGTGCTAGATTGTGTTCCTCATTTCCGGCAGCTTCTGGTGTATGTGTCGTAAAAACCATTTTTTGACGCACTGCGTCAAAGGTTTTGCATTTTTTGTATAACTCAAATACGACGGGAAGAGCATGCCCTTCGTTAATATGGTAGATTTCTGGCTTTATATGTAGTGCCTCAAGCGCTTTGGCTCCTCCGATACCAAGAACTATCTCTTGCGCTATTCTTGTCTCTTCGTCAGCATCATAAAGCTTATGGGTTATTGTTCTGCTCAAATAGTCGTTATCTTCTATGTCAGTTGAGAGCAGTATAACGGGAGCCGTGTTAAATATCTCGCTCTCTAGTAAAAAAAGCTTTACTTTAACCGTTTTGGAGTTTATGACCACATCAACGCTTATCTCTAAATCTTTGAGAAAGTAGTATTTTTTTCTTCTAAATTCTACCTTTAAGTTTCTGTCTTTATCTCTTGCTTGGTCATAGTACCCATAGCTCCAAAGTATCCCGACGCCTATCATGTTCTGCCCTAAATCATAAGCGCTTCTCATGTGCGAACCGGCTAAAAATCCAAGTCCTCCGCCGTAAAGTTTAAGTGCTTGATGTATTGCAAACTCCATTGAGAAGTATGCTACGCTTGTGGCGTATTTTTTATTTATGCTGTAGGATATAAAATTTGACATCGCTAACCTTTTGATACTATTTTTAGACCTTCTATGCCTGCATAGTCAATATCTGAAACAGATATTTTTAAAGCACTTCTGATTGCTTTAAAAGAGCTGTTATTGTACTCCTCTTTTAGAAAATCTAAAATAAATGGATTGTTTTTTACAACACCGCCGCCTAAAATAAAGAAATCCGGATTAAATAAGTTAAGCACGGTGTGAAACGCAAATGCCAAGCCCTCTAAAAACTCTTTTTTTGCAGCTTCGTCTGCATGCTCAAACGTGCCTTTAAGAGCCTTGCCGCTTACGCAAAGCTCTAGACAATCATCCCTGCCGCAGCCGCACTTCAAACCCTTTTTTCTAAAGGGAATATGACCTATTTCACCTGCTATGTTATCTTTGCCCCTTAAGATTTTACCGCCGATAACAAAGGCGCTTCCAAAGCCTGTGCCTATATAAAAAAGAGCCAGAACATCTGTGCCTTTGTGTCTTGAATACTCATAAACAGCGGCACAATTAAGGTCATTTTCTAAAAAAACTTCAATATTGTATTTGTCGTAAAAATATCGCCCCAAATCAAAATTTTCTATCTTTATATTTGGAGCTGATAATATTTTGCCGTTTTTTACCTGTCCTGCGAAAGAGATATAGATTTTTCTGATATCTTTTTGCAGATTTATTTGGGTTTCTAAAAACGATATCAACTCTATATCCACGCTTTTTAGAGCAAAGAGTTCACCATCATCAAAGGAGTATCTAAAGTTCGTTCCGCCGAAATCTATATAGAGATTCATTTGTAAATTTTCATGTACTCTTTAGCGGAGTGCTTCCATGAGTTATCTACGCTCATGTTGTGTTTTGCAAATTTAGTATACTTTTTTTGGCTTGAGTACAGAGAGACGGCTTTTGCAACGGCGTGCATATACCAAAATAGATTGTACTCTTCAAAAGTGATGCCGACTCCCACCCCTTTTGTATAGTGCTCTGTATCCGTATAGTCGATTACGCTATCTTTGAGTCCCCCTGTTTTGGCTACTATCGGTACTCCGCCGTATCTCATCGTTATCATCTGATTTAACCCGCATGGTTCAAACATGGAGGGCATAAGTAAAAAATCGGCTGCCGCATAAAGTTTTCTCGCAAATCCTTCGTCATACCCGACTTTTATATGAATATTTGGATACTTGTTTATCAGTTTTGAAAAAATGCCGTTGTAATATCTGTCGCCCTCTCCCAAGATGGCAACATTTATCTCAAAATCTTTTAAAAGGTGCAGGCTTTGCAAAATCATATCTACCCCTTTTTGAGGCGTAAATCTGCTGATAAAGATAAACAGCGGGCGATGCGGTTCTTTTAGATTTAACTCTTTTGAGAGTTTTATTTTGTTTTTGAGTTTTAAATCGTAATTATGTTTGTCAAAATATTTATAAATATTTTCATCATTTGATGGGTTAAAGACATCATAGCTTATGCCGTTTATTATTCCATGCAGTTTATGGTTGTTTGCAATAAGCATGTCTTCTAGAGTGTGACCATGAGAGAGTGTTTGTATCTCTTGTGCATAGGTCGGGCTTACCGTCGTTATAGCGTCACTGTAAAATATGCCGGCCTTGAGGAAGTTAACTTGGTCAAAATACTCAAATCTGTCGCTTTTAAAGCACTCATCCCAGCTTAAATCCAACTCGTTCATGGCACTTTTATGAAATATCCCCTGATAGGCAAGGTTGTGAATGGTAAAAACTATTTTTTGCCCAAGAGAGTATTTTGTTTTTGCCAACAGGGCAACAATCGCCGTTTGCCAGTCGTTGATATGTATAACGTCTATTTTTAGCTTAAGTCTTAACATGGTCTCAATAATAGCGTAAGAGAAGAGTCCAAATCTTAACTGGTTGTCGCCAAACTCTCCATAATGGTCATTGTATAGGCTCTCTCTATCGCATAGAACAGGGTTATATAAAAAAAACTCAAAATCGTTGTCTGCTTTTTGGTACAAATCTATTTGGTGTTTAATTCCGTTTAGGGGAATATTGAACGAAAAATCAGATGAGCGGATGTTGTGTTTTTGTCTATCTATGGATGCGTAAAGAGGCATAATGGTATAGACATCGGCAACTTTTTTAAGTTCGGCGGGCAGACTCTGTGCAACATCCCCAAGACCACCACTTTTTGCATACGGAAAAATTTCACTTGAAACAAATAATATATTCATGATAGTTCCTTGTAAACTTCTTTTAATCTATTAGCGGCAATATTAGGCATGACGCTGTTTAGATGTACTTTTGAGTCTATCTCAAATCCTGCGATACCGTTTAACCTCGGAAAAATATTTACACAAAATCTAAAGTAATCTTTTGAGCTTTCATTGTATCCTTCGTACGGGTGATTTTTAAAAACCATATTGAATGAAAAATAGTCCAAAACATTTTTGTACTTTTTGAAAATCAGCTCTAAAGATTTTGCTAGATTTAGAAGTGTATTTTCATCAAACTCTGCTATAGAAGCGTATTTCTCTTTTGCAACAATTTTTACCTCATACGCAAACCTTGAAGCGTAGGGTGCATAACAGACAAACGACTCATTTTCAAATATAAGATTTTGTTCATACTGCTTCTCTTCATATACCAAGTCATCCAAAAGTGCACGTTTATATCTTCTATAATACTCTTTTTTGTGCTCTATCTCTTTAGAGACTTCGTCCGGCAGAAAGGGCATCGCAATGATTTGAGAATGGCTATGACTTACTGAAGCTCCTGCTACTTCTCCATGATTTTTAAACAAAGAGGAGTAGGCAAGACGTGAGTCGTATTTTAAACTTACAATCCTCTCTTTTGCTATTTGCAAATAGTCTGTAAACTCTTCTAGGGAGTAGTCAAACATCTCAAGATTATGTTTTGGCGTTTCTATAATAACTTCATGTGCACCGAATCCGCTAAAAGTATCAAAGTAATCATCCTTTTTTCCAATAGGTGTTATGTCCGTCGATAAAACATTATAGAGGTTGGGGACAACTCTTGCTCGCCACTCTTTAGTATCGCCGATTCTTGTAATCTCTTTTGGGGTAAGATGCTCGTTTCCTGCGTCAAAAGGGCAGACGCACTCATCTATCTGCACCTGTTTTTTAATGAAATTGTTTGGTCTGTCTGAGCGCCTTGGAGCAAAAAGCACCCATCTTTTGCATAGCTTGCAGTATCTAAATTCTGAGTCTATGGATTTTAAATCTCTTGGTTGATGCATAGCACCGTATTTTGCGGATACTACCTCGTTTTGTGGTACTATCGGATGGATAATTATCTGCGGGATATTTAGTTCCATGAGTGTATATATATTTTGCAGATGCAGTCTGAAAAGCTTGTCAAAAAGTGGTTTTAGCGTTGTGAAATGGTCGTCGTCGTACCACCAAAACCAGTCGCTTCCAAGAGCGATAGCAAATTCATCTAAGATTTTTTCATCTGTTTTTTGGCTTAGAGAGACTCTTTTTTTTACATAATCCTCTTTGGTAGAAGCAAGAAGCTCCCATGCTCTATTTTTCTGCGGTTTTCCTATCCAAATATCAAAGTTTGCATCTATCCAGCTGCCGGCTTCTATGCTTTGGAGCGGCAGCTTCTCTATGTTTAAGTTTATAGCTTCACTCGGCAGAATGGTTTGTATAAACGAACCGTTATCCTGCAATGTTTTGTAGAGTTCTTTGAAAAAATCTTTAGCGTTGTTTGGATAAAACTCCCAAGAGTTTTCGCCGTCTAGTATAATAGTTACAATATAGTCTCTGCTGCCGTAGTATTGAATCCTTTTTATCTTATCTACAAAGTCAAGTGTGGCGATTTGGGGAGCGATTTTAGAGTATTCAAACCCGATTAAGTCACTTATATGTTTATCTCTAAAAAATAAAAAAGTTTGAAATTTTTCATGAGTGTAAAGCTTATATAGTTTCTCTTTGGTGTGATTTTTTATACTTTTATATAAAACCTCTTCATCCGTTGCAATCCATGTTATGCCATGTTTGGCTGCAAGTTCGATTGTCTCTTCACTGATAGCGCCCTCTGAGGGCCAAAAGCCGTTTGGTTTTGCGCCAAAGGTTTGTTCAAAAAAATCTACTGCTTTTGTGATTTGTCCTTCGCTAAACTCTTTGAATAAATTATTTGTAATATTTGGCAGGCTTACACTGTCGTCGGCATCTTTTGCACTGTTTATATCTATAAGCAGAGGCAAAATAGGGTGGTAGTAGGGTGAAGTTGATATCTCTATCTGTCCCTGTGAAAAAAGTTGTTTATATAGGTTTAAAATATTGGGCAAAAACTCTATAAGCTCATGTATCAACTCCAGTTTTTGTGCATGCGAGTAGTTTGCCCCTTGAGAAATGAGATTTTTTACCGTTTTGTTATTTTCCTTTAGATAGTTTCCGCACCAAGATAGTAAAAACAGAACTTGAGCATCTTCAATCTCATTTTTCTCAAATATTTTCATCCCATTTTGCGAACTTTTAAATTTTAGTTGTAACTCTTTGTACCTCCAAAACGGATGAATCATATTTTTTTCATTTGAGAGAAAAACGTAGCTGTTTAAAACATCCAGTTCGGCATCATTTAGCATGCCTGCATCTCGTGATAAAATCTCTAAAAACTCATCATTCGCACTGCCCTCTATATAGTGATTTATCTGCTCAATTAAAGAGGGAACTAGATTGAATGTCGCTTTTACGTTTGGAGTTAGACTCAGCATGTAGGGCATGTCGTAGTAATCTTTTATAGCATGCAAGAAAACCCAAGGCATCTTTGTTTTACCCGAGAGATTATCTCTATAGTAGGGCTGATGCATGTGCCAGATAAAATTTAAGTAAACCATCTATTCGTTAATCCATAGGTCAATTTTTGTTTTGTATTCGTTGAAAATTTTCTCTGCCTCTTTATCGTCTTTTGCCTGAATATAGATATTTAGAAATTGTTTATGCTCGCTAGGAACCATTAAAATCCACTCGTTTTTGCTAACC
>JBAZIE010000046.1:0-6308 GCA_041652055.1 Sulfurimonas sp. | reverse complement strand
TGACTGTTCCCGTTCTCTTTAGTTTGGCGGAAGATTTGACAAAGATGAAAGTGATAGTGAGTGTCGATGAAGCCGATATCGCCGATGTAAAAGAGGCTCAAAGCGTGGAGTTTAGCGTCGATGCGTACCCGCAAAAAACATTTAAAGGGGTTGTGACACAGTTGCGCCTAAACTCACAGATAGTCAACGGCGTTGTCACTTACGATGCCGTTGTCGATGTGCAAAATCCCGAATTGCTGCTTCGCCCTGGGATGACTGTTTTTGCGCATATTGTCACTGATGTTATAAAAGATGCGCTTGTCGTCCCAAATGCGGCACTTCGTTTTACTCCGCCGATGCAAAAAAGAGATGCCATGGGCGAGTATGTGTGGGTTTTGAGAGAGAATAAACCATTTAAAATTGCGCTCAAAGTCGGAAAAAGTGATGGAAGTTTTAGCGTTATCCAGAGTGCTGAACTAAGCGAGCGTGATGCGGTTTTGGTGGGAATCAAAGAGCCATGAGAGAGCAAAAGTATGTCATAGAGCTTCAAAATGCCACAAAATCATACGGAGAGGCGGAGGCAAAAACATTTGCCATGCAAAGCGTAAATCTTCAAGTAAAGCATGGAGAGTTCTTGGCAGTCATGGGTCCCAGCGGTTCGGGAAAATCAACCACCATGAACATCATCGGATGTTTGGATACGCTAAGCGGCGGAGAGTACTTTTTTGAGGGGGTAAATGTCGGTTTGCTCTCGCAAGACCAGCGTGCGCTTTTGCGCAGAAACTACATCGGATTTATATTTCAGGGGTTCAATCTGCTAGGAAAAACAACTGCCATTGAAAATGTCGAACTTCCACTCCTTTACCGTGGTTATGGCATGCATGAAAGAAGAGAGATGGCGATGGAGGCACTCAAAAGTGTGGGGCTAGAACATGTTGCACACCACACACCCGCCGAACTCTCAGGCGGACAGCAGCAAAGAGTCGCCATCGCCAGAGCCATCGTAACAAATCCGCTTATTTTGCTTGCAGATGAACCAACGGGCAATTTAGATACCGCAAAAAGCATTGAGATTATGGAGCTTTTACGCTCGTTTAACCAAGAAAAAGGGATTACTATCTTGATGGTAACGCATGAGATGGATATGGCAAAGTACGCCTCAAGAAGAGTTTTCTTTAGAGACGGAAGTATAGAAAAAACGGAGGCGCAAAGTTTATGATTTGGAACGCTTTTTTGCTAGCTCTTCGTGAGATTCGCAGAAGTGCTTTGCGCTCGGCACTTACCACGCTTGGCATCGTTATAGGCATAGCCTCCGTTATCGCTATGGTTATGCTAGGCGACGCTACGACAGCGTACATCACGCAAAGTATCTCAAAACTTGGGACAAATATGCTTATCGTCGTTCCAGGACAAAAACAGCAAGGTCCGCCGGCAACGGACTCAACGGCAAGAAGATTTACACATAGTGATATTGAAGCCCTCAAAAAAGAGCTTGTAAATACCCGTGGCGTTGCACCCGTTGGTTCAAGCCAGATGCATGCCGTTTATGGAAACAAAAACTATGCAGCAACAGTGGATGGGAGCGACAACGACTATTTTGTCGTCAAAGATTGGGTTTTTGCATCGGGAAGGGAGTTCTTGCCCATAGAGCTTCAAAACGGAAAAGCAGTGTGTGTCATCGGCGAGACCATACGTAAAGAGCTTTTTGGTGCGCTCAATCCAGTAGGAGAGTCTATCCGTCTTGAGAGTTTTTCATGCGAGGTTGTCGGTTTGCTTGAGGCAAAAGGTGCGGCAATGTTTGGGATGGATCAAGATGCCATCATCGTCACGCCCATCCGTATGTTTCAAAGACGCATCAGCGGAAACAAAGAGATTGCAAGGGTAATCATCTCGGCAAACTCCTCATCGCAAATCGAGGGCGTCAAGGAAGCCGTTAGCTCTCTTATGCAGGAACGCCGCAAGGTAAGAGCGGGAGAAGAGAGCGATTTTAATGTTAATGATATGCGTGAAATGGTACAAACCCTCTCCTCCACAACGCAGATGTTGACTATTTTGCTCGGAGCAGTTGCAGCGATTAGTCTGCTTGTAGGCGGCATAGGCATCATGAACATCATGCTAGTCTCAGTCACAGAGAGAACCCGTGAAATAGGCATACGACTTGCCATCGGTGCGCTTGAGAGAGAAGTTTTGCTCCAGTTTTTAGTCGAAGCCATAGTCCTCTCCTCCCTCGGCGGTGTTTTGGGCATCATCATCGGCGTGGGTGCAGGAGTGGGCATATCGTTCTTTTTCGATTTACCGCTTATATTTAACACTTTTATCGTCATCGTTGCATTTTTGTTCTCAACCATGGTCGGAGTGATTTTTGGTTACTTCCCAGCCAGAAAAGCCGCACGACTAAACCCTATCGAGGCTTTGAGGCATGAGTAGGGTTGGAGAGAAAAATTTTGAATCGACAAGATTGTTTGGCACTCATTCTACTCATTCTACAAGCTAGATAAACTTTAAAAACTCTCCATTTAGCGCCTATAGTGTGTTTGATACCTTAAAGTAATCATACTTTTGTAAAATTCGCACGCTATAGAGCTAAGGGGTTGTTAATGATGTATAAATCGATATTTGTATCTGACCTACATTTAGGTACAAATGATGCAAAAGCTGAATATTTTTTGGATTTTATTAGAGATACAGAATGCGAAAATTTGTTCTTAGTTGGCGATATTATCGATGGCTGGGCACTGAAAAAGAGAATGTTATGGCTGCAAAGTCACTCTGATGTAATTCAAAAAATATTAAGGAAAGCAAGAAAAGGGACAAATATATTTTACATACTTGGAAATCACGATGAGTTTATTAGACCATTTTTACCTCTAAAACTGGGTGACAATATTACAATCACGCAAGATTTTACATACATCGGAATCGACAAACAACGATATCTTGTAACACATGGCGATATGTTTGACACCATAACACTTACCAAAAAATGGCTTGCTGTTTTGGGAGATACCGCATATATGTTTTTACTTAAAGTAAATGAACCGCTTAATAAAATAAGAAAAACCATAGGACTTAAGCAATATTGGTCTTTCTCAAAATATATAAAACAAAATGTCAAAAAATCTATGATGTTTATTTGTGAATTTGAAGAGATTATGACAGAATATGCAAAAAAACATAAATATGAAGGTGTAATATGCGGACATATTCACTATGCTGAAATCAAAATGATCAATGAAGTAAAATATCTTAATTGCGGCGATTGGGTTGAGAGCTGCACAGCACTAGTTGAAGATTATGAGGGCAATTGGCAAATTATTGAACTGATGGATCATGGAAAATAATGAACAATGGTGTTAATCTTGTTATCTCCGGCGGCGGAGCTAGGGCTGTATATGCTATTGGCATAGCTCAATTATTAAATGAAAAAAATATCAATATTGACGCTATTAGCTGCGTAAGTGGAGGAAGCGTAGTGGGCGCAATGATGGCGTTAAACTATCAACCAAAAGAGATTTTGGAAATTTTAAAAAATATAAATTTTAAAAAATTTATCAAACTTTCATTCACTAAAGGGCTATTTTCTCTAGAGAGATTTAAACCAATATTGGATGATATTACCAAATCTAAAACAGTTTCTCAATGCTCAAAAAAATTATATATTTGGTCCATAGAGCTTGAAAGTGGCGATACTTACTGCTTCAATCAAGAGCTTATAAGCGATGCTATTTTAGCATCTTGCGCTTTGTATCCAATATTTTCACCATATAAAATAGATAATCACTACTACATAGATGGTGGTTTTAAAAACAACCTTCCCATAGAATCGTTTGTCAATAAACAACAAAAAATAATAGCAATTAACTTAAATCCAAAAAGCGATATATCTTACGATAGGTTAAATTTCAAAAAACTTATCGCAACTATGTTTTATGCAAATAGCGCCCATAAAGAACAGCTATGCGATATCTATTTAGAACCAAAACAGCTAGAACAATACTCTATTTTTGGCATTAATTCTTTTGATGCTTTATTTGAGATGGGCTATAAAGATGCAAAACAGATAATAGGATTTTTGTAAAACTAAAAAACCAAACCTACAGCACTATAAACTTTCCTTTTTGCTTTACAATCTGTATCTCTTTATGATGGAATCAAAAAAATAGAAACAAATGAGCAACTTTAAAAAAATCACTTCTTAACTGCCTAAAAAATAATCACTAAATTGCCTATCCACATCTCTAATATTGCTAAAATTGTGACTATATTCGATAGAAATCGGAGTTACAATGGAAGCATTACAAAAAGCATACGATGCAAGAGCAAAAAAACTAAATAAAGTTGAAGAGACAAAAGCGCTCAAAACACCTCAAGAGGCGTTTGAGATGCTCAATTACTATGCAAAAGAGGGTTATGCGTCGATTCCTGATGAGGATAAAAGCTACTTCTTAAAATGTTTTGGCATCTATGACAAAAACGACCAAACACCACAAAAATTTATGATACGCGTTCGCATTAGCGGTGGCTACTTAAACGTGGCACAAGCGAGAGTTTTGGGCTTAATCGCACAAGAGTTTGGAGAGGACTACATCGACATCACAACCCGTGCGCAGATAGAGTTTCGCTATATCGATATCAAAGATATTCCGACCATCTTTGAGCGTATGAGTGAGGTGGGAATTAGTTCTTACCAAACAGGCGTGGACAACTTTAGAAACATTGTTACCGACCCACTCGACGCACGTGGGTTTGACAATGTTTTGCCTTCCTGTGAGCTTTTAAAAACCATTGAGAGCACTTTTTTGCATAATCATGACTGGATTTCGGCACTCCCTAGAAAGTTTAACACATCCATCACGGGCGCAATTTCAAACAGATGCAATGCTTTTAGCCATGACTGCTGTTTTGTTTTAGCGCAAAAAGATGGGCTTTATGGTTATAACATGTACCTCGGCGGAAAGGTGGGTAAAGTGGCAAAGAGTGCGGATATTTTTCTTCTGCCCCATGAAGTGCCGGTGGCGTATAACTCCATCATCGACATCTTTAGAAGATTTGGATTTCGTGACAACAGAAACAAAAACCGCCTCTCTTTTCTTGTTGAAGCAGTCGGGATGAGCGAGATAAGCAGTGCAATTAGACAAAATGCAGGGGTTGATTTTGCTACTTCAGGTGAGACTATGACAAAGCTTGATTTTAACGATAGCGACCATGGAAAAGTGCAGCTCAGAGATGGAACATTCGGCGTTCATATGGTTGTTCCTGCCGGAATTTTTAGCGGAAGCGATTTGATAGATGTAGCAGACATGAGCGAGAAATTTGGAAATGGCGAGCTTAGGTTTGACATTGAGCAGAGCCTCTACATCCTTGGCGTCAAGGAAGTGAGTTTACTGCTATCTGAGCCGCTCTTTAAAAAATATAAAAGTGTAGATTCGCTTTATAAAAATCATCTTATCGCATGTGCAGGCTCGCAGCACTGCTCTTTTGGGGTTATAGAGAACAAAAGCGATGCGTTAAATATGGCGGAGTATCTTGAGAAAAAAGTGCCAATAGCCGATGGAAGAGTTAGAATGTACTGGTCTGGGTGCGTTAAAGGGTGCGGTTTGCATGGTCTTGGAGACATCGGTTTTGAGGGGTGCAAAGTAAAAATTGGCGATGAGATGGAAGGAGGTGTCAATATCTCTTTGGGCGGAAAAATTACAAGTGAAGGGATTGAGGGATATACAGTCATAAAATCAGCTCCTCTGCGACATGCGCATCTTTTTGTAGAGAGTTTAATGCTTGAGTATAAAAAGCTTAAAAATCCGTTTGAGAGTTTTGAGCAGTTTCATGAGCGCGTTTTAAAACTCTATACGCCGCAATCCATAGGTTTTATGATGAAACTAGGAGCGTACTTAAGAGAGAAGGGCATCGACATAGATATAGGCTTTGGCGAAAAAGTAAACACAGGAAAAAACGAAGAGTTTGAGCTGTTTGAAATAGGGCGAAGAGTTTATTACAGGCTTTCAGGAAGAGAGGCATACTCGGCTTACGATAGATTTACAAATACGCTCAAAAATGAGAAATTACAAAATATCCGCTCGTTTGCGCCAAACGCAGATGAAAATTTAGCGCTGCTGTGTGAGAGGATTTTAGATACAAAAGAGCAGCGCAGAGCGGTTGTTTTTTCGGAAATTTCAGAGCTGATAGCTCTTTAATTTCTGCTCTTTTAAAAACTATAAGTAAACTGCGCAACCAGCCCAAAAGCATTATCATCTGTGATGTAGCTGTTTTTGGTTGATGCCTCTTTTATGTAACTTCCGCTCATAAAGTAGCCAACACCAAAGAGAAGGTCT
>JBAZIE010000045.1:0-7176 GCA_041652055.1 Sulfurimonas sp. | reverse complement strand
TTAAAAACTATAAGTAAACTGCGCAACCAGCCCAAAAGCATTATCATCTGTGATGTAGCTGTTTTTGGTTGATGCCTCTTTTATGTAACTTCCGCTCATAAAGTAGCCAACACCAAAGAGAAGGTCTATATTTTTTGAGTAGTTGTAAGTTCCAAAGATATCTATCTCATCTCCGTAGTGGTCATTTTGCATAGAAGAGATTTCATAGCTGAGCCATTTGTTGCTCTGCTCATCCGCATAAAATTTATGATACTCAAGTTTTATATTTGTTTTTGGATTTGGCGTAAAGATAGTGAATAGTTCATAATCTTTTATATTGTTCCACTGCATAAGGTTTAATCTGCCGTAATACTTATCACTCGCTCCAAAAACAGCGTCAAACGTCTCATTATCTTGTGTGTTTGGATTGTCTCCGCTGGCATATGAGTATCCAACTCCAACTTTGATATTTATCTCTTTAAAGCTATATCCGCCCTCTACGTGGTAGCCCACACCGTCAATAGAGACTTTCTCACTGCTTAGTTTTATATAATCTCCAAATGATTTTATATATGTCATATCGTAAAAGAAGTTATATAAATCTCTATCATAAGCTCTTGCTCCTGCGTAATAGCTCTCAAGAGAGTTGTAGACTTCATTTTTATTATCATTTATTTTATAAGCTAAAATCGGCTCTAGCGCTGCATCTTTTTTATAAACATAGTGTCCGTACATTCCGCCGCCGTGGTATCCGTGACGATGGTTTAGACTAAAATCATCCGGGTCATGAAGCATAGTCGCGCCATAAAAAAAGTCTAAAAAATTATCTCCATCTTTTAGAGAAACTTTGATGGCATCCCAAATCCATTTGCCTGAGTTTTTCCACTCTCCGGGACCAAAGGCTCTTAAATCTCCGTATGAGATGCTCTGTCTTCCTGCGGTAACGGTTACGTTGGCGTTTTTATACTCAAGATATGTTTTACCCAGTTCAAAGTTGTCGCTCTGAGTGCTGTTAACCTGTCCAAACTCTTTGTTATACCAGTCATCGCTCACAAAGCCCCAGTCAATTACTCTTGAGTCCTGCATAGAGACTTTTGCGCTCCAGTTATCGTTAAACTTATATTTAAGTCCAAGCTGGACTCTTGTCATAAGATAGCCATCATGTGCCTCTGCGACTTTTGGCGCTGTTCCGTAATACTTCTCATTCATATTATCAAAGCTCTCAAAGCGAAGTCTAACTTGTCCATCATAATCAAACTCGCCGTAGAGTGATGAAGCTAAAAGAAGTAAAAGTGGGAGTTTTACGGCTTTTGTTTTCATCTGCTTATCTCGCTGTTAACGCAGTAACACCCAAACCTGTCTTTACGCTATAACCGGCTTTTGCCCAGTCCTGTATTCCGCCTTTGAGATTTTTAACATTTTTATAACCCATTTTTTTGAGTGTTTGTGCCGCCAAAGCACCACGACCGCCGTTTCTGCAGTATGTAACAATGGGAGTTTCTTTGTCTTTGATTTTACTCTCTATCTCCCACTCCAAATTGCCGCGGGTAATTGAAATCGTATTGACTTTTACAAAGTCGCTAAAGAGATACCCCTCCGCTCTTTGCTCACTCTCTCTTACATCAAGAATAACAACCTCTTCGTCTTCTATCATCTCTTTTAGTTGTTCAGGGGTCACTTCACCCGCCTCTTTTTTTGCCTCGTTGATAAGCAGCATCTTTCCGCTCTCTTGAGCGTACAAACCGCTACTAAGCAGTAACAGAACTAACAGTGCCGTATGAAACAGCTTTCCTGATTTTTTTTTCACAATATATTCCTTTTAGAGCATTTGCATATTTAGGCATTTAACTAAATACATCTTGCTATGGTATAATTTTTCAAAATATTTGTCAAGGAACAAAATGTTGGACATGCAGCAAAAAATCAAAATCTTCAAGGCTCTTGGGAATGAAACGCGTTTTTTAATTTTTAAAAATGTTTTTACCGGCGGCTATGTTTGCTCCATTGATGATAAAAACCCAAAAGCAGAGACAAATCCTCATGCTACATGTGTTACGACTATAGCCAAACATTTTGATTTTTCTCTGCCTACAATCTCAAAGCATCTGCAGCTGCTTCGTGAAGCAAATGTTATAAAAATGCAAAAAAAAGCAAATAAGATATATATAGAGCCAAACATAGAGACCATCAGAGAGCTTGGCGGTTGTTTTTCGACACTTGTTGAAAATTTTGAAAAAAACAGAGAACTCTTCTTTGATGACGTTGTTTTAAAGTAGGCTTTGTGATAAACTTTTATATTTCAACAAAAGAGCAATTTTAAATGAACAAAGAGCATCTTCAAAACAAACTCTCTAAACTTGCACTCTCAATGTTTAGGAAGGATTTTTTTGGTATTTTCCACGGCTCAATATCTGCCAAAACAGAATCAAACCGCTTTATTATAAACACGCAAGAGGCTATTTTTGATGCGCTTGATGGCAGCACCCTTATAGAGCTCTACTACAAAAAAGATTACAGATGGAATCAGGCAAGTATTGATTCTAACATTCACCACAGTATCTACTCTCAAATATCAGACGCAAAGTTTATATGCTTCAGTATGCCTCCGTTTACGACAGCCTATTCGCTTGACCACAACATCATCACGCCAAAAGATTATTTCGGATATACGGAGCTTGGCTCAATCGAGATAGTAGATCCAAGAAATTTTGATGACTGGTATGAGAGAGCAAGCAGTGAAATTGCCTACTATTTTCAAAGCAAAAAGACGGATATCATGGTTATTAGAGGTTATGGGGTTTACACTTTTAACAGAGACCTTCATGAGATGGCAAAAAAAATTGCCATCCTAGAGAAGAGCTGTAGGCTGCTTCTGCTAGATAACACGAAAAATGACTCTGCTTTTGATTAAACCTCTTAATTAAAGGCGGTGTCAATCATCTTAGCGCACTCATCTTTAACTACAAAAACTCTTTAATATTCATATCCAAAGCTTTTGCAATTTTATAAAGATGTTCCAAATTAAAATGTTTTCCATATCTATTGTTTTCACAATTTGAATAAAAAGCAACGGATTTTATCCCGATATCTAAGGCCAAATCTAACTGTGTCATATTTTTCTTCTCTCTAAAATATCTAACTTTTTGAGAAATACTCTTATAATACTCTTCTATCTCATCTTTTGAAATGTTTGAAAAATCAATATCTAACATCGCTTGCCTTATTTTTAATGTTATTTTTAATTCTAACTTTAATATTAATTTTTAATATTAACTTAAATATATAGATATACAATGTCAAAATCTTTATCCTCTAGGATAAATTAGGCAAAAAAGATGCATCATCTAAACCTTAAGTCAAAACTTTTTATTTTATCTACACTTCCCATGATTGTTATCTTTATATTATCAACGATGATTCTTGTAGAGATATTTAATAAAAAACAAAACCTTGAACTTACCAAAAAACATATTAACGATGCGGTAATAATCTCAAAGATAGTTCACTTACTGCAACTTGAGCGAGGTCTTAGCACAGATTTGGCGGCAGATGAAAAGAGCGGCAAAAAAGAGAGACTCGCTACCACAAAAAAAGAGTTAGATGTGCTACTACAAAAGAGCGCTATCGACGGCAATAGTATTCTTTTAAACCAACTTATAAAAGAGAGAAGTTCTCTTGATGTAAAAAACCTCACAATCAACGAAATTGAAGAGTTTTACTCTTTAAAAATCTCTATGCTTTTAAATATCATAAACACTATTCCAAACTCTATGAACGATCTCTTAAACAGAAACTACATACAAGCCTACACACATCTTGTCGTCATGAGAGAGTCACTTGGGAAAACAAGAGCCGTTCTCAATAAATCTTTTATAAAAAAAGAGATTCTGGATGATGATTTTGTAAGATTGAGCGGTTTTTTGAAAATATATCATATTGCTCAAAACAGATTTGAAAATACTCTCTCTGATTATAATGATTTTTTTTATTTTTATAAAAAATCCCTAAATGATGAAAAAATTAAAGAAACTTTTGAGATTATTGATTTTGTATTGAAGAATAAAAAAAATCCAAAACTTGACAATCTTTCTTACGCATGGTTTGAAAAAGTTACATACACGATAGATACTTTAAAAAAAGTAGAAAATGAGCTGTTTGTCAATGTTGAAAAACTATTGCAGGAAAAACAAAAGTTAAATTTTTATGAGATGGTTTTAGTTCTTTCATTTTTAATTATTAGTATTATAGCACTTATATTTCAAGCAATTACAATCATAAAAGAGATTTTAGCTTCCACAAACTCCCTAGAGTCGAATCTCTCAAAATCAACATCTCTTTTACAACAGTACAAATCAGTCGTTGATGAGAGTGCAATAGTTTCAAAAACCGACAAAAATGGCATCTTAACCTATGTCAATGAAAAGTTTTGCGAAATAAACGGTTACACAGAGAGTGAACTTTTGGGCAAAACTCACAGTATTGTCAATCACCCAGATATGCCAAAAGAAGTTTTTACAGATTTATGGCACACGGTTAAAGATTTAAAACAGCCATGGATTGGCGAGATTAAAAACCTTAAAAAAGACGGCACCTTTTATTGGGCAAAAACATTTATAAAACCTATTTTAGACGCTAATAAGGAGGTTGTAGAGTACATTGCGATGAGAACAGATATTACCCAAATCATCGAACAAAGATTTGTTTTTGAGAAGATTGCCAACACGGATACACTTACAAGTTATGGTAACAGACATAAGCTAAACAGAGATATACAAGAGAAACAAAACCTCTCAATCGCTCTTTTTAACATAGACAATTTTAGAGAACTAAACGATTTTTACGGACATACTTTTGGGGATTGCATCATAAAATCCGTAGCCGACAAAATCTATAATTTTATATCAAAAGATAAAAAACTCTTTTTTTATAGACTTCAAGGAGATGAGTTTGCCCTTCTTGCAACAGAGTATGAAAAAGAATTTTTTATCTACAAATGCAGAGATATTTTACTGCTAATCAAAGAAAACCTAACAGTTCAAAACGAAAAAATCACACTATCATGTAGTTGCGGCATCGCTCTTGAAGACAAAAACCATCTTTTGCCCGATGCGAATATGGCGCTTAAGATGGCAAAAGAGACTAACAATGACTTTATTGTATATAACGATAAAATTTCTCTAAACAATAAATACGCAAATAATATAAAATGGACAAACAAATTAGCAACTGCTTTGCAAAACAACAAAATTATCGCCTTTTACCAACCCATTATCAATAACCTCGATTTAAGATATGAAAAGTATGAATCATTAATCAGAATGGAAGATGAAGACGGCAGTATAATTTCACCCTCTTTCTTTTTAGACATAGCAAAAAAAACAAAAAAGTATTTTGATATTACAGAAATAGTAATCGCGCAGTCATTTAAAATGTTTAAAGATAAAGATGTTGAATTTTCCATCAACATATCTATTATGGACATACTCGAACCTAGAATATTTAAATATATTTTCATGATGCTGAAAAAATATGATATCGGCTCAAAAGTTGTGTTTGAAATAGTCGAATCAGAGTATATTGAAAATTTTCAAACAGTCGTAAACTTTATAGATGAAGTTAAAAAATATGGCTGCAAGATAGCCATTGATGATTTTGGAACAGGCTACAGCAACTTTGCATACCTCATAAAGCTAAAAGCAGATTACTTAAAAATAGACGGCTCACTTATAAAAAATATTGACACGGACAAAAATGCTTTTTTAGTCGTCTCTACAATTGTAGAATTTTCTAAAAAATTAGGCATGAAAACCATAGCGGAGTTTGTTGAAAATGAGAAGATTTTTTTGATAATTAAAAAGCTGGGCATAGACTATTCACAAGGATATTATTTTTCAGCTCCTCAAAAAGAGCTGCCTAGTTATTAATTTATAAAACAAAAAAAGGAAGTAAGTTATGAAAAACTTAAGCATAAAAGCAAGGTTAATGGTGTTGGCTCTTGTACCAATTTTGGTGATTGTAGCGCTCTCTGCAGGGAAGGTATTCTTTGACATGGGCATAAAAGAGAATTTAATCGTAACAAAGTATCGTATTCAAGAGGTAGAATCTTTGGCAAATGCTATTCACTACCTACAAATAGAGAGAGGTCTTAGTGTAGGATTTGTCTCAAGCGGCGGAACTAAAAATAAAAATCAACTCTCAGACGCTAGAAACAAAGTCGATAGTGCGATAAATGAGATAAAAACCATTTACGCTCAAACAAATGGCGATATCTCCGTCTTAAACAACCTAAGCGAACTCTCTCAAAAAAGAGGCTCTATAAACTCTCTTGATATAAGCGAGTCGGAAGTGGGTTCATACTATGCAAAAAACATAAGTACTATGTTGATGGCTGCGGTTACCGTCCCGTCTCTTATGGACGATAAAGATAGCAGAAACACGGTTCAAGCATATACCCACCTAGCTTATGCAAAAGAGAATTTAGGTCGAATCAGAGCGATTTTGAATGAAGCTTTTACCAAAGACAACTTTTCACAAGATAGATATTTTACTTTTGGTTCCGTATTTGAGAGTTACGCTATAAACATTAAACACTTTGAAATGTTAGCACCGCAAAAACTACATGATTTTTACAAAAGCAGTTTTAGCGGTGAAGCAGTCGAAAAAACATTTATTATGATAGAAGCGGCAAAAATAAAGGGCATGGAAGGAGATTTTGAGGTTGATGCAAATATATGGTTTACACATGTAACAGCTTCTATAGATATGTTTAGGAGTGTAGAACTTGAACTTTACAAGCATATTCATAGTGTCATAGATGAGAAAATTGAAGAGGCGTCTTTTAACATTATGGCATTAACGACAGGGCTTATAATAGGCATCATACTTTTTGCTTCACTTATACTATATCTCATAAAGACATCCGTGAGTAATCCGATAGAGCGATTTAAAGTTACGCTCGTAAATATAGGCAATAGCCATAACCTGACTATCAAAGCCGATGAAAACACTCCACTTGAACTCTCCGAGATGGCACAAAGCTTTAATAAACTTTTAGCAACTCTAAGAGACCTTATAGAAACTTCTAAGCAGTCTTCCAGTGAAAACGCTTCTATCTCACATGAACTATCAACTACCGCAATGGGAGTTGGAGAGAATGTTGAGAAGTCTGTTGTTGTAATTGATGAAGCGACTAAAAAA
>JBAZIE010000044.1:0-7184 GCA_041652055.1 Sulfurimonas sp. | reverse complement strand
GCGGTATTTTTGGGAAAAAATATACTTCTGGGTCCGTGTTGCATCGCACTGCATAATATTCCCCATATTCGTCATACCCTATTGCCCAAAATGAACCATTTGCGTATGAATCGATGTCAATCATGGTGAGATCGGGGTGCGGGATGGATCCCCATCCATCCGCAGTATAAGACTTTATCTCACCGCCGGAGATTGCGTGCACGTAGGTGTGTCCCGAAACAACATCCATTGTGATTGCCGTGCATACTGGCGATCCGGTCACTGGTTGCCATCCGGGGGACGTATAAGCATACACCAATCCATCGGATAAATCGATCACACGAGCATTTAGATCGTTATGATATAGAGTCAGATCTAGACAATCCTTGCTCAGGCATTTCGTCAGAACCCATGAGTTTCCGCCCCAATTATACAGGAGATCATCGGTCCCGATACCGAAAAGGATGTGATTGTATAAGTCGTACTCCACTTTTTTGAACTGTTTCAGGTTGTCATGCTGCGCCCAGGCCGAACCTGACCAGGTATAGATATAGCCGTCAGCTCCCACGGCGGCTATGTAATCAGCAGAATAACAGGCTATGGCTATCGCTGAAAAGCCGGACTGGAACTCGATCCAGATGGATTCACCGAGATATCTTACGGTGCCATCCGGTGCAACAATGACAACGGTGCCATCTGCCGCCGCTGCTATCTGTGGTGTTACTGTCATCTTTTCCTCAGGGTGCGAAGAATTGCGCCGCTAGATATTGCTTCACGAAGCGCTGCTCACCCGCTGCCCACCCGGTTGAATTGTGCATTGTTCTGGTGACGATGCTCGTTCCGGGCAGGGTGCTGTAGTCGGTGATATCGATCTTCACCGAATCGACTTTGCTCAGGAGAATTCTGCCCGGCGGGACAACGATGCCGTTCACGGCCAGCGTGACGAATGCGCGAGGATCGATATCAGTATCTTCATCTTTCGTGAACGCTTCCTCATAGAATATTCTGAGCCCCCCGAGCGCATAATTTTCAGCAGTGACTTCGAAGCTGTTCCCAGTGTCGAGCGTTGTAACGCTCCTGGGCTGGCTGTCATCTGCGATTTCACCCCTGAGGTAATTCCCGAATGCAGTCGAGGCCGATACCACTTTCCGGCCCACGTAGAGGACCATCTTGCCCGGAGTTATTACCTTTTTCTGCACCCTCATGGCCCAACTATCATCATCTTTTTGAAGTCCCACCCAATCACCGGGCCGGATGTGTGGTGCAATCTCGTTCGTGGTGATGGTGTAGGCCGTCTGGCTGTCATCGATCAGGCGGCCTAATGCAATCTCTACTTCGTCGGGCAGATATCCCGGATTTTCGTAGCACTTGATTAGCTGAATGCCTCTATCCCAGTCAGGATAGAATTGCGGGGCCTCGGTGATGTCGGAGCCGTAGCTGGCTGCCGCCTGGAAGGTCGGGTTGCTCTGACTGCTTTTCGTGATGGTGGCATTCTTGCCATCGATGTAAGTCTTGAGCGGCGCGGACTCGCTGCTCCTGCCCGGCACCTCTTCAGCCAAAATATACCTGAGTGTCCCGTCGTTCCAAGGCAAGAATTCGCATTCCCGTCCGAGCTTCTGAGCAAGATCATCCAATATCCGGGAAGCCTGCCCCATGAAAGAGATTGCAGCGGCGCTCTTGTATGTACCGATGTCACAGGAGTGGAATACTATCCTGGTATCGCACCAGTCCTTCGCCACTACGACAGTCGCATTTTCTCGATAGCTGCCATCTCCGACTAGAACATAGAGATCGTCTACAGTCCGGTAATATGTATCGTCTGCTGTCGGTATTGCGCCCGCGTCGGTGAGCTGCACCACACCATCCAGGTCGTCTATTGTCCCGGCATTCGGGAAGCTGGTAGACGCATATAGAGCATTGTCTCGGAGACAGGATTTCAGCCCACCGTCCACAAGTTTTCGGACTGCCGCGTTGTAGTAAGTCCATTTCCCATTCGGGATATAGCCATTCGCCAGTAGCCCCAGGCCCATCACGGTACTTGGCGCGCCCGTGGAGAAAATTGTATTCAGGTCTACATCGTAGTAGATCATATAGGGGATCGGTCGCCAGTCGAGGAGATACTGCTTGCTCTTGCAGGTCAGCTTCTGGTGGGTTTTCTGGTCGTCTACCCTGGTGATCAGGCCGTGAAAGACGTGCACCCCGTCGACAATGTAGATTACATCCTCGAAGGGCGGCGATGGTGTATCTGCATCTATCCTCACTACTAACTCATCAGGAGTAATCGGTATCTGTGGATACTGTGACCACGATTCCAGCACGCCCGCGAATTTTCGGTATGTGGTGCCATCGAAAAAATAGAACTCTTCTTTCATGCTGCCCCCGGCTTATCGTGGCAAGACTGGGTGATTCGGCCCGACAGGACGTGGTAATAATTATTATATGTGGAATATGCTCGCCCGCCTATGAGTTCTGCCGTTAGTGTATACGTTCCGGCAACATTGCAAAATTCTGTAATATCGACTTCCATCGAGTCCGTCTCTCCCTGAGCTAGATATCTACCCGGTGGGATGGGCTTCCCATCCATTTTCAGTATCAGGCACTTCGGAACAGCGCTTAGGTCTAGCGTTTCGCAGGCATATACTGACGCAGACTGACCTAGCACATTTGTATAGACTGGCGTCATCCAGGGAGTGCCGCCCGGATCGACGACAAAGATCACCTGCGCATAGAGCCCATTCCCGAGGTCGGCACTGTAGTCCTCGGTGGGGTGCCATATATCGAATCCTACAATCTCGTCGCTCCAGGCCCCGCCATCCTTTCGCCATTTGAATCGCCCGTGGACGAGAATGTCGACATCGTACTGCCCATATGGCTCGACCCCTATGGCCCCCATATTTCGAGTTATATAAAATTCATAAGTGTGCGGTCCATACGCATTATACGACCCCCCGTAAACCTGGATATATACTTCCGGCTTGGCCGGATTTGAGCCGGTCCGGTAGATAATTGACCAATCCTCTTCCAAATTCTCATAGATCAGATTCCGCATCACGAAATCCCAGTTGATCAGGACAACGCACTGCCATCCAGGATTCACGAGATCGTCACTTGATATCGTAAATTCTTTTGAGATCGCCAGATTGGTCGATTCTGCTATCTCAGTTGTTTTCAGATCGGTATAATTGTGGTCCGCATATTTCGCGTCCCGCCAGACGCCAAATTGCTCATCGAGGCTTAGGAGCCGTTTGCCTGCCAGGATCGCCGTCTTGCCCTTCCCGGTGGCTATCTGCCTGATCCGGACGGGCGTAAGCGCATCGTTCCTTGGCTGGACGGCTATGTAGTCGCCGGGTCGAAGCGTCCAAATTTCGCTTTGCAGCGACACATCATATAACGAGTCATCAACGTCTATCTGGGAATCTAGGTACTCTTGGAGATCAGTAGCGATCTTTGAAGAAGAGAATACTTTCGAAAAATATTGCCTCGCCCGGGACCATGCACATGATACCGCTGGACTGAGAGCAGATCCGATTGCAGCGGTAGGATTAGGCGAGCCGGAAACGCGCTTTGTCACGGTGCCGTCAAGGCCGTCCACTACCTCGATGCAAGGATCATCCGCCGACCCGTTGGCGATCTCGACCGCCGCATCTTGGTAGACGTTTCCATCCCACCAATAGCGATATCTGACCTCCTGCCCAAATTTTTGGAAGATGTCAGAGAAAACCGTAGCGGCAACTCCCGCCGTATCGGGGATGGCGGGCAGTTCCAGCTCGCCCATATCATTTGTTCCGGCCCGGATATGAGTATCTACCTCATTTGCCTCCAGCATGGCCTGATCTCCGAGTGCTCGGACAGGCTTGAAATCACCCAACCAGGAGTTGATGAAAAATAGGCCGGCTGGAATGTAATACGCGTAACGGGTAATCCAGGTAGTATCATCTATCTGGGTAGTCTCTCGCCACGTTCCTCTGTAATAGGTGACCGCGTAAGCAGTATAATCCGCTTCGTCTGCGAAAATGTCAGCGACCGTAAGATTTCTACCGGTGGGTGCCGATAGCTGCCCTAGCAGACGGTGATTGAGTAGAACTTGCTGAGACTTCGCCAAGACGGTTTGATTGTCATTTGATCCATCTTTGATTGTCCAAACAATTCCCCGAAAGACTATCAGCCCGTCCTTTATGAGCGCGATCTCGGATCGCTCGGGCGGTGCGTCTCGGGTTGTGAAATCAAGTTCATCCGCCTTGATGGGGGTCTGCGGCCATTGCGAAAGTACCAGAGAATCTTCTACCGGCGAAAGTTTGACATATTCAAATTCATCAGATGTCGATTTTGTGCCGGAGAAATAAAATCGAGCCCAAAGCTCGTAAATAATGCAGGTGCCTATGGTCACATCCGGGGCTTCTATGCGTGCCCCGAAAGTGATTTTTTTTCGATCTTCTGCCGTCCAGGCCGCGCTTGTTTCCGGGTTAGTTTCCCAATTATAGTAGATTGTCTTCAGCTTGGTCAAGTATTCATCTGCGGGAGGATCGGACTCATGCCCCGCTGCATTATCTGCCCCGAACTCTGCGGGCGTGCCGAAGTATCGCGTTCCATTGTACTGAATATAGGGAGTAACGGTGCATTGGACATGTGTATGGGATGCCCCATCCCACACGGCCCCCGTCCACCGAAAGTCGTTGATTGCATAGTAGAGAACGCCCACCTGAAGTTTTGATATCGTTGCATGCCGGGAAGGATATTCCCCATCAAATCCGTCTTCATGATACTCTGTCCGTGGTGTGGTCGCCAGAGTAAAATTGACCTTAAAATCCGTATAATCGCAGCTTCTGGATGGCAAGCCGTACCGGGAATACGACCCAACCATCCGTTGGAGCGTTCCGGCTACAGGCGAAAGCTTGCTCGCGCGGGAGATTAGGTACAGGCCGTCTTCTTGCATCAGTGCAGCCTCAGGTTATCGAATTCTTCAGCAATCGCTTGATGGATAGCTGCCCGGACCTCAGACGAATCAATGGCGATTGCAATAGGCACCGATATAGTTGGAATAGATATGCCGGAAAGAGCCGATTCAAGCTCTCGGGAAGTATCGGAGATATCGAAGCCTACCGACACGTTCACGTTGCTGCTGAGGTTCTGAATGAGGTTCTGCATTTGGCTTTCTGGCGTGATGTATTCTCCCTCGCCACCTTCACCAATCATTGCGAAAGTTGGGCGATCCACATAGCCGCCGCTCGCCATGAGGTAGAAGGGCATGTCCATGTTGGCGTACGAGAGCGATCCGCCCGAGCCACCACTGCCCGAACCTGAGCCGCCGCTGTCCGCCATAACCTCCCTTAGAACCTCCATGATGTTAGCCGCGGATTGTGATATTGTCGCGTTGATGCTTGCCGCGGATGACACTATGTTGGCAGAAATTGTATTCCCCACCATCAACATTGCAGTGCGATCAAGCGCGGACATGTTTCGTACATCTTGGCTGATCTGCCGGGTTGCCGTTGTTGTGGCCTGCTGAGCGGTTCTGATGAGGTTGAGCGGGCCGATGAGCTGGTTCAATTGTGCCGTGTCTTGCGGCGATGGACTTTGCAAAGTGTTCCACGCAGTGGCGGTTACCTTGTTTCCATCTACAGCGCTGAAACTCCCGGTTCCTTGAAAAACGCTGTCATCGATGCCAAGTTTCATCGCGAGAGGCGTATCGGATGCTATAGTCGATATTTCCTCTAGGTCATTTTTGGCTTGTGTGGTGTCGATTGTTGGTACCAATGGCTCGGACGTAACCGATTGCACATCAGAATTCAGGTTTGCAACTTCCTCTTTTGCTGCATCGGTTTCAATTTCAACCGTGGCTTTGATCCGGCTTTCTGCTTCCAATCGCAGAGCCTTCGTCATAGCATCTTCTCGTTTTCCGCCCATTTCTTCAAAGATTTTACCATATTGGGTTTTGTCCTTGTAGGCTTCGCCAATCGCGTTGATGCCATATTCGTAGTTGATTCGAGCTGCTTCAGACCGAGACCTTATTTCGGCATCTTTAAACTCCGGATAGTCCTTTGTTGCTCCTTGAAATTCTCCATAGAACAACGAGGCTTCTTTTATTCCAGCCGCCACGTCAGCAAGTTCGCTAGTTATTGCTGCCTTGGTATCGGTTATTGTTTTCTTTACATCTGCCAAGTCCTTCTCATTGTTGCCGCCAACCGATTCGATGGTATCCTTGATGTTTTCAAGTTCCCGAAGGCGTGAAATTTCGGCCTGTATCTCCTTCCCATACGCGGTTTCGCTGAATAACGGTTTATCTTCCCATTTCTGTTGCCATTTGTCCACTATGGCTCGGAATAAGGCATTATCCTCAGCAGTCGTCTTGATACCATCTTTTCCGATCTGTGACAGACCGTCTAAGCCGCCGCTGACCTTCGCGAACCCAAAATCCAAGTCATTGCTGGTTTTGCGTTGCGTGGTTTCGGCCACTTCTTTATAAGCGGCAGGTATCTCCTCAATTTCGGCCTTGGTCCCGGCGAATTCACCCGAACCAGATACTTGCTCATCGCCTTTGGCGATTGATTTCAACGCGCCCCCCAACCAGCCATCCGAGGCAGTATTTTCTTTGACATCCTTGAAATCTGATGCCAATTGCACTTGTTCGGCGGAGGTTCCGGCATATCCCATACCAGCGCCGTCTTCGCCCCATGTCATAGTATGGAGCTTCATTTCTCCCAATGCATTACTCAACCGCGAATCAGATGCACTCAATACCAATGATGCCGCGTGAACCGTGCCGGTCTGTAATGAGATATCGGTTGATCCATTTGAATCCATCTTGATATAATCAGATTCGACCGCCATGTTGCTTATGGCACTACCCTTCATTTCGGTGTTAGTAGCCAGATTCTTGTATATCGCATTTGGGTCCACCCAGGACGATGATGCTGTTCCTGTCGAAGTGCCGTTCCCTTGCAGCCCAAGCAACTTGCTTATCGCCCCGCCCAATGCATCATCAGCAGCGCCCGCTAGCCTGGCGAATGCCTCTATAGCGATGTTAATAGCACCAGATAGCACCGATCCGATATTATTGGCCATGTTGACCACGCCATTCCCAAGAGAGAGATAGGTTTCCAGGCCTGCTATCTTCAGGTTATCGAAAATATGTTCAAATGTCGGGCCAAAGACATCTTGGATAGCGGAAAACGCCCCAGTCAGAGATGCATCACTTGACAGGAATG
>JBAZIE010000043.1:0-8458 GCA_041652055.1 Sulfurimonas sp. | reverse complement strand
AGAAAAAAAGGATTAAAATGGCTAAATCAGATGTTATCGAAGTTGATGGCAAGATTATAGAGGCTTTGCCAAATGCAACATTTCGTGTTGAGTTAGAAAACGGACATATTATTTTATGTCATATTGCAGGAAAGATGCGCATGCACTATATTAAAATATTACCAGGTGATAAAGTGAAACTTGAGTTAACACCATACTCTCTAGATAAGGGTCGTATCACTTATAGATACAAATAAAAAGAGGATATAAACCTCTTTTTGTTAGCAGCTACTTCTCTAAAGAGACGTCGTATATTTTTGTATTTTTAAAACCGAACTTTTTATATAAAATGTACCAAGTAGGCGAAGCCTCAAAAATTGTTTCTGCAGATACAAATATCTCATCCTCGTTATTTAAATTAAACTTCCCTATAAGATTCTCTCTAAGTTCACCATCGCTTCTAAGTGTAAAGTCATCAAAAAATAGCTCTTTGAGTTTAAGCGAGATGAGCTTTTGTTTTGGCTCCCCAATAACTGAAAGAGACGAGTTGTGCTTAATTTCAAATGTTCCATCTTTTGACGGCTTAGACTCTTTGGTAGATATAGAATCATGATACTTAAATACCCAAGCCATATATCCGCCATCAAGTATCGTTACATTCTCAAATCCATGTTGGGCTAACATAAAAGCCAAATAGGTTGAGTTTAGACAGTCATCTTTTTGATTTCTTGTATAAATAACTACCTTTGAGTTTTCATTTATACCTAGTCTAGAGAGCTCTTTTTGAACTCTTTGGCTGAAACTAACAGCCATTCTCGCATGTTTGCTCTTTATAAATTTTGAGATATCAAGATGTAGCGCACCGGCTAAGTGGCTATGTTCATAGTCAGAGCGGTTGCTTACGTCAAGAAGAATCAGCTCTGGGTCTTTGAGTGTATTTCTCAGTTCATGCGGCGCTATAAATGCATCGTAAGCTATAGCATTAAAAGTCAGTAGGAGTGATATTAGGAGATGTTTCATTGCTGTCTTTAAAATGTTTGAGTGTTTCTAAATTCTGATATTTCAGTCTCAACCATCTCGTTTATCATAATTTTAAAAAGGTCTGATATCATATTTGGTGATACGTCTGCTTTTATTGCTGAATGACGCACTTTTTGCAAGATGAAGTCCACTCTATCTTCTGCCTTAACCTCTTCGATGCTGTTCTTAAACGATGCAGCTTGACGTACAAGATGGCTTCTTTTAGAGATAAGTTCAACTATGGCGTCGTCGATTTTATCTATCTCCTGTCTTACCTCTTCGAGCGAATTGCACTTTTTTATCTCCGACATGTAGCTTCTCCGTTTTTTAGTAAGATATGTTAGCCAAAAAGAGATAATAGTTTAATTATTGGATTTTAAAATAACGACTTTATATAAATATATTACGCTATATTAAACCTTCTCTTATAAGCTTCTTCTATAGAGAGGGTTCTATCTTTATAGTCTATGATGTCGCCTATCTCTATCTCAATTATTCGCAGCTGGGCAGAGTCATTTATTGCTGATTTTAAAATAGCATCTGCTCTTGAACGTATGTAAACCGGAAGGATAGGAAGTCTGTTTTTGATGGCAATAATTTGAGAGCCCTCTTTAAACTCTGTAAGTTCGGCGTTCGTTTTGTTTCTTGTTCCCTCAGGGAAGATAAAAACAGAGTTTCCATCCTTGACACAACTTTTTATATCTTTAAAAAAACCGCTCATCTGCGAGGCTTCACGGTCAAGAAGAATAGTTCCGGCATTTCTGGTAAATTTTCCAAAAAAGAGTGAGTCGTAGAGCTCTTTTTTTGCTATCCAGTATCCGAAAATCGAGCTGTGCTGAGTTGCTATTTCAACAATCAGAGGGTCAATTATGCTTCTATGATTTGATATTAGAAGATATTGACCATCTTTTGGAAGCTTCTGCTCATTTATAACTTTTATTTTTATATTTAATTTATTTAGAAGTTTGCTTGCATACTCAATCCTAAGTCTTTTTTTATCTTTTGAGTCTTTAAATTTTGTTAGTTTAAATCCATAAAAGTTTGTGATAACCGTGGAGTAGATAGCCATTTTTATTTGATTAAATGTCAAAAGCAGTTCCTTAAATATATTTAGTTCGGTTTAATGATTTTTTTTATCTCTTTTGGAAGATGGGCAAAGGGAATGGTTTTTACACCCTCTTTTACACCATCTTCAAACACCATAACATCTACCGTCATTTTGGTTGGAAAAAACCGTATAACATTATATAAAACTCTCTCCAAAGTAAAAGATATTTTTTTATCGGAGAGCTCTATGCTTTTTTTATCTTTTGCCATTTTAACTCACAAGATAGATTCCGCTATCTTTAACCTCTATATCTCCGCTCTCTTGAAGTGCCGTAAGCGAGCGCTTAAACTCTTTTTTGCTAAGCCCAAACACGTCAACAATCAGCTCAGCATCGCTTTTGTAGTTGTATGGCATCGTGCCGCCGCTACGCTTTAAAAGAGAGAGAATTTTTTCTACGGAAGCATCTTTTTTCTTTGCTCCGCTTGGTTGGAGGGTTAGGTCTATGCAGCCATCTTTTCTAACGGTTTTAACATACGCTTTTCTGTCGCTTCCTATCTCAATCTTCTCAAAAATCTCGTTATGGTATATAAGCCCCTCGTATCTGCCCTCTACTATACACTTAAATCCAAGCGGAGTTTTTGCGATAATGAGTATTTCTACCTCTTTGTGCGGAGCAAGTCCTTTTGGTCTTTTGTCAAAAAAGTTGCCGAGCTTCTCAGTTCCTACAAGTCTGTGCGTTCTCTCATCATAAACTACTTTTAAAAATCTTTTGTCACCGACTTTAAATGGTGTTTTTTGAAACATATTTGGAACGAATAGATCTTTTGCAAGCCCCCACTTTACAAATGCACCAAAGGGTGCAACGTCAACTACTTCAAAAAGGGCAAACTCATCAAGCATTGCCTTTGGTTTGAGCGTTGTTGCTATGAGTCTATCTTCTGAATCCGTATATAAAAATACCTCTAAAAGAGTATCGTCTTGCATCTCGTCTGTTACGTAAGCCTGCGGAAGCAGGACATCTTTTTCGTCTAGGGATTCTAAAAATATACCGTGGGGAGTGTGTCTGTCTATGCGGAGGCAGTTTATTCGCCCCAGCTCTAGGTGTTGGTTTTGTAACATGTTGTTTCCTTGTAATTCCGTCTATCTCAAATGTTTGAGAATTTAATCCGACATTATATCTATTTTAAGATATCAAAGGCGCGTACATGTTAAAAAACTTGCAAAAGGCTCTATTTAAGAAAGCACTCTTTCATTAAAGGAGCGAGCGCATCGGCATTTACATCTCCTGTAATGACGATATTCGCACCGTCTTCACTCTCCAATAACTCTATATTTTGGATTTTGCCCATTATTTCAGTATCACATGAGCAGTCACATTTTCCATCTTTGCAAGCTTCGATTTTAGCGGCTATATCTTCGGTTTTAAAACCGGATAAAAAAGCGCTGACACCATTTTTTGTATTTTTTACTTTTAACATTTTAATAACTCCTCTGTTTAGGTTAAAGATAATAGGACGACTAAAAGAACCGGCGGCGTAACGAGGAGACCAAATTTTGTGTATGACCAAAAATCAATCTTGACACCTTTTTTGTTTAATGTATGAAGCCACAGAAGTGTAGCAAGCGAGCCAAACGGAGTCATTTTCGGCCCTAGGTTACAGCCGATTATATTTGCGTAAATCATAGCTTCGTTAGCGATATCTTTTAGCGCGATATCCATAATCATAATTGTCGGCATGTTGTTCATAACGGCCGATAGTATTGCCGCTAAAAAACCGGTTCCAACAACGGCAACAACCTCGCTCTGCGTATTAAGAAAGAGCAAAATCTCAGTAAGATAGTCGGTAAGCCCCGCATTTTTAAGCCCATAAACAACGATGTAAAGCCCAAGTGAGAACCATACGACCTGCCAAGGAGCATTTTTTATAATATGCTTCGGTTCGACGGTTTTTGTGTAGCTCGCAATTGCCAAAAAGATGATTGCGCCTCCAAGAGCAAATACCGAGATTGGGATATGATAAGCATCGCCGATAAAATAACTAGAGAGCAAAATTGCCAAAAAGAGCCAGCTAAAGTTAAACAACGCCCTGTTTTTTATCACATCTTCGGGCTTTTTTAGCAGGCTTACGTCAACACTTTTTGGAATATCTTTGCGCAGAACAACCCAAAGAACCAACATGCTAATAATCGTACTTACAAAAAACGGAAAAATCATATTTGAGAAAAACTCTCCGAAACCTATGTTGAAGTAGTTTGCCGTTACGATGTTTGTCAGGTTTGAAAAGACAAAAGGCAGAGAGGCGCTGTCGCTTATAAATCCGCCTGCGAGTAAAAACGCAAGGATTGTTTTTGCGTTTAGTCTGAGTATGTGCATTTTCGCTAGCAAAATAGGAGTCAGGATAAGTGCCGCTCCGTCATTTGCAAAAACCGCCGAAACAAATGCGCCCAAAATGATGGAGTAGAAAAACATTCTAAGTCCGCTGCCTTTTGAGAGCTTTGCCATCTTAAGCGCTGCCCACTCGAAAAATCCTATCTCATCTAGTACCATGGAGAGAATAATAATGCCTATAAAAGCGAGTGTCGCATCCCAAATAATGTCAAAAACCGCGCCAACGTCGCTAAAGTTTACCACTCCAAAAAGAAGTGCTACAACTGCTCCCGCCATCGCGGTAGTGCCTATTTGCAGTCCGCGCGGCTGCCAGATAACAAAGATGAGTGTTACAAGAAAAATACCAAATGCGAACAGCATGTTAGGATAACTCGGCTTTTACGATAGGAAGCAGAGTAGTTTCAATCTCTTTATATGTTTTAACAAACTCCTCATACTCTTTGCCATCAGGATCAACGAAACCAACATGAATAACTTTTGTCTGTTTTGGAAAAATCGGGCATGACTCTTTTGCGTTATCACAAACCGTTACAACCAAATCAAAATCTACATGTAGAACTTCTTCGAGAGTTTTTGAGTGGTACTCATCTCTCCATGCGCCGTTTGCTTCCAAAACTTTTTTTGCGTTTGGATTTACTCTTCCGCTTGCTCTTACACCGGCACTTTGTGCGCTTACGCCGCCAATATACCTATTTATTAATGCCTCTGCAATTATTGAGCGACAGCTGTTCCCCGTGCATAATACTAAAACTTTTTTACTCACTTTTACATCCTTTGTTTAATAACGGTATTTTTATATCCAAACACCCAATCTCTTTTAGGATTGACTGCCTAAACTCATCCATGGGCGTTCTTACGCTGTAGTACGCCCATCTGCCTCGTCTCTCCACTTTTAAAAAGCCTGCATCTTTTAAAATTTTGAGGTGCCTTGATATGCGCGATTGAATCATTGAGAACGAATTTTCGATATCACAAACGCACACCTCGCCGTTTGTGTTTATGAAGTGAAGTATCTCGACTCTCGTGGCATCATTTACTGCGCCGATAGTATTTAAAAATATATCCATTGCAACACCTAACTTTAAAAATTTCAAAATTGTAGCAAAATATAAATAATATATCAAGATATATTGATATGTCAATGTTGTCATAATTATGTCAATCTTAAAAATATTTTCACTCTAATTACGCTAAGAATATATACAGAGCAATTTGATACTATTCGATAATAAATATCAAATAAGGAAGAAATTATGTTTAAGATTATTATAGAAAAAGAGTGCAGCTGCTTTAAAAAGAGCAACTTGGTAAACGGTTTAGAGATGGAATCTAAAGATGAGGCTCTTTTAAAGTCGATCGAGATGAAAAATTTTATGAATGACGAATTCTGCGGTAAACACAGCTTTAAAGTTCAAGAAGCAGATAAGAGCTTCGTAATAGCGATGAGCGACTCAACAAGTAACGGCTGTTGCGGTGGCGGATGCGGAACTCACTAAGAGTTCTCTCCTGCTCTTCACCTTTTTTCAACCTTACACCTTTTTGTTCTGTCTGAGCTTCCTCAAAATAAAAATTAAAAATAATAATATGTCATTTTGCAATAATTTTTAAACAACCAAATAAAAAATAGTAACATTCTCAAAATTTCAGTGTGATTAATATGAGGAGGTTGTTATGACTTTAGGCAAATGCCCATATTGCGAGGACGGTTCTATTGAAGTGCGCGACAAAGAGGTGAGCGGCAAAAAGGTCAAGCTCTATGCATGTTCAAACGCAAACTGGAGAACTGAGGACGGGGAGATGTTTGAGCTGACGCCAAACTCTACATGTAGCTTTAAAATTTGGCAAAATTCACTTGCAAAATATGGAAAGTGGTTGTCATATAAAGATGTTAGAGAGCTTATTGAAGATAAAAGCATAGAGGTGGAACTACTTAGTAAAAAATATGGCAAAAAAGTTTACTATAACAAGCACATTATGCTCAATCATGACTATGGAGTGAGTGTAATATGGGATTGAGATGTAAATAAATAGACTAAAAGTATATTAAATCAGATAAAATAATAGCGCTTAATAAATCTTTTACATTTGTTTGTGTATAATCCTCGTCCGCTTTACTGTTTTAACAACAGGCTAGAGTATTTTTACCTATATAAATATGTATAGACAAAAGTATTGGCAAACCAAGAGTTGTTTGCCTAAAAGCAGTAAATAGCAGGGGATTTATTAGGTTTCATTAACTCTTGCCGCTTGGCAGAGCTTTAGTGACAGAGTAAAAACCGGGCTTTGTTCGGATTTTATGAGAATTTATTGTAAGGACTTTCGATGAAAGTAAGAGCTTCAGTTAAGAAGATGTGTGATGACTGTAAAGTTATCAAAAGAAAAGGCATTGTAAGAGTAATCTGCAAAGTTAAAAAACATAAACAGAGACAAGGATAACCATGGCTCGTATATCAGGTGTTGATTTACCAAAGAAAAAAAGAATAGAGTACGGTCTAACGTACGTCTATGGGATTGGTCTTCATGCTTCTCGCAAGATATTAGATGCGACGGGTATCGACTATAACAAGAGAGTTTATGAACTAAGCGAAGATGATGTAGCTGCAATCACTAAAGAGATTCGTGCAAGTCATGTAGTAGAAGGTGATCTTCGTAAACAAGTTGCAATGGACATTAAGGCACTTATGGATTTAGGTTCATACAGAGGTCTCCGTCACCGTCGTGGTCTTCCATGCCGTGGTCAAAAAACTAAGACAAATGCGCGTACTCGTAAGGGTAAACGCAAAACTGTCGGCGCAGCGTAAGGGATAACAGATGGCAAAAAGAAAAGCTGTTAGAAAAAAAGTAGTAAAGAAAAATATTGCACGTGGTATAGTTCATATCTCTGCATCATTTAACAATACTCTTGTAACTATTACAGATGATATGGGTAACTTGATCGCTTGGAGTTCCGCTGGTAGCCTTGGTTTTAAAGGTAGCAAAAAATCTACTCCGTTTGCAGCTCAAGCAGCTGTTGAAGATGCGGTAGCTAAAGCACAAGTACATGGTATAAAAGAACTTGGTATTAAAGTTCAAGGTCCTGGTTCAGGAAGAGAAACTGCAACTAAAGCAGTAGGTTCTATTGAAGGTATTCGCGTAACATACATGAAAGATGTTACTCCACTACCACACAATGGTTGTCGCGCGCCTAAGCGCCGTAGAGTTTAAGGAGATTACTGATGGCAAGATATAGAGGTCCAGTAGAAAAGATCGAAAGAAGATTCGGAGTTAGCCTTAACCTAAAAGGGGAGCGCCGTTTAGCAGGTAAATCTGCATTAGAGAAGCGTCCATACGCACCTGGTCAACATGGTCAGCGTCGTAAAAAAGCTTCTGAGTACGGTTTACAGTTAAATGAGAAGCAAAAAGCAAAATTTATGTACGGTATTTCTGAGAAGCAGTTCCGCGCACTATTCGTTGAAGCTAAAAGAAGAGAAGGTAATACAGGTACAAACCTTATTACACTAATCGAGCAAAGACTAGATAACGTAGTTTATCGTATGGGATTCGCAACGACTCGTCGTTTCGCACGCCAGCTTGTTACTCACGGTCACCTATTGGTTGACGGCGCAAAGCTTGACATTCCTTCTTACCGTGTAAGACCTGGTCAGAAGATAGAGATTCGCGAGAGCAGCAAGAGTAACACACAGATTAACCGTGCTATCGAGCTTACAAACCAAACTGGTATTGCTCCATGGGTTGATATTGATGCTGATAAAAAATTCGGTATCTTTACTCGTCTACCAGAGCGTGAAGAAGTTGTTATCCCTGTTGAAGAGCGTTTAATCGTCGAGCTTTACTCGAAATAATAGTTAAAATATAAAAGGCGTAAGAGACATGAAAAAGATTAAAACTACTCCACTTGCTCCTCAAGAGTTTGAGGTAGAGCAGATTAGTGAGAATGAAGCTAATATAATGGCATATCCTTTTGAAACTGGATATGCTATCTCTTTAGCTCATCCACTTCGCCGTTTTTTGTTAAGTAGCTC
>JBAZIE010000042.1:0-9010 GCA_041652055.1 Sulfurimonas sp. | reverse complement strand
TATAAAATTATCGTCACGGAGAGCTATCTCAAAAAGCTCAAAAAGTTTTTAAAAAAACACCCTGATATGCTTGAGAGATACGCCAAAGCAATAGAGATTTTAGAAGCAAATCCCTACCATCCATCGCTAAGACTCCACAAACTTCAAGGAAGACTCTGTGAATTTCATTCGATATCTATAAATATGGAGTACAGAGTCATTATTGATTTTATCATCAAAGAAAATGAGATTATACCAATCGACATAGGCACTCACGATGATGTTTATTAAAAAAATGTGAAAATACCTACTATCATCATGACTCATAACAAGACTTTTGATATGTAACTCTTTCCATATATACTAACCTACGCTACTTTTCTTAATTTTCTTGTTTCATAATAATCCTCAGCAATTGCTGTCATTACAAACTCACTTTCTAAACCAATCACCTCGCTTACCTTTATTCTAATCTCTAATAAATCTACATTAAAAAAACTCTTTTCTTTGATTGATAGCATTAACCCTTCTATGAGTAAATGCTTTATGAAGTTCTCTTTCAAGCGATGGAGCATCCTCGCTAAATATCATTGCATGAACATCAAAAGTAAAAGGAACATACTTGTCTTTCTAATGAACGTACTTTATCTTTCATATTTCTAATTCTATCGCGTTCATTTGCTTTTTGTTGCTTCTCAGTTTCTCTTGCTGCTCTTTTGCCAGCTTTATCAATTTCTTTAACAATTTTCATAGCTAAGTTAAAACCTTTGCCCACAGGACACCTCCTCTATTAAGCACTTAATATTATTTTATATATATAAAACTTTTTTTAATTATATCTAACTTTACAATCAACTCACTTTACTCATAACTTTTTAATCATTATTGTTAATTTAAAGACTAATATTTTTCTCTATAATCTCGGCAGCCTTATAACAACCATCCTCAACAATATCTGCATATTTCTCTAACATTATCTCCTTTTAGCTATAATTCCACCCTCAACCAAAGAGGACGGGTATGTCAAAATTTAAAGTAAAATCAGATTATTCTCCGGCCGGAGACCAGCCGCAAGCGATAGAAATACTAAGCAATTCCATTCTAAAAGGGAACCGCTACCAAGCGCTAGAAGGTGTGACAGGAAGCGGCAAGACCTACACGATGGCAAGCGTCATAGAAAAAGTGCAGATGCCCACAATTATCATGACGCACAACAAAACGCTTGCCGCTCAGCTCTACTCTGAGTTCAGACAATTTTTCCCAAACAATCATGTAGAGTATTTTGTCAGCTACTACGACTATTATCAGCCCGAAGCCTACATCCCACGTCAAGATCTCTTTATAGAAAAAGACAGCGCCATCAATGATGAATTAGAGCGTCTTCGCCTCTCCTCAACCGCAAATCTTCTCTCATATGATGATGTTATCGTCGTGGCGTCAGTCTCTGCAAACTACGGTTTAGGAGACCCTGAGGAGTATGAAAATATGGTGCAATCGGTTGCAATCGGGGATACGATAGCGCAAAAAAAGCTTCTTCTTCGTCTTGTAGAGATGGGTTATAGTCGTAACGACACCTACTTCGACAGCGGACATATACGCGTAAACGGCGAGAGTTTGGATGTTTTTCCTCCCTACTTTGAACAAGAAGCCATCCGTATAGAGTTCTTCGGTGACGAGATAGAAGCCATCTATACATTTGACGTTATCGACAATAAAAAGCTTGAAGAGCATAAACAGTTTACCATCTACGCAACCTCGCAGTTTAGCGTAAGCCAAGAGAAGATGGCAGTTGCCATAAAACGCATAGAAGAGGAGCTTGACGAGAGGCTTGCATACTTCCAAAAAGAGGGCAAGCTTGTTGAGTATCAGCGCCTTAAACAGAGAGTAGAGTTCGACCTTGAAATGCTTCAAACAACGGGAATGTGTAAAGGGGTTGAGAATTACTCAAGACTGCTTACAAACAAAAAACCCGGAGAAGCACCCTACACTCTGCTTGATTACTTTGCTCTGCACCATAAAAAGTATCTGGTCATTGTTGACGAATCACACGTTTCACTTCCCCAATACCGCGGAATGTACGCGGGAGACAGAGCCAGAAAAGAGGTTTTGGTAGAGTACGGTTTTCGTCTGCCGAGTGCGCTTGATAACAGACCTCTAAAAGCTGATGAGTATATAAACAAGGCTCCTCACTATCTTTTTGTCTCCGCAACGCCATCTATTTATGAACTTGAACTCTCAAGCGTTATTGCAAAACAAATCATCCGTCCTACAGGACTTCTTGATCCTGTTTTGGAGATAAAACCATATACAAATCAGGTAGAAGATATACATGATGAGATAAAAAAAGTAACAGCTAAAAATGAGCGTGTCCTTATAACCGTTCTTACAAAAAAAATGGCAGAAGCGCTTACAAAATATTTAGCCGATTTGGGAATAAAAGTCGAGTATATGCACTCTGACATAGACACAATACAGAGAAATCAGATAATCCGCTCTCTTCGTCAAGGCGAATTTGACGTTCTAATCGGGATAAATCTCTTACGTGAGGGGTTAGACCTTCCTGAAGTAAGCCTAGTGGCTATCCTAGATGCAGACAAAGAGGGATTTTTAAGAAGTGAGACAGCTCTTATACAGACAATAGGAAGAGGTGCCAGAAACTCAAACGGCAGAGTTATTTTGTACGCAAATAAAATTACAAACTCTATGCAAAAAGCGATTGATATAACTAATGCCAGAAGAGAAATGCAGGATAGATATAACAAAGAGAATAACATTACGCCGACAACAACCATTCGTAAGCTTGATGAGAATCTTAAAGTTGAGGATTACGGCGGTATTTACCAAAAACATAAAAAAATGGATAAAATACCGCAATCAGAGAGAAAAGCGATGATAAAAGAACTCTCTTTAAAAATGAAAGAAGCGGCTCGTGAGCTAAACTTTGAAGAAGCAGCTCGCCTTCGCGATGAAATAACAAAAATAAAAAAACTTTAGGATAAACAGATTAATGGAAGATACATTTAGCAATTTGGCAACTTATGGATATATAGGACTTTTTCTCTACTCTCTTGGAGGTGGATTTGTAGCGATTGTTGCTGCCGGCGTTCTCTCTTATATGGGAAAAATGGATTTGGGATTATCAATTTTTATTGCTTTTATGGCAAATGCAATGGGAAGTTTTTTACTTTTTTATATGGCAAGATATCAAAAAAGCATTATGATGGAAGGACTTCGCAAACATAGAAGGAAACTCGCACTTGCGCACATTTTGCTCAAGAAAAATGACTCATGGATAATAGTAGTTCAAAAATTTATCTACGGCATCAAAACTATAATTCCTATTACGATTGGGCTTACAAAATATGATTTTAGAAAATTCGCTATTTTTAATGTTTTTGGAGCTGGGGTTTGGGCGCTAGTTTTTGGGTTTGGAAGCTATTACTCAGGCGGTTTTTTAGTAAAATTAGCAGAAACAATAAGTCAAAAGCCTTGGATTGCACCTATTATTTTGGTAACATTTGGCGGAACTCTGTGGCTCTATATGACATATGCCACGAAAAAAAAAGTTAAATAGAGAGTCTTTTAACTCTCTATCTGAGGTCCTGCAGCAGAGTAGTCAAACTCGCTATTTTCTATCTGATACTTCTTAAAGTTCTCGTTAAACATCTTAGCCAAAGTGTCTCTAGTTCTGTCAAAAGCATCTTTGTCATGCCACGCATTGCGAGGATTTAATATCTCAGGATTGATGTTTCCAAGAGTTTTTGGAACATGTAGTTTAAATGTTTTAGTTACATCAAACTCACTCTCTTTAATGCTTCCGTCTAAGATGGCATTTATGCAGGCACGCGTATCTTTGATGCTCATTCTTTTACCTACGCCGTAAGCTCCGCCTGTCCAACCGGTGTTAACAAGATAAACACTTACGCCGTGCTTATCTATTTTTTCACCAAGTAGCTTGGCATACACCGTCGGGTGAAGCGGTAAGAAAGCCTCTCCAAAACATGCGCTAAACGTTGCCACCGGCTCAGTAATACCGCGTTCCGTTCCTGCAACTTTTGCAGTATATCCGCTTAAGAAGTAGTACATTGCTTGTTCGCGTGTAAGTTTTGAAACGGGAGGAAGAACGCCAAAAGCATCTGCGCTTAGGAAGATTATGTTTTCAGGATGACCTGCATTTAGAGAAACCTCGTGGTTTTTTATATGTTCTATCGGGTAAGAAACGCGGGTGTTTTCGGTCTTGCTTCCGTCGTCATAATCTACTTCGCCGCCATCATTTAAGACAACGTTCTCAAGTAGAGCGCCCGGCTTAATGGCGTTATATATCTCAGGCTCATTTTCGCCGTTTAGATTTATAACCTTGGCGTAACATCCGCCTTCAAAGTTAAACACACCCTTATCATCCCATCCGTGCTCATCATCGCCGATAAGTTTTCTGTGAGGATCTGTCGAGAGTGTTGTTTTACCAGTTCCGCTAAGCCCAAAAAATAGTGCCGTATCACCTTTCTCGCCCACATTTGCAGAGCAGTGCATAGGAAGCTTGTTCTCTAGAGGCAGCCAGTAGTTCATCATTGAAAAGATTCCCTTTTTCAACTCGCCGCCGTACCAAGTACCGCCTATAATTGAGAGGTTATTCTCTATGTCAAAGAGAACAAACACTTCCGAGTTAAGTCCATGCTCTCTCCATTTATCATTTACAGCTTTGCAAGCGTTTAATACTGTAAATTGAGGTTTGAAACTCTCAAGTTCTGACTCAGTCGGGCGGATAAACATATTTTTAACAAAATGCGCCTGCCATGCTATCTCAGTTATGAAACGGATTGAGCGCTTAGAATCAACGCTTGCTCCGCTGTAGACATCTGTTACGTATAGGTCTTTGCCTGAGAGTTGCTCTCTTGAAACCTCTAAAAGTTCTTTGAAAATTTCTTCGCTTACTTTTTGATTTACGTCGCCCCACGCAATATATTTGTTTGAAGGATCTCTATCTACAAAATATTTATCTTTTGGGCTGCGTCCTGTAAATACGCCTGTATCTACGGCAGTTGCCCCATTTTTGGTAAGAGTACACTCTTTGTTGTCAATTTCATGGCGGATTAACTCATCATAACCAAGGTTATGATAGATTTTTCCAACATTCTTTAGACCTATTTCTTCTAACTCGGTTAAGTTCATAACTTGCCTTATGGTACTTTTTAAATATGGACGAAATTATACACTTAATAAACCTAAAATAAAAGTAAATATCTCACTTCAATTACTTTTTTAAATAACTTTTCCATAACCTCTAAAACACAAATTAATTTAAGAATTTTTTGCTAGAATTACGCTCTTGCTCGCATAACTCAGTTGGTAGAGTGTTACCTCGACAAGGTAAAAGTCACTGGTTCGAGTCCAGTTGTGAGCACCACGTCTAATTTTCGTTTATCCCTTTTGCGCAGACATATCCGCTGCTAAAAGCCCATTGAAAATTGTATCCTCCAAGCTCACCAGTCACATCAACAACTTCGCCTATAAAATATAGATTTTTCAGATCCAAAGCTTCCATCGTATATGGATTTAACTCACTAGTCAAAACCCCGCCGCGACACACTTCAGCTTTAGCAAAACCGAAATTTCCTGCAGGTGCAAACTCATAATTGTGAATACGCGCCAGCTTCTCTTTTATCTCATTTGTAACTTTTTTGCACTCTACATCTTCTACACGTAAAGCATCCAAAATAGCTTTTGAAAGTCTTTTTGGAAGCGGTATTACGGAGCTTAGCTGTTTTTTGCTCCCTTTTATCAGCTCTAAAATATTGCTCTGGGGAAGAAAATCAATCGCAATATTTCCCTTTTGCCAGTAGAGCGATGCAGATAAAACAGCTGGACCGCTTATCCCTTTGTGTGCAAACAAAAGCTCCTCTTTAAGAATTTTATCGTCCACTTTTATATTAACATAACAGCTAAGCCCGCTGAGCTCTTTCATCCAAAACTGCTCTTTTTGTACGGTGAGCCCAACAAGTGCCGGAGTAAACTCTTTTACTTTCATACCGAAGCTTTTTGCTATTTCAAGACCTATATCACTCGCACCCAACTCTTTATAGCTCTTGCCACCCGTTGCAACCACGACTCTCTTGGCTCTTAGCAGCTCTTTGGTGGTCTTTATTTCAAAGATGTCGCCATCTTTTTTAACCCATAAAATATCGCTGCACAGATGCATCTCTACGTGGCTTGTAGCCTTTTTAAATACAGTTATAATCTCATCCGAGGAGTCTTTGCAGAAGTAGTAGCGCTCTTTGCGGATTACAGGCTCGACACCGTTTACATGCAGATAATTTAGCAGATCATCTTTTGAGAAACTCTCCAAAACATTATCTATAAAATCAACATCCCCGTCGTAGTTGTTCAGACTTACATGTACATTTGTAATATTGCACTTTGAGCCGCCTGAAATCTTTAGTTTCTGGGCAATTTTACTGTTCACATCCACTATTGCGACACTTAGTTTTTTATCAATATGCGAAGCGCACATAAGTCCGCTAGCACCTGCACCAAGTATTAAAACATCATATATTTTCATGGTGAAATTATACTTTATGGCACCTTTAGCTTTGCAATTCTTGAGCTCGCAACTATCTAAAGTTTTTTTTTAAAACTTATATCTCAAAGAGGCAACGGCTTTGTCGTAGTCATAGTCTAGCAGAGTGTTTTTCATGCTGTAAGTTTTATATCTCACATCAAAAATAATGCTCTCACTCAGCGCATAGTCCATCCCTGCACCATACCCAAAACCATAAGCACCGTCATTCTCTATATACTGCCCTGCTCCCGCCACTAAAGCAAAAACAGAAAAGTCTCTAAAAGGAACAAAACCCGCTTTTAAGTCTAGCTCTATGGTAGCTACCATATCATTTTCATTTGTGGTATCATCCGAGAGTTTGCCAAAACTGTACTCGCTATGAAGCCCCCAAAGCATACAGCTGCTATAGATTTTATCCACCCCAAATCCAAATACTCCCTCAGTCATACTCTCATTTTCTATAGAAGCAGTTGTAACACCGATATATACTGTTTTTCTAACCTCATCGGCAGCTAAAGAGGAAATGGCAATGACAGCGATTATAAGTAAACTTGGTAATTTTTTCATTTTTTCTCTTTTATATATTTATTTTTTACACTCACAATGGCTTTATTGACAAAGTGTATCTAAATGCTTCTAAAATTGTTGTTGAGCTTGTTTGTGTAAGTTCTCGAATAATGATTTTAACATAAGCAAAGTCATAAAACTTTAAGACTCTTATTGTTACAATCCCTCAAGTTGCAAGAAAGAGAAAATATGACCAATATCTGCACACAAACATCACGCCATCGAGAGAGAGAGAGAGAGAGAGAGAGAGTAAAACTCTTCACTTTCAAATCACTTCTCTAAAATACACTAACAATTATCAAATCCTACTACTTAGTACATCTCCACCATCTTAGTTTTATTTCAAATACCACACAAACAACAAAAATAAAATTAAGGAAAACAGATGAAAAAAACACTTACTTTGGCACTCACACTTGGCTCATTGACACTTCAAGCATCCACACTTGATGAATGTGTCGCCGCAAATAAAGCCGGAGCCTTAGATAAGGCTCAGATGCTTTGCACACAAGCTACTAAAGAAAATCCAAAAGACTTTTGGGCAAATTATTGGTTATGTAAAACATATATTAGGAGCGGAGAGTTTAAAAAAGCACTTCCATATGCACAAAAGCTAGAACAGTTAGCCTCTAGTCTTGGTGATTATAATTTTGCTTATAATCTACTAGGCGTGACATATGGCTATCTTGGAGATAAAAGTCAAGGGTTAAAATACGCACGAAAAAATCTAGAATTAACTAAAAAACTGGGCAATAAAGGAGAGATTGGCACAACTTTAAATAATCTAGGCGTCTATTATATGAAGCTCAATAATCTTGATGAAGCAAAAAAACATTTGCTAGAAGCACTTGAATATACGACTAACAAATCGATTATTGCTCGTATCTATAACACACTTTCTGTCGTGCATTACAATCAAGGTGACACTCAAAAAGCGATGGAATACTCGCAAAAGGCAGTTGATTTTGCAAAAGAAGCCGGTGATTTTGCAGATTATGCTCTAAACTCAGTAACATTGGCAGCAAGGTATATAGACCAAGCAAACTACGAAAAAGCAAAAACGATTCTTCTAGATGCTCTCAAAATCGCTCAAGATAACGGACTAAAAAGACAAGAAAGTTATGCTTTGAAATATATTGGATATTTATCGCAAAGGCAAGGTGATAAAAAGAGTGCAAAACAGTACTACACTCAAGCACTTGAGATTGCTAAAACTAGTGGCGATACTTCAACAGTTGAAGATATTCAAAGTGTATTGAATAATATGTAAAAAGGGGGAAATGAACTATGATGCCAAAAGGTACAAAAGTAGAGGATATTTGTAATTTCATTCGAGAAAAGTTAGTAAGTGGTCGATTATCCAACAAATTGACAATCATAGACCCTTATATTTTTGCGTATGACATAAACAATCCAAAAAAAAATGATATAAATCCATCTGAAATATTGATTCAAATATTAAAACCTATTGAAAATAATTTTCAAAAATTGGAGTTAATTTTTGATAAAGACAAAAAATCCAATTTGCCAGAACAACATTCTCAATATTTAAAAAACAATCTCAATGTAGATGTTAAAATATCAAGAAGTCAAGCATTTCACGACAGATTTTGGATTATCGATGATAGAGCAGCATTTATGGTCGGTGCTTCCGCAACTGGTTTTGGCAAAAAGCATTTTTTTATACCTAACGATTTTTTTAACCAAGTAGACACACAAGAACTTTTAAAAATCTACAGAAAAGACACTCATTAAATTAATCTACTCCATTCCAACTCCTCTGAGACTGTGAAAGAACCTTGTTCTTCACAGTCTCATTTTGAAATATACATAAATTTCATACCTCCAAACCAACAATTTACAAATATCTTAAAAATATAAAGCCTATTTTGCAAATAACTGGCGATA
>JBAZIE010000041.1:0-9458 GCA_041652055.1 Sulfurimonas sp. | reverse complement strand
ATAATTGTATTTTTTTTGGGGTTTAAGAGTACTGAAATAGGGAGTTTTTAAATCTATTTTTATCTTATTTCAAAGAGAGTTTTAGGCACTCTTTGAAATGTTTTTTTGAGGTTCTTTCACAGTCTCTCTTGTTTTGGAACGGTAATCTGTGGTTGACTATCTGTAGGTTTTTCAACTTTTACGATATCCGGTGTTGACACACCACAACCCACAACTATAAATACTAAACTACTTCCGATAATCAAATTTAAAAATCTCTTCATCTTAACCTCCATAATCAGCATACTACCAAAAAAAATCTTTAATAACATTTTTTTAATGTCATATTTCTATCTTTTTGCATATATTTATAGAATAGTTGCAAATTGTACATGATTTAGAATAGTTCCTTATTAATTGAAGTTTATTTAGGATAGTTCTAATGTTGTATTATCAAACTTAGATTTGTAGATTACTCTTTAAAAAGGGTAATTAAAAATGACAAAAAGAGATATTGCTGGATTTTTGAATGTGGATATGAAAATGCTTTACAATTGGGAGAAGTTCAAACCAAATCTCTACAAAACAGTTATGAAAGGCTTGGCATTTGATGAGTTGATAGGGAAGTCGGAGCAAAATCTACAAAATCTACAAGAGCTAAAAGAGAAGTTTGAGGTAAAAAAGTAAAGCCTAAAATTGCGATAACTACAATCTTTTGAGCAGTTTATTTGGATTTTGTCTGCAACCTAAGATTTCAATTTTTATAAATGGAGTTTCTATCTATCTCACTTCCATGCTCCAGCGTGGGAGTATATACTTTCTGTCTGCTTTGACTTCATCTGCATTCCCACGGAGAATACCCCCCCTCTATTCTCCATTATCTGATTATAAGTCATTTATAGTAAAATTGCATCCATAAACTACAAAAGGCGGCATTGTGAGCATTTACAGAGAGTATGACATCAGAGGTGTTTTTCAAGAAGAGTTAAATGAGCAGAGTGTTGTTCGAATAGGTTATGCGCTAGCTTCAAAGATAGATGGCGAATATGTAGCAGTCGGCTATGATGCGAGAAATCACTCACCTATTCTCTTTGAGTACCTTGTTCACGGACTCAACGCCGGAGGCAAAAAAGTTTTAGATATGGGACTTGTTCCCACTCCGGTTAACTACTTTTGTAACTACAATGAGTTTAACGGTGTTATTGCATCGGCTTCTGTAATGATTACAGGCTCGCACAACCCAAGCGAATACAACGGTTTTAAAATCACAATCAACAAAGCTCCATTTTTTGGCGAAGATATATATGCTCTTGGTCATGAGTGTGAAGCCCTAGATTTTCCGATTAAACCAAAAAGAGAAGTTACTAAAATAGATGCCCTAACCAGATATGTAGATTATTTAGTAAATCAATTTCAACACTTAAGGGGAATGCCGCAGCGCATAGTTTATGATTGTGGAAACGGTGTTGCCGGTGTTGTAACTGAGAGAATTTTTGGCGCATTGAAGCTAAATACAAAAGGGCTTTTTGTAGATCCTGACGGAACATTTCCTAACCACCATCCAGACCCCTCAGACGAGCACAACTTAGAAGATATCAAAAAACTGTTGGCGACCGATGGCGATATCGCTTTTGCTTATGATGGAGATGCCGACAGAATAGCGGTTTTAACCCACAAGAATAATATTAAGGGCGATATGATGGCTCTTTTATTCTCTTTGAAGATGGACAAACCAACCGTAATCGGAGAGGTAAAGTGCTCTCAGGTGATGTATGATGAGCTTGAACGCCGCGGTGCAAAAGCCATAATGTACAAAACAGGTCACTCAAACCTAAAAGTAAAGATGCAAGAGACAAACGCTGATTTGGCATGCGAAGTTAGCGGACATGTATTTTTCAAAAACCGCTATTTCGGTTATGATGACGCTATCTACGCAACTCTTAGAATGTTAGAACTTATTCACGATGGTATAGACTTAGACGCTGAACTTGCAAAACTTCCTCATGTTTTCTCAACAGAGGAGATAAAAGTAAAGACTACCGAATCAGAGAAGTTTAAAATCATCAACAGAGTAAAAGAGCTTCTTAAAAATCCTCCCGAAAAGTTTCCAAAAATAAGAAACATCATCGATGTTGACGGTGTTCGCATAAACTTTGAAAACGGCTGGGGACTGGTTCGTGCAAGTAACACAACTCCGGTTTTGGTCACTCGTTTTGAATCAACCTCGCAAGAAGAGGCAAAACTCTATGAAAAAGCTATAAACGATTTGATTTTAGAAGCTAAAAACTCTCTATAACAAGGAATATAATGAAAACTCATACTCTTTTAATGCCTCTTGACATGCATCTTCATCTTCGTGATGGAGTAATGCTTGAAAATGTTGCTCCTCTTAGTGCTTACAGCTTTAGCGGCGGACTTATTATGCCAAATCTTGTTCCCCCCGTTGAAACATTAGAGGATGTAAAAGCTTATAAAGCACGGATTATGGCAGCTGTTCCAAATGATTACTTTGAGCCGTACATGACGCTGTTTTATAAAAATTATGATAAAAAATTCCTAGCAAGCATCGTAGACCATGTTACTGCTATTAAGCTTTACCCTGCCGGAATTACGACAAACTCAGAGGGAGGCGTTTCATCTTTTAACGTAGAGGAGATGCGCGAAACGTTAGAAGCTATGAGTATTTTGGGAATTCCGCTTTGTGTTCACGGAGAGACTGACGGTTTCGTTATGGACAGAGAAGCTGAGTTTATGAGCATTTACGAGCTTCTTGCCAAAAACTTTCCGAATCTAAAAATCATAATGGAGCATATCACAACAAAAGCAGCGGTTGATATGCTTGATAAGTATAAAAATCTCTACGCAACTATAACCGTTCACCACCTAATTTTTACCCTTGATGATGTTGTTGGCGGAATGATGATGCCTCACAACTTCTGTAAACCAATCGCAAAAAGACCGGAGGATTTGGACGCACTTTTAACAGTAGCCCTCGCGGCTCATCCAAAAGTAATGTTCGGTTCAGACTCGGCACCTCATCCAAGAGATAAAAAAGAGAGCGCGGGATGTGCAGCCGGCGTATTTAGCGGACCTATTGCCCTGCAACTTCTTTGTGAAATTTTTGAACAGTATGACAAACTTGAGAACCTTCAAGCCTTTGTCAGCGACAACGCACAGAGCATATATAAACTCTGCCCCGAATTTAAGGAAGTTATTTTAGAAAAGCGTCCTTTTGTCGTACCCGCAATCTATGGGAATGTCGTACCTATGTATGCCAACAAAGTTATTAACTGGGCAATAAGAAGCGTTGAGTAGAGTTTTACTTTTAGAGGATGATCCGCTTTTTGCGGATACCCTCGTAGATTTGCTCGAGGAGAGCGGCTTTGAAGTCGAACTCGCACCAAATGGGCAGAGTGCTTTGGACAAGACATTTACGCAAAAATTTGACCTATACCTTCTTGATATAAATGTGCCGCTCATTGATGGGATAACTCTTCTTAAAGAGCTAAGGGATTCAAACGACAACACACCTGCAATTTTTTTAACATCACATAAAGACAAAGAGATGCTCAAAAAAAGTTTTATGAGCGGCGGGGACGATTTTTTAACCAAACCATTTGACAGTGACGAGCTGCTTTTGCGTATGTCAGCTCTCTTAAAAAGAGTCAAATGCGATATTTCTCTCTCTGTCGGATTGCTGCACAGCGACGATATTCACAAACGCATCTCTTATAACAACGAAGAGCTTGACCTCTCAAAAAAAGAGTATGAGCTTCTTCTTCTTTTGATGAAACATGCAAACAATACAGTGCCAAAAGAGATGATTTTAAATGAGCTCTGGAGCAGCAGCGAGGGCGGGAGTGATGGAGCGCTCAGAGTTTACATAAACCGCATAAAGCAGCTTATCCCAAAGATGAGCATAGAGAATGTCCGCGGAATTGGATACAAACTTGTTTCGTAACCTGCGCATAAATATCTTTATATATTACGCACTAACCGTCATCTCTTTAATGACTGTTTTGTACTATTTTACGGCTGTTGTAAAGATAGAAAATATATTTTTGCTGCTGCTCATACTGTCTGTTTTAATAGCTTTTACGGGCTTCATAATTGCAAAGCTCTCAATCGACCCGCTGTTTGAACATGTAAGAAATCTGCAAAACCTCTCAACCGAGACGCTTCATGAGCTCAATCTTCCCATAAGCACAATAAAAACAAATATCCACATGTTAAAAAAAAATATTGCAAACGATAAAGATTTAAAGAGGATTTCAAGGATTGAGAGCGCTTGCGATATGTTAGAGCAGCGCTATAACGAGCTGGATTATATGATAAAATTGCAAAGCTCAAACATTAAACATGAAGAGTTTAATCTTGATGAACTTCTACAAAGCAGAGTTGAGTTTTTAGGCCGTATATATCCGCATATAGAGTTCGACGTTGAGATGACTCCTACACAAATAAGCAATGATAAAGTGGGCTTATCTAAAGTAATTGACAATCTTATAGACAATGCTGTAAAATACTCACAAAATATTCACAAAATAAGTATAAAATTGCACGACAACACGCTCCTTATCCAAGATTACGGCTGCGGAATGGACGAAGTGGAGCTTTTAAAAATTTTTGACAGATATTACCAAAGCAATGAGAATATGAAGGGCTTTGGTATCGGGCTTAGTATGGTTAAGCGGTTTTGTGATGCGAATGAGATTTTGTTAAATTTCAAATCAAAGTCAAATTTTGGCACAACAGTTATTTTAAAATTCAAGGAAAATTAGTGGAAAACAGTATTTTGGCTTATGCGGAAGTGACACTAGACTATGGAGTTATGGGACTTCTTATACTTATGAGCGTTCTTACTCTGTGGTTATTTATAGAGAGAATGATGTTTTATGGCACTGTTCGCGTGAGTGACTATGACAACAGAGATAAGCTTGAGATGGATCTCACCGACAACATAAGCGTTATAAGCGTTATCGGCTCAAATGCACCTTATGTCGGGCTTTTGGGAACTGTTATCGGTATTATGCTTACATTTTACACTATGGGTGAAGTCGGCACAATTGATGCGAAAAAGATAATGGTAGGACTAGCTCTTGCCCTTAAAGCTACCGCTATGGGGCTTATTGTTGCGATGCCGGCTATTATTTTTTACACCATTCTTCTTAGAAAAGTTGAAAAAATATTGACGGTTTTTGACATCGCCCAAGACAAAAAAACAAGCAACTAAATATGGCTAAATATAAAAAACAGCGAAAAAGGTTCGATGAGATAAACGTCATCCCTTTTATTGATATCATGCTTGTTCTTCTTGTTATGGTTTTAACTACCGCAACGTTTGTAAATCAGGGGATTATTCCTATTGAGCTTCCTCATGCAAAAGCTTCAAAAAAAGAGGATGCAAAAAAAGAGGTCACAATCTACGTAAAAGCTAATGGCGAGCTTTTGCTTGAAAAAGATAAGGTTGATTTAAAGACGCTTGAGGAAAAACTCTCTATAATCTCAAAAGAGCAGACGGTAGTTCTAAGAAGCGACAAAGAGTCAAAATTTCAAGATTTTGTGAGCGTTATGGATATACTAAAACGCCTAAATCATGAACAGCTCTATATTGTCACAAAAGAGTAATCAGTAAGTTTTTTCCAAAAGCTTAAACCTGCTCTGCGTAGAGTTCTCTTCTGCTCTCTGCTCTCTTTTATCGACTAATCCCGAACTGTTTTCATCTACGTTAAATACTTTTTCCTCAACACTCTCAACATCGTGAAAAAGCGTAGTCGCTATAAAAAAAAGTATCATAATAACCACTACGCTTGCATATAAAAGTATATAGTTTTTGATGTGGCCTGTTTCAAAAGGGTTTTGCATATTTTCTCCGGCAAAATTTCATCCAAAATTATAGTCAAAAAAAGCATTAAAAAGATTATTTACATAATTTTTATGATAATATAATTTAAAAAAATTTGAGGAAATATTTATGCAATCAACTATGTTCAAAGGGACAAAGGTTACTTTAATCGGAGATGCTATAGGGGTTGGCGATAGTGCACCGGTTGTTAGCGCTATAGGGACTGATTTAAATGAGGTTGAGATTGGCGGAGCGAAAGATAAAATACAACTCATCATTACCGTGCCTTCGCTCGATACAGACACATGTGCCGCGGAGACAAGAAGATTTAACGAAGATGTCAACAACCTAGATATCTGCGAAACTACCGTTATCTCTATGGACTTGCCTTTTGCCTCTGAGCGCTTTTGCACGACTTCTGGTATCGAAAATCTAACAGTTGCAAGCGACTACTTGGATAAAAGTGTAAGCAAGGCTTACGGCGTTTTGATGGATGACAACAAACTAAAAGGTCTGAGTGCGAGAGCTGTTTTTGTGGTGGACAGAAGTGGTACAATCGTTTATAAAGAGATTGTAAAAGAGGTAACTTCGGAGCCTAACTATGCGGCGGCTCTAGAGGCAATCAAAGAGGCAAGATAAGCGCCTCTTTATCAATCTCTACTTAACGTTAAAACTAAAGATGATTTTAGCATTTGCGATACGCTCATAAAGAGATATTTTCTTTTTATACGGCATCCACCTTATCAAAAATGTGGCTATTGACTCCCACAAAGAGACCCATGCGGCAACTGTTAAACCCTCTGCGATAACTGCAAAAGCTATACTGCTCTGCATCAATTGGCTTTTATTCATAAATACAGATATTGTGGCAATAACTGCGCCAACTGTAAATAGAATTAGCGATTTTCTAAGCATCTCTTTCATTTTTCTATGTTCATGCTCTTGCAGATATGTAAAAAATTTATTTACACTGTTTATGACTCTTGAAGTGGCTTCGCTATCTACCTCTATCTCAAAATTAAATCGAATGACAAACCTCTCCTGTTCTATCTCCATAGCACTATCTATCATATACTCGACTAAATCTTGGTTCAAATCTTTTTTTAAAAAGTGCGATTTTTTATCAAAATTGCTATACAAATCCTCTACTTTTTTTGTGGAGATATCAATAATTACCTCTCCGCTATCTGTATGTTCGTAACGCTCTAAAATCTCTTTTTTCATACTTTTACCAAATTGTTTTTATTGCTTAATTATACTGATTATTACAACTTTTTATTCATATTTCTTAAATTATTGAGGGCTCTGTGGAGAAAAATAGTGAAGCTACGGGTCTCCCTTCTTTGCGAAGGAAGGAAAAGTTACTTAAGAAGATGTGTTACATCATCCCCGGCATACCGCCCATGCCGCTCATATCTGGCATAGAAGGTTTTTCTTCAGGAAGTTCATAAATAGCAGCTTCTGTTGTTAAAAGCAGGCTTGATATAGAAGTAGCGTTTGTCAAAGCAACGCGTCCAACTTTATAAGGATCAATTATCCCCGCTTCAAACATATCTACATACTCGCCTGTTGCAGCATTAAAACCGATGTTCTCGTTTGTTGCATTCTCAACCGCATTTACAACAACGCCTGCATCATAACCTGCATTTGTTGCAATCTGCTTCAGAGGAGCCTTTATAGCGCGTAAAATTATCTCTGCACCGATTTTTTGGTCACCGGTCAAATCTAGTTTTACTTTAGCAGCCGCACGAACAAGAGCAGCTCCTCCGCCTATTACGATACCCTCTTCAACTGCTGCTTTTGTAGCAGAGAGTGCATCATCAACGCGGTCTTTCTTCTCTTTCATCTCAGTCTCGCTTGCCGCACCCACTTTGATAACGGCAACGCCGCCTGAAAGTTTTGCCAAACGCTCTTGCAGTTTCTCTTTGTCATACTCGCTTGTAGTCGAGCCGATTTGAACTTTAATCTCTGCAATTCTTGCTTTAACAGCCTCAGCTTTGCCTGCACCGTTTACGATTACAGTATTGTCCTTATCAATTACAATGCGGGATGCTTGACCAAGATGCTGAAGTGTCGCGCCGCTCAATGTATGTCCTGTCTCCTCCGCTATTACCGTGCCGGCAGTTAAAACCGCAATATCTTGAAGCATAGCTTTTCTTCTGTCTCCAAAACCTGGAGCTTTAACAGCAGAGATATTGAGAACTCCGCGAAGTTTATTTACAACCAGAGTCGAGAGCGCTTCTCCCTCTACATCTTCAGCGATGATAAGAAGCGGACGAGAAGTTTTTTGAACCTGCTCTAAAACAGGAAGAAGGTCTTTTAGAGATGTTATTTTGCTGTCAACCAGTAAAATCCAAGGATTTTCTATCTCAGCTACCATTTTCTCAGTATTTGTGATGAAGTATGGGCTTAAATATCCACGGTCAAACTGCATACCCTCAACAACGTCAAGCTCATCAACTATACCTTTTGCCTCTTCAACAGTTATAACACCGTCCTGACCCACTCTCTCCATAGCTTCTGCTATCATATTTCCGATTTGCTCATCAGAGTTTGCAGAGATGGTCGCAACTTGAGCTATATCTTTTTTGCCGTTGATTGCTTTGCTTGATGCTTTTAAGTGTGCCAAAATCGCTTCGCAAGCCTTGTCCATACCGCGTTTAACTTCGATAGGGTTCGCGCCTGCTGTTATGTTTCTAAGACCCTCACTAAAAATAGCATTTGCCAAAACAGTAGCTGTAGTCGTACCGTCTCCCGCCTCATCAGCAGTTTTTGAAGCTACATCTTTTACAAGAGTTGCACCCATATTTTCCAGTCTGTCTTTTAACTCAATTTCACGAGCAACAGAAACACCGTCTTTTGTTATGACGGGATTGCCGTAACTTTTTTGAATCAAAACATTACGACCTCTTGGCCCCATTGTTACTTTTACCGCATCTGTTAGTTTTGCAACGCCGCGAGCAAGCGCATTACGTGCATTGTCTGAAAAAATTATCTCTTTAGCCATTAAAAATCCTTTAAATTTATTTTACGATTCCAAAAATATCTTTTGTTTCTAAAACAAGAAACTTTCCGCCCTCAAGTGAAACTTCACTGCCAGAATATTTACCAAAAACTACAACGTCACCGCATGCAAGTTCGCTAACTTCTTTACTTACTGCTACGATTTCGCCACGCGAGGGCTTCTCTTGAGCATTATCAGGAATAATAATACCACTGCTTGTAGTATTTGCTTCTTCTACTCTTTTTACTAGGACTCTTTCGCCTAATGGTTGAAAATTCATTTTAACTCCTTAAATAATATAATTTGTAACGCGAATTTTATACAAAAAAGGTAACAAAGTCAATGCCCTTAGCCAACTTGACTAAAGTTAGTTTATAGAATATTATAAAGTTTGTTGAGGGCAAATATACATATCTATTAACTCCAAAATATCTTTCTTTCTCTACCTTTTCCTATCTTAGGTTATTTAAAGTTTAATATGTATATAATTCTGCCTCTTAAAAGATGTCAGGGTAGCTCAGCTGGTTAGAGCACTGGTCTCATAAGCCGGGGGTCGGGGGTTCGAGTCCCCCCTCTGACACCATTTTTTAAGATTCCGAATTAGCTCAGCGGTAGAGTAGGTGACTGTTA
>JBAZIE010000040.1:0-11934 GCA_041652055.1 Sulfurimonas sp. | reverse complement strand
GGCAAGTGAAAGCTCATAAGCGGCGTATGCGCTGTCAACCTCTTGTTTTGATGGGTAGCCTCCGTTGGTTGCTTTTATCATTTTTTCAACCCGAAGCCACTCGTTTTTGGACTTTGTAAGTGTTGCCGTTGCCTCTGCCACATTTGCCTCATATTTTGCAAGTGCGGCTTGGTAGCTTGTCACTTTTGAGGAGAGTTTGACGGTGTCCAGACGAGCCATCACTTCCCCTTTTTTTACATGCTGATTATAATCAACCAAAACATCGCTTATCGTTCCTGAGACCTCTATCCCGACATCAACGCTGTTTGTCGGCTCCATGTTTCCGCTTGCATCTACCATAACGGTGATGGTTTTTCTCTCAAGCGGTGCGCTTAGGTACTCTATCTCATTTTTGTTTTTGCCGCTTTTGTACCAAAAAAAAGCCCCCGACATAAGCACTAAAATAGACAAAAGTATAAAATATATCTTAAAACTTCTCTTTTTATGCACGCCCACACCGAGTGTTTGTTCTATCATCTTATCTGCCATCTGCTACTCTTTGTGAAAAATGGAGTTTTGCCAACTCTAGCTGCATATCTATCTCGCTTATTTTTATGTTTAGCTCTTCTATAGCTCTTGTATTTTTTATGATTTGCAAATCGTACCCTGTTTTTGTACCTGCATCCACTCCCGCTTTGATGGCATCAATCAGCCCATCGTACAAAGAGAGGTTTTTTGTGCTTACCTCGTTGTATCTGCGGTAGCTCTCTATGAGCGCAATGGACTGCTCATAAGAAGCACTCAAAGCTCTCTGTTTATCGGCAACTTGGGCAGACTGTTTCATCTGCGTTGCTTGTGCTTCTTGGATGGTCGCTTTGGCGTTGTACGCCAAAGGGATGTTGAGCGCAACTCCCACGCCATAGTATGCGCCGTCATCTCTGTTTGTATATTTTTTGGACTCGTACTCTCTGTACCCGACATCTGCATTTACGCTGAGTGATGGAAGATAGCCGCTTTTTGTCACACCGTGAAGCCCTTTGAGGCTCTCTAAGTGAAGCTTCTCATAACTAAGCGAGATATTTTCTTGCAAAAAACTCTCCTTTTGCACCAAAGAGAGGGTTGGAAGTGCGAACTCAGCGGGGTTTATGTCGCTTATCTTTGCAACATCTTCTTTGAGTTTTGCAAGTGTGTAATCATAAGTAACAAGGCTTTTTAACTGGCTGCTCTGCGCTACAAGTGCATTATTTAGCTCCGTGATATCGGCTTTTCCCGCATCATAAAGCTGCTGTTTTATAAAAATCTCAATCTCTTGGTTTTTAAGCGTCAGTTCACTCTGCTCTTTTTGATAAAGCGTCTTTTTGTAGTTTAAGACTGAGGTAAAAATCTCCTCATTTAACGCCGCTCTTTGGGAGTTTAGAACCATTGCATCCGCTCTTTTTTTGGCATCTGCATACTCTATCTGGTACTCTATGCCTCCAGAGCGAAAGATATCTTGCGTTATGGAGGCGGAGGTGTTTTTACTAAAACCGTAATCCCCCAGATAACTCTTGTCGTACCCCCATGAAGCACCCAGATTTAGCGGTGCTATCCAGTTGTTTCTTAGTTTTTCATTCTCTGATTCATATCTGTTTTGCTCTTGAAGCAACAACTCCCGTTTTTGGGGCGAGAGAAGTTGTGCTTCTTGCGCACTTAGCGGCAAAACAAAAAGCAAAAAGTGTAAAAAAGAGAGTGTTTTGGCGTTTTTCATCGCTCCACCTTTGTGCCTATCTAAAAAACATGGCTTTGAAAAATCTCTCTTCGACTCTTCAATCACATCGCCGTCGTTTGTAATGATAATTTTACCCACAGAAAAGGAAATAACTGGTTTGTGCGCGAATACTTTAGTGCATTATCCTTATCGGTAACATAGAAGAAAAAAGATTGCTGATTTATTGAAAAGCCATGACAAGAACAATAACGCCAAGAATAAAGGAGATGCCCTGCCAAAGAGTGACACTGTTTCTCTCGACAAGCGGTGGTCTGCTCTTTTTTAGAAACTCTCTGTTTGGGTGACGCAGGTCGTACAAAAACTCAGACAGCTCCTCATAACGCTCATTTGGGTCTACATGAACTGCCTTTTTGACAGCCTCATCAATCCACAGCGGTATATCTTGATTGTATTTATAAAGAGGCGTATATTTCAACCTCTTTTGTTCTGCTTCATTTTTGGCTCTTGCAACCTCAACGCCGTAGGGAAAATGTCCGGATAACATCTGATAAATTATCACGCCAAGCGAGAAGAGGTCTGAGCGCGTTGTGCCCTCTTTGCCCAAAAAATATTCAGGTGCACTATAAAGTGCAGTTCCTAAAAGATTTTCCTGCTCAAGACGGATATTTACATCCATAATGCCCTCAATGCGAGTTGAGCCGAAGTCGATGATTTTAAGCGTTCCCGTGCTATCTATCATAATATTTTCAGGTCTTAAATCTTGATGGATTATCTCTTGACGATGCAGTGCCATTAGCCCTCTTGCAATCTGTTCTGCCATACGACGCACCGTCTCAAGAGAGGCATTTGGGTTGTCAATAATCCACTGAGAGAGTGTTTGCCCCTCTATGAATTCAAGAATATTGTAGAGATAATTCTTTTGGCGCGAAGGAGCAAAAGATTTTAAAACATGTGCACTGCTGATGCGCCTTGCTATCCACTCCTCCATCAAAAAGCGTTCCAAGTACGCCTTGTCGCCGCGCATATCGATTGAGGGTATTTTTAAGACGACCGAGGCGGCTGTTTCGTTATCCACCCCAAGATAGAGATGGCTTCTGCTGCTTGCACTAAGTTCACGCACTATCGTATAGCCTTCAAACTCGGCCCTTGCTTCAAGCAGAGGTGCGAAAGGTTTCTCCTCCAGCTGTTTGTAAATCTCTTTAACCTCTTTTTTTGGCAGAGCATCCACGCGCACAAGCTGGATGGTAATATTGTCATCACTCGCATTATCATAGGCTTTTTGTGCAATGATAGTTGCAATAAGGTCAAAATTATCAGCGTTTGCTTCCACGGTCTCGGTCATAAATGTATCACTTATAAACTCATAAACGCCATCGCTCATAAAAAGAAAAATATCTCCCTGCTCCACACCAAAACTGCTATAGTCCATCCGCACATGCGGCTCCATTCCCAAAGCGCGGCTTAAGTAACTTTTTTCTCTTGAGACCCAAAGACGATGATCTTGCGTAAGCTGCTCCATTACGCCATCCCGAAGACGGTAAATGCGAGTGTCTCCCGCATGAAAGATGTATGCCGTATTTGAGCGAAGCACCATTGCGCTAAAAGTACAGACGTAACCTCTGTTTTTGTCATAAGAGAAGCGGCTTTGCATAGTCTGGGAGTGTAGCCATGAGTTTGCGGCGCCCAAAACACGTAACGCTGATTTTTTTACAGACCATGACTCCGGAGTGCTTGTGTAGTCCATCAAAAAAGAGGTAACGGCTGTTTTGCTTGCAATTTGGCTGACACTGCTGCTGCCGATGCCATCGGCGATGGCAATAGCAATGCCCTTGTAGGTAAGTTGAGGCTCCTCTGGGATGCAGATATCGTGAAAATCCTGATTTATCTCCTTTCTCCCCTTTGTGGAGTGTTGGGAGATAGAGACTTCTAATCTGCTTTTCATGCTTTTACCGCTTTTAGTTCAATTTTCTTTTTGCGCCCGTTTTTATATGTGTCGCATAAAGAGTAAGCCCGGTAAATGCGAGACCGCCTACAAGATTTCCAAGAACAACCGGAATCTCATTCCAAAGGATATAATCACCAATTGTAAAACCGCCGCCCATAATCATAGAGAATGGAAAGAGGAACATGTTGACTATTGAGTGCTCAAAACCCATAAAAAAGAAGAGCATAACAGGCATCCACATAGCTATGGCTTTTCCGCTCACCGTTGTTGATATCATCGCACCGACAACACCCATAGAGACCATCCAGTTACAAAGCATTCCGCGGATAAAAACCGTAAGCCAACCCCAAATACCGTGTTCTTGATACCCAAGTGTTCGCGCTTCTCCGATAGAGCCGATTTTTTGGCCGACTTCACCGGGCTCAATTTGGTATCCATAAGTAAGTATAAACGATATCATAAATGCAACTAACAATGCACCGCCTAAGTTACCTAAAAAAACAAGACCCCAGTTTCTAAGAACCTGATTCAGAGTCACTCCGGGTCTTTTATCAAGAAGTGCGAGCGGAACCAAAACAAAAACACCCGTTAACAAGTCAAAACCCATAAGATAGAGCATGATAAAGCCAACGGGAAAGAGCATCGCACCCACAAGCGGTGAGCCTGTTTTCATAGAAACCGTTATAGCAAATGCGGCTGCAAGAGCTAAAATCGCTCCCGCCATAAAAGCTCTGATTATCGTATCTTTTGTTGACATATAGACTTTTGATTCGCCTGCGTCTACCATTTTTGTAACAAACTCCGTAGGAACCAAGTAAGACATGGGACACTCCTTAAAAATAAAAAAAGTATTTCACTGTTGTGATAAAGAAATTGTATCTATAAGGTATAATTTTTAATCAGTATTTTTGTATAAATTTTATACAATATTATATATTTTTAAAAACATCTTTATTTAAAGAGAGAAATGACATATTGCAGACAATATTCTTATTGTTAATGTAAAAAATTACGTTATACCGCAAAGTGCTTCCGCATCATAAAGCGCAACTTGGTTACGTCCGTTCTCTTTTGCCTCATAAAGCGCTCTGTCAGCGCATTTGTACATATGATTCACACTCTCTATATGACCGGCTTTAACGATAATAACTCCCATAGAAATTGTCAAATATTTGCTAGCCTTGCTCTTTTTATGCTCAATCTTCTCATTTTCTATATTTGTTCTTATGCTATTTGCAAATGCAAGCACTTCAGATTCATTCATACTCACACTTAAGATGCCAAACTCCTCGCCCCCTAGTCTAAAAGCCTTATCACTTGCTCTTTTTAACGATAGTTTTAAATGTTTTGAAACGATTTTTATTGCCTCATCACCTGCTTGATGCCCGTAGGTATCATTATATTGTTTAAAAAAGTCTATATCCAACATGATAAATACTAGTAGCTGTTTTGTTCTCTGCTGAACTCTTAAACTATCTTCAAAAACCTTGTCAAAATATCTTCTATTGTACAGCCCACTCATTCCATCTGTAATAGTAAGCTCTTCTATCTTCTCTATAAATTCTCTGTTTTTAAGGTAAAAAACCATATTTACGGCGATTATAAACAAGATTAAGCCTATAGCACCCATTAAAATATAGATTGAAGTTCTAGTATTATCTTCTAATTTATCTTCTATGTTGTTTCTTAAAGTATTTAAGTTAGCACCGTGCAGATCAATAATATAACCTATACACTCTGTTATTCTTAGATATATATCATCAGCCTCAATAGCCGAACTATCCTCTTTTAAGAGCTCTATTTGGGTAAAGTCTATTATATTTTTTTGTGCCCTAAGCATTTTTTCATAGCCAGCTTCAAAATGGCTATTTTGAGATATCTTTTTGAGTAAACCCATATTGTAATCTAGTTTGCCTAGATTTTCTTGAATTTTTTCCAGCTCTATTGCCATATGTATTTTTTGTTCTATCGTATAAGAACCATCTTTTGCACTTGACGAGGCAGCTCTTATATGCCCGTTATACTCTATGAGCTCAGGAAGCAAAAATACAACATTATTCATCAGAGTAAAAAGAACCAAATCAGGCTCTATTAATAACATATCTTCATAAGCTATGCTATTTGAAAAAAGCATAAATCTACTTACTATCTGTGTAATCTGTTCAAAATTCAACAACTCCAGTGAACTATTTTCTACAAAAGATATAAATTCTATCAGCTCATCTTTGAGGGGGGGGGGTAATATTGTCATTCACGGAAACCAAAATCTTTTTTAGCAGAGCCAAATCACTGCTTATCTCTTTTTTTAAAGACTCTATTCTCCCTAAAGAGTCGCCGTTTGCCTCCTCAATACAAACCAACCCCCTTATTTTTTGGATACTAAAAATAGTTTTATCTATATGCTCTACTACTTTTAAACTCTTTAGTTCATGAGATGCGAACTTTATTTCATCTTGAATATGAAAATATGCAGATAAAAAGATTATTGCAACTCCGACTACGGGAATCGCCGTAATCAAAAGAAAAAAGTAAAAACTTCTTACTTTTTTCTTTTGATTTAAATTTTCCATATTCTGCATCCTGTTTACAAATTAAATACCCTGCTTCATTAACACAAAAAACAACTACTTGCATATATTAAAACTTAAAATATTAAAAGTTTCTTTACCACAATAAAAACTAGCCTTTTATAAAGAAGGTTTTACTATAATGCAGTTCTAAATATTTACAAAGAGAAACGATGAGCTGGTTAAATTTTTTTGATACAAAAGCTGAGTTGAAACATCAGTTTGGCAGAGGAATAAACGCAAACCTCTCTAATGATGAAGAGGATTTCTTCAACAAATCCTACGAGGCATTTGAAGCAAAAGATATACTCAGCGCCTATGAGTACTTCTTCAAATCTCTTGAGAACTTTACAAATGGCGTCCCAAATCAAAATATAACATCACATAGAGAGGGCGAGAAACTGAACTTTGTTATGTATCAGGGATGCGCCAAAATAAAGGGGACGATAACAAAAGAGAGTCTCTACGCCGAAGCAATTCTTACAAAAAAATCATCCGCAAACGTTGCTCTAAAGCGACTCATCTTAGAGAGAAACTACCAACTGACATACAGCTACTACTTTAGCGATGATGAACATATAAAACTGAAACTCTCACATGACAACATTACCATGAGCCCGCAAAAAGTCTTTTTCCCGCTTCGCGAAATCGCACTTAATGCAGACTTTGACAAAGAGTATACAAAAAGCGAATTTCCTGATGTTGTCATAGAAGACATAGAGCATATAACACCTCTGAATGAAAAAGAGCTTCGCTTAAAATATGAGTTTATGCTTTCGTGGATAGAGGAAACAAAGTCTAAAATCTCTACTCTGCCGACAAATGACAATGCCGGTATGCAGTCTTTTATACTCCTCTACCTTATCTTTAAAATAGACTACATGTTAGTTCCAAAATATAGTATTTTTCAAAAATCAAGCAAGAAAGTCCAAGAGTATTTCAGCGATGAAAATCTAACCGTAGAAGCCAAAAATGAAGAGCTCCTCACCTACATAGAAGAGCTCAAAGTAATGGATTATGAGGAGTTTAAAAAGAACTTTTATAATGCGAAATATACGTTCAATCCGACTGAGAAAGCATCACATGAAGAGATTGATGTTTTTATTACCGAATCGCTCTCAAAAATAAGATGGTACAAAAACAACAGATACAACCAGATAATTCCAACGATGTACAAGTACGTAGCGCTTTATCTGCTCTACAACTACGGCCTGCATCCTGTTACAAAACAACTTCTGCACACATTGGTTGAGATACAAAACCCTAGCTTTTTTAAGGCGCTCGGCTACACGCAGTTATACGATTCGCAAAATTCAACGTTTGCAAAAAGAGCGATAATATCTAGAGTTGAGAGCATTATCTCACCTTACCAAAGCCGTTTTAAACTCCTAAAACCTTTTGGAGAGAAGCTGAATTTTACCTCGCTTAATGAGTTTAGTAACAGCTTTTACCTGCAGCTAAAAAATCTAAACTACGAAGAGATATAGTCATGAACACTCAATTAATACTAGAAACCTATATCGAAAATATCATTCAGATTATGTCGCCGTATGGAAACGGTTCTGGCTTTATAATAGGCGATTTGATTGTTACAAACTCGCATGTAGTTGCAGGCCTTAAAGAGGTGGTAATCAGCTCAAAAAAGATAAAGAGAAGCATTGCAAAAGTTGTTTATGACGACGCCTACTACGACCTTGCATTTATCAGCTTTGATTTTGAGACACCCAAAAATCCGCTTGTGCTCTCAACAAAAAACATCCAAAACGGAGATACGGTAGTTGCCATCGGTCACCCTTACGGGCTTAATTACAGCGCAACCGAGGGAATCGTCTCAAAAGCTTCAAGACTTTACGGAGAGCTTGAATATGTGCAGATTGATGCTGCAATAAATCCCGGAAACAGCGGCGGTCCGCTTCTAAACACTCAGGGAGAGGTAATAGGCGTCAACACCTTTATCATCCAAGACTCAAACAATCTTGGTTTTGCTCTGCCCTACTTCTACGTGGAGGAGTCTCTAAAGAGCTATAAAAGCTTAAAAACAGAGAATATTATCAAGTGCCCCTCATGTAAAAACCTTATTGACGAGCGGGATATAAAAAATGACTACTGCCCATCATGCGGCATAAAACTTGAAATTGCAAAGCTGCGAAGAAAAGGGTACAACCCCACAGGCAGCACAAAACTTCTCGAAGAGATTTTAGCCTCTCTTGATGTTAACGTAACCTTAGCCAGAAGGTCTCAGGCATCATGGAGGGTTGATTACGGCACCGCTAGAATAGAGATAAACTACTACGACAACGGCATCATCATCGGTGATTCAAAGCTCTGTATCATCCCACAGGAGAACATATCACAGCTTTATGACTATCTGCTTGATGAGAACAAAAAATTTTCATATCTGCACTTCTCCATAAATGAAAATTTCATATATCTATCACACCTTATTGTGGACTCATCTTTGACGCTAAAAGAGGGCAAAATAGCCTTTGAGAGGCTTATAAAGTACTCGGATAGCTATGATGATATTTTAATAGAGAAGTTTAATGCTACAAAACAAAAACGTGATGAAGAAGATTAAAAAAGGATTTTATACATGTCAAAATTTTTAAAGTTTAAAGTGGATTTGGATAGCTTTATAAAAGAGCTAAATAAGAGGCTTGAGAAGAATAACAAAAAGGTGAGCAAACTCTTAAAGATAAAAGATAAAACATTTGCAAACTTTGTCAAACCGCTTGAGATGATGGATGAGCATCTGGAGCAGTTTTTTACCCAGCTCTCGCATCTAAACTCGGTAAAAAATACGGCTAAAACCCAAAAAGTATATGCAGACTCTCTGCCAATTATTACAGAGTATTCAACAAAGCTCTCTCAAAATATTGAGATTTACAAAGCCTACAAAGAGATACAAAAGAGCGAAGAAAAAAGTCTAAATCAGGAGCAAAAAAGGGTTTTGGAGCTCAATATCCTTAACTTTGAGCTAAGCGGTGCCCATCTTGATAAAAAAACAAAAGCAAGGCTTCAAGAGATAAATATAAAAAAGAGTGAGTTATCAAACAATTTTTCTCAAAATCTTTTAAATGCCACGAATGAGTACAAATATATTATCACAGATGAGAAAGATGTAGAGGGCATCCCGCCAAGTGATCTCTTAAGTGCAAAATTTAAAGAAGACGGCATTACAAAGTACAAATTTACGCTTCAGATGCCATCATACATAGCCTATATGACCTATGGAAAAAATGAAAAAATCAGAGAAGAGCTTTACCGTGCCTATGTTACAAAGGCTCCTCAAAATGCTCAGATTATCGATGAGCTTCTAGGGCTTAGAGATGAGATGAGCAGGCTTCTTGGATTTAAAAACTACTCTTCATATTCACTTGCAAGCAAGATGGCAAAAGATGAAAAAAGCGTTATAGATTTTTTAGAAAAACTAATCAAAAACTCTAAAAAACAGGCAGAAAACGAACTCAAAGAGCTTCAAGAGATTGCAAAAAAACCTCTGCAAAGTTTTGACACTGCCTATTATAGCGAATTGCTTAAACATGCCAAGTATGATTTCGATGAAGAGCTGTACCGCCCATATTTTGAGCAAAATAGCGTCTTGGATGGCATGTTTGACTTTCTAAATAGACTCTTTGGAATAAGTTTCAAAAAAACTAATGAAGAGCTGTGGCACAAAAAAGCCTCTTCATACGATTTGTACTACAAGGGCAAGCTAAAATCAAGACTATATCTTGATTTGGAATCAAGAAAAGGGAAGCAGGGAGGTGCATGGATGAACAATTTCCAAACACACTGCAAAGATGAAAAAGGTGATGAGCAACTCTCCTCTGCAGTTGTAGTATGCAACTTTCCGCCATCAAAAGGAAAAAATCCATCTCTACTAAGACACGATGACGTGGTAACACTCTTTCATGAGATGGGACATGCTATCCACCATATGTTAAGCGGTGTAAATGAGAATGAAGTAAGCGGTGTAAACGGCGTAGAGTGGGATGCGGTTGAATTTCCGTCGCAATTTTTGGAAAACTTTGCCTACGAGCCTACTGTTTTAAAACTTTTTGCGTTCCACTATAAAACAAAAGAGATTATCTCAGATGAGATGATAGACAAACTTGTACGAAGCAAAAACTTTTTATCGGCTCTTGGAATGCTAAGACAGCTTGAGTTCTCAATTTTTGACTTTAAACTTCACACAAAACTCTATCAAGGCGAAGAGATTCAAAGCCTGCTGGATTCTATAAGAAAAGAGACGGCACTTATAAAACCGCCTTCGTACAATAAGTTTCAAAACGGCTTTTCGCACATATTTTCAGGTGGTTATGCTGCTGGATACTACAGCTATAAATGGGCTGAAGTACTAAGTGCAGATGTATTTTTAAGTGTGGTTGACGAGGGAATATTCGGCTCAAAAATAGCAAAAAAATATCTACATGTAGTTTTGGAGGGCGGCGGCGCAAAGAGCATGGATACGCTCTTTAGAGAAGTGATGGAGCGCGAGCCAAATCCTGAGTATCTTCTTAGACTAAACGGGATTTTATAGTGAAATATTTACTCTTAGCTCTCTTGCTCTCAGCATCACTTTTTGGAGATAAAATTTTGAAAATAGCAACATACAATGTAGAAAATCTTTTTGATTTGCAAAAGAGCGGATTTGAGTATAGCGAGTATGTTCCTAACGGCCCATCGGAATGGAATCAAAAAAACTATAAAATCAAACTAAAAAATATTACTCGTGTTATAAAAGACATTGATGCAGACATAATCGCCCTCCAAGAGATAGAATCGCTTCAGGCGTTGCTAGATTTGCGGTTTGTTCTAAAACAAAACGGTCTGTACTATGAACACTACGCCATCGCAGATAAAAAAAATACAACGGTCAAAGTTGCAATTCTTAGCAAAATTCCATTTTTATACTCAAAAGAGCTTAGTATAACTCAAACACACGAATATAGAAATATTTTAGAGACAAAATTTAAAATCGACGGCAAAGAGCTCTATGTTTTCGTTAATCACTGGAAATCAAAATCTGGACCTGAAAGCAGAAGGGTATTTTCAGCGAAAGCGCTTATAAAAAGAGTTTCAGAGATTGGATTTGATAAAAATATAATTTTGCTTGGAGATTTTAACTCTGACTATGAAGAGTATATAAAGTTCAAAAGAAAAAGAAAACATAATGACACCGATGGAATAACGGGAATTAATCATATATTAGGAACTATAAATCAAAAAAACGGTACTTCATATATAAACTACACCAAAAATAGTTTTTACAATCTTTGGTATGACACGAATGAAGAAAATAGATATACATACATCTATAAGGATAAAAAAGAAACACTTGATAGTATTTTAGTCTCTCAATCACTTTTAGGCAAAAAAGACATCTTCTATATAAATAAAAGTATTACAAATTTTAACAAAGAGTATCTATTTAAAAAAAATAAAATAAACAGATGGGAAATTTCTCGTGCAAAAGTGAGAAAACATAAAGGCAAAGGCTATTCTGACCACTTAGCGATTGTAGCAAAATTTAAAATTAACTAATGCACCAATCAATCTCATCTCTGTTGTGAGATTTAAGATAGGAGTTAGTTTGCAAGAATGGTAAGGAGCATTTGATTTTAGTTGAATTTAATTTTGGTTTTATGATTGGTAAAAGTGAGAGTTGTTGTTAGTAGAAATGATCAACTAGGCAGCGACCTACGTTTCCACACCTGACAGGTGCAGTATTA
>JBAZIE010000039.1:0-13352 GCA_041652055.1 Sulfurimonas sp. | reverse complement strand
GCACCTGTTTTCCAGTTCGCTATCGCTCACCTAGAAACTTCGCTTCGCTTGTTTTGTGGATGGGAATTATAGGCAAACAACGCTTATTTATTTCTTAATTATAGAGAGAGTTTTGAAAGAATTTTTATGCATTACCGTATGGCATAAAAATCTTCCTTATTTATTATTATTTATTTCCAAATATGCAGGTTTTGAAAAATTCGGAACATCATCATATGAAAAAACAGCATAATATTTATGCATCTCTTTATTGCCAAAATTATCGTATGTGTAACTATCTACTCCGCCATAAAGCTTTTGCCCATCATACGGCGAACATGGTATTCTGAATGGATTCTTTACAACAATAGCACCTCTATACCCCTCATCTTTAGGCAAATCCCACTCAATTTTTATCATGTTATTTTCTATTGAAGTTCTCAGATTAGATACTGCCGGCGGCGGATTTCTTCTTTTTTTTATATAATTTACAATCAAAGAAGGTCTTTTTTCTCTCTTTAAATCCAAGCAGCTTATATATTGTGATTTAGAAAGTAGTTTTTGAGAAGATGCAGATATGATAAAGACTGCCTTTGAATTTTCTCTGTTTTTTATTGAGTTTTCCACCATTTCATTTATAGAGTGTGTGTCAAATACAAATCTTTGAGTTGGTGTTTTTTTGATATCTGAAATACTAAAATCATAACCGATTCTCTCAATTACTTTTCTATTTCTTATTTTTTCATAACTCTTCTCTTCGCTGTCTACAATCATCTCTACATGAAAACGCAAGCTACTGTCCGAGTTTATATAATCCATATAAAGTTCTATATAAGAAGTTGATATTATACTATTTTCCATGTGAGGGAGTTGGGAAAGATCGAACTCAAAGCATGCGAACTCTTCTTGAGCGTCTTTGTCAAAACCTGCAACTAATTTGTTCTGTGCTATACCGCTTTTTGATGCTGTATACTCTTGAATAGATCGAAGCTCTATTTTTACTTCATGTAATGTATATGAAATATCCAGCTTTGGTCTATACGTGAGTCCGCCGCTAAAATTTCCATATCCTATATCCCACTGCATAAGTTGCGAAGCTCGATTAAGAGGAAGGGTTGATGGGCCTTGCATGCGAAAGAGCACCTCTCCTCTCTTTAGAGAGTCTTGCAAAACATCGATTTCCTGTTTCGCAAATTTATAGCTTCTCCAAATTCCCTGAGACAACTGTGCCGAGCCTGTCGGTCTATCAATATAACTAAGCACTTTTGCATTTTTTATATCTTCAAAGCTAGTAATGTTTTCCACGCTTCTTTCATCAATTTGTTCGACACGCCACTCTCCAAAATTTTCCACTTGAACCGATACTCTATTCATCGGATAAAAGGAGATTGTGGCACCCGTAATAATCGCATTTTGAGGAACTGTATTTAGAGAAAACCCACAAACACCAAAGCACTCTCCCTTGCTCTCGCTAATTCCTACAAAAAGAGAATTATTTCCAAAGTGTTCAGAGTTTTTTTTCGTCTTTTCGCCGACATAACCTATCTTTTCCGCTGTTGGATATAAAATTTTAGAAAACATATTATCTGCCGGCTTTGTTCTAATGCCGACCACTTGTCCAAAAGGAGATTTTGTCTGCCTAGTTTTGCATACTGCTCGAATATAATAGAAGTAGTTTGTTGATGACGGTAAATTCTTGTCTGTATATGTTTTTAGCTTTGTCATACCTATTCTATTTGAACTTTGAGCAAAACCTTTTTTCTTTTGAGAGCGATAAATTTCAAAATATATTATCTCATCATCCACATAATCCCATGTAAGCACTACCTCTCTTGAGCGAACGTCAGTAGCTACAAAATTTTCAACCCTTGGAAGAGATTGCTCTTTTTTATAGTTATTTGCCTCTGAGAGCGCATATATAAGAGCGGGTATATTTTCATCAATATGCTCACTCATATGTTCCATATAATCACTTATATTTCTAGTTCCAACTTCGGCAACTAAAGATAAAACGCCATATGAATAGTAAAATTCCCTACCACTTCCGAATATAAGATGAAAGGGGGGCTTTCCCATGTGAACACCGTACTCACGGTTGGACTCTTTTCTTATCTCCTCTGCCATATTTCCTGCAAGAAGATTTAAATCTATCGCATCAAGTGCATCTTCATGCATAAAGTTATGGGCAGGGAAGAAGACATTGCCCTGTGAGTGATAGTCTAGAGCTATCGTAATATTTTTATGAGCTATAAAAAAGTCTCTCAAAGCCATAGTTTCAGGCTCGCTAAAAGCGTTTGGCCCTGAATATACATTGGAAGTAGTATCTTTATTTGCAATAAATCCTACACTAAAATTTCTATTTAAATCAACACCAAAACTCCCGTCTGCATTTTTTCTTCTATTCTTTCTCCAAAAAGAGAAATGATTTCTAGAATACTCAAATCCATCAGGATTTGCACATGGAACCATATAAAGAGTCGTTCTGTCCAAAATGCTATTTAGTTGAGGATCATAGTCAATATGTTCCATTATATATTTTGCAAAACTAAGGGATAGCTCTATGCCTATCCACTCTCTAGCATGAATAGTTCCTGTATAAAAAAGCGCAGGTTTCTCCAAATGCGTATCTACATTTTTTGTAATACTGACCGCTATAATTTCTCTGTCTTCCCATGTTTTACCGATGGATTCGACTTTAAAGAGATTTGGGTTGTTCTTTTGTGCATTTTTAAAAAATTCTACACACTCGCCATACGAACTGTACTGTTGTCTCAACTTCTCACCCTAAACTATTTTATGAAAGATTTAGACCACTGTCCTATCTTCTCTTTTGTGCCCGTAAAATATTCTGATAGTTTTTTAAAAGATGTTATCTTTTTCTCATCAACCAACTCTTTAATACTAATAGCAATTTCCTCTTCCATTCCCTGAAGCGTCATCAATTCTGTTAAAGTAATATTTTCTATTTTATAAAGTTTAATTTCACTAATTTTAGATGATACGCACTCGCTCTCTCCCTTTACCATGTTTGGAAGTTCATCCTCCCTTAAAGGCGGCTCTATTGACGCGGGAACATCAGAGGGGCTTGATGCATCTGTTTGCTCCATATCAAAATTACCTTTATCTGCCAACCAGTAGGCGCCATCAGCTGAAGGCTCGTACTTCGCAAAATAGAGATGTCTAAGAGTTCTTAAAACAGAAGAATCCATTTTACCAAGCTCTTCCCAAGAGTAGAGTGGAACATGAGGAAGTCTAAACCTGCCACCGCTCAAATCCCACATGATATATTGGCATATCCAGTCTCTTACATACGGAAAAGCTGCAAATGCCGTTGCACACTCTAGTATATATGGTTTATTCGTATTTTCGTCTATTGCAATGTCACATGCCCAATATTCTGCTTTTGCAGCTTTACTTGCTTTGACCGCCAATTCAAGTACACTCATGGGAACATTTTCATAACTCATAGTCCCACCCTGAGAAGTGTTTGTTATCCACTCTCCTTTGCCCGAATAGCGCCAAAATGCACAGATTGGTTTATGCCCGATAAGCATAACACGGATATCTCCGCTATCTTTTAACGGGATACCGTCTTGTGAATATATGGGCATATATTTTTTCTCTGCTAAAAGCGCTTTTGCTTCTTTATAATTATCCGCTTTATGAACAAAATATCCGCCGTAGTTGGAAGGTCCATAACTTCTTTTTATAATCTGCGGATAGTGACAACTTTTAAAGTGTTTGTCTGCCTTTTTTTCATCATAAGTAATAATCGTTTTTGGAGCAGCAATATTATGTTTTCTACAAAAAAGCGTTACATTCTCTTTAGATTTATTACAAAACTGTGTCTCAATTGAGGGGATAAATCTTACATGAGGCAGTGCCTTTGCAATCTCTTTAAAAGTCTCGTATGCCGTTGCGGGAATATTGCCCACCAAAACATCAATCTTTTTTCTCTTTACTTCCTTTATAAATCTTGCTTTATCATTTTTCCAATGATATGTAACGGCTTCTATCTTATCGGGCCAGCCTTTAAAATTGCTATAGTCAAAAAATCTAAGTACATAATCTAAATATAAAAATCCTATCTTTGGAAGTTTCTGTTTTTCTTTCATCTACTTATCCTTTTTTGTTTTTCTATCTATCAAGTCCACTATCATATCAATTTTTCTGTCGTTAAAATCAAGCCCTATCTTCTCTTGATCAGGGGTAGCAAAAGCAGGTATTCCATTTACTTCAAGAACTATATACTCCTCTTTTTTTCTATCATATATAATATCCACACCCGCTATATCCACGCCGCATGCATTTGCCGCTCTGATGGCAAGATCTACAACTTCATCGTTTGCCTCTCTTAAAAATACGCTCCCGCCGCTTGTAACATTTGTTCGCCAGTCGGTCGCACTTGCTCTTCTTCCATAACAACTGACGAATTTACCGTCCACTACATCTATTCTAAAGTCTGTATTGTCGTAATCTATAAATTTTTCTACATAAAAATATCTTAAATCCATTTGATTTAAAAACGGCATTAGCATGTTGAGTGTATCCTCATTTTCAATTTTTGTAAGACCTACGCCGCCCCAGCCGTCCGTAGGCTTATACACCATTTTGTCCCATTTTTTGATTATTTTTTTAAGTTCATGTCCATCATCTCTATGGCATAACTTATAGTCAGCCGTTTTGATTCCGTTATTTCTTAGCACAAATGACGTGTGAAACTTATCTTCAGTAAGCGCGAAAGATTCATAAGAGTTAATCATGGGTATAACTCTATTTAACGCTTGATAAAGATACATTTGGTATTGTGTCTGCTCTCCTGCGTTATAAGAAAAGAAGAGATCTAACTTATTTAGTTTTTCGCCTTGGTAAAGAATATTGCTGTTTCTTGCTATTGCATGTCGTAAATTGACATTATCAAGTGTTTCTATATCTCTCTCTTTTAATTTTTTTATAATTTTTTTGGCAACTTTATCGCCACCGCTATTTGTATAAAGCCACATACCGATTTTTCTGCTTGACATTTGACACTCCCTTTAAAAATCTGATTTTTTTATAAAGTGGGCAAAAAGCGCTCTGCTCAACTCTATTCTGCTCTCAAAACTCTCTTTGCTTGCTCTTTCATGAACGGTATGGTCCCCATCACCGTAAGGACCAAAACCATCAAGCGTTACAACACCGCACGAACTCACAATATTAGCGTCACTTACTCCTCCACGCTCTTCATATTTTAAAGAGGTATTTGTAATTTTTTGTATTTTCCCAACCAACTCAAGAGATTTGTCCGACGTCTGCATTACATCTCTTTGAATGGCTCCCCTTAATTTTGAATTTGTTCCAAAAACATATGCTCTCTCAACAATGGCATCTATGGATTTTAAAACCCTATCCTTCTCATCTGCCTCTTTATATCTAATCTCAAATGTCAATTGTGCATTAGGAGATATAGTATTTGCTCCTATGCCGCCTTCCATCTTGCCTACATTTACAGTCGTGTCTTTTGATAAATCAGTAAGCTTTACCAACTCTTGAAGCTTATAGGATGCTTCTAGATTTGCATCATGTCCATCGCTGTAGCAATTTCCGGCATGAGCCGCTTTGCCTTCTATGTCTATAAAAAAAGTGCCGACCCCCTTTCTACCCGTTACTACTTCTAGCGCTGCTCCCGCTGCTTCATAGACAAAGCAATAATCATAATCTTTTGCTATTTTTGATGTCAACAACTTTGAATCATCACTTCCGGTCTCTTCATCACTAACCAAAAGAATGTCTATATTTTGTATCTCAATATTTTGTTTTTTGATTTCACGAAGCGCTTGAAGTGCGACAATGTTTCCACCTTTCATGTCGCATACGCCCGGACCGTAAACCCACTGGGCATCTTCATGATAAGTCTCAAATTTGTCTGGAGGAAAAACCGTGTCTAAATGACCAAGCAACAGCAATCTTTTTGCATTTTTATTGTATTTTGAAGTGTAGTGGCGATGAGAACCTATTATTTCTCTCTCATGTATCTCTATGTTAAACCCTAACTGCCCAAACCATTCATCAAAAAGTTCTCCAGCTTTATCTATTCCTAGCTTGTTTTTTGTGTACGAATTTATCAAAACAACGCTTTTTAAATCATCTAGATAGGTCATAGCTTTTCCACATGTTAAAATGACATTTGTGGATTGTACTATATTGTAAGTTTAAATTATATAAAAAAGTGCGTTTTTGTGGAAGTATCTATTTGCAGAGGATAAAACTTAGAAGATTATTTTCTTCTAAGTTCTTTAATACGAGCCGCTTTACCGGCAAGATCACGTAAGTAGAATAGTTTAGCACGACGTACACGACCGCGGCGAACTACTGCTATTTCATTAATTGAGTCACTATAGATTGGGAATATTCTCTCAATACCTATACTGTTTGCACCAATTTTACGAACTGTAATAGTTTGGCCAGTACCTTGACCTCTTTTTGCAATACAAACACCCTCGTAATTTTGTACACGAGTTTTGTCACCTTCTTTAATTGTTACTGCCAAACGAACAGTATCACCGGCACGAAAGTCTGGAATATTTTTCTCAGCTACTTGTGCTTTTTCAAAGTTTTCTATGTACTTATTTCTCATAAGATTTCCTTGTTCTGTGCTTTAAAAGCTGCTCTGGTCTGAAGAATTTGGTCTTACATTCAGACAGAGCTAATTTTAGTGAGCGAATTTTACTATGATTTCCCTTTAAGTATTCTGATGGAACATAATTGTTTTCATAATTTTCCGGTTTGGAAAAAGATGGAGCTTCTAGCAAATTGGTTTCGAAACTCTCTACGGTTAGAGAGTCGCTATTTCCAAGAACACCATCAACATTTCTGGAGATGGCATCGCAAATAACCAAAGAGGCCAGCTCTCCGCCGGTTAAAATATAATCACCAATGCTAAAGAGTTCATCAGCATACTTTTCTATAACTCTCTCGTCAATCCCCTCATATCTTCCACTCACAAAAGCTATATGGGATTTTTTTGCCAATCTTTTAGCATCATTTTGTCTAAAAGGCTTCGCAACAGGAGTTAAAAAAACTACATGTACGTCTTTATCTTTTGTTTTTAATTCATTTAAAGTATCATACAGCGGTTGTGGATTCATAACCATTCCGGCACCGCCGCCAACTGCACTGTCATCAACTTTATTATGTTTTGAGCTACTAAAATCTCTAGGATTTATATATTCTACATGTAGAATATTTTTGTCAATTGCTCTTTTTAAAATAGAGTCTTGGAAATAGCCCTCGACTATATTTTGAAATAGAGTAACAAAAGTAAATCTCATTATGAAGCTTCTAGAATATCCATAGCACCACTAACGGTTATGATTTTCTTTTCTATGTCGGTTTTGATTGTAAAAGGTTTGTTAAAAGGTATCAAAAAACTTTTTGCAAAACCCTCTTTTACCAAAGCTTCATCAGTTTTTACAAAAAGATAATTGGTAATAGAAATTCTGTCAACCTCTTCAACAATGCCTAAAACTTTTCCATCTTCAACTACACTGCAGCCCTCGATATCAAACCAGAAATGTTCACCATCTTCTAAACGGCATTCACTTCTTGTTCTCTCTATGGTTGTATATAGATGCTTGTTTGTAAGTTTTTTGGCATCTTCTGGCGAGTTATACCCACTGAACTTTACAAGACCTCTTTCAAGATTAACACTATCAAGAGTTACGCTCTCTTTCTCATTTATGAAAAAAGAGGTGCCTTTTTTAAACTGCTCAGGAAAATCACTTTTTATATGAAGCTTCATTTCGCCTTTTAAACCGACACTCTTGCCGATTGTAGCGATGTTTAGCAGATTACTTGATTGCTTCGACATTAATACGGTAACTTACACCATCTTTTGCTTTGCAGCCAGAGATGACGGTTTTTATCGCACCGATCATCTTGCCCTCTTTACCAATCAATTTGCCGATATCGGCTTGATTTGCATAGAGGAGAATCTCAGTCGTTTCATCGCCCTCTTTTACTTCAACTCTTACATCATCAGGGTTGGATGCTATAAGTCTTGCAAATTGTGCGACAAAATCAGCTATCATCTTAGCGACCTGTTATCTTTTTAACGCGATCACTCATTTTAGCGCCAACGCTTAACCAGTAATCTAATCTTTCGTTATCAACAACCATTGTCTTCTCTGCTACCATTGGATTATAATGTCCAATTAACTCAATCCAACCACCGTCTCTTCTTTTACGTGAGTCTGTTACCGCGATACGGTAAAAAGGTTGTTTTTTTCTTCCCATTCTAGTTAGGCGAATTACTGTTGCCATGTTTTGTCCTTCTCTGCGCTAGTCATATTTCAACTAGCTGTATATGTTAAATTTGCATTTTGAATGCAAATCTATAAGCTTCTAAAAGATTATAGATTTACTTTCTACATGTAGAAACAGAAGCTACCTTCTTAGTGCCCCTGCTCCGCCCATCTGGCCCATCATAGCTTGAAGATCTTTCATGCCGCTTTTGCCTGAGAATCTCTTAGCCATTTTACCGGCATTTTTAAACTGCTTAATCATGCGATTAATCTCAACTTGGCTGAGTCCGCAGCCATTAGCGATTCTCTGCTTGCGCGAGTTGTTTAAAAGGTCAGGATTTTCTCTCTCTTTCATCGTCATTGATGAGACCATTGCCTTGATTCTTTTAAGTTCACCGGAATTTTCAAGGTCAAAATCTTTAAGTGCCTTGGACATATTTCCCATGCCCGGAATCATACCCATTAAAGACTTCATGCTGCCCATCTTCTTCATACTTTCCATCTGCTCTAAAAAGTCATTGAAGTTAAATTCGCCTTTTTTAATCTTTGAAGTAAGCTTTTTGGCCTGCTTTTCGTCAATTGCTGACGCTGTTTTCTCGGCTAATCCCTCAATGTCTCCAAAGCCCATAAGACGATTTACTACGCGATCAGGCAAGAAGATCTCTAAATCTTCCATCTTCTCGCCGCTTCCGATAAAACGAAGCGGGACTTGAACCTGTGATGAGAGTCCAAGAGCAACACCGCCCTTTGAATCGCCGTCATATTTACTTAAAATTACGCCGTCAATTCCGATTTTTTCTTTAAAAGTCGTTGCTGTTTTAATCGCGTCTTGTCCGGTTAAAGAGTCTGCTACATAAAAAATCTCACTTGGGTTTGCAGCACGTTTGACAGCTTCAAGCTCTTCCATGAGTGCATTGTCTATCGCTAAACGACCGGCAGTATCTATAAGTACAACATCGTAAATGCCACTGTTTGCTTTTTTTAGCGCAGCAGTTACAACTTCAACTGGATTTTTTGTACTCTCATTCTCGTAAAGTTCAACTCCTATTTGAGTTGTTATTTGACGAAGCTGCTCGACCGCTGCCAAACGCTGCAAATCGGCCGCAACTACCATAACTTTTTTCTGTTTGTTTTTTAGATAAAGTGCCAGCTTGCCTGTTGTAGTTGTTTTTCCAGAACCCTGAAGTCCTGTCATAAGAATAACGGTCGGAGGTTTTGAAGCAAATATAAAGCCTCTGTTTCCGCCTATCTCCAAAAGTTCATACAGCGCGCCTCTAAGAGCACCCAAGAACTGGTCTTTTCCAATCCCGTTTTTTCTGGTCTCTATCTGAACTTTAGCTATTAAATCTCTTACGACTTTATGGTTTACATCTGCTTTTAAAAGAGATTTTTTTAGCTCATCAAGAGCCTTAGTGAGGGCTTTGTCATCATCATGAAAACGAATTTTTCTAATAGCATTTGTAAACGAATCTGTTAATATATCAAACATAAAGCCCTCCTGTTTTAAATTATCTTTGGATGTAAAAAGTTGCGAATTTTATCTGAAAGTTACTTTAAGTTTGCTTTAAATTTTGCAATATTTAGTCAAAAACTTATGAAGCTGATTTGCAAACTGGTGAGCATCTTTTTGGTCAAATGGTTTTGGGCCTCTTGTCATCTCTCCGCCTTCTCTTATCTTTTCCATTAAATTCCTCATCGCCAAATATTGCTTAATATTATCAACAGTGTATAGCTCGCCTCTATGGTCAATCGCATGTGCATCTTTGGCTATAACTCTGTCGGCAAGCGGAATATCGGCTGTTATAACCAAATCCCCCTCTTTTACCAGCTCAACTATATGATTATCTGCCTCGTCTGCACCTTGTTCTACTATGATGTATGAGATAAGTTTAGATTTGCCGATGGTTATATGTTTGTTTGAGACGACAAATGTTTCAATACACAATCTCTCAATTTGGCGAAATATAATCGGCTTGAGCAGGTTTACAAATGCATCTCCGTCAACAAAAATACGCATTATTTTATAAGGGAGAGTTTTTGGATTTTTGAGAGCTGCTTGATTTGATGCTCTCTTTTTGAAGCGCTGCTTTTGTCACTATGAGACTCAGAGTAGATTAGCTCTACCGGTCTTCTAACACGCGTATATTTTGCACCTTTTGACGAGCTGTTGTGCTCATCAACTCTTCTTGTTAAATCCGTAGTAATGCCCGTATATATACTTCCATCACTACATTTTAACATGTAGATATGCCACATACTTTTTTCACTACTCAAATGTAATAAATGTCTTAGGTTCAGGTGCTACAAATTCCATATCAAAAAGTCTGACTTTATATGCATGAAGCATTACACGTTTTGCACGTCTTCCGCCGTACTGCTCATCACCGACTATCGGATGTTCTATATATCTTAGGTGCGTTCTTATCTGATGCGTTCTTCCATGATGAATAATACATTTGATTTTAGTCTTATTTGCACTTACCAAATCCGGAAAAACCTCGGTTCTTGCCGGTTTGCCTTTTGATGAGACGTTTGAAGTTGCGCGATTATTCTTCTTTGTCGTCAAAATCGGTCTGTCTATCTCTACCGGCTCGCTTATAATTCCCTCTACCCATGCGATATACTCTTTATAAACTCTGTCTCTTTTGAACTCTTGTATCGCTTTTTCTCTAAACTCTTCATTTTTTACAAGCATCAAAACTCCGCTTGTTTCACGGTCAAGTCTGTGAAGAAGAACAGCAGGCTTAAACTGTCTCTCAATCTCATCTGAATTGACGTGCGCAGGTTTATCTACAACAACCAAATCATCATTCTCAAAAATCGGTCTTATTTTTTCAATTTTCTCTACTTTAAAGAGTGTTTTCGTATCGATGTCTCCGCGGGCAATCATTACCTTTTTATTTGCGGCATATACCAAGCCGCGGTCTATCATCGACTTTGCTTCCGAGTTTGAAATTCCCTCTTGAGCTGCTAAAAGTTTATATGCTTTTTCTAATGCCATAATTTATTTCCTTAATTTTATTTCATAAAATGAAGGAAACCCTCCATTTGTTTTAAACAATGTCGGAAGTAATTCCGCCATTTACGCTAGCCGCTAAGGCACTAAAGCTAACCCCTAGCGGGGTAGATTTTACTTTTCTAATATCTTCTTTATAATCGGTTCTAAGTTAATTTTTTCTTCCACCATGCTAGGCGGCAACTCTCTACATTTCATAAGCGCTTTATGTATCTCATCGCTCTCGACGTACTGAACATGGTGAACATATTTAAAGAGCTCTTTTTGATGAAAAAAGTGCTTTCCAGTAATAATTTTACATCCAAAATAAGCAGGTTCAAGCGGATTATGCCCACCCACATCATCTCTAAACGCACCACCAAGTATTGCTATATCGCTGATTGCATAGATATTGTTTAACTCACCCATTGCATCGATTAAAATCAAATCTGTTTTAAACTCTCTATCTTGAGAAAATCTGCTCAGTGTCAGAGAGTTTTTATCTGCATACTTTTTCATAAGTTCATATACAGCTTCAAACCGCTCTGGATGTCTTGGAACAACGGCAAGTTTTGCGTCACTCTGCTTTCTATACTCTACAAATGATTTCAGAACACTCTCTTCTTCGCCATCATGTGTGCTGCCCGCTACTATCAACTCTACTTCAGGCTTTTTATACTCTTTTGTTTTTGCAATTTTGCCCGCGAGTTTGATATTTCCTATAACCTCTATATTTTTTGCCCCGAGTGCTAAAAAACGATTTTTATCAGCTTCGCTCTGCGCGTAAATCATCTCTACGTTTGAGAGCAGTTTTTTATAAAACCATGCAAATTGAAGATACTTTTTAGCGCTCTTCTCGGATATTCGGGCATTTAAAAGAATTACCCTCGTTCCTTTGGCCCTTAAAACGCTAAAGAGCATAAACCAAAACTCGGCTTCGAGCACAATTAGTATCTTCTGCTTCTTAGCCCAAAATGGAATAAACATCTCATATGGCAAATACCTAACCTCTGCATCATACCTTTTGGCCTCTGCATGCCCAGTATGCGTTATGGTAGTTATCTTTATTTTTTGGTCTTTTAAAAGTTCTAAAAGAGGTTTTAGTGCCCTTGCTTCGCCGAGCGAGCATACATGAAACCAGACTCCGTTCCCATTTTTAAATCTTGGATTGTTGAAGAGAAAAAAACGAGATGGAATGGACTCTCTATATTTTTGTTTAAACGAGAGATACACCAAAAGCGGCAGTGCTAAAAGATATAGCACCACGCTTAGGATGAAGTATAGAAGGGTAAATGGCTTCAAGCCTATTCTTCGTGAGCTTCCATGTAGAGAATACGTCCGCAGTGTGGACAAGTTGTAATCTCCTCAGCTTTTATAACATCAGCATAAATCTTATCGTTAATAAGCATATGACAACCCATACAAGCCTGATCTTCAACAGGAACTACAGTAGAGTTTTTAGCCCATCTGCGAATTTTTTGATAAAACGCAAGCCCTTTTTGATTCATTTCAGAAATTAACTTCTCTTTTTTTACAAAAATTTCTTGGCGGGATTTATTGATAACTTCAAGCTTCTCATCTACTTCTGCTTTTATAGATGCAAGATTTGCATCAAGCTCTACCAATGTCTTTTTTGCAGCTTCAACTTGCTCTGTTTTTAACTCAACAATTCTCTCAAGTCTCTCTATCTCTTCATTTGCAAAAGTCACTTGCTCTTTGGCAATCTCCTCTTCCAATTGAAGAGATTTCATTTCGCGCTCAGTTTTAACTTCGTTGCTTTTTTTAGAGTTATCTGTCAGTTTTTGAGAAAGCTCTTGCAAATGAAGTTCATTTTTCTTCTTTTTAATCTCTTCATCTCTGATTTCATTAGTTAAATTTTCGATATCAGAGTCAATACTCTTTTTTTTAGCCAAAGCCGCTTCAAATTTATAGTTAGCTTCTTCTATTTGAGGCTCAAAAGCATCTATAGCTTTATCAATATGTGACAGGTCAATTAGCTGTTTTAGGTGAAGGTTCATTAATCTCCTTTTGGATTAAATAGTTGTGCCGATTTTCTTATATATAAGTAAAAGGGTTTTTTGATGATGAAATTATAG
>JBAZIE010000038.1:0-13562 GCA_041652055.1 Sulfurimonas sp. | reverse complement strand
AATGATGGGTGGAATTATTGATGTGGTAAAAAAAATTGCCGGTGCAATCAAGAAACGTAGACAGGCAAAAAAAGGTTCGAGTTCTCCAGCTCCTACGGTATCGGTTCAAACTTCACAAGGAACCGCAGCACTCGGACCAGGTGGAATTACCTGGACAGGAAGTGTTCCTCAAAATATCCCAATCGGTTCAACTGGAATGGCACTTCAGACAATGCCACAACAGGAAACCATTTTAGATAAAATAAAAGCGAATCCAGCACTACTTGCCGGCATTGCTGCAGTACCAATCATGCTTATGTTAATGTCAAGAAAAAAGGAAGTTGCAAAATGAAAGTAACATTGTCAGGAGAAAATAGACGGCGTAACTTTAACATGTTTGAACTCGGTGATGATGAACTTTTCGAGTACGTTGATAATTACCCCTATCCGGAATTAATGGGCGGAAAACTAAGGGATGCTCTTAAAAGAGCTGGAAAAAAAATTAAGGCAAAAGTTAAAAAGGTTGTCAAGAAAGCAAAGGCAAAATACAAAACATTGCCGAAATGGGCGAAGATTGCAACCGGTGTACTTGGTGCCCCGCTTGCCGTTGGCCTTGCTCCGGTTGCACTTGGAGCAATTCCAGCAGCTGCAGGAGTAGCAGCAGGAGCGGCAGGCCTGGCGGCTCCAGTAGCAGGCCTGGCAGCTACTACAGCCGCAACGCTTGCGCCTGCAGTACTTCCGCTTGTAGCAGCTAAAAAAATGGCGCAAAAAGTAGCTGCAGCACGTGCCAAAAGATTGGCATTGCAAGCGCAAAATGTCGTACCGGCTGAAAGTGCAATGATTGAACAGGCACAAGAAGTGTATCAACCACCAGTACAGCAGTATCAACCACCAGTACAGCAGTATCAACCGCAGCAGTACCAGCAGCAACAGCAATATGATGAACAGGAAGATACTTCAAGTAACGTCGAAGAACCTAAGAAAGGGTTACCAGGTTGGTTACTGGCAGCAGCAGCAGCATTGCCATTTTTTCTATAAAGTGATACTATTCACATAAACGGTAAAGATCCGGACGCAAAAATGTAATTTTTACAAAAATAATGTTCAAAAGTGGTTCAATAATATGTACGTAGCTCCTGAATATATGGGCCTGTTTGGTTTAAGCTTTGAAGAAAAGTTAGCAAGTGCAACTTATAAGAAGTTGCAGGCTATTGATAAAACTATTGCTAAAAAACTGAAAGACTTTTTCCAGGCAGGTGGTTTAAACATTCGTTTAATACAGAATATGTACCGTGAATATACCGCTTTAATGGCACAAAATTATAAACCTGCAAACTTTACAAATAACGCTCCGGACAATGCAACTTTAAATCTGATTGCAATAATAAAGGGAAAACTGAATATTGATGATAGCATTATCAGTAATTTTCTGTTATCACTGCAGGAACTTGCAGCAGAAGGGATAATCCCTTATGCAAAATGGAACCCGAAAGGATTTAAGGAATCTACAGCACTGCAAAAAACCTTTTCAACTGAACAATCGATTATCGATAAAACGATAAGTACAACGAAAGAAGTATCTGGGAAATTGAGTTTAATATTAATTGTTGCAGGTCTTGGAGTATCATTTTATTATATAAACAAGTACCAGGGGAAAAAAAACAATGAATGAAAGACGAAAAATTGATATTTTAACGGTAAGGAAGGCTTTTTTAAAAAATAAAAATCTTTCTACATTGATAAACTCTTACAAGAACAATAAAGATTATGATGTAAGAGAAGATCCGGAAAAAACCATTGTTTATAAATTTTCAAATGAGGAATGATTTTTATGGCAGTAAAGAAAAAAGTTAAAAAAAGGAAAGCTTCCCCGGCACAACTGGCAGCACTTGCAAGAGGTAGAAAAAAACTCAAAAGTGCAAAGAAACCGATACGAAAGAAAAAAACAGTTGCAAAAAAAACAAGGTCAATAGTAGTTACAAAGGAGACTAAAATCATGGCAAGGAAAAAAGCGACAAAAAGCGCTCCAGCAACAAAAAAGAGAAAACGATTTTCTGGTATTGCTGGAAAAGCAAAAGGAATGCTTCCGATGGTCAAAGAAGTTGGTTTAGCGGTTGGCGGCGGTATAGCAGCGGGTGTACTTGCAAATAAATTACCGATTGCAGATGCAAGAATGAAAGCTGCAGCGCCTGTTCTTGCTGGTTTGATCCTGGCAACAACAATCGGAAAGCGCAATCCAATGTTGCGGCAGGTTGGTACTGGTATGGCCGTACTCGGTGCAGTAGCTCTTATTAAACAGTTCATGCCAAATGTTCCAATGCTTGCCGGTGAAGGGTACGTTTATCTTCCTCCCCCTGGAGAAAATGCCTATATGGGTGATATGCTGCAGTTGGGACAGGATGACTATGATGAGGGCGATTATATGGGCGATATGCTGCAGTTAGGTGATGAAGAGGATTATCTATCACCTGCAGATATGTAATTTTCAGATGGAAACATGTTGTTTATTAATGTAGTTTTATAATGATTTCAATTTTAATTTCAATTTCATTCTCTACAAAAACACGATAAAGGGGTTTTTTATGGGCAGGAAAGAAGCACTGGATAAACTCCAGACAGGAACCTACGGTCTTGAAGGTGAAAGACTGGACTGGACCTACTACGATACAGTAACACTTGCGGCAGCAACTCTTACAACTCGACTTTTTACCAATCCTCTTGGAACAGCTGGTAAAACGCTTGACCTCACAAACTTGACTCAAGCGGGAAACATTCCGCAAGGTCAACAGCTGCAGGTAAAAGCAGTAAAAATTTTCTACAAATCTGCAGCAGCAAAAGCAACCGCAAACGTTCAATCATTCTATGATATGATTTCACAGACAACGGTTTCGATTAAGCTACAGAATAAGGAAACAATGGGACAATGGACACTTCAAGAACTTCTTGGAGCAAGTACTTTGTTTGCATTAACTCCAACAGCTGCCGGTGATAATATCCCACTTATTCAACCAAAATATCACGGTATTTTTCCATTGAATAATAAGATTATCCTTGCTGCTTTAACTCCATTCGAAGTTACTGTAGTGCATCACACTGCAGTTAATGCAGCACTTGCAGGAGATTTGCTGAAAATTGGCCTGGCGGGAACACTGATTCGAGTATCTTAAAATAAACGTGCGGAAAATATCCGTACTGCCTTGGGGTGATGCCAGGCATGTAACGTGCCTGGCATTATTTAAACATCTAATAGCAGAAGGTTTTAAATATGGTAATCAAACCATTCTCACAAAGAATAGATCCTGAACAAGCGTTCCAGCTGCAAAATGCTCAATACATGGAACGATTATTAATGCAGGTAACAGTTCCGGCAGGACAATCGACAATCGGACAGGTTGGCGTTTCAAATTTAGGTCATTTCTTTTGCATGTTCGTTACCGGTTCATTCTCTACACTTGCAATGCCTGCAGCTGCAATTGTCGATAATGGAGTTTCTTATCTTGCAGGACAATTAATTGATGGTGCAGGGCAAAGAAAACTGTTCAATGACCGTATTCCCTTGGATTTATGGTTGTCCCCTGGTAGAAGAAAAGACGCAACCAGCACAACAGTACTTACTGATCCCGGGAGTAATTCTCTATTCTATCCAATTGAACTTGAATATTTATTCACAGCAAACAGTACGATTATTCTTGATGTCGTAAATACATCCAATACGCCCAATTATCTGGAAATATGCTTTCATGGTATACGATGTATATCTTCTATGACGCAATCCGGCAGGGATGTTTTTGCAAATCAGGCACAAAGAAGAATTCCAAGAAGAGGGCAAAGGCCAATAACAAGAGGACAATAAAACTATGGTTGATTTGAATAATTTTGACGTTCTAAGAGAAAGTCAGCCATATTTCATATATCAGAGAATTCTATTAAATAGTCCGATTGTCTATTTTCTCTTTTCCTTGGACTATGGCTTTTATTATCTCTTACGACAAATTCATATCAGGTATCCTTCAGATAATGGTATAGTTCAATATCCAAACTTGAATATTTTTGCAGTTCAGAAGGGTTCAGGAAAAGAAACTCAAAACGTACCTATACCAGCAACTCTTTTCTGTACTCCTGGCAATTCCAATGTAACAATGGTTGGCGCTCTTTCTACAGTTGGGGAAGTGAAAGCGGCAAAACTTCAAAATATTGTTTATCCTTTTCGAGATACAATGGAATTTCAAATTTCAGGGCATGGCATTGCTACACCTCCCTTTGTTGATATGTGCTTAATAGGTTACTATCTACCAGTTAAAGAAAACATGATGTGGAGTAAAGACAATGGAAGTAATTGATATCCTATCCCCTGAAACTGCAAATTTACCGAATTTCACAGTAAATACAGCTGTTAATTTTGTTAACGTGGTTGGTATAGCGGGACCAGGTGCAGTATTACATTCGTGCAATGGTTCATTTTCATCATTCGCACGTGGTGATAATTTTACTATCCTTTCATGTGGTATATTTATTCCAGAACGTTTTACCATTTATGATTATCCCCCTGATGCACTTGATTATTCAGCTCCCATTGTATCGCTTTCAGCTACATTGGGCGGTGGAGTAGTTCCAGTATTAACTTTTGGTAACAATGGAGAATTGAAACTACCTTTTATGAATTATGAATTTTCTATCGGTGTATTTACTGATGTAGAAAAAAATGGCCTGGTAGATCCAACGTTTAAACTGGTAACTTTTTTTCCACTTATTGCAAATAGTCTTAGTATATCAATGGTTGATGTACCAGCTGCTTTAAACGGAATAAAATTTAATGTAGTACCATTTTTCAAAGTTCTGCATAACTTTCCATTAACTGTATAGGATAGTAAAAATGTCAATAATCTATCAGATACCACAACAATCCAGGTATGTAAGCACTTCAACGATTTTTACAGGAACTTTTAATGTTCCGACTCCCGGACTTTATGATTTCGGTATTCCAGCAAACCAGGACATAGATGTACTGGAACTGAAACCAGGTGTGGTATATCTAATTGAAAGAATGTCAATAGGTGCAAACATTGCCGAAACTGAATTTCTTTCTGCAATTCAAGATTTCCCGCAATTAACAATCAAAAGATCACTTTCAGCTCAAATCGTTTATCAGAGACCTTTTCCAATAGTTAATTTTGCAGATGGAATCGAATGTGCAGCATGGATACACTCAGATAAGCAGAACGATTTTTTAACACTCTCATTGAAAGGCACTTTTGCACAAACTCCTGCAATGATAGGGCTTGCTGAATTGAAAATACAGATATCATTATCCATTTATGCAATCGATTCAGCTTATTATAATGTGTCTTATCGTGATGTACAAAATATTTCAATTGGTCAACGTAACAGGACATAAAAAATGAATAGTTCAAGAATTTATCACGGCGGCGGGTTAGGTCGTGGAAACGGTTTTTCCGGTGGTGGTGCAGTTCCTGGAACGAAATACGATTTCGAACGTGTATGGATTGCAGCAAATGACCTTACGCCATTAACAGCATTTCCTGCAAATGGTCCTATGACCAGGTCTTTTCCCTTAACAGTTGGTTCAAGGGTTATGGCTTTTTCAGCAAGTGAGTTAGATCTTGTATTCGCCTGGATATGTTTGCCATCAAAATATTGGGATTTTAATTTTGCGGTTGGTTGTTCATTAAAACTTTACTGGTTTAATGAAACTACAAGCGCAAATATAATTGCCTGGCGTGCTGAAATGAACTATATACGACATGGCGAAACTTGTAATTTCGCTCCCCCTGCTTTAAATAATATGAATATTGCTGCAGGTACTCAATATTTATTAAATGTTCAAGAGTATGCAAACTTTCCAATAAACAACCCTTCTGGTTCTGTAGTTAATTCAGAAGGTGCATTTTATGTAAAAGTTGGTAGAGATGGAACCGCAGCAGAAGATACTTACGCGCAAGAAGCTTACCTTTTAGGTGTATCTATAGATTTTCCATTAACATATTAATCATTACATTAACTAATAGGAGATAATTAGAATGAATGAAACAAAGTACAATGTTGGTACAACCATCATTAAAACGGTTGAAACTCCAGCGGTCATAATCGTTGGTTCTAAGGTTGTTTCAGCGATCCTTACCGGGTTAGGTGCGGAAATAGATAGTGAAACGGTAATGGTTGCAGTTACTGCAGTCTATGGAGTCGTAAGAGGTATTGCAAACTGGATTAAAAATAGAAGAAAAGGAAAATAACCATGGCAGCAGTACAATCGATTGCAAAAGCAAAAGCAACAGGATTAGTACTGAAAAACGTATTCGGTATTGAACCACAATACCAGTACCTTGAAGATCACGTAAAAGTGTTTTTTAAACCTGAAGACCTGCCAATAGTTCACGCAAAAATCAATGAACTATTCGCAAAGGGGAGAACACCTTCAGATGTTCGAATTGATTACTTGCCGGTTGTTTCACCAATTGCAATTAAGAAAGTTCTACCAATTGCAATTGGAACCCTGGTTACCGGGTATCTTCTCGGAAAATTACTATGACTGAAAAAGAATTGAAAGCACTTACAGAAGTTGCTGCAAGCTTAGGTATAGCAACTGAAGATTTGCATCGCTTAATTCAATTCGAATCGAAATGGAACCCACAGGCTAAAAATCCATATTCTAGTGCAAGAGGATTATTGCAATTCACTGATGCAACTGCTAAAAGTTTGGGATATACTGACTCCCTGGACCTGGTAACAAAAAACAGTTCAATAGAATCACAGTTGTATTTTCCAGTACTGCAGTACTTATCTAAATTTAAACCATTCCCAACAAAACAAAGTTTATATATGTCTGTTTTTTATCCGGTTGCAAGAAAGTGGGCGCCGGATACATTATTTCCTGAAAAGGTTCAGAAAGTGAATCCAGGAATAAGAACAGTTCAGGATTATGTCAACAAAGTTGAAGGTATTAAAACGAAAGTGATATCAAGCGGTTTGATAGCACTTCTTGCAATAACAGCAATTTTACTATTCTCGAAAGGAAAAATTTAGTAATGAACAGGCGTGCAAAAGGTGAGATTCCAAAAGATGAAGAAACTGAAGATATTAGTTTAATCGATGAAGTAATAGACGAAAAGGCTATTTCATTCAATCTATCGTATATTGATAGAATCAATACGTTCATAGAACGAAATGATTTGCTTGAATCAAGCCCTATGTATTATCTATACAAATATGATAATGCTCAAGCTGGTAATACAAAAAGCTTTATTGCAAAGTTTAACGAAGTTGAACCTCCTGATGAAGATACGATAGGAAAAAAGTTTGGTTCAGGCAGGTATTTAATATGTGTTGCAATTCCAGCATGCACCAAAGCCCCGAAAGGTTTTATGCGTGCATACAATATTAAAATTCATCAATATTACGATTCGTTAAGGATTCAACCTTCAGGAGCTCCGGTTCAACCGACAATTATACAGCAATCAGGTAGTTCTATTGCTGAAACAATACAAGTGATAGGACAATTAGTATCTGTAATTGCTCCCCTTCTGCAGCAAAGAAATGATAGCACTCCTGATTTTTCATCTATGTTATTTAAGAACTTTGAGGTAACTTCCGAAGTACTTAAAAAAAACATGCTGGAAAATGTAAAAACACAAGGAGAATTAACGCGCAAACTGTTACAGGTTGAAAATGAAGGTGCAGAAATGGGAAATAATACTATAGAAGAGGAACCAGGAATACTTGAACAATTGAAACCACTCCTGGTTGAATGGTTGCCTAAATTAATGGGTGATAATCAACAGGCAAAAGCAGTTCAAACAGTTGTAAAAATGACTCCTGAATTTAAACGAATAGTTAAAAATAAGGAAGATTATAGACGGCTGGTTATGTTTCTGGACCAGGAAAAAGGAACTGATATTACGAATAAGATTTTAGCAAACTTAGGATTGAAGCGATAAATAAAAAAGGGGAAGCCTTCCGACTTCCCCCGGTGCAGATAATCGCGGTGAGATTCCACAAAACTGCTTACCGATAAACGAAATATAAAACTATCACCAAATATAATGCAATTTTATTATGCTCAGTATCAAAAAATTAATTTCACTGAAAAAACGTTCTCAATTTATGCTTTCCCATATTCCTATTGATGACCCGTTAGATATTGTTTCCAGAGAATACGTAAGTGAAACTGGTTTAACGAAATCAGACATCATAGATAAGATCGATAAAATAAAATCATGTTGTTCAGTAGTAGAATTGCAAGCCTCATACAATACCATCGATGAGCATACTTCAGAACAAGTACTGCAGGTTTCTAATGCTAATTTTTGTAAGCAGCATGCAGTATGTCCGGTATGTGCTGACAGGTCACAAAACAGGCGGCGTGCCAGGTACAATGAACCAATTAAAGAACAAGCTTCCAGAGTTCGAGAAGGTCAAAGATATGCTTACATTGTAACGTATACTGTTACTGATGGAAACTCATTGTCTGAAAGATTACGGCATTTAAAACAATCCCGTTTAGCCTGGCGAAAAATGGGACAAAAACGAAAAGATAAGAGAAGCAATGGAGAAGCTGCAAAAATAAAAGCAGGTCTTTCAACCATTGAAATAAAAAGAGGTAGAGATTCCGGACTATGGCATGTTCATGCACACGAATTGCTTTTCACTGATAAACAGTTAGATTACCAGGTGTATGACCCTGAAATCAAAAAAGAACTGTATAAAAAGTTTGGATCCACTATTCCGAAAGATATGCTTACAGCTGCAGCGATGGAAACCGCAGAATTCCAGGGTGAACAAGTGGCAATATCAAAAATATCTAAAGAATGGTTAATTGCCACTTCTGGAGATTCGATTTCAATATCTGTTGAACCACTGCAGCATGTTCCAAGGAATGCAAGCCCGAAGCGGAAAAGAAAATTATCTCTTATGTCTTTTGAGCAAAGTATTGCTTTCCAGGCAAAAGAAGTTTTGAAATATATTACTGATCCGGTTGATAATTCCCCTGATGATATGTTAGAAATCATCACAGATACATACAATAAAAGAATGGTTGCCACTTATGGAGAATTCAGGGGTGTACCTGGTGATGACTACGAAATTCAGAATAAAGAAGATTCGGAAAATTATGTAGTAGTATGGGACCAGGGAAATGATGATTATAAAAGTCCCGTACCTGGTAGATATAAAGACTTCGCACAGGAAGAAACAGATACCAGGAAAGAAGTTGCGAAGTTATTGGGACAATACCGCAGGGAGAGAAGGGCAATCATCCTGCAGAATGGTATTCAGGGCATTGCACATCAATTAGACATGTTGAAGCTATCATTCAAGGAAAATGTTAATAAAATCTGGCAATTTTACCGCAATAAAGTACGTAGGGAACGAAATTCACAGGGGTGTGACAATTATAATCCGGTACTTGCTATGCAAGAATTGTATATTCAAGCCACTTCTGAGGAACTCTGGACTGCAGCTTTCAGTTAAGAGTTCACCATATCCAATAAAGTAATACTGCTTACCGATAGCTGTTTTTTGTCCTGGCATTTTTGACTAGGCACTCAAAAACCAATGCAACAAATTCAACCGGCTCTTACAACTCTTATAAAATGCCCCGCTCCCCGATAGTGATAAACGAAAATAGGTTGCGTTTAGACGGTCCCGGCTTTCTATATCTTGATACTTAAGTCATTATCTTTCACACCTGTTAAAAAAAGATATTGATATTTAGTGTAACATGAAGTAACTTATAGATACATGCTTTTTAACATTTTAACGATTGGATTTTTATGCTAAAAACTTTCGAAGTAAAAAGAATAGCCTTGATCATGTTTAAATCAAACAAGCCAACGGAAAGCAATGTACGATTCATCATAAAACAGCTTCAAATGATGCCAGATACAGTTAGAGCTAATTTTGAAGTTGTTAAAGAATATCTTGATGATCTATTAAAAAACGAACAATTAAAGGGGGAAATTAAAAAGTAAAATGACTATGTCACAGAAAGATACTGAATTCTGGGATTTCGTTTGTGATGTATGGACGAATGGAGCTCAACCAATAAAACCAATCAAGAAAGTGAGTACTATGCCAGATTTAACGCAACCATCAATTTATGATCAACCTACAAAACAGGTTCAAAAAGAAATTATTGTTAATCCTAATGATTTGATGAAGCTTGTTTCTACAATGATGGAAATGAGTAGAAATCATAAAATTATGGCGACCAGGTTGGACAATGCGGAAAAAGAAATTTCTATTTTGAAAGCAGTAATCTACAAATTAAAAAAGGAGTAATTATCATGGTAATACTATCAGGTTCACACACTACATGTTTAGACGTTATAAAATATTGCGAAATTCCACTATTTATTCATGACTCTTCTGAAATAATGACCGGCTTTGTAAGTATGGCAGCTGGTGAAAAAATGGTTTTTCCAATGGAATACCTGATCAATAAAATATCAGTTCACTTTAACAATGATATAATGAAAGAAAATATTCGATTTGTTGTAAAAATTAAAGAATGGACAATGTATAATACATTTGAAATGTTGGTTGCAACCATTGAAGCGGAAAAACTTCCTGAAGATATCTCTTTTGAAGTTGCAAGTTCAGGAATTGAATACAAATCACTGGGTTCATTCAGTGCAAGACCAAAAAAGGAGAAAATTGGACATGGCGGGTAAAACTAAGGTAACAAAAAAAGACCTGAAAAAAGGTACTAAGCGTGTAAACATAACTTTATCAATAAAGGAGTTTGATTCACTTTCAACGATTGCAGAATTTAAGGGTATTGAACACACTACAGCTGCAAAAATGCTGCTTATACCGGAAATAAACAAGGAGATAAAAAGAATCCTGGTTACAGAAAAATACACACCTGAAAATCAAAGGGGGATAAAAGCATTATGACTTTTAATTTTATTGATCTGGATGGACTAAAAGTTGTAGAATTGGGACATTTTATTTTCTCTACTTCCAGACAAGGAAAGGACGACCATGTATATATTAGACGGATAGGAAAATGCGAGGGTGGAGATTTTAAAATCGAAGATCTAAACAAGGCGCTCGAAAAATTTTTCCAGGAGAATTATTGAATGAATCATCCAGTTCTTACAGGTTTTATATCTACCAAAGATTTTCAAATTACTGTTAATAAACTGGAAAATGAAATTGTGGTTGAACATAAACCTACAACCAGGGTAATTAAATTTCAGCCTGAAGTTTTTGAACTCGCTTTTCAATGCACATTCGATTCACTATGGAAAAAGTTTCATATAGAAAAACAAAAACAAGGAGATTTTATCAATGGTATTAAAGAACGTAATTCCAATGGGTGATTTGCTTGAAATTGGCGTAAATGCATTTGCAGCAAGATTATTAATAGAATCGTTTGAGACTATGCCGAAAGGAATAAAAACAAAGTTTCAAGATGAAGTAAGTACAATATGGGGTGATACGGTAATTATTATTAAAACAATCAAAGAAAGCGAAGAAAGTAAAAATGATTTATCTACAACGTAAACTAAGGGCCAAGTATGCCGGTGATAAAAAGTATAAACCTGAACAGATGCCAGAAGGAAAATATCTTCCTGTCATTGGATGGACAACACAAAGACGTTTAAGGGTTAAGGATGGAAAACAAGAATATATAGATCAGCCATTCCTTTTAATTATTGGTGATAACGGTATTCCGATTGAAGTTATCATGTTTAACTGTAAAGTTATGATTGATGATAGATCAGAAATCGATATGGCTACAATGTCACAATTGTTGCGGAATATAACGATTATTGGAAAGGAGTTATGTGAAAAGTTTACAGGGATTCATGTTGAAAGCGATGATAAACCAGTACAAGAAGAAATTGGAGAAGGAAAAGAAAACACACCTGTTGAACCTATTTAATAGTGGATTTTTCATAAACCTGCAGGAAATAAAGATAAAAGGTGCAGAAATATTACTCAAAACGATAAAAAGGAAAATGTAAAATGAATGGAACAATGAGATTACTATTCGTAATAGCTGCTTTTTTGTTGGTATATATGATAATCAACGGTTCATTTTGCGAAGCAAGCGCGGGACCGATCAAAGCGAGTATAGAAATTACTTCTGAAATCAAAGTTTCGAAAGAAAAATCTGATGACATCATTAATTTTGGTGAACGGTCATCACATTATGACATTCCCACTGGTTACCAGGTTGCAGCGGTTGGAAAATACAAGATCAATCCGGTTACAACTATAAGATGCAGTTATGAAGATATTTTAAAACAATCAATGGCTAAATGCCTAGAAAAAAATTATCATGGTTTTTGCCTGGTGAACTTGAAGAAACCAAACATGGTACAAACCTGCTATCAGGCTGATATTGTTTTTCTTATTGCGCTTCACTGAAAAAAATGATAGATTGAGATTATGATTACTATTCATAATCTCAGGAATAAAGATCAAACCGGTATAGAAATGTACCGGTTAATCGATCAATATGCCGGTGATATTGATTATATCAAAGTTAGAGGTATCCCCCTTTCTGAATTCTCACTATTCGAGTTCTTCAATTTCGTAAAAAACATTCCATACCGGCAGGACATTAAAGGCATTGAAGTTGTTTCCAGGCCTGAAAAAATCATCGATAAAAAATCTGTTGGTATGGATTGCAAAAAAAAATCAATCCTCATTTCAGCATATCTTAAAAATCGTGGTATACCGTTTAGGCTAATAGCTTCATCAAAAAGACCAGACAAAAGAATTCATCATGTTTTTCCACAGATGAAGATTGATAATGAATGGCAAAATATGGACGCAACATATTCTGATTACAAGCCACTGCAAATCAAGAAACTCACTAAAGCACAAGTATTGCAAAGGTAAAACATGAGACCTACTTTGATTACTCTTGAAGGTGAACGGGACAATACAGAGATAGTTGAACTTCTCGGTATGGACTATTCCGACAGTAAGTATATCAAGAAAAATCTATCACCTGAAGAAATTCTCTATCTTAATGCAAAATATCCTGAATATATGGGTGCAATACCTGCCATTATCGCGAAAATTGCTTCCGTTGGTGTTTCAATCGGAAAAGCTATTGCAGGAGCGGTAAAAAAGAAGAAATCAAAAGAAAGCGATGGAAAAGCAAGACTTCAGGCTGTAATAGATGCAAAAGTTGCAGCATATAAAGCGCAACAGCAATTATTATATCAGGAGCAACAGAAGAAAAAGCAGCAAATGAATCTTTTGCTTATGGCAGGCATTCCCCTGGCATTGGTTTTAATAATGTTAGCAAGGAGATAGATGAAATGAGATACAGATTTGACGAAATTCCCCGCAGAATGGCACGTAAAAAGACAACAAGAAGAGCACTGGGAAGATTTAGAAGAGATCCGTTTGTACATGGTGAAATTGAAGGTATGATCAATGATGCCGAAATGATGGGAGTCGATATCGATGACCCTGAAATGATGGGTGGAATTATTGATGTGGTAAAAAAAATTGCCGGTGCAATCAAGAAACGTAGACAGGCAAAAAAAGGTTCGAGTTCTCCAGCTCCTACGGTATCGGTTCAAACTTCACAAGGAACCGCA
>JBAZIE010000037.1:0-14793 GCA_041652055.1 Sulfurimonas sp. | reverse complement strand
AGATAAGGGCTATAAATAGTGTAAATAAAGAGATGATACTTCTTTATTTTCGCATTGGAAAGAACATAAACCAAAAACAAAAAGAGCTTGGTTGGGGTGCAAAGGTTATTGATAATCTTAGTCATGACATCAAGAGTGCATTTCCGGAACTTGGCGGGTTTTCTGTTAGAAATATTAAGCTTATGGTTCAGTTTTATAGAGAATATGAAGCCATTGAAATTGGGCAACTGCCAGTTGCACAAAATGAATCTGTACAAAATAGGCAACTGTTAGTTGCACAAATTCCTTGGGCTCACAATATCATTTTGATACAAAAAATAAAAGACATAGATTTACGATATTGGTATATACAAAAAACTCTCGAACATGGTTGGAGTAGGGATGTGTTGGCTTTAATGATACAAAGCCAACTGCATAAAAGAGAAGGAAAACTAGTATCAAACTTTAAAAATATTTTGGCTCCACAAGATAGTGATTTGGTGCAACAATCATTTAAAGACCCTTATTTATTTGATTTTTTAACTATTGCCGAGCCTTTTTTAGAAAGAGAACTTGAGTCAAATCTGATAAAACATATGGAAAGATTTCTCATAGAACTTGGAAGCGGTTTTGCCTTTGTCGGCAGACAGTATAAGCTTGAAGTCGGTGATGATGACTTTTATATTGATTTGCTTTTTTATCATTTGAAACTTCGATGTTATGTAGTCGTTGAACTTAAAAAAGGTAAATTCAAGCCTGAATATTCGGGGCAGGTTAATTTTTACTGTTCTGTTATAGATGGGATTTTAGTTCATAAAGAAGATAAACCGACGATTGGGCTTATTCTTTGTCAAGAAAAAAATGAGATAGTTGCCGAATATTCACTGAGAAATATGTCGCAGCCTATTGGCATATCGGAGTATGAATTGACAGAGGTTTTACCAAAAGAGTTTGAATCAAGTTTACCGACTATCCAAATGATAGAAAATGAGTTAAAACAGAGTTTAAATACAACGGAGAAAACAGATGACTAAAACAATAACATTAGCACAGGGTAACGGCGGGCAGGAGAACAACGAACTAATCTCTAAAGTTTTTTATAAGGCTTTTAAAAACGACATCCTAGACAAAAGCGAAGATGCAGCTATTATCCATAACGGGGAGTTGGCGTTTTCAACTGACAGTTTTACGGTTTCGCCTCTGTTTTTTGCGGGAGCGGACATTGGGAAGCTTGCGGTTTGCGGTACATGTAACGACCTTGCTATGATGGGTGCGAAGCCGAAATATTTGACATGCAGCGTCATCATCGAAGAGGGTTTTGAGATGAGAGACTTAGAGAGAATTGTGCGAAGTATGAAAAAAGAGCTTGAGATTAACGGTGCGATTGTCGTGAGCGGAGACACCAAGGTTGTGCCAAAGGGAAGTGTCGATAAGATTTTTATAAACACTACGGGAATCGGCGAAGTTTTGAAAAAAGGCATCAGCTCCAACAACATAACAAAAGATGATCTCATCATCGTAAACCGTGATATCGGCTGTCACGGTGCGGCTATCTTTGTAGCTCGTGAGGGCATCGAGATGAGCAGTTCTTTGCAGAGTGATTGCGAGTCGCTTTATCCTCAGGTGAAGGCTCTTTTGGACGCAGACATAAAGATAACGGCTATGAGAGATGCAACCAGAGGCGGAGTGAGTGCAGTGCTAAATGAGTGGTCGAGGCAGTCGGATATCTGCATAGAAGTTGAGGAGGAGAGCATCCCTGTCAGCGATGAGGTAAAAGGCATTTGCGAGATGCTCGGTTTTGAAGCGACTGCTTTGGCGAATGAAGGTACTTTTGTGTTGGCGGTAAATCATGATGACGCAGAGCGTGCGGTGGAAATTTTAAAAACTTTTGAGAACTGCAAAAATGCTGCGATAATCGGCAAAGTAACGGATACGCATCTAAAAAAAGTCGTTTTAAAGAGTAGCTGGGGAACTTCAAGATTTTTAGATACGCCAAGCGGCGAGCTGCTTCCAAGGATTTGCTAAAGTTATGAAAATACTTCTTATCGTTTCGGCATTTAACTCTCTTACGCAAAGAGTTTTTTGTGAGCTTCAAGATATGAATCACACTGTCTCGGTGCAGTATGCCATAAGTAATGAGGCGATGATGCAGAGCGTTGACGCGTTTGCGCCCGATATCATCTTTTGCCCTTACTTGAAAAAGTACCTCCCATGTGAGATATTTCTAAAAACCCCCACTTTTATTCTCCATCCCGGCATAAGAGGAGACAGAGGACACAATGCGCTCGACCATGCCATAAGGGAAGATAAAAAAGAGTGGGGAGTTGTCATACTCAGAGCAAATGAAGAGTTTGACGGCGGAGATATATACGCCGAGGTCAGGTTTGAGATGAGAGATGCGACAAAGGCTTCCATATACAGAAACGAAGTCGCTGATGCTGCCTCAAAAGCGTTAAAAGAGCTGCTTAAAAATTTGGACGACAAAGAGTTCAAACCAACTCCTCAACTCAAAATGTCGATGCATAATTACCTGAGCCAAAATGACAGAGCCATTAACTGGGAAAAAGAGACCACTCAAGAGATTATAAAAAAGATACATGTAAGCGATAGTTTTCCGGGTGTAAAAGATGAGTTTTTTGGAATAGAGTGTTATCTCTTTGGAGCGTGGGAAGAAGATAAACTCAAAGGCAATCCAAAAGAGATAATCGCCAAAAGAGACGGCGCGGTTTGCATCGGCACGATTGATGGGGCTTTATGGATAAGTCACATGTCAGAAGTCGGCAGGTTTAAACTTCCATCAACTTATGTTTTAAAAGATAAAATTAAAGGCGTTAAAGAAGAGCGGCTTCCTCTTATTTTTGATATGAGTTATAAAACATTTTACGAAATCAGCTCCCATAAAGACGGCGATGTAGCGTATTTGTGTTTTAACTTTCACAACGGCGCTATGCATTCTGAGCAGTGCATCAGGCTAAAATATGCGTTTGAGTATTTAAAAGAGAGTGCAAAAGTCATTGTGCTGATTGGTGCACAGGATTTTTTTGGCAACGGAATCCATCTGAATATACTTGAAGACTCCAAAAAGCAGGGCGAAGACGGCTGGAGCAACATAAATGCCATGAATGATTTGATAAAGTCAATCATATTCGCAGATGATGTAATCACGGTTGCATCTCTGCACAAAAATGCCGGAGCAGGCGGAGTATTTTTGGCTTTGGCATGTGATTATGTACTTACATGTAAAGATGTTGTTTTAAATCCTCACTATAAAACTTTGGGGCTTAGCGGAAGCGAGTATCACACATTTACACTGCCAAAAAGAGTAGGTGCGCACAAGTCAAAAGAGCTGCTGGAGCGCTGTCTGCCGATAAATGCCGCTAAAGCAAAAGAGATAAATATGGTTGATGAGGTTTTTGAAAAAGAGAACTATTTTGAGCAATTAAGAAGTTTCACCAATAAACTGGCAAATACGCAAGACGAATATGATGATTTTATATATGAAAAAGAGGATTATCTGCAAAGAAACAGAGAGTTTATAAATGAGTGCAAAGAGAATGAGTTAAAAATAATGTATCCTGAGTTTTGGGATAAAGAGAGTTCGTTTCACAGGCTGAGACATGATTTTGTTTATAAAGTCTGCTCAATTGAAACACCACAAAGATTGAAATCGTACCGGTACGATGGGCTTCCTGCCGAAGGCTAGTGCCTTTGCTGGTAAAACTCAGCGTTAGCGTAGGTAGCGGAATTACTTCCGATACCGTTATATAATAAATAAGGGGTTTCCTTTATTTTATGAAATAAAATCAAGGAATACAGATGCATGAATATAGTATAGTCCAGTCACTTTTAGACTCATGTGAAGAGAATGCCGCAAAAAACAATGCTACAAAAGTAACTAAAGTCGTAGTTAAAATCGGCGTTATGAGCGGGGTAGAGCCTGAGCTTTTAAGAACCGCATTTGATACATTTAAAGAAAAGACGCTCTGTGAAGAGGCGGAGTTTGTTATAAATATCCAGCAAATCGTTATAAAATGCAACAAATGTTTAAATGAGTCAGTTTTAAAAAGTATAGAGTATTATTGTCCTAAATGCAAAAGTACAGATCTTAATATTCTTGACGGTGAAGATATGTATTTGATGCAGTTAGAACTTGAGTAGATGAGAAAATTTTAAGCTTTTTCTTTTTTTTCACATATTTTTTAGCAGAAATAAATATAATTTTTATGAATAGTTTAATATTTAAAATTGTACTATGCAGTAAAGTTTATTTTAATTTTGTTGTTTAAAGGGTGTTGAATGAGCGAAAGAAAGATTACTATAGACCCGCTTACAAGGATAGAGGGGCATCTTAAATTTGAGACGAAAATCCAAGACGGGGTTGTTACGGAAGCTAAATGCTCTGCGGAGATGTACAGAGGAATTGAGAAGGCACTTATAGGTTACGATGCCAGAGTTGCGCAGCAAGTTACGCAGAGAGTTTGTGGAGTTTGCCCTTATGCACATGCTGAAGCAGCTTCTCTTGCACTTGAAAATGCTATGGGGATAAAGCCAAATCATAATGGGCAGCTGCTAAGAAATATGATTGTCGGAGCTTATCAGCTGCAAGACCATCTTTTGCATTTTTATGTTTTAAGCGCGTTGGATTTTATCGATATAACCGCGGTGTTAAAATATGATGGCGATGATGAGAGCGTTCTGAGTGTAAAAAAATGGGTTCAAAACGAGCTCAAAAGCAACAAGATATTTCCTGCAGCTCCTTTTTTGCCGCGCTATGAAGCGATGTATGCAAAAGGAAACAACACCAACTTTACGGCGATTAAAAACTACTTAGAAGCTATTAAAGTTATGGCTGACTTGACAAAAGCCGTTGCAATCTTTGGGGCAAAAGCGCCTCACTCGGTAACGCTTGAAGCGGGCGGTGTTACAACAATTCCCACTATTGAAAAACTTGCAAAGTATAGATCTTTGATAACAAGCGCTAAAAGTTTTATAAAAAATAATTATGTAAACGACATTATAGCCGTAGCAAAAGAGTTTCCTGAGTATTTTAAAATAGGTGCTGGATATGGAGATTATCTCTCTTATCCATATCTGCCTGATGAAAATGGGGAAAATCATCTTTTTGTAGGTGGTTCGACAATTGATGGCAAGTATGAAGAACTTGACTTGAAAAACATCTTTGAGGACCATAAATACTCCTACTACAAAAACAAACCCGACTCAAAAGTAAGACCTCTTGACTCTAAAGTGCTCACACCCATAAACTATGAAGAGTTTAAAGAGGAGCAGAAAAAAGAGGACGGAAAATACAGCTGGTCGAGAGCGCCTCGTTACAAAGGCAAGATTATGGAGGTCGGTCCGGTTGCAAGAGTTATAAACACTTATAAAAGCGGAAAAAACAAGAAACTAAATGCTCTTGTGGATTCTGTAAATAAAAAATTGGGACTTACGTTTAAAGAATACAACTCTGTGTTGGGAAGGCATCTCTGCCGTGCTTTTATGGCGGTCTCGATAATTGATAAAATCCTAGAAGATACGGAAAAAGTGACTCCCGACGAGCTTGCGTTTGTAGAGAGAGATGTTCCCAAAAATGCTGTTGGATTTGGACTTACCGAGGCAACAAGAGGAGCTTTGGCGCACTGGATAGAGACTGATGAGAATGGTCTTATCAAAAACTATGACATGATTGTGCCTACGACTTGGAATATCTCGCCAAAAGATGCAAGTGGGATTCCCGGAGCCGTAGAGAAGATGCTTATAGGAACGAAAATCAAAGATCAGGACAACCCGATAGAGTTGGCAAGAGTAGTGAGATCTACAGACCCATGCCTTGCATGTTCGGTTCATTAAGGAGTAGCGGATGGATTTTATAACTAGAAGAGAAGCTATTAAGCGAATGATGAGGGTGATAGCGGCTGTTGGTGCTGCAAACTTTTTTAGCTACGATGACTTGCTTGCTATGGAGAGCTCAAAAATGATAAAGCCAAATATAATTTGGCTCCATGGCTCCTCATGTTCTGGCTGTTCTTGTTCCTTTTTAAACATTGAAGATGTCTCCGTGCTTGATATTCTTACAAGATACACAAACATAATTTATCATCCCGATATCTCATTGGCAACAGGAAAACAGGTTACGGATATACTCAACAAGGCCTCTAAGGAGCTAAAAGATAACTATCTTTTTGTAGTAGAGGGTTCAATTCCCGTGGCAATGCCTCATGCCTGCATGATGGGGGATAGACCTATCATGGACTGGATGGAGCAGATGAGCAACAGTGCTTCTGCATGTGTTGCCGGCGGAACATGCGCTGCATTTGGCGGTATTACGGGAATGCAGGGCATGGACGCCGGTGTCATGTCTGTTAGCAAATTTAACAAATATAAAAATATAAACAAGCCTGTGGTATCTCTGCCAAATTGCCCTATGAAGCCTGAACATTTAGTTTATGTCATTTTTCATTATGCAAAATTCAGAACCATTCCTGAGCTTGATGCGGAGGGAAGACCGCTTAGATTTTTCTCTCAAACCGTTCATGAGAGGTGTATTTACTACTCTGAGTTTCAAGAGAAAAACTATGCAAAAAAAATTGGTGATGCGGGCTGTCTGCTTAAGCTCGGTTGTCAAGGACCCGTTACGAAAAATGATTGTATGACGATAGGACACAATAACAATACAAACACATGTATAAAAGCAGGTCATCCATGCATAGGCTGCGCAAGCGAGCATTTTCCAAGACAGATAATGCTCCATACTTCCAATGACGAAAGAGCTATTGCAAAGCTTAAACGTTTTAGATTTAAGGGATAAATCATGCAAAAGAGAAGCTTTTTTGAAACTATCTTGTTTAAACTCTCTTTCCCATTAGTTTTTAGTGTTATTGCCGTCTCTATTCTCTCTATAGTAGTCAACTACTATCTTCAAAACCAAAAACTTGAGGAGATGATAGAGGAGAGAGGAAGTGCTATTTTACACAACTACATTGTATCTTCAAGAGATTCTCTTGCGCGGGGTCAGCGCAAAACATTTCAAGCCGCTATGGACAATATAGCACTTTTAGATGGCGTAGAGGAGACTGTTTTATATGCATCTTCTGGGCTTATGAACTATAAGTCAAAAGAGGTGACGGTCGGAAAGCCATTTGTTCACAAAGAGGGCAATTTTTATAATCCAAACAAAAAGATTTATGAACAAACGAATGGGATGTATCTGCGAACAGACTGGAGTGAAAAACCGCTTGAAGAATCAGCTGGGTTTCATGGAAGCACTTTGATGGATAAAGAGAAAAAATGTGGCAGTTGTCACTTTGAAATCGATAGAGATTTGGAGTTTATCGACAACAAAGCCTATAAAATTAATGAATCTGGTGATACATCTACTTTTTATGAAAAAATTATCGCTCAAAAAGAGTGTATCGCTTGTCATACAAACTGGAAAGAGGGTGGTGTTTCAGGCTATCTTGGAGTGAGTATCTCAAATAAAAAGATGAGCGATCAAGTTAAAGATAACATGTTTAATTTTACGTTTACACTTGTTGTGATCGCATTTATAATCATTGTTATTGCTCTTATCGTATCTTTAAAGTTTAAAAGCAAACTGCAGCTTTTGCTAGTGGGTATTAAAAATCTCAATGAAAAAAATGGTTCACGCATAGAGATTAAAGAGAATGATGAGATTAAAGATATCGCCGAGGAGTTTAATCGCTATATAAAAAATATGGAAGATGGAGTGGTGCAAGATAATGAACTTATTGCCAATCTCTCTGAGGTTGCCTCTGAGACCGCAAAAGGAGACATGACAAAAAGAGTTGAAGTAGATGCAAGCAGCGAATCTCTCAACAAACTAAAAGAGATTGTCAACTCTATGCTTGATGCTATGAATACAAATATCCAAAAAGTGCTTGAAGTGCTTAAGAACTATGAAAACGATAACTTTAAAGCGACTATAGATATAGCCGATACTACAGGAAGGGTCAAAGAGCTTTTTGAGAGTACGAACAGTTTGGGAAAAGCGCTCTCAAAAGCTAGTAGACAAGAACTTGAAGATGGTCACAGTCTTGAAGAACAATCTTTTAAACTCTCTGAAAACATGACTTTACTAACGGTCTCTGCACAAGATCAGGCGCAAAAACTCAAAGAGACTTCAAGAGTAATGGAGTCCATTACAGTCGCGATAAATGAGATTGTTCAAAGAACTAACAATGTTGTAAGCCAATCTGAGGATATAAAATCAGCAATAACAGTCATTCGTGATATTGCAGACCAGACCAATCTTTTGGCACTAAATGCAGCTATCGAAGCAGCGCGTGCTGGAGAACATGGAAGAGGCTTTGCAGTCGTTGCAGGCGAGGTGACTAAACTTGCTGAAAAAACACAAAAAAGTCTTAATGAAATTACCGCGACAGTGGGCATCATGACAGGCTCTATCAATGAAGTAAGCCATACAATGCTAGAGCAATCCCAAGCGGTTTCAAATATTAATGATACGATTGGCGCACTTGAGGAGACAACACAAAAAAATGCAGATAAAGCAAAAGGGGTAAGTGAGATAGTGACGCAAACCAAAGAGATGGCAGGGCGCTTTGTTGATAATGCTAAATCTAAAGAGTTTTAGCGTTATGAAGAGCGAGAGTTGAATCATTATCGTAGCTTAGGTATTTGAAATTAAAAACTTTTTACTTAAGTTAAACAAAACTTAAAGCTTGTGAGGGTATAATTCCGAACTTTTTGTAGAAATGAAAGACTTATGGAGCCATAAAATATATGCTTCCAAAGGCTAGTAAGTATTTAAAGATTTAAGGAATTGTATATGTACGCAATTATCAAAAACGGTGGCAAGCAGTATAAAGTTCAAGAGGGCGATATCTTATTGTTAGATAACATGTCTCTTGAGCCAAAAGCTTCAATCGAGATTAAAGAAGTTCTAGCTGTAAACGCAGGGGAACTTAAAATGGGAGCGCCTTTTGTTGAAGGTGCCGTTGTAACTGCTGAGGTTATCAATGAGGGTCGTGATAGAAAAGTTATGACATTCAAAAAACGTCGTCGTAAAGACTCTAAAGTTAAAAGAGGCTTTAGAAGAGATTTTACTCGCGTACGTATCATAAAAATCGCAGCGTAATTAGCGCTGTAAATTAACGAAGGAGATTTAAGATGGCACATAAGAAAGGTCAAGGTAGTACACAGAATAATCGTGACTCAGCTGGTAGAAGACTTGGTGTAAAGAAGTATGGCGGAGAGGCTGTAATAGCTGGAAACATCATTATTCGTCAACGTGGAACTAAAGTTCACCCAGGTAAAAATGTTGGTATGGGAAAAGACCATACAATTTTTGCTCTTGTTGAAGGTACTGTTTTATTTCATAGAAAAGATAAAAAACGCCAACAAGTTTCAATTATTCCTGCTGCGTAATTCTACTATATTTGGGCACTGCCCAAATATTTCTACTTCAACCATTAGGTTTTGTATCTACAACAATTAAAATATTCAACAGTTCACTCTTTGTTATAGTTGATTTTTGAGTATTTAAATGTCGAATTTACTATCGATAATAGCTAGATTAGCTAAAGAATAATTAAAAGGAAAGCACTTGTTTACAGATAGCGTAGAACTAACGGTTTCTTCAGGAAAAGGCGGTCAAGGGTGTGCTTCATTTCGTCGTGAAAAATTCGTAATCAATGGCGGACCAGACGGCGGTGACGGCGGCAAAGGCGGAGACATCTGGTTTAAATGCGACAACAACACGCATACCCTCTCTCACTTTCAAAAGAAGATGCATATAAAAGCAGAAAACGGTATTCAAGGCGGAAGCTCCAACATGGCCGGGAAAGCTGGTGCTAAAAGAGTGATTATCGTCCCACCAGGGACACAGATAATCGACGCAGAGAGCGGCAAAGTTCTTTTTGACATGTTAAAAGATGGACAAGAAGAACTCTTTATTACAGGAGGAAGAGGCGGTTTGGGCAATACGCACTTTAAATCCTCTACAAAACAGAGACCGACTTATGCACAGCCTGGCGAGAAGGGCGAGACTAGAGTCATAAAACTTGAGATGAAACTTATCGCAGATGTTGGTTTGGTAGGTTTTCCAAACGTAGGAAAATCCACACTAATCTCAACAGTTTCAAATGCACGTCCGGAGATTGCAAACTATGAGTTTACAACCCTTACGCCAAAGCTTGGACAGGTCAACATTGGAGATTTTGAGTCATTTATTATGGCTGACATTCCTGGAATTATCGGCGGGGCACATGAGGGAAAAGGTCTTGGTATCCAGTTTTTAAAACATATCGAGAGAACAAAAATACTTCTGTTTATGGTTGACTTGGCATCTTACAGAGATTTGAAAGAGCAGATAGAGACTCTTAAAGCCGAAGTTGCTGCATTTTCTGATACGTTGGCTCAGAGCGGTTACGCAATCGCTCTTACAAGAGCGGACATAGTTCCTCCAGAGGAAGTTAATGATCTTGTAAATGGCTTTTTAGAGACTATAGGTGTAAAAGCTACTAAAAACGATGAAGTAGGTTTTGATGAGTCAATGCCGTACTTTATTCAAAAGAGTGCAGATGCAACGCTTGGATATGACAAAACTCTTCCATATTTTGTTGCACCTATATCTTCAGCTGCAAACAAAAATATAGAGCCACTAAAACATGCGCTCTTTAATCTTGTGCAAGTAAATAGATATAGCAAATAGAGAAGTAAAAATGAGAAGAGTAGTTGTAAAAGTTGGAAGTGCAGTTCTTACACAAAACGACGCAATCGCGCTTCAAAGAATGAGAAATTTAGTTGATTTTTTAGCAGAATTAAGAAAAACAAATGAAGTTATCTTGGTCTCATCCGGTGCAGTAGCAGCTGGATATACAGCCCTCAGACTAGATAGAGGCATTCTTCAAAACAAACAAGCCCTTGCTTCCATCGGACAGCCTATTTTGATGAACAAGTATGCAAAAAAATTTGCCGAGCATGAGATCTTAAGTGCGCAGGTTTTGGTTACTGCCGCAAATTTCAATAATGATGATGAGAGCAAAAAGATAAAAGATACTATCAATACGCTTCTCTCAAACGGTGTTATTCCTATTATCAATGAAAATGATGCAACGACGACAAAAGAGCTTGTAGTCGGCGACAATGACCAACTCTCCGCTTATGTTGCAAAACATACAGCCTCTTCACTTCTTATCATCCTCTCAGACATTGATGCTTACTATGACAAAGACCCAAGAAAATTTAGTGATGCGAAAATTTTAAAGATAGTAAACAGTATTGACGCAGATGAGCTTGAAAAAGAGGCAAACCCAAACAGCACTTTTGCAACAGGTGGGATAATTACAAAACTCAAAGCTGCAAATTATCTTTTAGCTCATAACATCGACATGGTACTTACAAGCGGATATGATTTGAGCGATATAAAAAGTTTAATGCTTGAGGACAAACATATCGGCGGAACTCTTTTTACAAGAGGTGCTTAGTGAAGATTATCTTCATGGGGACGCCTGATTATGCAGGACGCATTTTAGAAAAAATAATTAATACCAAAGATATGGAAGTAGTGGCGGTTTATACGCAGCCCGACAAACCTGTAGGGCGGAAAAAAGTTCTGACTCCTCCGATAGTAAAAACAATCGCGCTTCAAAATAGCATTCCTATTTATCAGCCAAGCAGACTTAGGGAAGCGAACGTTGTTGCAGAGCTTAAAAAAATCGAGTGCGATTATATCGTTGTGGCGGCTTATGGGCAGATATTGCCAAAAGAGATACTAAATCACGCTCCATGTATAAATCTTCATGCTTCGATATTGCCGCACTACAGAGGAGCAAGTCCGATTCAGCAGACTCTATTAAACGGAGACAGTAAAACGGGTGTAACTGCTATGCTTATGGATGAGGGACTTGACACCGGAGATATTATAAAAATCAAAGAGATTGATGTGAATGATAACGATATGGCAGAATCTCTTTTTGAGAGGCTTACGGATGTTGCATCCGATTTAACCATTGATGTGCTTCAAAACTTCGCAACCTTTACACCACAAAAACAAAATGAGGCTCTTGCATCACACTGTAAAAAAATTACAAAACAAGATGGCGAAGTTGCATTTGAAGATGCGCAGAGTCTCTTTAATAAATACCGTGCATTTACCCCTTGGCCGGGAATTTATCTAAGTTCAGGACTGAAGCTAAAAAAGATAGAATTGGTAGAAAAAGAGAGCCAAAATGAGAGCGGAAAAATTCTACATGTAGAAAAAGATTTTATTGTAGTGGGATGCAAAAAAGGAAGCGTAAAAGTTTACAGAGTTCAGCCCGAATCAAAAAACGAGATGGATGTTCTATCTTATATAAACGGAAAAAGATTAGCCATTGCAGATAATCTATCTTGAGAGCGTTGACTCAACTCAAAAATATCTAAAAGAGCTGATACAAGGTGGTAAAATATCTCTGCCTTGTGCCGTTGTTGCAGATTCTCAAACGGATGGCGTCGGGAGCAGAGGAAACTCATGGAGCGGAGTAAATGGGAATCTTTTTTTATCTTTTGCGATTCCTTTAAGTGAACTTCCAAAAGACCTTAAATTGGAATCCGCTTCTATATATTTTTCCTATATTTTAAAGGAGACACTTCTAGAGTTTGGCTCAAAAGTTTGGCTAAAGTGGCCGAATGATTTTTACATAGGTGATAAAAAAATCGGCGGCATGATTACCAACTTGCTCAAGGATAGCCTTGCCTGCGGAGTCGGGCTAAATATAGCAGAAGCACCTTCTAGTTTTAGCAAGCTTGATGTTGTTGTAGATAGAGATGAACTAATAGAGAGATATTTTCATAATATCAAAAAAATGAATTTATGGAAGCAAGTTTTTAGTAAATATAAGATAGAATTTTACAAGAATCAAAACTTTCATACACACAATAAAAATTTAATAATTTCTTTAGGGGATGCTTCACTTTGTAGTGACGGCTCTATTGTAATAAACGGCGAGAGGATATACAGTCTGAGATGAGTGAAGTTATTGTAATTGCAAATCAAAAGGGTGGAGTCGGTAAAACAACTACAGCCGTAAACTTGGCTGCTTCACTTGCAGTTGCAGAAAAAAAAGTGCTTCTTATCGACTCAGACCCGCAGGCAAACGCTACTACGTCGCTTGGTTTTCATAGAAATGATTATGAATTTAACCTCTACCATGTTCTAATTGGAACCAAAAAACTAAAAGACATTATCTTAAAGTCAGAACTTCCTACTCTTCATCTTGCGCCTTCAAATATTGGGCTTGTAGGAATAGAAAAAGAGTACTACGATGCTGAGAACTCAAAAGGGCGTGAACTTCTTTTAAAAAAGTCAATAGCAAGTGTTCTAAAAGATTATGACTATATCATTATCGACTCTCCTCCGGCACTTGGACCCATGACGATAAATGCGCTCTCGGCTTCTAACTCGGTAATCATTCCTATACAGTGCGAATTTTTTGCACTTGAGGGTCTTGCGCAACTTTTAAACACGGTGAAGCTGGTTAGAAAATCAATCAATCAAAAATTGATAATAAAAGGGTTTTTGCCTACAATGTTTAGCGCTCAAAACAATCTCTCGAAACAGGTTTTTGCAGATTTAAAGCAACATTTTAGCAGCAAACTTTTTAAAGACACGGACGGTGAGATTATCGTTGTTCCAAGAAATGTAAAATTGGCGGAATCCCCATCATTTGGAAAGCCTGCGATACTTTATGATGTAAAATCAATAGGTTCAATAGCATACCAAAATTTAGCACAAGCGATTATGCAAGCATGAAGTCACAGAAGTTAGGCAGAGGTTTAGGCGCACTTTTAGGCGAGATAGAAGAGGCTTACGACAACGAAGTTTCTCAAAAAGATTCTATTTTAGAGATTGCCTTAAAAGATATAAGACCAAACCCATTTCAGCCAAGAAAACATTTTGAAGAGAGCTCACTTTACGAACTGGGTGAATCTATAAAGAATGACGGTCTTATCCAGCCAATTATTGTAACCGAAGATGTTGATGGGTATGTATTAATCGCAGGAGAGAGAAGACTTCGTGCATCAAAACTGGCAAAACTAAAAACAATCCGCGCAATCGTTCTAAATAGTGATGAGCAGAAAATGAGACAGTTTGCGCTTATTGAAAATATTCAAAGAGATGAGCTTAACTCTATTGAGTTGGCACATGCTTACGGCGAGCTTATCAAACTTCACAATATTACACAAGATGAACTCTCAACAAGAATTCATAAAAGCAGAACACATATTACAAATACAATAAGACTTCTTCAACTCTCGCAAAAAACACAAAGAGCACTTATAGAGAAAAAAATAAGCACAGGACATGCAAAAGTTCTTGTTGGACTCGATGAGAAGCAGCAACAGGTTGTCGTCAACTCGATAGTCGGCCAAAAATTAAGCGTAAGAGAAGTTGAAGCTACTATCAAGAGTATAAAAAACAGTACTGTTGAGTCGCAAAGCAAAAAAGAGAGCATCTCGTTTGATTTTAAACAGATGAAGGAAAAACTATCTTCACTTGGATTTAAAACAAAGTGCTCAAACAAAAGTTTAACGATTGAATTTGATAACGAAAGTCAGATAAGCGACTTTTTAACACTTCTCCCAAGATAAAGCAATAAATTCTTATTGCATTTAAATATTATTTATAAAAAATATAAAAAAAAATTAAAATTTTTATCAGTTTAACCATTCTTTTAATTTTAAAGTAGTATAATCACGCAACTTTTAGGAGGTGCTATGTTAGATATAAATCCGATACTACTTGTAGCTACATTAATCGTGTTTCTTACTCTTATCGCCGTTCTAAACAGTTGG
>JBAZIE010000036.1:0-14872 GCA_041652055.1 Sulfurimonas sp. | reverse complement strand
GTCGTACAAGCGCACACCGTGCTGCTTTACTTAAAAACCTAAGCATTTCGTTAATAGAACATGGTAAAATTGAAACTACTGTTGAAAAAGCAAAAGAGTTACGCTCTTATGTTGAGAAGCTTATTACTGTTGCAGGTAAAAATGACTCAAATGCTCACAAAGCAGTATTCGCGGCGCTTCAAAGTAAAGAAGCAACAAAGACTCTAGTAAATGAGATAGCTCCTAAGTACGTAGATCGTCCAGGCGGTTATACTAGAATTACTAGAACACGTATTCGCCGTGGTGACGCTACTACTATGGCATTTATTGAATTAGTATAATTCAGTTTATATAACAGCGAGGTTTACTCTCGCTGTTGTCCTTTCATATTTCCATATCCCAAACTACTTTTATTATAAGTGAGACATTATGAGTAATTTCGCATTTGGAACTTACAGAATTAGTGATTTAAATCCACAACATGTAGAAGCGCTTAAAGAGGCCTTGCGCTGCGGCATAACAATGATTGACACCTCGTCCAACTACATGGATGGCGGAGCTGAGCGCGCAATCGCGTTGGCATTTAGTGAGTTTGACGAGAGTATAAAAGACGAAGTTGAAGTTGTAAGCAAATTTGGATATATACAAGGCAGCTCTTTAGAGAGTTATAAAGAGGATGCGGCATTTAGAGGGAGCGTTCAAGAGGTTGTTAAATACTCTCCTGACTGCTACCACTCCATATCAAAATCATTTTTGCATAATCAGCTGACACTCTCTCTAGAGAGGCTGGAGCTTGAGAAATTAGGCTGCTATCTCATACACAATCCAGAGTACTATATTTTAGATGCAATAAATAAGGGAATCTCAAAAGACGAAAGGCTTGATGAGATGTACAGAAGAATTGAAGATGCTTTTGTAGCTCTTGAAGAGGAAGTTAAGGATGGAAGAATCCTCTCTTATGGAATCAGCTCAAACAGTTTTTCTCTTAATGAGTCAGATGATGAGTTTTTGCCCTATGAAGACCTGATTACTTTGGCGCAAAATGCCGCAAATATAGCAGGCAACTCTAGACACAGCTTTACAACTATAGAGCTTCCTATCAACATTCTTGAGAGAGAGGGTTTAAAATGTGCTTCTTGGGCAAAAGCAAACGGACTGAGGGTTTTGGCGAACAGACCTTTAAATGCAAAATATAAAAACAAGATGTACCGTCTTGCCGAATATGAGGAGAGCAGGGACTACTATCACCATTTAAACGAACTGCTTGATATTTGCGATACTCCTGAGTTAAAAGCGCTCTATAATCTTATAGAGCAGCTTGATGACAACAAACACAAGTTTGGCTGGATAGGCAATTATGATATATTTTTGTTTACGCAGATTATCCCGCATATCAAAAAAACATTAGAAGCACTTGATGAGAACAGCAGAGATGCGATGCTTAACTCAATTGATCTGTTTTTGACAGAATATAAAAAAATGGTTGCGCATGAGTGCTCAAGAAGCGCCAAAACAGAACTTGGAGATTTTTTTAAAGAGTGTTACGCTCCTATGCAGGAGTGCGCAATAAAATTTTTAATGAATAGCAAAAATGTCGATTATATCCTTGTTGGAATGAGAAAGCCTCTGTATGTGAATCAAATCCTTTCTTTGGAGAGATAAGTGATATTTTTTAGCACTTGTTAAGGGATTTTGTCATATCTTATGAATCTAATAAAACAGACAAATATTAAAGGATGGGTATGATTCCATTTACAGACGAAGAGTTGATGAATCCGGTGAAAAATGTTATCGACAAAGTTCGCCCATCGTTAGCTCTTGATGGCGGGGATATAATCTTTATAACAGTTAAAAATTCAAAGGTCTATATTCAGCTAAGAGGTTCGTGTATAGGATGTGCGAGCAGCGGAACAACACTAAAGTACGGTGTTGAGAGACAACTTAAGATGGATATTCATCCTGAACTAACGGTAATTAATGTACCGCTTGGTATGGAAAACGATATAGATAATTTATAAAAAATGTGAGTGGAGGGGCGTCATGTCAATTAGCAAATATAAAACATTAACACAAGCAAAAGAGAGCTTTTCTAAATCAGATTATAAAAATGCATTAGAAAAGTTTGCGGCAGTGTTACAAAATTTCCCTAACTCAAAAGAGGCTTATAACGGCGTTATACTTGCCGAGATGGCACTAAGCGGCGAGGGTGGTGCGGAGGCTCTTTTTGACTACTATGAGGTTTTAAAAGAGGAAGACAAAGAACAAGCAGATGTCATCATGGGTGAAATACTGCAAAATATGGACGGCTCTTTGGAGAGGTTACGAGAGGTATTTTCTGAACCTCTACGAGATAGAATTGAATTTGAAGACGGTATTTTGTACAAAGATTTTAAAGATTTGGTCGATGAGAGCGGCAACTTCAAGGAGATTTTTGAGAATATCATGTTTTCTACTCGTGTGATTATTACTCAAAAAGAGGATTTTGTTGATTTTTTAGACAAACTGATAGAGCATGACTTTGCGGAGATGGCACTAACGTATCTTGAAAATGCGCTAAGCGTCTATCCAAGTGACCAATTGCTTAGAAAACTTCTTAAAAAATTGGCAAAAGGCAAAGAAATTGAAAATTGAACTTCCTGAGGAAGATTTTAAATATATTACTGAAAATTCTCAGGAGTGTGACAGCCAAACAGCTTTTGTTTTAACCCCGCAGAATGAAAAATATCTTCAAAATGCAAAAGATAACAATGCGCACTCAATAATAAACATAAAAGATGTCGCAAAGCTATTTGGAATTGATAAGATAAAAATTGTCGGGATAACAGGCACAAACGGCAAGACAACAACTGCAAGCGCGATATACTCATTTTTGCTGGATTTGGGTTACAAGGCTGCCATGCAAGGTACTCGCGGCTTTTTTATGAATGATGAGATGGTGGAGGGAAAAAGCCTTACAACCCCATCTGTGCTAAATACATATAGGCATATATATCAGGCGGTATGTGCGGGTTGTGACTTTTTTATTATGGAAGTAAGCTCACATGCTATTGCGCAAAAAAGAGTTGAAGGTTTAAATTTTGAGCTTAAAATCCTTACAAATATTACTCAAGACCACCTAGATTTTCATAAAACAATCGGCGAATATATAGCTACAAAGAACAGTTTTTTTCAAGATGAGGGAAGAAAACTTATAAATAAAGATGAGCCAAAAGCATCGTTTACTATTAAAAACACTTTTACATACGGCATAGAAAATTCTGCTACATACAGACTAATCGCCTACTCTCTAAATAATGCTTCAAGCGGGATAATTCAGCATTTTAAAGATGTTGTTCCATTTACCTCTTCGCTCCACGGCTTTTTTAATCTCTACAATCTTATGGCTGCAATCGCGGCGACACATCTCTTAACTGGGAAAAAACTTGAAGAGGTTGCTGCTGTAGTAGATAACTTTGCGGGAGTAAGCGGACGAATGGAACAGGTTAGCGAAGTTCCAAATGTTATTGTTGATTTTGCCCACACTCCAGACGGCATCCAGCAGGTCTTAAATGCGCTCAAAGAGAAAGAGCTTTTAGTTGTTTTTGGTGCAGGCGGGGACAGAGACAGAACTAAAAGACCTTTGATGGGAAGAGTTGCGGCAAGTTTGGCTAAAAAACTCTACATTACAAGTGACAATCCAAGAAACGAAGACCCGCAAGATATAGTAAATGATATTTTAGAGGGCATTGAAGACAGAACAATTGTAAATGTTGAGCTAAACAGAAGAAAAGCCATTGAGATGGCGCTTCGCGACCAGAGAGATGATGAAGTTGTCGTAATTCTGGGCAAAGGCGATGAGACTTACCAGATAATATATGATGAGAAGTTTCCTTTTGATGATAGAGAAGTTGTAAGAGAGTTGTTGAAAATAAAGTAATATAAATCTTAAGCATGGAAACTTCTTGTCATGCGTTATTATTTATGAGGTTATTTTTGATATAATTGCGAAAATTTTTACAAGGGCGGTATCTATGGGAATTCCTCAGCCGGCATTTTATATATTTAAATGTGAACAATCAGCTCCTCCGGGCATGCCAAAACCATCATGCGTTACTCCGCAAACTCAGGATTTATTTCAGCATTTGGCACAAAAATTGATGAAAGAGGGCGTGATGGGAACAGTTCAGCCTATCCGCACATCATGTCTTAGTCGTTGTAGTTCAGGTCCTGTTATGTTAGTAGAGCCTGGGCATTTTATGTATGCAGCGCTAACTAAAGAGAAAATCGACAGAATTATAGAAGAGCATATTATCGGCGGAAATGTTGTTAAAGAGTATCTAATCGGCTCTGATATGTGGGATGAGCCAATCTCTCCATGTGAGATGAAAAAACAGATGGGAATGTAGGAAAAAATTATGACTATAGAAATGTTGTACAGCAAAATTCATCGTGCTACGGTAACTGATGCTAACCTAAACTATGTTGGTTCAATTACCATAGATCAGGAGCTAATGGAAGCTGCAAAGATGAGGGTTGGACAAAAAGTTGAGATACTAAACATCAATAACGGTGAGAGGTTTTCGACATATGTTATATTGGGCGAGCGTGGCAAGAGAGATATCTGCTTAAACGGCGCAGCTGCTAGAAAAGTTCACAAGGGTGACAAAATCATCATAGTTGCGTACGCTACTTATGAAGAAAAAGAGTTAGAAACATATAAACCAAGAGTTGTTTTAGTAAACGAAGAGAACAACATCGAAGAAATTTTAGAAGAGATATAAATATGTTTGGAAACCTAGGCAACTTGAGCGACATGAGCAAGATGCTTGGCGACTTAAGTAGTCTGCAAGAAAATGCAAAAAAACTTCAAAATGAGCTTGAGTCTAAAGTTTTCAAGGTAAAAAGCGGTGGCGGATTGGTTGAAATAACCATAAACGGCAAATGCGAAGTAACCGATATCAATATTGATAATTCACTTCTTAGTGATAAAGAGTCGTTGCAGATACTGCTAATCGGCGCGATAAACGATGCCAATAAAATGGTAGAGGATAATAGAAAAAACAGTGCTTTGGGTATGCTTGGCGGCATAAATCCCTTTGGGAACATGTAAGTGTTTAGGCTATTTGTAGCGCTAAACCTTCTTCTTATAAACCTATCCTTGGCTGAGGAGTCTATAGATTCTTGCAAATTTAAAGTGATAGACTCAAAATCTATTGTAAATCAAACCCTACAAATTCCACTACAAAACAATCAAAGATTAGTTTTTTCAACTACTACTCCAAATGCAAAAATTCTCAAACATGACCCATACCTCTCACTCTATATCATAGAGGATAAAAAAAGTTTTAAATACCCATTTCAAGTCAATAAAAATAGAACTTCGGCAGTTTTTTGTGTAGATAATAAAAGCGTTATTGAGGGAAAAATCTTAAAAAGGCAAGTTGGGCTAGAGAGTTTTGCAACATTCAGCAAGCAGGTGTCTTCACCAAGTTTATTATTAAGCAGTTGCTGTGCACTTGAGGGAATAGTAACTGAACGCGGGATAATTCAAAGAGAGTATATCGAGCGCTTTTTAAAGGTAAAAAAAGTTACCTACGGGGATTTTGGTATTAGAGTAGCAACTGTTAACTCTGCAGTAGTAGTCATAAGCTCCAACCCGTTTTTAAAAGGAAATCTTTTTAAAAAAGGAGACATAATTTTGGAACTTGACGGTAAAAAAGTAAAAGATAGCGCGACATTTATGAGGGATGTGCTCTTTAGTGAAATCGGCTCTCTTCATAAGGTGAAGATAAAGCGCGCCAATGAGCTTCTTACCATAAGTGCAAAGACTCAAAACAGAGTAGGTGGCGGATATCTCAGCGATATATTTTTAGAGTTTTTGGGAATATCTTTTAATGAAGAGCTGCATGTTACAAAAATAGAGCAGAGTGCACGCGGCTATGGACTTAAAGCAGGTGACAAACTTCTCAGAGTAAATGGAGTAGATGTTAAAAAACTTCAAGAGATATCTCAGATATTGGACAATCCAAAAAAGCCTGTAAATCTTCTCTTACAAAGAGAGCAATTTCAGTTTTTTGTGAAAGTAAATTAGATAAAATTTCATACTAAAAATAGAGGCGCCCACGAATGCAAAACTTTGAGCAATTTTTACTAAATCATCTGCCTGCCTCAAAAAGTATTCATCCTACATATGAGGAGGCATTGCAGAAGATGTTAGTTGCAGGCGGAAAGAGATTTCGTCCGGCACTTCTGCTCGGTGTTGTAAATGCGTACAATCCTCTTTTGATTGGCGGGGCGTATCACGCAGCTTATGCCATTGAGCTTTTGCATACGTATTCGCTTATTCATGACGACTTGCCTGCAATGGACAATTCGCCTCTTCGCCGCGGGGAGCCGACTCTACATGTACTATTTGACGAGGTGACGGCAATTTTGGCAGGTGACGCGCTAAACACCTACTCTTTTGAGGTTTTGAGCAATGCTCCTTTTTCGGATTACACAAGAGTTGCTCTTATAAGAGAGCTTGCAACTAACGGTGGTTTAGGCGGTATGGTTTTGGGTCAAGCTATTGACTGCTATTTTGAGAACAGACCGCTAGGCATAGAAGATGTGAGAGTTCTGCATACAAACAAGACGGCAAAACTTATCGCAGCTTCGCTTAAAATGGGTGCGATTATTGTCGGAGAGGAAAAGCTTGCCGAAGAGCTTTATGATTTTGGTATTAGACTTGGACTTCTTTTTCAGATTCAAGATGATATTTTAGATGTGACGCAGAGTTCAGAGGTGGCCGGAAAATTGACAAATAATGATGAGGCGAAGAACAGTTTTGTGACGCTTCTTGGACTTGATGAAGCACTTAAAGAAGCAGATGAGCTCTCAGTTGCGCTTATAAAAGAGATGGATAGTTTTGACGAGAGACTCAAAAATGAGCTCTCAGGGCTTCTGACACACTACATAAACAGACATAAAAAAATTTAACAAAGGTAATAAGATAATGAGTAATGAAATGCGCCAAAAAATGGCAAATAGTATAAGATTTTTAGCAGCTGATATGGTTCAAGCAGCAAATTCAGGTCATCCAGGCGCACCGATGGGCTTGGCGGATATTGCGGTTGTTTTAAGTGAACATCTAAACCACAATCCTAAAAATCCGTCTTGGCTAAACCGTGACAGATTAGTTTTTTCAGGCGGACATGCTACCGGACTTATCTACTCTCTTTATTACCTTTGGGGATACGGTTTAACAATTGATGATTTGAAAAACTTTCGTCAGCTAGACTCAAAAACTCCTGGACATCCTGAGTTTGGACATACAGAGGGTGTTGAGATTACAACCGGTCCTCTTGGTCAAGGTATAGCAAATGCTGTTGGCTTTGCAATGGCTTCAAAATTTATGGGCGCTCAGGTTAATTCAGATACTGCAAAAGTGATTGATCATAATGTTTACTGCTTGTGCGGTGATGGCGACTTGGAAGAGGGTGTCAGTTACGAGGCGTGCTCTATCGCGGGACACAACAAGCTTGACAACCTGATTCTTATCTATGACTCAAACCGCATTACAATTGAGGGTTCTACAAGTTTGAGTATCAGCGAAAATATACGTCTTCGTTTTGAATCTCAAGGGTGGGATGTACAAGAATGCAACGGGCACAACTATGATGAGATTGACGGCGCTATTACTGCTGCAAAAGCAAATAAAAAACCGACACTTATCATTGCAAATACGACTATTGCAAAGGGTGCGGGCAAACTTGAAGGATCTCATCACTCTCACGGCGCTCCTCTTGGCGGCGATGTGATTGCAGAGGCTAAAAAAGCCGCAGGATTTGATCCTACTAAGAGTTTTCATGTAGACGAAGATGTTCTTGCACGCTTTAGATGCGCTGTTGAGAAGGGTGATTTGGCGGAACGTGAGGGGACTCACTCTCTTAAGACGCTTCCGCTTATGGAGCAAAATGAGGCACTTGCGGCACTTCAAAATCCTGATTTTTCAAGAATCCAGTGGCCGACTTTTGACAAAGCGGATGCTACAAGAAATACAAACGGAAAAATTTTAAATGCAATCGCAAAAGGCATCCCAAGCTTTTTAGGCGGAAGTGCAGACCTTAGCCCCTCAAACAAAACTGAGCTAGTTGACATGGGCGTTTATCCAAAAGGCAGAAATATCTACTTCGGTATCCGAGAACATGCAATGGCTTCAATTACCAATGCGATAGCTCTTTATGGACCGCTAATGCCGTTCTCTGCAACATTTTTCGTCTTTTCAGACTACCTAAAACCTGCAGCTCGCATCGCGGCACTTACTGGAATCCAGCATTTCTTTATCTGGACGCATGACAGTATCGGTGTCGGTGAAGATGGGCCAACGCATCAGCCCATTGAGCATTTGAGCCAGTTTCGCGCACTTCCAAACTTCTATGTTTGGAGACCTGCTGATGGAGCAGAAAATGTTGAAGCATGGAAAACTGCCCTTAATATGAAAAAATCTCCGTCTGCTTTTGTATGTTCACGCCAAAATCTCTCAGTTCTTCCATCGGCAGTAAAAGGTAGCGCTTCTAAAGGTGGATACCTTCTTGCAAGCGATGAGGGCGCAACTGTAACTTTGATGGCAAGCGGCAGCGAAGTAGAACTTGCTCTTAAAGTAAAAGTTGCTCTAAATGAAAAAGGAACCAAAGCAGATGTAGTTTCTGTTCCGTGCTATGACCTCTTTATCGAACAAGATAAAGCGTATATCGACTCGATTATCAAACCTGATACTAAAAAAGTGGCTATTGAAGCAGCTCGCGGCTTAGAGTGGTACCGCTTTGCAGATGAAGTAATCGGCATGGATACATTTGGTGCTTCAGCTCCTGCTGATAAGCTTTTTGCAAAATTTGGTTTTTCGGTAGAAAATATTCTCTCAAAAATCAAATAGTTCTCTGGCAGGCAAATCCGCCTGCCAGAAAAATAACTAATCTACATAAAACTTTCAATATTTTCTTTCTCTCAAATATATAACTTTTCAAATACATGTAACATAATTGTAAAAAATAGATAAATTTACAAAAATTTATTAAAAACAGTTACAATTTAATATTTAATTTATATTTATATGATATAATTTAACATCTTTGGTTAAAAGGAGTTATAAATGAAATTGTTGTCACTACTTATTTTGGGTGCCGTTATGTGTTTTGGAGCGGTAGATATAAACAAAGCGGATAAAGCTGAACTGATGAGCATCAAAGGTGTAGGCGAGGCAAAGGCAAACGCTATTTTAGAGTATAGAAAGGCGAACAACTGTTTTAGCAGTGTTGATGAGCTAAAAGAGGTAAAGGGCTTTGGTGATAAATTTTTAGAGAAAAACAAAGCGGGTATTACTGCAAGCGAATGTAAGAAAAAGTAGTTTTTATATCTACATGTATCTTTACATGTAGATAATTTAAGCTACTTTCTTTAAAAAATCAAATAATATCTTTTAAAAAACACCCTTTGGCATAGGGCTTTTTAGAGTAGAAGTTTTTGCCGTGATTTACGATGAGGGCGTGAAACTCTTGATAAATTTTTAACAGCTCCTTTTCATCCATCACATACTCTTTTAAAGGGCTCTCCATCATACTTTTTATCTCTGCGTATTTTGTTTTTTCATCTATTAGACCAAGCTCAAGCAGAAGCCTTTTTGTGTATGCATCAACTTTAAACTCTAGTTGATTGTAGCCGTATAGAAGCATTGAATCAGCCGTCTCCTCTCCAATGCCTAGAACATTTAAAAGCGCCTCTCTTGTTGGAGTAGTTCCGTTTAAACTTCTATAAAATTTTATAAACTCCAAAATATATCTGGCTTTTTGGTTGAAGTAGCCTGATGGTTTTATTGCCTCTTTTAGCTCATCTATATCCATAGACTCTATAGCATCAACATTCAGTGCATTTTTAACATGTAGATTTTTCAGTGATTTTACTACCGACGTGAATGTCGTGTTTTGGGTGAGGATTGAGCCTAGGCAGACTTCAAATATCTCATCGCTGTTTCTTGGAAAGTTATAATCGAGTTTGTGGTATCCATATCCTGTTATTGGCCACCAACCCTGCGGTCCATAATTTTCATACAATATTTTGTAGATGTTGTATATTTTGTTCATAAATATGTCAACACCTTAACTCCGACAAAAATAGCGCCTAAAAAAATAACAGATGAAATAAAAACAAGAGCTGTAACAACTTTTGGTTTGCAGTCGTAAAGAGAGGCAAAGTTTACATTTGCAATGGCGAGCGGAACCATCAACTCTATAAAAATTATCCCTTTTATCATGGGGTCAAGCTCTATGTTGTAGAGAATTAAAAAAGCGATGCCCGGCAGAAATAGAAATTTTGTGCTTATAACCCAGATAGTGAGTTTTTTGCTTATCTCATTTATTTTAGTGCCGTAGAGATAGATGCCGAACAAAAACAGCTGCATAACGATGGAAGCATAAGCCCCCATCATTAGCATTTTCATTATCTCTTCGCTTGGTTTGTAATCATTCAGACTTAAAAATATGGCTGCACCAGCTGCCCAGAGAATAGGGAGTTTGACTATGTTTTTAAGTGATGTTTTGACGTCAAAACTCCCTCTTGAGTAGTAGTAAACTCCGATGGTATAGACCACAAATACGTTCATAAGGTTTATAACGGTTGTGTATGGTATGGACTCTTCGCCAAATATTGCGATATTTAAAGGAATGCCGAGATTTCCCGTATTTCCGATAATAGCCGCGACTACTGCGATGGAGTACTCTTTTTGGTCACGAAAAAGTTTTCTTGCAACAAGAACTGAGACAATAAGAACCAAAAGAATGATAAAGAGATAGATGGAGGGTGCAAAAAATAGCGTTGCATCGATGGGGCGGATAAGAAGACCCCAAAATGTAAGAAAGACCTGCAGAAAATAGACGTTTATAAGCGTTATGGTTTTGTCATCAATCTTCTCCTTAAAACTCATCTTCGCTATAAAGCCGATGACAATAAAGATGTAGATAGCCAAAATTGAAAATATTATTGAACTCATGGAACGATTATAGCAAATAGTGTATAATTTCACATCAATGTGGCAAATCTTTTTATAACTCATACTTACTCACTAGGGCTTCACCGTGGGTACCCCAAAGCCATTGGCTTTGACCCTACGGTTGCAGAATCGTTCGCTTCGCATGGTTATAAAAAAAATATTAATGAGGAAATATGCAAAATATAGAAGAGATACAAAAAACTTTAGAAGAAAGTCAAGCTGTTATGCTTTACTTTTCGGCTCCTACATGTAACGTTTGCCACGCACTTAAACCAAAGCTCTTAGATGCGATTGAGAGCAACTTCAAAGAGTTTAAAATTCTAAGCATAGATACTTCGTTTGAACAGGAGATTGCCGCTCATTTTAGCGTTTTTGCCATCCCTACCGTTTTGGTTTTTTTGGGAGGCAGAGAATTTTTGAGAAAATCACGCCACATGAGCGTCGATGAGGTTGTGCGGGAGATAAAACGACCTTATGAAATTATGATGAGTTAGTTACTTCATAAAAGCGATAAGCGAAGCGGTAACAGCGACATTAAGTGACTCAACGCCGCGGTTCATCGGGATACTTATCGAGTCGTTGCATAGTTTTTCAATATCTTTGGAGACTCCCTCGCTCTCATTTCCTAAAACAAATATAGATCTCTCGCTTTTTTTTATATCATAAATGCTGTTTTTTGCATGCGAAGAGAGAAGGTAGATTTTTGTCTCCTCTAGCTCTTTTAAAATCTCATCAAGCGTGTTGCAGTAGTAGATTGGAAGCTTAAAAAGTGTTCCCGCACTCGCTTTTATGACAAGCGGAGAGATTTTCGCGCTGTTTTTTTTAGGAAGAATTATCCCATCTACATAGCCCCCTGCGCATGAACGGATAATCATTCCTAGGTTTTGTGGATTTTGGATGCCATCAAGTGCAAGGAGTTTGAAACTTTTAAGATTTTTTATCTCATTTGCATTTTGGTAGGAGGAAGCGATAATGTCTATTGCCACGCCTTGGTCCTGCTTGGCATTTTTGCTGATTCTGCTAAGAGCATTTTTGTCGTGGTAAGTTACCTCAATGCCTCTTTTTTTAGCAAGCCCTAAGATGGTCTCCACTGCACCGTCAGGTTTATTTGAATTCGACATGTGAATCTTGTGTATCTCGATGTTATTATCTTGCAAAACTTCTATAACTACATTTCTGCCATAGAGCGTTATTATCTTCTCAAAATATGCTTTTTTATTTTTGTACTCTTGTGAATCTTGCAAAACTAGCCTTTTGTTTGTATTGGTGCAATTCTACACTATTTCAAATACGATTTGTGTATGATTGCCTTTTTTTATTATCTCTTTGACGTAAATACCTTCAATTTCCATCTTCATAAAACCAGCAATGCTATCAATGCCATTTTGTGCAACGGCTCTTAGCACCAAGCCTCTGTAGGCTTTTGTCCAGTGGCTTATAGTTTTGCCATCTTTTAAAAATTTAAGTGTAGTATGTGGTTTTTTTATTTCATAAAACTTGTCGTAGTATCCCGCGCGTAAATCCAAAATCTCACTATTTGCAAGATAGAGGTCGAGCTGATATGAAAATCTGTCTCTGTAAAACTTATCGGGAACAAACTCTCCGATGTCATTGCCCTGCTTTGCTTTGTAGTTTGCTATCGTGTCACCGCCTAAAATTGGACCGTAGAGGTTTGAGAAAATTATTGTGTTTGCTTTTAGATACTCTTGTTCTGTATCAACAAGCGAGCCAAAATCAAGATACTCATAAGCAACACCTTGATATCTTTCAATTGCACACATAAGCTTTGGGGCAAAGATGTCATTTATATAAGGTTCACAGTCACTGAATTTTTTAAAGCCGAAGAGTTCTTTCACAGTATCTTCATTGCCGTGGTTGACAATATCGTTATATTTATTTAGTATGTCCTCTCTTGCACTATTAGAGCCAAAAAGTTCCTTTTTTGACTCCTTGCCTCCGTTTTTTTTGCTCTCAGCAGGTGAAAATAAAATTTTTAGCATCTAAATATAACCTTTGCAATATGAATAAAACTAGTAATATGTGGGCAAACAATAACCAATTTTACCTAAAGAGTCGGATATGATAAATTTTTAGTAAAAAACTCTTGACATTGATAAGAAACGATAGTTTTTTTGTTTGCTATCTCTTAAGTATTTCATTTCTGTGATAATCTAAGTAATTTTCTCTTCCGTTAATCGGCAAGGAAGGAAAATTTTTATTATCATAGATGCCTAGTTTGGAATAAGTCATTTTTGACAAAAATGGAGAAAGTATAATTTTTTTATCATTTGTAAATGATATAAATCCCTTGTCAAATAAATAATCAAAAGTCGGAGTAAACATAAATCCATTAAAAGGGTCTATTCTTTCTTTGTCATTTGATTTTGCCCATGGTTTTATGTGGCTTGCTATTAAAAGTCTATCATCTGAAATCAATGTTATTGGGCAAAATGGGCATTGGTTCAACAGTTCTTCTCTGTACTTGCCTTGACCAACCCTAGCTTTTGACTTAACTGTTTTTTCTTCAATATTTTGTATTGCCTCAAGTTCTTCTTCCTCTTCTTTAATGAGATAAGGATGAGTAATATTTCCAAAGTAATCAGCAAAAAGTCTAAAATAATATTCAGTCTCATTGACATTATTGAGTAATTTTACAACTGAAATATAAGTAATATTTGGCAATGAAAGTTCTCTGATAATTTGATAAGTAGCATCATGTGACTTAACATAAACTCTTGGACCAGCTATTTGTTCTTGCTCAATAAGTTTAATTCTATTTTTTCTGGCAATGAATCAATTTTAGTTTTTCTTTCATGCCACAATGTTGGAAGATTGTTTTTGTTTATATAAGGTTGCTCTGGTTCTAAGTATTCAACTTTTGTCTCATTCAAATAATTGATTAAATCTTTTTTAAGTAAAAAACATTTAATTACGAAACCCTTATTTCCAAAAAAGCTTCTTAATTCTTTGCCTTCGTTCCCAATATATAATTTTGCTTCACCATTCCCGCTGCCAATTTTATTTTGTCTTACTACAAACGAATCTGCAATTGTTATTTTTTCTTTAGTATCAATAACACTAAAACTTTTATTTAAAAGACTAATTTTCATTATGTACTCCAAATGTGCTAATATCAATTTGTTTTAAAATAGCAATTAGTACATCTACAACTATGCTATTTCCGGCTTGCCTATAAGCTTGTGTATCACTAACAACCTGTTTAAATTCATCTCCAAATCCCATTAGTCTTAAACATTCTCTCGGTGTTAATTTCCTGATTCGCCCTTTGTTGTGAGTTACATAATTATCAACCCCAGCGCGATGCATTTTATGCATGCTTTGTAATAAAGGTCTTGCTACTTCAAGATCTGTTTTAATAGCTGTTTTAAAATTTTTTGTTCCTGATGACAATACATATTTGCTAATTTTTTCAGATAAATAATACTTTTCTTCAACTTCGTTAATATCAAAAATAAATTCATCAAATTCTTGACTATTTTTATTTTCAAAAATAAAATCACCATGCCAATTAAATTGTTGATTTGCTTTTTGGCATATTGCTACATCTCCATTAATTTGTGTATATCTTTTTTTTCTATTTTTAGAGCTAGTAACAAATTTAACACCTTTTTCTTTTAAATAATATTTACTGTCAATATAGTCTTCTAAAAAATCTTGCATTTTGTATTCTAGCGGGATTGAGTTAGGAAAATTAAAATTATATGAATGATCTTTAAAGCCAATAACAAAGATTCTTTCTCTATGAGACTGTGAAAGAACCTCAAAAAAACATTTCAAAGAGTGCCTAAAACTCTCTTTGAAATAAGATAAAAATAGATTTAAAAACTCCCTATTTCAGTACTCTTAAACCCCAAAAAAAATACAATTATT
>JBAZIE010000035.1:0-17816 GCA_041652055.1 Sulfurimonas sp. | reverse complement strand
ACTTCTCTACTGTCGGTGGCGGACATAATAATACTGCAAGCGGTTACTTCTCTACTGTCGGTGGCGGAAAGGATGGCGTTGCGTCTCAATTTGGACAACGCACTTATTCGTCTGGTAAATTTTTGACACAAGGGGATGCTCAAGCGTCCAGCTTTGTATTAAGAGGAGCTACAACAAATGCAACTCCAACTAATCTTTATTTAGATGGACTGTCAATCAAGTTAGCTGTTGAATCTAGTAAAATGTTAAGTTTTGTGGTAAACATCAGTGGAATTCAAAGTGATGGATCTAACGCCGCGCAATTCTTTCGCCGTGGCGTTGTCAAAAATGTCGGCGGCACGACAAGTTTAGTTGATTCTATTCAAACTGTTGGCACGGATATTAAATCGGCGGGCGCATCAGCGTGGGACGTGACTTTGACCGCAAATGATACCGATGATACTTTAGATATTCAAGTAACTGGCGCATCGGCAACAAACATTCGTTGGGTCGCATCCCTTGATGCGGTGGACATGGCATACGCATGACGATTTGGTTAGTTAGTGAGAGAAAAATCAAGTAAAGTAAAGTAAAGTAAAGTAAAGAAAAACTTGAAAAACATCAAAATTAGTAGTATAATAGTATATGCAACCTAAATTTATATTCTTTAATAGTTCAATGCCGCGCAGTTGTTCGACCCTTTTGCAAAACATACTATCTCAAAATAATTCTATTTACGCAACGCCGACCGATCCTTCGCTAGAATATCTCTATGCCGCGCGGCGCAATTATACCGAAATCCCCGAAGTCAAGGCACAAAACCCCGATATAGCCCTAAAAGCATGGCGCGGGTTCTGTTGGGGCGGATTAACCGGATATTGCGATGCGCTCACTGAAAAGCCGAATGTCTGCATCAAAAGTAGGGGAATCGGCGTGCATTATGATTGGTATAGCGCGTTCATGCCAAATCCGCCAAAGATAGTGTGTATGGTTCGCAACATAAAGGGCATTTTCGCGAGCATGGAGAAGATTTATCGCGCGAATCAAGAGAGGCATCAAAATGTGCAAAATCATGGCGAAATGCGGGGCACAACGACCGCAAAACGGGTGGATGAATGGCTCGCCTCACCGCCAATCGGATTAGCTCTTGAACGATTTCAACAGATGATATTAGAAGGTATCGATAAAAAAGTATTGTTTGTCCGCGCGGAAGATTTAACTAGCACGCCGAAAACTGAAATGAAAAAAATTTATGAATATCTTAATTTGCCGGGGTTCACTCACGACTTCGCAAACATAGCACAGACTACTATTGAGGACGATGCGATTTATGGGCTGACGCCGGACCTTCATAAGATTAGGTCGGTTGTTGAGCCTTTGGTTGACAATAGTGCTAGAATCTTAGGTAAAGATACTTGTCGGTGGTTAGACGCTAATATTGAATTTTATCAAAGTTATTTTGGATATTAATTAGTAGTTAGGATTTCCGTGGTTTTGTGAGTTTCCTTGTTCCAAATTTCTAAGATTTCAGGGAGATTGGTGATATTGTAACATTCGTATTGGCCACCGAAAGGGCGTTGCGGTGCGTATTTGTAGGGTTTACAGATGCGGTGCAAGAGGTGTTCGAGATCCCAAACATATGCTGCCGATCCGACAACTGTGTGGAGTTCCTTGAATTCATAGGGCAATGCAGATTTAGAGGGGAAGCGGTCTTTTGTTGAATTTTGAGTTACTCCAATTTTAACGAACGATTCGCAGGTATTAAAAATGTGAATTAGATATAAGATGGGGCTTACTCCCTTTTTGACACAATTAGCGATAAAACGATCACGTTGAAAACCATGCAGTTTCTCCTTGCCGCATTTTGGGCAACCCTGCCCAGTTAAATGACCATGTGGGCGTTGTGAAAAATTACCGTGGATAGGGCACCCAATAATAATAGATTTATGTCCGCCTCTATAGTCCACGAGCGAGTAGTCATATTTATTCCCATGAACCTCCGCAAATTCTTTTAGTAAAATATCTGGCGGTTTTAGGTCCCATGCGGATGGTGTAATTTTAATGTTATTTTCACGTAAAATATCTAAAATTAATACATTGCTACAATGTGCCAAAATTGCTATTTCCTGACTTGTTTTACCGTTTTGATATAATTGAATAATTTCTTGCGTTGTTAATTGCAATTGTTCTCTGCGTGGAAGCTCCCTCCAATCTAATACGCATTTTGGACAACTATGCACACTTTTTAAATGATGGTCGGGCATTTGAGTAAATTTTCCATGTATTTTACATTTAATACATATTGGAATTTTCATGTTTTTATACTCCGTATCGGAATAATCGAACCTGTCTCCAAATTTTTGTTTTGCACGCGTTAAGAATTCTTCTGCTGGTAAAAGTGTCGATAAACCAAAAAGTTTAGATGGCGCACTCTTCAACCCTTGTCTTTTTAATTGTCTATAAACATATTGGTGTTGCCGACCTATGATTTTGGCTATTTCTGCGGTCGAATACCCTTCGGAGCAAAGTTTAGCAACAGTTTGGTCGTAGAGTTTTGGCTTTTTAGCAATAGGGATATTTGCCCCAACCAATACTTCCCTAATTACTTGATTATACGCAGAAAAAATTTTACAAATTTCTTGGACGGTGGTTCCCTCATTATATAATTTAATGATTTTTAATTTTTCTTCTTCTGAAAACTGCATCTTTCGTTTCATATTACTTTCCAACTTTTGCCTCCCAATACATTTCAACCGCGCGGCGGAATACGTCTGATGCCGAAATTCCTAGTTTTTTCATTAGCTCGTCCATTTGTTTAACTGTGACTTCGCTGTAGCAATAATTTTTTCGCGTTACTTTCATAGAATACTGATTACACACCGATTTAGCATTTTTCTCTTTTTATTTTTAGATTTTTTCATTATTTTCGTGTAATTTTGATTGGTTAAAGGAAATTTAAAGGAATATGGCTTGCGACAAACTTAGTATTGATCCAGACTCGATTATTGGAAGTCCTAGAAATGGGGGCCATATATTTAGCGTAGATGTCCAATTCGGGGGTTTCGAAGCACCCTCAACATTAACCGTTCAAATTATCAATAAGACGGGCAATTATTCTCTTCCTATGTTGCCTCAAGGAGATAAGTTTTATAAAAAGCTCGCGAAGGAAAGGTTGAATATCGGCGGGGGATATTATTTTAATGGTTACTTAGTGTCCTATACGTTAACGAAGAAGGCTGAACAAAAAATACTTTCTCTGAAATTCCGCGACGGTAGCGTGGCTTTAGACCAGTTGGCCGTGGGAATGAATGCCCTCTGGGGGGATAAAAATAAAAACAAAGCAGATGATTTACTGATAATTGGCAGAAATTTCAACCCTTGCGATAAAAACGGAGATTCATTAATTTCGTTCGATGAAGCAAATTCGGAAGGATCGCCCGATAATTGCTCGCCCTGTTTGGGTTGCCAAAATGATCAAAGTTACGCAGACCGGTGCAAAGTAAGTGAGTATATGATCCTCCCAGTAAAATATGGATTCCACGAATTAATTCAATCGCTTTCTTCTCATAATATTAATGTAGTTAATGCAAAATCCTTCAATAAGTTAAATTCTAATGCTAATAGCTTCACGGGTTCTCTCCGTAGCGTATTAAGTTCATGGTGTCAAGAATACGGTCTAACCTTCTATTGGGATTATAATACAGATAGTCTTGTTTTTGTTGATCTTGGCGTTGATGTTAAAATTGATTTTGATAAATACATTAACTTAGATAATATAGATGAATATACTCAAACGGAAAGCATAGAAGAGACTTATTCCCAAGGGGTAATTTCATATTACGAAAGAGCGGGTGAGCTGAAAGATTATCAATGTACGGATAATGCAATAATTAATTTAAGGCCATTAACTTATGCAGATTTACTTGATAAAGATTTAAGTTCTGACTATATTAATTTGCGCGAAATTAGTTTGGCGCTTAGTTATTATTCAAGCACGTTACGCGAAATTTATTGGTGGTTTTATTGTTACGGCATTAAGGGGCCGCAACAGGCCGAAACTTATCTGTATGACCAAAATGCCGCGCAAAAATCTTCATCTGCTGACGCACAAGACGCAAAAGTTCTTCACGAACTTGCGGGAATGAAAATATTACAAGTCGCATCACAATCTAACGAAAATCAGGGGGACTTTGAAACTTTCGCCAACATTCTCTCGGACGAAAAGAAAGAAACTCTCCGTAGCCTTAACGAAATTTATAGCAAAAGTCACGGCGCAGGCTCTCTTGCTTATTATTTTATTATCGCCGAATTTGACGACCAACTACTAGCAAAACAATATAGTGAAGAAGCTAATTTGGCACAAAATTACTTGGGTAAATATTGGATTAGACAATACAATCCTAATTTATGTTGCGGCGCATCTCGCTATTCGGACGTTAATGTCAAAGCCCCTGACGGGACTGCTAATTTTTATCAAAGTTTTTCTAATATCAATGGGTTAGGATTTACATCTTTTGGTTATAATGATAATTCATATGTTGCATCTGTAGTGGCCAATGCAACCGAATCGGAAGATCAACAACCTGAAACAAACGAAAAATTTGGCAAAACTTATCGCGTCAATGGTTCGTTTATTGAAGCGGAGAGAAGTCCAAAATGGTATCCTAATTCCGCGCAACTTTCCGATTACGCCGCATTATTTGACTATTATCAAAACAATTTGAATTTCGCTTTGGTTGGTGATGGTGGTCGCCCCCCTGACCTATTAACGGTTTACCCCGCCGCAAAGCAAAATCCCAATATTAGACTATTATTATGTAATATCGGGCAATTTGATGGTGAGCGTTTGCCCATTTCAGTTAGTAATATCAATAATTTTTTAGAGGTCCGTAACCAAACACAAGTTTTTACTACTCAATTTAATAAAACTAATGTCGGAGATCCTCAAGAGGAGATTGAGGTTGCCAAAATGGGATTAACTTCGCGCGAATGTATGTGGATAACTCTAGACGGGTTTCAATTTATGACTCCCGTTGGGGGCGTAATATTTGCCGAATCAAATTTCCAAACTTCAAGTGCCTATAGGGTGTTAGTTACCCAAAACACAACTCAACAAGTAGAAATTCCTAAAATTCAAAATAGTTATATAACATCAGTAGTTAATCGAGGATTCAAAAACGAATATCTCTACAAACCCATTGATTCTAATTCAATTAATATTTTTAATGAAGGGTCTTGCACGCCAAGCGAAGAAACTCTACGACAAATTCACAATGATGTAACGAAATACTTGGGGACAGAAAAGGTTTGGCCCGCAAAATCTGTTGAGTTTTCGATGGCGGGCGTCATTCCTTATACAGTAACTATTGAAGACGGATTAGAAAATTTCACAATATCTATCGGTGATAATGGAGTTTTTACACGTTATCGTATATCCAGCCGCTACGCACAACCAATTACTGATTCAATATACCAAAACATCATTAAGAATATTTATCAGAAACTATTAACGAATCCTACAGTACCGCCCTACAAAATTAAGCCACAAACAACCTATCCAATAATTTAAGATGCAAGTATCAGGATTTAAACAACGTAACATATATACGCAGAATGATATTTTCCAATATCAGTTTAGTTGTTCATTATCCAATACTAGTGGATCTTGTGAATTTGGCTTTTCGGGACAATCTGGCGTCATTAATTGGGACCTAGAAAGTGGCCGTATTTATGATTACAATTCCAATTATCTTTATTCTTATCAATCCAACATAGAAACATTAATTTCCGGCAGTTTATCTGCAGCAAGTAATGATATTTGGATCAATAACAATCCTATCTATCTTGGTCAAGCAAAATCAGGCACTAACTATAACTATTTTTATATTAACCCCGAATCTTGTGTTGTGGACTTCAATCTTTTTATTAATGGAAACGTCCCCGACTATAGCTATAGCATTTTTGATACATATTATTCCGGCGAACAACTAACGCTCAATTTCGTTAATCAAAGCAACTATCCTATTACTATTTTTTCTGGTGATACTTCTAACCCTAATTTTTCCTTAATAAATGCGACGGGGTTGGTGGTTAATGGTAATTCTACCGGCGTTATTTATTTGGAATCAAGTGGATTTTCCCCATTTTTGCAGGACATTCCCCTATCTTTTTATACTAATTTCGGCGATTTTACATTCGTCTTTAATGGTTCTGGCGTTCCTATCACAAGTCAAGATTTCTATATTTTAATGGGGCCGGACAATGCTATAGTTAATGATGGAATTACCGCAACTTATACAGTCAACTATCAAAATACTAGCGGTTCAAACTTAAATGTTTCTTTAACTTATATTTCCGGGGATACTGGTAATTATTATGTTGACGTTTCTACTACCAATACTTTATCGGGCCAAACAGTCAGCGGCGCAATCGTAAGTTCTGGCTACCTGACTAGTTTCGTTACGGGATTAGTATCTGGTTTTAATCCCATCTTATCGGGCTGCGAATACGGAACGGGAAGTGGCAACGCTTATGAATTTTTCTACGCCACGGGGCTTTTGAATAGTGGTTATGTCACACAAATCGGCGCGTATGGCAGCGGAGATATTTTAGCCAATATCACGGGGACGGGTTGGGGTAATTTCAATTTTCAAGGTTATGTAAGCGCATTAAGTAATGTATTATTTGCCTCTGCTACTGGAATCGCAACGGGTTCTTCCAATGGAACTACTTATGTCGGTCCGGTAACTAATGGAATCGCTACTTATTTTGCGAATATCGCGCCACAAACTACTCTGACCGGCCATTTCCCTTCGGGCGATTACGAAAATATAAATTTTAGTGGCAATTATTTTATTACAGGAACTTTTTCTAATGAATACAACCTATTTGCTTTAGCTTACGCGACGGGCGGCAGGCAAAGCGGGGTATTTTGGGGCGACGTTGGGTTTAATTGGGAACCGGGTCTTTATACCTTCACTAAATTATTTAGTAAACTTGGCACAGGATATGCAACTTATTTTACGGGCTTTGACCCTGTTACCGTTACATCCATTTTAACTAGCGGAACGGGGATTATTACAGGATATACTATAACGGGAGTTACGGTTGATGGTTGTGATATGCCCGACATCTCTATGCCTGCAACCGGCATCCCGTTCGGCGCGTTTGATGCAAGCGGCGTTTCTTGGCGGCCTGTTATTATTGATTTAGTAATTCCATTAAATACCGGCGAATTTGTTTATGAAAATTCTAATGCTCTATTAAGTGGTTATACGGGTGCGCGGACAAACATTTCAAGGTTGGGGAATACAATTTCTGGTTCTGGTGAATTTAACAATATTTTCCAAGTTCCGTTTTTTACCGGAAATCCTGTTTATGCCCCTACGGGTTGGGGATGGAGCGAATCATTAACAGGCTATACCATTACAGGTCAAAATAACTATCCGCCGCCAGTTATTAATCAATTTATTTCTACCCCTTATTTATATGGCAGCGGTTCGGGCATTGATTCGGGCATCATGCAATTTTGTTTAACAGGAAATTATACGGGGTTAAAGAATATTATATTAAAAAGCACCCCTGAATTATCAAGTCAATTTGCTATCCTAAGTTTATTTGATTCTACTGGTTTATTATTGGGGCGGGTAAGTGGATTAGATCAAACTTTTTACAACAATAGTGAATTAATTGCTAATACTAATAATCTTTCGGCTGGCACAGCATATTTTGTAACAGGCTTGACTACAGGGTGTTATACGGTAGTGAATGAGATTAGAGATTTGACTAGCGGCGAGCAGGGATATGTCACATTTACGCAAAGCGGTTTTAGTGGTTGCGAAAATTGGGGGAATATTTACTTTTCTATTAGTAGAAGTGGAGGTAGCCAATTTCCTTATTGGGGATATGTGGAATTAACCCCGAAAACTTCTTATATTCCTTATCCTTCCGGTTTGGATTATACTTCTAATAGTGGCTCTAATGTTACTTTTGGTTTTTATCTTGCGCCGGGGCAATCGGGAGTTTATTTTCAACTGCCTGTGACGGATGATGGTGATATGGAGTTGCCCGAGAACTTATTGGCCACTTTGCATTTGAATGGGTATTATACGAATAATTATGGATTATATAGAACTGCTAATATTGCTATTTTAGACAATGATGCATGTTGTGGCACAGATACTGGATTTTGTAATAATCCGGCCAATATATTTATTCCTTCTGGTGCTTATGATATTATTTTCCCTCCGCTGCCTGATAATGTGGAAATAATTCCGGCTGACCCTTCGGAAGGAGGTGGGGGCGGAGGCGGGGGCGGCGATACTACCCATACCACGCCAACAAAACCCAGTTGTTGCGATAAAGTTGCTGTAACTCCCGTTATTGATCCTGATTCCTTGGGAAGATCCTATGACGATTGCGCATATTCTAATACTCCGTGCATACCACCAGAAAATGCGGGGCAGGTTGGTTCTGTTTTTTTGTCATTAGTTTCTGCTGGTAATCCTGAATGTAATAGTCGTCCCGCTGCAATTATCAAAGGTCTCGTAACAATCTCGCCCGTTCTAAATGATGGGGTAACACAATATGGAATGGACGCTAATTCGTCAATAGGGCTAGGTCAGCGTAGCTTTGTATTAACTCCCGATATGAATATCGTGGCAGAAGTTAATTCCGTGTCATATTCTCGGGCGTGCTTTAGAAATGGAAAAGTTACTGGCGCGACATCCTCTGCGGCAGGTGTTGGGGGGAGTGCATCAATTACAATCCCGCCCGCATGTATTCCTGTTACTGATGCAAATCGTCCAAAGCATTGTGAGCCATGTAAGGAGTATGGGGGCGGCACTTGGTATTGTAATTGTGAAAATCAATTATTTAATGGAAGTAGTGCGCCACCAGAATGCGATCCCGGATATAAACTGGTTTCTGAAGATTTTACTATTCCTTCATTGCAATGTGAATGCGAAAATCGGGGCGCAACCATTACATGCCATAGATGTGATCCCGAACCTATTGGTTGCGACTGTGCCGCTTTTGGACTAGTTGATCCAAGTAGTTGTGGAACTTGGCCTCATTTCGGAACCCCCGTAAATTATCAGGATGTTTCAATTACCGATGAATCTTGTTCAAACTATGGAGAACAAATTACTTGTTCAGAATGTGTCTGTTGCTGCGGGAGTGAAGATGGTTGTAGTTGTCCTGGTGGCTGTTGTTGCTGTCCAACATACAAAGCTCCCTGGGGAGAAAATTGCGCTTGTATCGCTACTAATGTTGGATGTTAATAAAAGAAAATTGACCATTCCGTCCCATTATCAGCCACGGTAAAGTTTTTATAGGAAAATCGTTGAATTCTAGCGTCTTGCATAAATTTCTCGAACTCTGCCGGATCACGCTTGATAATAAAAACCTTTCCCATGACATTCTCGGTCTTATTCTCTTTTTCAATTTGATCCATGTCAAGTTTACCTTGATTTTGTTGGTCCCAAACATTAATTAATGAAACAACGAGCGCGCGATTTCCCCCAATGAATTTTCCAACTTTGGCTTTGCATGTGCAATTTGGATTTGCGATAAAACTCATTACATCCGCGTAAACGGGCTGTGCAACCTTTAAGAATTCTGCCCGGAACGATTCTTCCTTTTGGATAAGGTCCATCGCAACGATAACATAATAAGTGTTTAGTTTGTTTTGGTCTAGCATGGTTTTATTAGTAGTTTGTATTGTTGGTTTCTTGTTTGTCTTTAATTTTAATTATCAAATCACCTATAAAAATCCATACACCGTAACTTATTACCCCGCATAAAATCATATTAATTAGGTTAAAATGACTGAATGGCATATAAAAAATTGATACCCCGATACCCATCCAAAAAGATGAACACTCTGGGCAGATTAAAGGACGACGAACGTAAGGAATTCGTGCGACAAAATTACGAATTGGCACAAAAATAGCGGAAAAACTCCAAAGATGAGAGACTCCAAGACACACGATAACGAAACAAATTAACTTTTCCACACATTATTATAGTCAGAATTGATGGGGATTTCAAGATTATTTTCAATATTTATTTAATTTTTTACTCCCATTAATTGTGTGAACCGCATCTAAGCCAAAACTTTTGACGCTTCCTTCTTCGACATCTCCCTAACGGGAAACTCCAAAGGCTTTTCATTATAGGAAATTTTCTATTTTTTCTTTAACTATTTGCTTTTGAATAAATAATTTCTTTTCACTAACTCGTGTAATTGAATAGTGGTAAAAGGCACAAAAAAAAACGAAATGGCTAAAGGATATTGTTCTCTGGAGTTATATGATATTGAGACTGGTAATGTAAACTCTTATATTACTAGCGGCTCCTGCACGAGTTTTATCAGTCAAATTCGCTCAATGGAAGTAAATGTTGTTTACGCGGGGTTCGGCCCATACTCTTTTGCCGACTATCTTTCTTGGGTGCAGGGGCAAAGTTACACGAATATCCCAACGGGTTCACGGCTCTACAACCCTCAACTCTATATAACTTTACCCGATAATACTGTTATTTTTAACGACGATTATACCGGCAGCTATCAAAGTAATCAAATTCCTCCGCTGGCATCTGGAATTTCAGGCTTGGACCCCGCGCAAATTATTAGAATTCCTGAAAATTCAACATTTACCTATTTGGCAACTACCCCTTCAACTTCTGCTCTGACCGGGAAAGTGCGTTTTGAATTATTCAAGACTTCGGGAGGAAATTATCCTTATTTTAATTATGAAAGTCCTGACGACGCTTGGGCTTCGTATCGTTTGGCTCCGAGTGGCACAACTGCACATTCGGGCGGAATTGAGCGCGGCGTGGTTTCTTACGCTATTGAAATGGCAAATGATGTAGTAATTACTAATAGCGGACAATTTTCTACCGGATTAATCCCCACGTTACCAACCCTTTTTTCCACGGGCACGGATATTAGACAAACTTATTTAATGTATTGCATTAATTCCAATGGATTAGATTGCGAAACGAACGATTTAACCGATCAAACAATTTGCTATACCGGAGTAAGGACGGGTACAGCATATAACATTTATATTTCTGGCGTCATCAATACATTCAAGAATTCCGCCGCGACACCTTACGATAATTTATCTTCATTAGATTATATTAGTTCTACTGAATTTGTCAATATTTTTGGCTTTTGGAGCGGTCAACTTGAATTTAATAATTGGATGAGTGGCGATAGATTGTATTTTGAACTTTATCCCTTTAATTATTTGAGTGTTTATGGTCAATATTTTAATTCTGCGCCGCCATACCCTTCCACGGGGTTTTATCTGCAATATCCGCAAGATTTCATAAACATAGATCAACTAATTAGTGGATTAAATAAACATTTATATAGCGGTACCGGTTTAGTCAGCTATCCCGTTTGGTATGATTATCCCTGTTTACGGGGTTCGGGCTTAACCGGGGCATATTTCACAGGGGCACTATTACAGGCAGAAAAGTTAAACGATAATTTGGTCTCATTTTATTCATTAAGAAATATCCAAAGTGGTTATTCTATGTATCTTGATTTAGTTCCGCGCACGGACCCACAGGTTTATAGCGGATTAAAGTATTTGATGCCTTATTATGTTGCATTACAGGGTAGTTATGATAATTCTTCTTGGTTGACTTTGGATGCACACAGCGGTATTGATTGGACGGGAATTTCACCAACCATTCTTACTGTAACGGGTATTTTTCCAGAAGATAATGTTAGTGTTGTGCCTGCAATTCAGCCGGATCAAGGCGACTTTATTGACATTTTAACGGGAACAACCGGCGAATTAATTACTCTATTTACTTTTACTCAAAGCGGCTATCAAAATCCCGGCGATAAGTGCCCCCCAGTTCCATTTAGCCGTGAAATTAGCGTTGTTTACCCCAGCGGAATGGTGTGCCCAACGGGAGGCGACGAACCTCCAGAAAGTGGGCAGAAAGAATCGCCGCAGACAGGACAAATCCCGCCCATCTACGAATACAGTTTTCTAAGAACGGGGTGGAATATTTATACTCCGCAAAATTCTACTTTAGCAAAATTTCCCTATTATGATTACAACTATTACCGCGTTTATTTAAGTGGATTCAACACATATAATTCGGGCCATTATGTCAATTCCAATAGGTTCGTAGTAAACAATATTAATTTATTCTATGGGGTGACGGGGAAATTGCCTATTTTCACGGGCGCGGACGAATGTATCATTGGCGCAAATTATACTGTTGATATTCAGGGAAATGTGGCCGTAAGAATCACGGGAGACTTATCAACAACTATATTAACAGAGAATAGTGGCATCAAATGTTACGACAATGCTTTAGTTACTGGATTAATTAGTGGATTAGGTTCTGGCGACAATATTCAATTTAATATAGCTAGTGGGAAATTAACAAGTTCTATCGCAACGGGATTTTTGACTACCTGTGTTACGGGAACAGGATGTGTTGAAACTGGATTTGCGGGATTTTTCTATGATACTGGCACCAATGAAATTACAACGTCTATTAATTTTTCAGATTGCACGTCAAATGGTAGCGGAATTATTACAGGGGAATGGATTCAATTAAAACAATCTGTTGTTAATGAAGAACTTGCGTTGGGTGGATTCTTAAACCCGGCAACTTTTATTAACATCATTACGGGGGCGTTTTTCACTGGAATTATCACCGGAAAGGAAACTCAAACTAATTTAAGTGGATGGTTTAATTTGCCGATTACTGCAACCGGATATTCAATTTCGGGCATAGTTACTTACGCCGCATGTTTTACTGGATTAACGCCAACATTATATTATGGCTCCCCAACCGGTTATATTAATTCAACGGGGTTAATCACTTACAATAATCCTACTAATTTTGACTATATTAGTATTAACACAAACCAGATTTTTTTCAATAATGATACGGTAAATTATCAACCGCCAAACTTCTATTCATCTTACGATTCTTTACTAACTATTATTAATGCAAATCCTCTTATTTATCAAGTAACAGGAAGCGGTGATGGTTCTGGGATTTATTTGACTAGTTTAATTTCTGGAAGTAGCGGTAATTTTATTGAATTATCTGCGGGGACCAGCACAGGCGCACCTTATATTTCTGTAAGTTCGGGCGTCTTAAATGGTGGCGCAGACCTCTATCAAACAATCTCGGGAACGGGCGAATATTCTGGTTGTGTTAATTTGACTATTCCGATGACGGGATTCTATACAAATGATAGTGGCATCGCTAGTATTACCGGTATCGTTTCAACATTCTTGGGTGTCCGCGACTTTTCGGGTGTTTGGAACGTAATTACCGGGAATCAACCTTTTATTCAAAATTTCCGCGATAATGGATGGTTTTACAACAACAATATGTATTCGGGGAGCGTATCGGGTTTAACATTAGGTAATATTCCAAGTAATTTTAGAATATTTATCGACTATAACAATTTATTTAGTAGTCCTAATCTTGATGTTGTTCAGTTAAATGTATGGGACACAAATTTTGGACCGACAGGAAGTGGTGTTGGCTTTTTACTAACAGGAATTATATAACATGGCAACGTACTATTCAGTGAATCAAATTGCAGTTAATACCCCCAATTATATTCCTTTTGAACTGACACAATGGACGGGCACTCCAACAGGTCTTTGGATGGTTAAAGCGGGAACTGTATTTTCAACATTTAATTACGGTATTCCTTCTTATGTCCCGATTAATGGATTAAATTCAGGATTCCATTGGGGCGGAAATGAAAAAGTTTATCTTGATGTTACTGTTTCTAACAATTTACAACCAAGTGGCGTGGCGGTAAATATTAGCAAAGTTGGTGTTGATGCTCAAGGGGAAGATAATGAGCCAAATCCCCCCGAATGGATAGATTACCCCTCTATGCTTCGTATAATGCCAAAAGATACAGTCAATGATCGGGGTATAGTAACTCAAGTCGCTAATGGAAAAAGACAAACTAAATGTTATATTTTGTTGGGTTATCGTTCTGATGACACGGATATTGGTGGTTCGGGCATCAATACTTCACCAGATGATAACGCATCTTTTATTCCCATACAAAAATTGGATACCAACATAATTATGATGCATGGAAATGTTAGCGGGGTTGGAATTACTTTTCCTATGCCTTACTTTAGGTCTATTTCACCACAAGACGTTGGTAATTAATAATTTATGCGGATCAATATCAACTATTTTGGGAGCACTTTTCCCACTAATCCTGATAATCTGCCCGAAACAAAATGGATGGTCGGGCCGGGCACGCCGCGCCCTATTGGGTTTTTATTAAGTGAAATTAATAATCTATATTGGACTGTGCGAAGTTTTAATGTTAATATTTTCGCAACTGTCGCTAGTGATCCCTTATCTGCTTTTTTATCTGGCGGAGGAACTTCGGGAGGCATTCTAGGAGCAACTATTGGACTTAGTTCGGCTATTAATTCATTATCGGCGGGCGTCGGAAATTTAGTAGGAAAAACAAAAATAGTTAATACATCTACGTTAAAAAATCGCAAATCTAAAACGCCGAAATCGGGTGATGCTGGCAAGCCAACCCCGGCGTTAGGACGTTCAAATTATCAACAAGTTGCCTCGCGCCTTCAACAGTTTAATTCCACTATTCAATTAATTGATGGAACTCCTAAGTATGTTATTAGTCAAAACGATTCGGTAAATGAGGGAACATTATGCGGCGCAGGACCAATACATAAACTTAACAAAACAAATTCACAGATACAAATTGACTTTTCTAACATTATATTTTTTAACAACTTATATTGGCCGACTATCGTGATACAAATGCCTCTTATTACTTCAACTTTCTTTACTACAAACGCTTTGGGGCAAAATACTTACATTGCAACAAATGGCGCGGCAATCGGAGGAATAAACTTCTTGGAAGGAGTAATTAATCTTTATTCTACCAATTCTAGTTTACTTGATGTGATTTTTGCTTTTGGAAATGTGGCCATCGGCACCGGATGCTGTGACCGCTTCTATTTTGACGGGATGGATTCAGAACGTGCAGGAAGTTATTGTAAGGAAGGTTGCGCGGAAAACGGTGTTACTTAATTTGAAAATACTCGCAAACGCCGCAAATAAATCTACTTGTAATAATATTCAATTTAGTGCAAAGCATGGATGATTTTATCACTTTTTTATTACCACATCCCGCGCAACCTTTCGCGTCGGAATTGGGTTTATTAAATTTACAATTTTTGAATTTATTTTGATCGTCTATAATTTTCATCCCATTTTTGGTTTAGATTGAGAGCGTTTGCTAACACTTGATTCGGACACGCAAAAACAAATCCAATCATTACGAGAAGGATATTTGCGGCCACTTGGTTTTGTTGAAATATTATTATCTCCACCCCTCAACAGTATCAACGATTGGAATCTCATATGGAGACGATGTTCCCACGAAAGTCTCTCTTCCTTTCAAAGATGGAATTGAGAAAAATATTTCAGTTTTCATACCGGAAGACAAAGAAAACATTAAGAAAGAATATGAGGAATTGTTGAGTGCTGTTGCCAGTCAACCAAAACTGTAGATTCGGGATTGTCTATTAGTTTCTGCAAAGATTCCTTTGGAATGATCTGATGATTCTCCTGTCTTGCGTTGTGATGATTATGGAATTCGCTTATTATTAAGTCGCTTGCTTTTGTAAAACTAAGATATAGGCCCAACGGGCTCGTGCAGCTAATCCCCGGCCCGCGGGAAGTTTCCTTGATTTCGGCACTGTCTGCGCCGCCAGAGGCGTCACAGCCATTGCTACACTTTTTTGTGGCCGGGGATACCTGACCGCGGACGTTGGGCGAAGAAAAATATCCCCCTTGTTTCCACACCAAGTATTTTGCATAGTCTAACTCTGCTTGCCTAAACGCCTCGGGATCATCTTCTAAGTTTATAGCCATATATGGATCAGTTTTATTTTGATTTAGCAGACGCAACAGATTGGATTTGGAAGAATCGTAACAAACCCCAATTTTGGGAATGGGAAGATTTGACCTCAAATAATCCAGATAAATCAAATTTGAATTTATCAAACGCTGTTGCTTGGAACGTCTTCACTGTTTTAGAGTCTAAGGGATTATTACACGAATTTTTTACAATCAGAGATAATAAAGAAATTAGGGTTTTCAAAATTGACCTTTCGGACGAAAAACTTTGGAAGAAGACACGGAAAAGACCGTATTTTTGGAGGCGATGGATTACAGAACCTATTTGCTGGTTATTTAGTAAGTTTTGGTATTTCATATTGTGGACAATTTCTGTTTCTTTGGCTGCATTTTTGACAAGTAGTATGGATAAGTGGGTTAGCCTTCTATTCCCTCAAAAATAAGGCCCAACAGGCTCGTCCAGCTAATCCCCGGCCTGCCAACACTTTCCTTGATTTCGGCACCCTTCGCGCCAGCAAGCTGGCACTCTGGCTGCGAGCCCTTTTTGGCCGGGGATACCTGACGAGGGACGTTAGCCTCAGCATTATTATCTTTCTTGTTATTCATGGGTTAATTTATTATGTGCAAATCTCCACAAAGCGACCCAAATTGGGATAATCAGTCTTCTATTGAATATGCAAAGTTATGGTTAGAACAAAGTAAACTAATGTGGGGACGCATTCAAATTGCATATTTACTGCACGCTGGTGTTTTTGCCGCTTGGTATGCGACACGTCACGAAGCAAACATATTGTCTAATTTGATTGCTTGGGGTAGTGCAGCTTTTTCGATTTTGTTGCTGTTTGTCATGTTTAGAGATGGAGATTTTTTGGAACGCATAAGAACCACCGCCAACAATCCTGCTCTTAAGGTGGGGGAAGTTTTTTGGAGCGGTAAGTTTTGCGGCGGTGTTGCTATTGGACTCTTGATTATTTCAGACTGTATTCTTGGATTTGGTTTCTTTAAATAAGCGATCTTTTGCTCCCCAGTATATAAAAGGTCCAAACATACAAAGAAGAAAGATATAGTTATTTGTGAGTGCTAGCCCCGCGTATCCGACAAAAAATAAAATAAATGCTAACGAGCGCATCCACCTAACCCCTACAGGCTGGCACTTTCGATGCGAAGCTAGGTGCGACTTCATGCGGGCCCCCTTTCCGTCGGCATCGAAACCGCCAACCTTCCGGGGCAGGTCACCGCGGACGTTAGCCTCAGCATTATTGTTTTTCTTGCTACGGTTGGTTTTTTGGTTTTTCATAAAATTATGACTCTGACTAAGCAATTAACTCCATATACTTGTATTCCCGCGTGTCTCGAATCGTATTTTGCAGATACCCAAGTTGACATGGATCAGTGTAGGATTTTGCGAGATTATCCACAATTTTGCTTAAATCCTAAAAAGATAGAGCAATTTGGGGTGATGTCAGAACTGCAATTGATTTGTTTCACACGATTATTCCAAGTGGTCACAACTCCGTTCATGCATTTAGATCAGCAGTCTTTCATTTCCATTTTGAAAGCGTTAACTATAAACGATACGGTCTTTGTAATGTCTCTTTGGAAGAAGGAGACATACCATTGCGTTCGGTTTTCACAAATTATTGATGAAGCGAATGGATTATACGAGTTCATGTGTCCGGCTTTCGGTGGAGCTAGTATGGAGACGGTAAGCTTCAATGATCTCATGCAAGGAGGCTTCCGGGTTTTTCTTCTTAAAAAGGCCGTAGTAGGCCAACCACAACCCTGATTCGGGATCGTTAAAATCTTCCTCGGTTAATTTTACAGAAAATATAGCTAACGGGCTCGTCCAGCTAATCCCCGGCCTGCGGGAAGTTTCCTTGATTTCGGCACTGTCTGCGCCGCCAGAGGCGTCACAG
>JBAZIE010000034.1:0-21346 GCA_041652055.1 Sulfurimonas sp. | reverse complement strand
TCCTGTTATCGAAATGGCCGATTTAGTAGAAGCAACACGCTCTTATCAGGCAAACGTAGCAGCTTTTGAGAGTTCAAAAAATATAGCTAACAGCGCAATTTCGCTGTTACAGTAAAAGGGGTAGGTTATGAGTGGCATTAGCGGGATTTCAGGCGTTTCATCCGCCGAATTATTAAAACAAAAGGGCGGCGTAGAGGGTGCAAGCGGTGAAGGTTTTGCCGAGCATCTAAAATCTGCCCTAAATGAGGTAAATGAGTTTCAAGAAAAGGGTGACAAAGCTTTAGGTGAGATGGCAACAGGTCAGGTTAAAGACCTTCATCAAGCCGCACTCGCCATCGGAAAAGCTGAAACAAGTATGAAACTTATGCTTGAAATAAGAAACAAGGCATTAAGCGCATACAAAGAGCTTGGAAGAACGCAGCTCTAAGTTGTAATGTCGCGTTAGACTGCCACGTCGCTTCTGCTCCTCGCAGTGACGTAATGTCAAAAGACTGCCACGTCGCTTCTGCTCCTCGCAGTGACGGATTTTGTCATTGCGAGCGAAGCGCGGCAATCTCTTGCGCGCTATTCATCTACAAAAATATACTAATAAAAATGCTATAATCCCCTTTAAAAATCAATATAGCAAGAAATATGAACAACCAAAACAAAAGCAAAAAAATAACTATTCTCTATGCCCTTCTCGTTTCTGGGTTTTTGCTATTTTTGGCAGTTATGCTCATAACCACTCTAAAGCCGCGAGACCTGCCATCTCTTTATACAAAAAACACATCTAAAGCAACTAGAGGCTCCATCATAAGCGCAGACGGTTTTCACATTGCAACAACCGTAAAACTCTATAAAGCGATTGTAAATACACACTATATCGATGAAAAAAAGAGAGACCTCTTTATCAAGCTCTTTAGCATCTACTCGGAAATTGACGCAAAAGAGATTGAGCAAAAGCTAAACAAGAAAAAAGGTGTAGTCGTTTTAAGCTACAACATTCCGCAAAAACAGGCTCAATACCTAAAGCAGCTGGCATATGAGCTTAGACGCCTTAAAGTTTTTGTAGAGAGAAAAAATGCGATAACCGGCAAAACTTCACTTCACGGGCTAAGCATCATTGAGAGCGGAGAGAGCAGAGAGTATGCTTATGGCAAGCTTTTAACGCCTATTATAGGCTACCCGCTCAAGGCAGAAGAGGACGGATATACTTACATAAAGGGTGTAAAGGGGCTTGAGAAGAAGTTTGAGAACGAACTTCAGGCAAAACAAGATGAGTTAAGCCAAGGCTTAAGGGATGTAAACAGCTATATTATTCTAAATAAAAACAGCTTTACAAAACCAGAAATCAACGGCTACGACATAAAACTAAACATTCCCGTTTCGTTTCAAATACGGATTGAAAAAATGCTTGATACAATGAAAGAAGAGCTCCAAGCAAGAGAGGTTATGATTACAATCATGAACTCTACAAACGGAAAAGTTATAGCCATGGCAAGCTCAAACAGATTTTTACCGAAATCGATACAAAAAGAGGACTACCCATCCCTAAATAGTGCAATGATAGAGTATAGCTTTGAACCGGGAAGCGTTATAAAAACGGTGACGTTTGCTCTTCTTTTAGATAAAGGCTTGGTCAACCCTTACGACATGATAAACGGACATAATGGTCGCTATACAATTGGGAAAAAAACAATAACGGACGAACATAGATTTGATTGGCTAAGTGCTGAAGATGTTATAGTCCACTCATCAAACGTCGGTATAGCCCAGCTTGCTCAAAAACTAAGAGGTGTAGAGTTTAGTCAAGGTCTTATAGATTTTGGTTTCTCCAAACTCTCAACGCCCGACCTTGTTTATGAAAAACCAGGATCAATTCCAAGCACCATGCAGCTAAATAACGAAATATATAAAGCGACATGTTCTTACGGATACGGAATGCGCGTAAATCTTATGCAGCTTATTCGTGCATACAGCGCTTTTAACAATAACGGAAGAATGGTTACTCCTAAAATCATTGATTGTTTTATAGACAACCAGAGAAAAGAGATAACGATTCCAAATGAAGAGCAGATTCAAGTTGTAAAAAGCACAACCGCACATAGAATGAAAAGTATTCTAATCAAAACAGTAAATGAGGGAACCGGCGTAAAAGCAAAAACAGAGGGTCTTGAAATTGGTGGCAAAACAGGAACAGCTCATCTTGTTGAAGGTGGAAAATATGTCAACGAGTACAATACTGCTTTCGTTGGTTTTGCCAACGATGAGCAAAGCAGATACACTATGGGAGTAATCGTTGTAAGACCTAAAAAGAGCCAGTTTGCGGCTCAAACTGCCGTTCCTGTCTATAAAAATGCAATCGATATTATGGTTGAAGAGGGGTATCTAAAGCCAAATATTGTCAAGCAGCCGAGTGCTCCCGACCCTCACTTCAACTAAAATTATGCTGTTTCCTATCTCTACATGTGAGATTTGATTGAACTCGCGGTTTAGTATCTCTACATAAAAAATGTGCAGAGGTGATAAAATCTCTCTCATCTTGGATGTTATCTCTTTAGAGTCAAGAACTCCTCGCATTACCATGGCAGTAGCACTTCGGAGCGAAGTGGCAATTTTGAGGGCTTCTTCTCTCTCTTCTTTGCTTAGGTATGCGTTTCTGCTGCTAAGTGCCAGCCCATCTTTTTCTCTTACCGTATCTATGGGAACTATCTCAACGTCCATAAAAAAATCTCTAACCATGAGAGAGATAAGGTTTAACTGTTGCGCGTCTTTTTTACCAAAATATGCTCTTGTCGGATTTACTATATTTAAGAGCTTCATAACAACCGTTAAAACGCCGTTAAAATGCCCTGGTCTGCTCTCGCCCTCAAGAACAAATCCTCTTACCTTTGGAGCCAAAATCGAGGCTTCATCTTTTGTGTAGATAGCATCAACGCTTGGGAAGAACAGAACATCAACACCTCCTAGTTTGCATATAAGCTTGTCGGCTTCATCCTTTTTAGGATATTTCTCCAAATCTTCACCCCTTAAGAACTGCGTAGGATTTAAAAATATGGAGACGACAACTAGATCATTTTGCTCTTTGGCCTTTTTGATTAATGCTATGTGTCCCTCATGCAAAGCGCCCATTGTAGGTACAAAACCAATGCTTTGGTTTCCTTGAAAACCGACAGAGAGATTTATATTTTTTAAATGCTCTTTGAGTTCTAGCACGGTAGAAATAATCTTCATTTTAAGCCTCAATTTAATATAATCGCAATTATACAACAATGGAACAAATTTTATGGATAACTACGAATATACAGAACTTTTAAAGAGCCTTTCTAAAAAAATGAACAATATTACGGGCGTTATTGAGCCTGCTAAACTCCAAGCAAGATTAAAAGAGATAGACGAACTTGAAAATTCGCAAAATTTTTGGAGCGACGCTACTAATGCCGCAGTAATCCAAAAAGAGAAGACTCAGTGCGAGCGCAAACTTAAAAAATACAACCTTGCAAAAAATGCGATTGACGATGCCAAAGAGCTTTATGAAATGGCAAAAGAAGAGGGTGACGAGGATTCTATTGCCGACTGCTTTGGCGGAGCCGAGAGGCTAGAGGAGCTAATCCGCACAATGGAGATTGAAGTTCTTCTAAGCCAAGAGACAGATGCCAACAATGCCATACTTTCAATTCACCCCGGAGCCGGCGGAACAGAGTCTCAGGACTGGGCTTCGATGCTTCTTCGCATGTACAAACGCTTTGCAGAGAGACGCGGATGGAGCGTTGAAGTTCTTGACTATCAAGCAGGTGATGAAGCGGGCATAAAAGATGTTTCTCTTCTTATTTCAGGTGAAAATGCTTACGGATACCTAAAAGCAGAAAACGGTATACACAGGCTTGTTCGCATCTCTCCTTTTGACTCTAATGCCAAAAGACACACCTCGTTTAGCTCTGTTATGGTCTCGCCGGAAGTTGACGATGACATAAACATAGAGATAGAAGATAAAGACATCCGCGTAGATACATACCGCTCAAGCGGTGCCGGTGGGCAACATGTCAACAAAACAGAATCAGCAATCCGCATAACCCATATAAAAACAAACGTGGTAGTGCAGTGCCAAAACGACAGAAGCCAACATAAAAACAGAGCAACTGCTATGAAAATGTTAAAATCTCGTCTTTATGAGCTTGAGCTAGAAGCTCAAAAAGCGTTAGCAGATGGCGTGCCAAAGAGCGAAATCGGATGGGGACATCAAATCAGAAGCTACGTTATGCAACCGTATCAGCAGATAAAAGATACCAGAAGCAACATCGCTTACTCAAACATCGCCGCTATTCTTGATGGAGATATCGACAAGATGATAGAGGATGTGCTTATATCTCAGAATCGTTCTTAGATAAAAAGCTATAACCTAAAAAGCCAACTCCAAGAACCATAACTAGTATCACCAAATATTGCACCTGTTTTTCTTGTACGTTTTTTAGCTCTTCGACAAACTTAGAGGTTTCAGGTTTTGGAGCCTTCTTTGTTTCCGAAGAGCCACCGGAGACACTCGCCTCCATTCTTGCAACATTTGCCGCGGCAATCTCATTTTCGCTCACTACCTCTTTTGGAGAGTTCCAAAAAAATAGCGCAAAGCCCACAAGAAGCATAATAGAGCCTGCAGTGCGAAAAATAATAATTTTATGTTTTATAAATATCTCTTTCATTTATATACCTTTTGAAAGAAAATTATGTCAAACTTCCGGTATGAATATACTTAAAGAATTTAGAGTTAACAACAAATGTTCATATTTGGCGCAAAAAGAGCAAACAACTCACTATAAAGTAATTGAAGAGTGCTCAACTTCCTATTGCCAAGAGTTGATTGAACGTGGATACAGAAGATTTGGCAAGATGTATTTTAGACCAATCTGCAGTGCATGTGATGAGTGCAAAAGCATAAAAATTGACGTTGAAAATTTTAATTTTTCCTCATCACAAAGAAGAGTTATAAGAAAAACGGCAAATATAAAAAGCTACATACAAAGACCTTCCATCAGCAGAGCACATCTTGAACTTTTTGAGAAGTATCACCTCTTTATGAAGCATAAAAAAGGGTGGGAACATACTCCATCAAGTCCACAAAACTACTACAACTCTTTTGTGGATGCGCATAATGATTTTGGATATGAGGTACTCTACTTTATAGATGAGAAGCTAATAGGTGTGGATTTGATAGATATTTTAGATGATGGCGTATCCTCAATATATTTCTATTATGACCCAGATTATGCGCACTTCTCACTTGGAAAACTATCATTGTACAATCAGATACTTTTTGCCAAAAGAAGCCATAAAAAATGGATTTATTTGGGATACTATGTTAAAGATTGCCCATCTCTTTCATATAAATCAGATTATAAACCGTATGTGACGCTAGATGGCAGACCAGAACCATATGAAAAACCAATCTGGAAATAAGAGATAAAGTGGCAAATTTTTTTATTTTTTTACTTATAATAGATATAATTGCGCATGATTAAAAAATTAAGAACTGAACTTATCTACTTTTTTGTTATATTGCTACTTTTAGCGGTCATTCAGCACTCTGACTTACTTAGTGCGCCAATGGCTAGAGTTGATTTGATGTTGGAGAAGCAAAACTATCTTCATCCGCTGCTTTGGACTATGCCTGCATATATAATTGTCGGCATATTTAGAGCTATAGTCAACTACACACTTTTTCTAAAAAATAGAAATAAAAATTAAGAAGTAATTTTAATGATGTAGCATAGATTGCTTCGTCACAAGTTCCTCGCAATGACTCTCATTGCGAAAATAAAGCGAAGCAATCTATACTTAGAAGTATTATTCGGTTTTAACCGTTTCTCTTTTTAATGATCTCTTCAGATACATTTCTTGGAACTTCTTCATAGTGATCGAATTCCATAGCATACGTTGCTCTACCTTGTGTAGCAGAACGAAGGTCAGTTGAGTAACCAAACATCTCAGCAAGTGGAACGAAAGCGTCAACAATTTTGTTTCCTGCTCTATCACCCATTGCACTGATTTGTCCGCGACGACGATTTAAGTCACCGATAACGTCACCCATATAATCCTCAGGAACTTCAACTTCAACTTTCATGATTGGCTCTAGAATCGCAGGATTTGCTTTTCTACAACCCTCTTTAAAGCCCATTGAAGCAGCAAGTTTAAACGCCATCTCATTCGAGTCAACTTCGTGGTATGAACCATCATAAAGAGTTATGTCCATATCTTCCATTGGGTAGCCCGCAAGAACACCGTTGCTCATAGTTTCAGCACAACCTTTTTCAACAGCAGGAATATACTCTTTTGGAACAACTCCACCCTTAATCTCATTGTGGAACACAAAACCTGAACCTGCCTCACCCGGCTTGATTCTAAGATATACGTGACCAAATGCACCACGTCCACCAGACTGTTTTGCATACTTGTACTCTTGCTCAACTTCTTTTCTGATAGTTTCGCGGTAAGAAACTTGTGGTGCACCAACTTCAGCTTCTACTTTAAACTCTCTTTTCATACGGTCAACAAGAATTTCAAGGTGTAATTCACCCATTCCTGAGATAATAGTTTGACCTGTCTCTTCATCAGTATGAACTCTAAACGATGGATCTTCAGCAGCAAGTTTAGCAAGTGCTAGACCCATTTTTTCTTGGTCAGCTTTTGTTTTTGGCTCAACTGCAACAGAGATAACCGGCTCAGGGAATACCATGCGCTCTAGGATTACCTTATCCTCTTCTGCACATAAAGTATCTCCTGTTGTTGTGTACTTAAGACCAACAACTGCACCGATTTCGCCTGCGTAAATCTCTTTAATCTCTTCACGCTTGATAGCATGCATCTTCACGATACGACCGATGCGCTCTTTTTTATCTTTTGTAGAGTTGTGAACAAATGAACCAGCCTCTAGTGAACCACGATAAACACGGATAAATGTCAATGTTCCAACAAATGGGTCAGTCATAATCTTAAATGCTAACGATGCGAATGGTCCTTTGTCAGTTGACTCAACAATAACTTCTTGCTCTTCATCATCCATCATGGTGCCTCTTATTGGCGCACATTCAGTAGGAGCCGGAAGATAAGCAACAACTGCATCAAGAAGAGTTTGAACACCTTTGTTTTTAAACGCAGTACCTGCGGTCATTGGAACAATATGCATGTTGATTGTAGCAGCTTTGATACCTGCAATAATCTCTTCTTCAGTTAACTCTTCACCCTCTAAATACTTTTCAGCAAGATGCTCGTTACCATCAACTTCAGAGATTGATTCAATCATTTTTTCACGATACTCTGCAGCTTTATCAAGCATATTTGCCGGAATCTCTTCAACATGGTAGTTAGAACCCATTGCAGCATCTACATCCCAAACGATAGCTTTCATTTTTACAAGGTCAATAACACCTGCAAAACGCTCTTCTTCACCGATTGGAAGTTGGATAGGAACAGGATTTCCTTTTAGGCGAGTACGGATTTGATCCTCAACCGCATAAAAGTTTGCACCTGTTCTGTCCATTTTGTTAACAAAAACAATCGATGGCACGCCATAACGATTTCTTTGTCTCCAAACAGTCTCAGATTGAGGTTGAACACCGCCAACTGCGCAGAAAACTGAAACAGCGCCGTCAAGTACACGCATAGAACGCTCAACTTCAATAGTGAAGTCAACGTGGCCCGGAGTGTCAATGATGTTTATCTGTTTACCAGCCCATTCACAAGTTGTTGCAGCTGAAGTAATTGTAATACCACGCTCTTGTTCTTGCTCCATCCAGTCCATTGTAGCAGCGCCGTCATGAACCTCACCGATTTTGTGCTCACGACCCGTATAGAATAAAATTCTCTCGGTCGTAGTAGTTTTACCTGCATCAATGTGAGCAGCAATACCGATATTTCTTACGTCTTCTAGTTTATGTGTTCTTGCCATAATATTTTCCTATTACCAGCGATAGTGAGCAAATGCTTTATTTGCTTCAGCCATACGGTAAGTATCCTCTTTTTTCTTGAACGCGTTACCTTTATCAGATGCAGCATCCATAAATTCATTTGCTAATCTCTCAGCCATTGTTCTCTCGTTTCTTTTACGAGAAGCATCAACTAACCATCTAATTGCTAGAGATAGTTGACGCACTGGGCGCACTTCTACTGGAACTTGATAAGTAGCACCACCAACACGGCGACTCTTAACCTCAATAATAGGTTTAATTTTTTCAATAGCATTGTTAAATGTATCAATACCGACATTATCTCCGCGAGAGCTTATGATATCCAAAGCGCTGTAGATAATCTTCTCAGCAGTACTTTTTTTACCATCGTACATAATCTTGTTAATAAACTTCGTTAAAATTTTGCTTCCATAAACTGGGTCTGGCATGATTTCACGAACGGGAGCTTTTCTTCTTCTCATTTGTAATTTCCTTACTTCAATTTTTTAAATTTACTCAAAATATACCACTTAAGGCATATCCTGTGCTCTTTTTTCTTTTTTACCTTACTTCATGGGCATATAGCCGAAGTACGGTGACGTTTGTTACTTTTTAACTTTAGGTCTCTTAGTTCCATATTTAGAACGAGAAACAGTACGGTTAGCAACACCTGCGGTATCTAGTGCACCACGAACGATATGGTACTTAACACCCGGTAAGTCTTTAATACGACCACCACGAACTAGAACAATTGAGTGCTCTTGAAGGTTGTGACCCTCTCCCATGATGTATGAAATAACTTCAAAACCTGAAGTCAAACGAACCTTTGCAACTTTTCTTAAAGCCGAGTTAGGTTTTTTAGGTGTCGTCGTGTAAACACGAGTACAAACACCGCGACGCTGTGGACATGATACAAGAGCAGGTGATTTTGATTTTTTAACCACTTTTTGACGCTCTTTTCTAATCAATTGATTAATTGTAGGCATACAATTCCTTTACTTAATTTTTCCAGTAGAATTTAACTCGCTGACTAGTTTTACACGATAAAACAAGTCCGTTTTATCGGCAGGGACTTTGCGTCCCTTGCGACCCTCTAAAGTTACGAAAAACAAGTTTTTCGAGAACTGCAAGGTCTGTTACTAATATTTCGGGAGTTATAGACGCGCAATGTTACAAAAAAAGTGATTAAAGTTAGCTTATTTTAAGTATGATTTAATATATAGAGGATGAATGTGAAAAAATTATAGCTGTTGCAGCCCCATTTGGAGGCTGCAAAATTGGTTTTTAGTCTTCGTAACTTCCGAAAATAATCTCTTGATCTTTATAGATACCTGTTCCAACCGGAATTGTACGTCCGATGATAACATTTTCTTTAAGGTCATTTAAATCATCTACTTTAGCACTTACCGCAGCTTCTGTCAATACTTTTGTAGTATCTTGGAATGATGCAGCAGAGATGATACTATCAGCTGAAACGGCAGCTCTTGTAATACCGACAAGGAACGGCTCTGCGATTGCAGGGCGTCCGCCGAGTTTGATAATCTTATCGTTCTCTTGTGCAAACTTTGTTTTAGAGATTAAATCACCCTCTATAAACTTCGTGTCGCCTGATTTTATAATTTTTACCTGTCTTAGCATCTGAGTAAAAATTACCTCAATATGCTTATCAGAAATATTAACACCCTGTGAGCGATAAACCTGCTGAACTTCACTTACTAAGTAGTTATAAAGTGCTTTAACACCCATAATACGAAGAAGCTCATGCGAAGAGATAATACCTGAAGTAAGTCTCTCACCGGCATGAACAAAATCGCCTGTGTTTACAACGGCAGTATGAGATTTGTCAACAAAATACTCTTTTATTATTCCGCTATCCGAAGAAACCATTATTCTTATTTTTCCGCGGAGCAATTTACCAAAGCTTACTGTTCCATCAATCTCAGAAATAAGCGCTGTAGCTTTTGGACGACGACCTTCAAAAAGCTCACTTACACGAGGAAGACCTCCCGTAATATCGCTTGACTTTTGAAGCGCTTTTGGTGTTTTTGCAATGATATCTGCAACTTTTACTCTTGCACCGTCTTCTACATAGATAGATGTTTTTGGCTGAACCTGGTATCTTAAAAGCTCGCCGTCTTCACTTGCAAGCACAATTGTCGGCTTATACTCGGCAGAGATGTGATCACTTATCATTAGACGAGTTTTACCGGTTAGTTCATCGTACTGTTCAGTAGCCGTTGTTCCGATAATAATATCTTCAAATCTAACAACACCGTTTGTCTCAGAGATAACCGGATTAGAGTATGGATCCCACTCAGCTATTACGATAGACTCATCGCTCTTTGGTTTTGCAATAACTGTTTTAGCATCTACAACCGCATCATCTTCTGCAACAATTATAGAACCACGAGCAATATAGTGACGTACCGCTTCACGGTTGTTAGCATCAACAACAGTAGCAAAAAGCCCTTTCTCAATTACTTCATAACCTGACTTAAGACCTTCAAATCTCTCTAAATAATCACCTCTAAGAAGGAAGTATTTAACAACCCCCTCCTCTTTAGCAATAATTTTTTGGGTAACAGGAGCACCATTCGCAACCAAAAGCTCAGAAGCGTAAGGAATACGACTTGGAACGTTCCAGCCGTCTTTAATAGTCTCAACGATAGACTCATGCTCTTTAACTTCAGAACCGCTCTCATAAGGGAAGTAATATTTTCCTTCAATCTGTCCGCCGACACCTGCTAGCTCATTAGGTTTAGCAATCTCATTTTTACGTAGTACATAACGGATAGTCTCTACTTTTGATGATACGCTAACAATTACTTCATCATGAACGGTTTGAATCTCAACTCTACCTGAGAATGGAGCTTTTATTTTAGGCTCAACTAAAAGTACAGCCGCATTTCTGCGGTTTGCTACTATGTTTTTGCCCTCTTTTGAAGCATAAGTTTTAAGGTTATAGTAACGGATAAAGCCCTCTTTTTCAGCCACAACTTGTCTCTCTTGGGCAGTTGAAGATGCCGTTCCACCGACGTGGAATGTTCTAAGAGTAAGCTGTGTACCCGGCTCACCGATTGACTGAGCGGCAATAATACCGACTGCTTCGCCTCTACGAACGATATGACCTGTAGCAAGGTTAACACCGTAGCATAGTGCGCAGATACCGTTTTCACTCTTACATGTAGTAGGCGTTCTGATATATGCTGTTTTAATACCTGCTTCTGCAATCACTTTTGCACTAACTTCATCGATTAGAGTTCCCTCTGCAAAAAGTATTTCGTTACTGATTGGGTCTATAACATCATCAGCCAATACTCTTCCGTTTAGTCTGTCTTCTAGTGACTCAATTAGAGTGTTTTGATCGCTGATATCAGAGATTTCGATACCCTCATGCGTATGGCAATCATGCTCAACAATCTTAACATTTTGAGCAACGTCAACTAGTTTACGAGTCAAGTATCCCGCATTCGCTGTTTTTAGAGCTGTATCGGCAAGACCTTTTCTAGCACCGTGAGTAGAAATAAAGTACTCAACAACGTTTAGACCCTCTTTAAAGTTTGAGATAATCGGGGTTTCAATAATTTCACCGCTTGGCTTAGCCATAAGACCACGCATACCGGCTAACTGACGAATCTGAGCCGCTGAACCACGAGCTCCAGAGTCTGCCATCATGTGAATAGAGTTAAATCCGCTCTTATCTGTTTGAACCAAATCCATCATCTGTGTTGCAAGAGTATTGTTTGTATCTGTCCAAACGTCAATAATTTTATTGTATCTCTCTTGTTCAGTTAATAGTCCCGCTTCGAACTGTTTTTGAATCTCAAAAACTCTATTTTTAGAGTCGGCAATTTTAGCCGCCTTCGTCTCAGGAACCTTAATGTCATCAATAGAGATAGAAACTCCCGACTCGGTAGCATGCTTAAAGCCCAAGTTTTTAAGTCTGTCTAAGAAACCTGCGGTAACACCGATACCGCCATGCTTTTGAACATAGTCAACAATCTCGTTAATTGCTTTTTTCTTCATAACTCTATTCCATAGCTCTGCCGGAACAAAATCTGGGAGTACTGCTTTAAGAAGCATACGTCCTGCTGTTGTGTGGATAATTCTACCCTCATCTCTTGTTCTAACTTTTGCATGAATATCAAGAGAGTCGTGCTCAATAGCAATGCGTACTTCATCAACGTTTGCAAAAAGTTTATTTGAACCTTTTACGCCGTTTTTCTCTAAAGTAATGTAGTAAATTCCAAGAACCATATCCTGAGAAGGCGTTGCAATCGCTTTACCTGAAGCAGGAAGAAGAATATTCATAGAAGCCATCATCAATACTTTAGCCTCTGCAATAGCAGCGGAGCTAAGAGGCACGTGAACGGCCATTTGGTCACCGTCAAAGTCGGCGTTGAATGCAGCACAAACCAGCGGGTGAAGTTGAATAGCTTTACCGTCAATTAGCTTAGGATGAAACGCCTGAATTGAGAGTTTGTGAAGCGTTGGCGCACGGTTAAGAAGAACCGGATAACCATCAACTATCTCAGCAAGACACTCCCAAACTTCATTTGTTTTGTCCTCAATCATTTTTTTAGCGGCTTTTACAGTTGTTGCATAGCCTTTATCTTCTAGTTTTGCAATAAGATGCGGCTTGAAAAGTTCAAGAGCCATTTTTTTAGGCAATCCACACTGGTCCATAGATAGAGATGGTCCAACAACAATTACAGAGCGTCCGGAGAAGTCAACACGCTTACCGAGTAAGTTTTGTCTAAAACGTCCCTGCTTACCTTTAATAATTTCACTCAAAGATTTTAGTGGACGCTTATTTGCACCTTTTACAGCGTTTGCACGACGACCGTTATCAAAAAGAGCATCAACAGACTCCTGAAGCATACGCTTCTCGTTTCTTACAATAATCTCAGGTGCTTCAAGCTCTACAAGACGCTTAAGTCTTTGGTTGCGGTTTATTACACGGCGATAGAGGTCATTTACATCTGAAACGGCAAATTTACCGCCATCAAGTGCCACTAGAGGTCTTAAATCAGGCGGAAGAACCGGAAGAACCGTTAACATCATCCATGCAGGGTTATTTCCTGAATTTAAAAATGATTCGATAACTTTTAATCTTTTAGCAATAATTTTTGTTTTTGCGTCACTTTTTGTAAGTTCAATCTCTTCTTTAAGCTGTGTAAATGCGTCAACCAAATCAATTGAGTCCAGCAAATCACGAACAACTTCACCGCCCATACGAGCTTTAAAGCCTAATTCGCCAAATCTTGATACTAGAGTGCGATACTGCTCCTCATTTAAAACATCATATTTTAAAACAGGTGTTTTTGCTTCAGCGTCATAGTAAGCTTCACCACCGCTCTCTACGATATATGCCTCATAATAAAGTACGCGCTCAAGATCTTTCATCTTAATACCCAAAAGAGTACCGATACGAGAAGGTAGAGAACTAACATACCAAATGTGCGCAACAGGAGTTACAAGTTCGATGTGACCCATGCGAGTACGGCGAACTTTAGTGCTAGTTACTTCAACGCCACACTTCTCACATACAACACCTTTATAACGCATTTTTTTGTATTTGCCGCAAAGACACTCATAATCCCTTACAGGACCGAAAATCTTTGCACAAAAGAGACCGTCACGCTCCGGTTTAAGCGTACGATAGTTGATAGTCTCAGGTTTTTTTACTTCACCATGACTCCAAGACATAACCTTTTCAGGAGAAGCCAAACGAAACTGCAGTTGTTTTATATCCGTTGGTCTTTTTTCTTCAGTTACTTCAATAGCTACTAATTTACTCATTGTCTTCTACCTCGTCAAAAATTTCTACATCAAGAGCCAACGCTTGAAGCTCTTTTGTTAATACAAACAGTGTTTCAGGGATACCAGATTCCGGCACTAACTCACCTTTTGTAATTGCTTTATAAGCGCGAACACGTCCATCAACATCATCAGACTTGATAGTTAGCATCTCTTTAAGAACAGCACTTGCGCCATAAGCTTCAAGAGCCCAAACTTCCATCTCTCCAAATCGCTGGCCTCCAAAGAGTGCTTTACCGCCAACCGGTTGTTGAGTAACAAGAGAGTATGGTCCGGTTGAACGAGCGTGAATCTTCTCATCAACCAAGTGGTGTAGCTTAAGAATGTACATGTAACCAACATTTACACGCTCTTTTATCTTCTCGCCTGTTAAGCCGTTGTGAAGAACAACTTTACCGTCTGTGCTCATCTTAGCCAATTCAAAAAGCTTCTCAAACTCAGCTGTGTTTACGCCCTCAAATATCGGTGTTGCAAACTTAACGCCTTTTGACCAGTCACGAGCATATCCTAAAAATATCTCATCACTCATTTCACCAATTACCTTCGAAGCATTCATCATGCCGGCAACATCAGAGACTTCAATCATCTTTGCGCGAAGATTTTTTATAAAATCTTTCTGCTTACTATCAAATTGCTCTTGAATTTGGTGACCAAGCTCACGTCCAGCCATACCTAAGTGCATCTCTAATATCTGTCCGATATTCATACGAGATGGAACACCAAGCGGGTTCAGACAAACGTCAACGCTTCTTCCATCTTCCATATACGGCATGTCAACTTCAGGAACAATCGTAGATACGATACCTTTGTTACCGTGACGTCCAGCCATTTTGTCACCGACTTTTAGCTGACGCTTTGTAGCTATGTAAATTTTTACATACTTAACAACACCGTTTGGCAGAATGTCATCTTTTTCTAAAATATTAAGTTTTTCTTCATGCTCATCGCGGAAAAGTCTCTTCTCTTTTTGAAAATAATTTTTAGTTTTATTGTACTCTGACTGAATCTCTTCGCTGAACGATTTTATAATCGCATTCATAGCAAAACGATTTACTTCAACCAAATCTTCGCCATTGATAGTATCTCCGGCTTTGTAATTTGTGTTACCAATTTTAATATCAGCTATAAGAGGCTCTTTTGTAAGAAGCTTAGTAACTCTTAACATCTCCTCTTTATCTATCATAAGAAGTCTGTCATAGTGCTCACGCTCTAAATAATCACGCTCCTCTTTTTCAAGCTCAAGTGTACGAGTATCTTTGTCATAACCTTTTTTAGTAAAGATTTTAACGTCAACTACAACGCCTTCCATACTCGGTGGGCAGTAAAGCGACTTGTTTATAACATGTCCTGCTTTTTCGCCAAAAATCGCACGAAGAAGTCTCTCCTCCGGAGTAGGTTTAACTTCGCCTTTTGGAGAAACTTTACCGACAAGAATCATGCCTCCTGTAACGTTTGTACCGATTTTAACGATACCACTGTCATCAAGGTGAGAAAGCTCATCGTCTCTAACATTTGGAATATCGCGCGTAATCTCTTCTACGCCATGCTTTAGCTCTCTTGCTTCAACTTCTTTCTCATATATATGCACAGATGTAAATGCATCTTTACGGATGAGTCTCTCAGAGATAACGATAGCATCCTCGAAGTTATAACCGTTCCAAGGCATGAAAGCAACCATAGCATTAACACCAAGTGCCAGCTCACCTTGATCCATGTTTGGACCATCGGCAATAATCTGCCCTTTTTCTACTTTTTGACCAACCTTTACAATCGGTTTTTGTCCGAATGCAGTGTTTTGGTTAGTGCGAAGATTTTTTTGCAACGGATAGTAATCTATATAGATATCTCCATCCTCTTCGCCCATAACATAGATATGTTTTCCGTCAACTTTCTCTACAACACCTGCTCTCTTAGCTTTAACGCACTCCCAAGAATCACGAGCAACAAGTTTTTCAACACCTGTTCCAACCATCGGAGCTTCACTTCTTATAAGCGGCACAGCCTGACGTTGCATATTTGAACCCATAAGTGCACGGTTTGCATCATCATGCTCCAAGAATGGAATCAAAGATGCTGCAACACCGACAACCATATGAGACGACAAATCTGCATAGTCACACTCTAAAAGCGGACGGTGAAGTATCTCACCGTCTACCCTTGTTACAACCATTTTGTCTATAAACTGTCCATCTTTGTCAAGTTTATTTGAAGCGGCAGCAATCTTCTTGCCCTCTTCTTGTGTTGCCGTCAGATAGACTATCTCGTTGGTTATCTTTCCGTCTTTCATAACTTTATACGGAGCTTCGATAAATCCATGCTCATTTACTTTTGAGTAAGTAGCAAGGGTGTTGATAAGACCGATATTTTGTCCCTCTGGAGTCTCAATCGGACAAATTCTGCCATAGTGAGTAGGGTGAACGTCACGCACTTCAAATCCTGCACGCTCTTTAACAAGACCGCCCTCACCAAGAGCCGATAAACGACGCTTGTGAGTTACTTCTGATAACGGATTTGTTTGGTCCATAAATTGTGAAAGTTGTCCGCCTGAGAAAAACTCCATAATTGTCGAAGTAATCATCTTTGAGTTAATCAAATCATGAGGCATAAGCTCATTCATAGGTCCACTCATTGTTGAGAGTTTGTCACGAATCGCTTTTTGCATCTTAATAAGACCGTTATGCAGCTCATTTCCTAAAAGCTCACCTATTGAACGGATACGGCGGTTTCCTAAGTGGTCTCTATCATCAATATGTCCTAAGCCGTTTTTAACTTTAATTACATATTTTACAGATTCGATAATATCTTCATGCGTTAAAACAGTTACATATTCAGGAATATTGAGTCCCAATTTATGATTCATCTTCATACGACCGACTTTTGTGAGGTCATATCTCTCTGGATCAAAGAAAAGCTGATTTACGAAAACTTTCGCAGCCTCTTTAGTTACAGGCTCGCCCGGTCTCATTACTTTGTAGATACGAATTGCAGAGAGATCATTCTCATCTTCAATATCTTCAGTCTGTTTTAGTAGTTTTAGAGAATCGGTATCAGCATTAAATGCATTTATAATTGAGCCATCAACACCCTCTGCCAAATCGTTTGCTACGCTAAAGCTCTTAACGCCTATTTCGCTCATTTTTTTAAGCTTTGTCTCATCTATACGAGTCATAGTATCAAAAAGAACTTCGCCCGTTTCAGGGTCAATAATCGGTTTTGCCAAATAACGGTCCATCAATACTTCTAATGGATATTCAACCTCGCTAAGCCCATCTTCAATAAATTTCTGAGCTTTTTTGGCAGATAATCTTTTGCCTGAAGCTAAAAGCACTTTGCCGTTTTTATCAATCAAATCGTATGTTAATCTGGCTGCGTAATCATTAGGATTAAATGCCATCAAAAATTTATTATCAACAATATTAATCTTTTGAATCGGATAAAACAGTTTTAAAATATCTTGCTTTGAGTACCCAAGAGCACGGAACATAATTGTTACAGGAACTTTACGGCGCTTATTAATTCTCATGTAAAGAATATCTTTAGGGTCATACTCAAAGTAGAGCCATGAACCGCGGTCAGGAATAATTTGACCGGTATAGATAAGCTTATTTCCAGATGTAGTTGACTCTTCTTCTTTAAAAATAACACCAGGAGAGCGGTGAAGCTGATTAACAACAACTCTCTCAACACCATTGATAATAAACGATGTTCTCTCAGTCATCAACGGAATATCACGAACAAATATGCTCTGCTCTTTTATATCTTTTACACCCAATTTTTCTTTTGTGTTTTCATCTCTGTCCCATAAAACAAGACGTGTTTTCATTCTTAAGCTAACTGCATAAGTCAGACCGCGCTCCATACACTCTCTTACAGTATATTTTGGCTTGCCTACTTCACTGTCAATATACTCGACTGTGAGTCTATTTTGAGTATCATGAATAGGAAAAACTGATTGAAATACTGTCTCAACGCCACTTTGTGATCTATCTTTTTCATCAAGCATTAAAAACTTGTTGTATGAACTTTGCTGTAGTTGCAGTAGATTCGGTACTTCTATTTGTTGAGGGGTTTTAGCGAAGTCTACACGAAGACGATTTCCGGAATATAAAGTATTTAACATTAGCTACCTCGATGAGTTGTTATTAAGACTTAATCATAAAGATTAAGATATCGTACCTAGGCGTCCCTAGATGATTTTTTAGCTCTAAAAGTTAGAACTATTTTTACAGTGCTTATAAACGACGTAAGGGCACTTTTACGAAGAGATTCATATCCATTCGTAAAAGCGCCCAAAAATTCGTAACTTAGAGAGAAAGATTATTCTCTAAAAGTCACGATCGAGTAGCAGAAATTATTTAACTTCTACTTTTGCACCAGCTTCTTCAAGCTCTTTCTTAGCATTCATAGCTGTCTCTTTATCTACGCCCTCTTTGATTGTTGAAGGTACGTTTTCTGTTGCGTCTTTAGCTTCTTTTAGTCCAAGACCAGTAAGAGCACGAACAACTTTAATTACGTTGATTTTCTTATCGCCTGCATCAAGGATAACAACATTGAATTCTGTTTGCTCTTCAACAGCAGCAGCAGCTACGGCAGCACCAGCAACAGCTACAGGCTGTGCAGATACACCGAATTTTTCTTCAAACTCTTTTACCAGCTCAGAAAGTTCTAATACAGAAAGTCCTGAGATAAACTCTAATACGTCTTGTTTAGTTATTGCCATAATTTTTCTCCATTATGAAATTTTATTTAGATGATAAAAATCATCATATTTGTTGAAAGCTATTAAGCTTCTTCTCTTTGTCTTCTCAATGCGTCTAGGCCGATAGTGAAGTTTCTCACTGGTCCCATCCAAACAGATGCAAGCATTCCAAGTAGTTCTTCACGACCAGGAAGTTTAGCGAACGCTTCAACTTTTGCAGCATTAGCCGGTGCACGGTCAACATATGCAGATTTGATAACAAATTTGTCATTATCTTTAGCAAAATCAGATGCAACTTTTGAAGTAGCAATGGAATCTGCACCCCACACTAAAATATTAGTGTCTTTAAGTTCAACACCCGTTAGTTCAGCATTGCGTAGCGCAATAGTTGCTAAAGTATTTTTAACAACTTGAACTTTTGCCTCTTTTGCACGAGCCATCTTTCTTAGTTTTTCAAGATTAGAAACGCTCAAACCTTTGTAATCACAAAAGATTACACTTTGAGCGTCCTTGAATTCATTTGAAAGTACTTCAATAATTTCAGCTTTTTGTGTTTTTGTCATAGAATATCTCCTTTCCAGACAACACTTCAACAGGAATGCCAATAAGATCAGCACATTAAGCTTTCGCTCCTATATCTTCAGTCCATAAAATGCAGTTACCAAAGTAGTAACTTGATAGTGCTTTACGAATAAAGCACTAAAAATTACTTATTACTTAAGGTCAGCCAATTGCATAACGTCAAGTTTTACAGCTGGGCTCATAGTTAAACTAAGTGCACAGTTTTTGATATAGCGACCCTTAGCAGTTGATGGCTTATGTCTATTGATTGCTTTAACAAATGTAATAAAGTTTTCAGCGATTTTATCAGCAGCAAAACTTGCCTTGCCGATACCTGCATGTATATTTCCTTTTTTATCAACACGGAAATTTACCTGACCGCCCTTAACATTTTTAACAGCTATTGCAACATCTGGGGTTACAGTACCTGTTTTAGGGTTAGGCATCATACCTTTTGGCCCTAGAATACGACCTATTTGACCAACAAGTCCCATACAATCAGGGGCAGCAACAACGATATCGAAGTTAAAAATACCATCTTTAATCTGTTGTACTAAATCATCAGTACCAACAATGTCAGCGCCTGCTGCTTTAGCTTCATCAGCTTTAACACCTTTAGCAAATACCGCAACACGAACTGTTTTACCAGTTCCATGAGGAAGAACGATAGCACCACGAATCATCTGATCTGCGTGTCTTGGATCTACGTTCAAGTTTAATGCAACTTCGACAGTTTCGTCAAATTTTGCACTTACTAAATCTTTTACAAGGTTTGATGCTTCATCAACGCTATAAGCTTTTGTTGCATCAATTTTTTCTGTTAATTGTTTATATCTTTTACTCATTTATGAAATTCTCCTATGAAATTCTGCCACAAAGTTTACTATCACTGTGGTCGATGATATTTATTTTTAGTCTATTACTTCGATACCGATTGAACGTGCAGAACCAGCGATTGTTTTAGCAGCTGCCTCTTTATCCTCAGTATTCATGTCTTCGATTTTTCTGTTTACAATTTCCATTACTTGTGAACGTGTAAGCTTTCCAACTTTGTTTTTAAGTGGATTGCTTGAACCGCCCTTAAGACCTGCTGCATGCAATATTAGTGCAGTTGCAGGCGGTTGCTTAACTATAAAAGTAAAGCTCTTGTCAGTGTAAACTGTGATAACAACAGGAACTTTAAACCCCATTTTATCTTTTGTTTTCTCATTAAACGCCTTAGTAAACTCCATGATGTTAACACCACGTTGTCCTAGAGCTGGTCCAACTGGAGGTGCAGGTGTTGCTTTGCCAGCTTCTATTTGTAGCTTGATGTAGCCCATTATTTTTTTTGCCATCTTCTTTTCCTTTTTGTTATTTTACTTACGCAATCTGAACAAGTCCAGCTTGCTACGCTAACGCTAAGTTTTCTTCAGCAGAATGCTTGCGCGACTAGTCGCTTTAACCTACGCTAAGATTAAACTTTTACAAAAAAATCTAATTTTAGCGTAGTTTATTGCTAATTAAATTATCTTTTCAACTTGGGTATAAGAGATATCAACCGGAGTTGCTCTACCAAAAATTGAAACATTAAGTTTTAGAGTTCCGTGCTCTAAATCATACTCATCAACAGTTGCCGTAAAGTTTGCAAACGGTCCATCCGTAATACGCACAGTTTCACCGCTGTCAAAAAATACTTTTGGCTTAGGTGCAGCGCGATTTGAGACGCGATCCAAAATTACATTTATATCATGCTCGCTAAGCGGCGTCGGCGTATTTGCCTCACCGATAAATCCAGACACTTTTGGTATTGTCTGGATTAGGTGTTGTATCTCTGTATTTAAATCTATTCTTGCAAAAACGTAACCTGAATATAGTGATCTCTCAGTTATTTTTTTCTTACCGTCTTTTACTTCAATAACATCTTCCGTGGGAACAATAACATCGGTTATTCTATCCTGCAATTTCATCTCTTCTATCATATTTAAAATTGCTAAACGAACCGTTCTCTCATTTCCGTATGTTTGTATAGAGTACCACTGATGATTGCTTTTTTTATTCTCCATTGCCACCCCTTATCCTAAGATTGCAGACATAATTGACGACATAACCAAATCAACTAGAGCTAAAAAAGCAGCTATAACTGTTACAACAATTAGAACTGAAATATAAGCTTGTTTAACCTGACCTTTGGTAGGAAAAATAACTTTACTTAGTTCTAGTCTTGCATTTTTTATATGTGTACCTAAATTCATTTAACTTTCCTAATAGTCATTAATTACAGATAAAGCCCTAAAGCTTTACAAATAATTAATGTGGCAGGCGTAGAGAGATTCGAACTCCCAACACCCGGATTTGGAATCCGGTG
>JBAZIE010000033.1:0-24980 GCA_041652055.1 Sulfurimonas sp. | reverse complement strand
GTCTCGCCGTCCATAAGCGTAGAATCGAAATCAAAAACAGCCAGTTTTAGCATATATTCTTCTCTCTTTAGTTATAATTGCGCAATTATACCCATTTAGGATGCTTTTTGTTTGATGAACTCATAAATAAACTAAAGAACGATACATATATCACGCTAGAGACAACTCCCTCTCACTCTCCAATATTTTCTCCTATACTAGATACTATTGCGGAACTTGGGCTTGATAAACTGGTAGATGGTTTTACGACAACAGACAATCCTCTTGCAAAGCTGAAATACAACTCTCTCTTTGCGGCAAAAATGCTACAAGAGAGATTTAATAAACCGGTAATCGCAACTATGAGCATGCGAGATAGAAACAAGATTGCTCTGCAATCAGACCTTCTTGGAGCGAACGAGGCAGACATCAGAGCAATACTGGCACTAACGGGCGACCCTGCAACAATATCTGACCAGCCGCATACAAAGGGAGTTTTTGAGTCAGACAGCTCGCTTTTACTTGACATTATCTCTTGTTTTAACAGCGGCATTGACTACGCCGGCAAGCCATTAGCGCATAAACCGAGAGAGATATACCCTTTTGCGGTTGTAAACTCATATGCAAAAAATCCTAAAACACTTCAAAAAAAGATGCTCAAGAAGATAAAGCACGGTGCTATCGGAATAATCACGCAGCCTGTTTATGACTTACAGAGTGCGAAACTTCTTCTTGAACTTAAAGAGGGAGCAAACCAAGAGTGCCACAGCGAAAACAAGAGTGCAGAGCTGATACTTGGTATTTTCCCAATAACTAAGCTTAGAACCGCACAGTTTCTCTCAGCTCATGTCCCTGGAATAAATGTACCAGAAGAGTGGATAGAAGCCCTAAGAGTTGCAAATGAAAAAGGGAGCGAAGAGGAGTATAGAGTAGGATTTGAGCTGAGCAAAAATCTATTTTTGGAGCTAAAAGCGCTGCACCCGAAAATTCACTTAATGACTGCAAATCAGTTCGGGTTAGCTAAAAATATATTAACTGATGTTACGCTCTAAAGTTAGCCACTATACCGTCTTGCCCTCGCCCTTAAAATCTCTAATAAACTCTCTAAACTTCTCTATTCTAAGGGGCTTGCTGAAATAGTACCCCTGAATCTGATAACAGTGCAAAAATCTCAGTGCTTCGATATGCTCTTTCGTCTCTGAACCCTCGGCAATAACATCTTTGCCAAGAGACCTTGCCATTGCGATAATTGCCGCAACAATTGAGCGGTCATCCTCATCTTTGTCGATATCAAGCACAAAACTGCGATCTATTTTAATCGTTTTAGCCGGTAATTTCTTCAGATAACTTAATGAAGAGTAGCCCGTTCCAAAATCATCAATAGAGAGCTTAAAGCCTTTTGCGCTTAGCGCGTTTAGGATAGAGAGCGCCTTATTTACATCCTTCATAATATGGCTCTCCGTAATTTCAAGCTCGATATAGCTCTTATCAAGTCCGATATTATCCGCAATGGCGCAAATATCGTTTATAAAAGCGTCGTCATTTAACTGCTTGCTTGATACATTTATCGATATAACAAGTCTCTCTCCCTCATCATGAAGCGCTTTTGTGTCACTTATTGCCTCTCTTGCAACCCATAAGCCGATTTGGGCAATCTGACCTGTTTCCTCAGAGATGCCTATAAACTTGTCAGGTCTTATAAGCCCGACATCGGGATGATTCCATCTTACAAGTGCTTCCATGCCGTAAACTTTTTTTGTCTGAAGATTTACTTTTGGCTGATACTCTAAAAAGAGCTCATTTTTGTTTATTGCGCCGCGCAAATCATTCTCGATAAGTGAGCGTTCAGTTATCTTCTCATTCATCGACTGCGTATAAAATTGATAACTGTTTTTTCCGCTATCTTTTACCTGATACATTGCCGTATCGGCTGCTTTAACAAGCTCTTCATAAGTCACTCCGTCATCAGGATAGATGCTAATCCCGATACTTGCTCCCGTATAAAACTCTCTGCCCTCAATTATTATCGGAGCTTTAAACCTCTCAATAATTTTCTCGGCTACCACAGCTACGCCTGAAACTGATTCAGCATCTTCGAGTATTACCGTAAACTCATCACCGCCAAGACGAGCCAAAGTATCCTCCTCGCGAAGAATCTCTTTAATTGATTTTGCCACCTCGATTAGAAATTTATCTCCCGTAAAGTGCCCAAATGTGTCATTTATATTTTTAAAATTATCCATATCTATAAAAAAGAGCGCCATTTTTTTTGAGTTTCTCTGAAGGGAGGGTATCTTATTTGTCACACGCTCTTGAAATAAGACCCTGTTTGGAAGATTTGTAAGCGCGTCAAAATAGGCAAGATTGTGAATCAGACTCTCTTTTTTCTTCTTCTCACTTATATCATTGACTATGGAGATATAGTTTGTCAGCCTACCCTCTTTGTCATGCAGAGCAATAATGTTGAGCTCAGCAGTGTATAACTCCCCATTTTTGCGTCTATCTATTATCTCTCCGTTCCAGTGACCATTTTGGTTAAGCTCACCCCACAGATTTTGATAAAAAACCCTGTCATGCCAGCCAGAGCTAAATGTATTTGGAGTTTTTCCCTTAATATCTTCAATGGAATATCCAGATATTGCACCATATGCGCTATTTATGGTAATTATTTGCTGCTTTTCGTCAGTAATAAGCACTCCGTCATTCATTTTTTCAAAAACAGCAGATGCCAAAACAAGCTCATTTTCTGCATTTTTACGTCTTGTTATATCATGAACCGTGCCTATCGATTTTGTCGGATTTCCCTCTTCATCAAACGTATGCTCACATCTCTCCTCTACAAACCCAATCTCGCCATTCCTACGAACAATGCGATGTTCAACATAGTAACCATGCTTCTCTTTAAGAGATGTTGCGTAAGCCTCATCTACCAACTCTATATCTTCGGGATGGACATACTTTAAGAATGCTTCATAAGTAGCCTCAAACTCTTGGGGTTCAAGACCAAAAATGCGGTAAACTTCATCAGACCAATAAAGAGTGTTTTTGACTAGATCAAGCTCCCAATGTCCGATATGTGCAAGAGCTTGAGCCTGCAATAAACTGCTGTACAATTTTTTACAATAAACCTCACTATCATTAAACGCTGATTCCATACAATAAATTCCCTGCCGCTTTTTAAAAAATGTTATATTGTAACACAGGTTTCTAGATATGCTCTTAAATAATTTATTTCGCTATAATTGCACCACTTATTTACCGGAAAAAGACAATGATTGATTTAAAATTACTGCAAAAAGATTTTGTGAGCGTTAGCGCAAAACTTACGCGCAAAGGCGTGGATGTTAAACTTCTTGATGAATTAAAGAACAAAAATGAAGAGCTAAAGGCTGCAAAAGTTGATTATGAGACTCTTCAAGCAGCACAAAATGCGATGAGCAAAGAGTTTGGCATTTACAAAAAAGAGGGCAAAAACGTAGATGAGCTAAAGGCAAAAGTTGATGCCAACAAGATAAAAATCACGGAGGCTCTAGAGGTTCAAAGAGTAAAGCAGGAATCTCTTGAAGCTCTTGCCATGTCTATCCCAAACATACCTGACGATGACGTTCCAGATGGCGCGGATGAGAGCGAAAATGTAGAGATTAAAAAAGTACTCACTCCAAGAGCGTTTAGTTTCACTCCAAAAGAGCACTGGGAGTTGGCTGAGAAAAACGGATGGATAGATTTTGAGCGAGGAGTGAAACTGGCAACCAGCCGCTTTAGCGTCTCATTTGGAATGGGTGCGAAATTAGAGCGCGCACTTATCAATTTTATGCTAAATTTCAACTCAAAAAGAGGTTTTGAAGAAGTTAGCGTGCCATCATTAGTAAACAGAGCTGCGTTAGAGGGAACAGGTCAACTACCGAAGTTTGAAGATGATTTATATAAAGTTCAAGACCAAGAACTTTTCCTAATCCCAACCGCAGAAGTTCCTGTTACAAACCTCTATCAGGACGAGATTTTAACTCCATCTCAGTTGCCGATAAAAATGACTGCTTATACATCATGCTTCAGAAAAGAAGCAGGTGCCGCAGGACGTGATACAAGGGGCATGATACGCCAGCACCAGTTTCACAAAGTAGAGCTTGTGAGCATCTCAAAACCAGAAGAGAGCGATAAGATTTTTGAAGAGATGGTTCAAACTGCTTCTGATTTACTAAGCGCGCTTGAGCTTCCTCACCGTCTTGTCACACTTTGTGCCGGAGATTTGGGCTTTGGCGCGGCAAAAACAGTTGATTTGGAAGTTTGGCTACCGGGGCAAAACAGCTACAGAGAGATAAGCTCAGTCTCTAACACAAGAGAGTTCCAAGCCAGACGCGCAAAAATAAGATACAAAGACGGAGATAAAAACTCTTTTGTTCACACTCTAAACGGCTCTTCTTTGGCTGTTGGCAGAACACTGGTGGCAATAATGGAAAACTTTCAAAATGAAGATGGTAGTATCACCATTCCAAAGGCACTTGAGCCATACATCAACTGATTTTATGGTACCTTTTTTGCTTTAAATAAGAAACAACAACAAGGTAAGTAATGGCTGATGGATTAGAAGAAGAGATAATCATTATCGAAGACAGTGACGCTGCCTACGATAATGCCGCTTCAAAAAAATCAATAATAGACGAGAATTCATCATCCAAAAACAAAAAAAAGTTTCTATTTATAGGTATCGGTGTTATAGCCCTTTTAGCAATTATAATCGTCTCCTTTGCACTTAAAAAATCACCGACAAAACCCGCTGAAATCTCGACGCAAAACATAGAAGAGAAACTAGATAAAAAATTCTCCCAGCCCATAGAGCCGAGCAGGCTTGAAAATATGATAGCAAAAGCGGACTATCTCTACTCAAGCGGCTCTAAAAACGAAGCCCTTACTCTTTATGAAAAAATAGCCCACTACAGCGAAGCAGTATCTGCATACAATCTTGGCGTTGCACAGCTAAAAGATGCTCAATACGAAATAGCTTTGGCAACATTTCAAAAAGCGATACAAAACAACGAAAAAAGATGCGTAAGCGCTATAAATGCCGCTGTATGTTCACTTCATCTGGGAAATGAGAAGAGTTTTAGATACTACATTGACTTGGCTTATGCCTATCTGCCGCAAGAGAGAGAATCACCCCTCTACTCCTACTACTACACACTTATAAACTACTATAACAGCAACTATCTTGAGGCTCTAAGTGCGCTTAAAAATCCTACTTCAGACGAATACGCAAAGGTTCAAAACAATCTCAGCGCAAAAATAAATGCTCTTTTTGAAAATGATTACAAAGCAGTTGAGAGCCTTGAAAAAAATGAACTCCCCGTAAATCATTTCAGCCTAGGACTGCTTTACGCAAGAGTCGGAGACTTAACTCTGGCAAAACAACATCTCCAAGATGCCATAAAAACAGGCGTTGAACCGATGAAGGCACAGCTTGCTATCGGATATATAAATTTAAAAGCGGGTCAAATCAAAGATGCAGCAAAAGAGATAGAGAATGCAACTGATATATTTGGCGAAGATGTCTATAAGCCCTATCCAATAGTGGTAAAACTCAAAGAGTCGCTCTTTAATCCGGAGCAGGCTCAAAAACGATACAGAGACGTAATCAGCCAGAGCAAAGAGACAACTTACCAAAAGATATTCTATTTTTCACCTTATAAAATATTTAATGCCAATCAAACAATAAGCTACATACGCAAAGGAACAGCGAACATCTACATCGACAATGTGGACTCGGCAAAAGAGTATTTGGAAAAAAGCTCATCCTCTTCAAACGTAAATATAGGAATTGCAAGAGCAATTAAAAAGGCGTTATCGTTTAAACTAAGAGAGGCTAACGAGATGCTACAATCGATGGTTGAAATCCAGCCTAAACACTCAATTTTGCACTATAATTTGGCTCTAACGTATGCTCAAATGGGAAATATGGTTGATGCACATAAACACTTCGTACGCTCATATAATCTGGATGCAAAAAATTATATATCAGGAATTTATGCAATAATGTGCTCACAGCTTGTAAATAAAGAGAACCCGAAGTTTGTCTCGATTATCAAAGATGCCATATCACATGAAGAGCCATCAGAAGATATTGACCTATACAACACTCTGCTTTTTATCAGCGAAGATAATGTCATGGCAACGGCAGACTGGCTTGAGAAGAACTATCAGCAAAAACCTCTCTATCTTGCGCTTGACGTCATTATTGCCTTAAAACAAAACAACATAGAAACGGCGCAAAAAGCTGCAAACAAGCTTGCTATACTTCTTCCTGATGAGATTTTGCCACATATAATGTATATTGATGCGCATTTTAACAACCTAAGCCAAATAAAATATGCAAGCGAAGTTATGAACTACCTTAAGCTTCAGAAATTTAATTTTAATGATCTCTATTTTGGTGCACATATCACTAGATACCTCTACATCCAGCAAAACCTTATAACGGGAAGACTCTACTTTTTACGAGAAGATCTCAAACAAGCCCTTGAGTCAACAACCCAGCAGACGCATGAGCTTACAAGCGCTCTTGCACTTGCATCACTCTACGACAAAGCTTATGAAGAGTCATATACGCTTTATAACAATCTAATTGATAATTTAAAGGTTAGGGATTCGCAAACTCTCTTTTTAGGCGCAGTTGCTTCAACTGCCGCAAAGCATCATGAAAATGCAATAGCACTCTTAGAACTCTCAAAGATGAAAAATCCAGATTTCTTAGAGAGCAGATATGCACTTGGACTTCTCTACCTTGAAGCAAAAAATAATAAAGGCGCTGTCATTCAGCTCTCAAGAGTTACTAAAAACAGTTTTAATTCGGAGTATTTTAACTTTGTAATTGATGTGGATAAGTTGATGTTTGAAAAGAGTCAAGCGCAGAAGTGATTTTCACTTCTTACTCTCACTCATAAAATAACCGATAAGCGTCTCAGAAGCCACAAGCTCACTCCCGATGCTGACATTTAGTCTAAAATTGTGCGGCAGATATAGGGTAGTTACGCCATTTACCATAAGTCCGTATCTTGCGCCCTGCATTAGACTTTGAGACTCTTGCATATCAATATCTATACTTTTAAAACTCTGTTTTAATTTATGGACAACTTTTATCTTATTTGATGATTTTTTGTCACTAAAAACCAACTCCGTATTTTCATTGATGCTACTAGAGAGAGGACTAAGAGGAGAGAGTCTAGCCCCTTTTTTCATCTCTACATGTTCAAGCGTAGAAGTAAATGGAATTCTAAGAAGAGATACATTCAAATACGTGCTATCAATCTCCACCTTAAACCCGCTGCCGCTTTTTTCATGTAGCTCCTCTATGGAAATAACCGTCCCATCAACAGGGCTTGCTACACTATTTTCCTGATAAAGCATATTTTGTCTCTCAGGATTTCTAAAAACAAAAATAAAAAAGAGCGTTGATAAAAATGCTAAAAGCTCTAAAAAATCCAAATCAAAAAACGCAAATACCAACAGTAGTACAACAGAGCCGATAAGGTAGTTCCACCCCTCTTTGGCTATAGGCAAAAGATTATTTTTCATCTGTTTCCTCTTTATCTTGTTTTATCTCTTCTTCCATTCCGTTTTGAACCATTTTTGCATCGGCTTTTAACTCCTCTTCAATATCATCTACGACGATATTTACTTTGGACTCCATGCCGCTTTCTTTCTCAAATGCTATGATAATATTTCTAACCTCTTCGCCTGTAATATTCTCTTTTTTATAAAGAAGTTTTACTATGCTCTCAATGGCAGGTCTGTACTCTTGAAGCCTTTTTACAACCTCTTTGTATCTTTCTGAGAGGGATGATTTGATAAACTCATCCATATTTTCTGCCATTTTGTCACTGTACTCTCTTGATGTTTGTCCATAGCCGCCCAAGAAAGAGTGTCTGCTTTTTTCTAAAACCATAAGTCCTGCAACATCACTCATTCCGTATGTCTGAACCATCGATTTTATAATATCTGTCGCACGTTCAAGGTCATTTCCGGCGCCCGTTGAGATCTCTCCGATAAACACCTCTTCGGCAGCTCGTCCGCCAAGAAGAACGTCAACCTCTGCCCAAAGCTCATGTTGCTGCATCATAAACTTGTTCTCTTCAGGCGTGTTTAACGTATATCCAAGTGCCGCCAACCCGCGTGGAACGATGGAAACCTTTGAAACCTTTTTAGCCCCTTTGGTTGTCTCTGCCAAAAGTGCATGTCCACTCTCATGGTATGCTACTATTTTCTTCTCTTTTGGATTAATGCGGCGAGATTTTTTAGCAAGACCTGCCAAAGCGCGCTCAACAGATTCATAAAGATCTTTTTGCGTTACTGTTTTTTGACTTTTTCTACCCGCTAAAAGTGCAGCTTCATTGATAACGTTAGCCAAATCTGCACCTGCCAAACCGGCAGTAAGACGTGCGACCTCAGCAAGATCTACATCACTATCCATTTTAACACCCTTGACATGGACCTTTAAAATCTTGATACGACCCTCGAAATCCGGCTTGTCAACAAGAACTTGTCTGTCAAAACGTCCAGGACGCAAAAGTGCTTGGTCAAGTATCTCAGGTCTGTTTGTTGCGGCAAGAATTATTACAGGCGTATCCGTTCCAAACCCGTCCATCTCCGCTAAAAGCTGATTAAGGGTTTGCTCTCTCTCATCATTTCCTCCCATATTTGCACCTGCCGCACGGCTTTTTCCTATGGCATCAATCTCATCGATAAAAATTATACTCGGTGCATCTTTTTTAGCTTGTTCAAACAAATCACGAACACGAGCAGCTCCAACACCGACAAACATCTCGATAAAGCTTGAACCGGTTACAGAGAAAAATGGTACATCTGCTTCACCTGCAACAGCTTTTGCAAGAAGAGTTTTACCGGTACCGGGGCTGCCGACTAACAAAACGCCCTTTGGTATCTTAGCGCCTATCTCTACATAGCGCCCAGGATATTTTAAAAAGTCAACTATCTCTTGGACTTCCTCTTTTGCCTCTTCAACACCTGCAACATCGTCAAACTTTGTTTTTGGTTTTTCTGAGTTTATCATCTTCTTTGACGTGCCCATTCCCAAAATTCCGCTGCCCATGCTTTTTTGCATACGTCCGGCAAAGAACATCCATATAGCAATTATTATTAAAAACGGAAAAAGCCATCCAAACATCTCCGTAAACCAGTTTGTTTCGCTAAAACCGCTGTATTCTATACCCTGCTTATCAAGCTCTTCGGTCAGCTTTGCATCGCTTGGCACAATCCTTGTTGTATAAAGCGTTGCACTGTCCGACGAGTAGGCTTTAATATAACTCTGCCCGATATCAACTTTGTTTACGCCCTTTGTTTCTATTAATGATTTTAACTCGGAGTAGCTTATCTGTTTTACTCTTTTTGCTCCGGCAACATCAGCGCTCTCAGTAGCGCTGTTTTCACCAATAAGCGCTTTAAATAAGAGAATAATTACTACTGAAAATATTGCGAAAGTGATAAGAGGATTTTTGTTGAAAAAATTATTATCGTTATTATTGTTATTGTCTTTGTTTTGCATATCTATTTTTTACCTTGTTTTAGTATTAATGTAACCCATCCATCCTCGGCTATCTTCTCTTGGATTTCAAAATCTTGATAAAATTTTAAAACTTTTGACTCGTATTTATCCAATATCCCGGACAATACAAGAATACCGCCCTGCTTTAGAACACTTTTTAAATCGTTTGCAATAAAAATCAAAACATCTGCTACTATATTTGCCACTACAATGTCATAACTCTCTTTGGCAATACTACAAGAGCCTTCCCAGAGATTGTTGAACTTTACAGAGTTCAACTTGGCGTTTTGTATGCTATTTTCAACACATGCACTATCTGTGTCACATGCATCTACAACTGCACCGAGCTTTATTGCCGCAACACCGAGTATGCCACTTCCACAACCCACGTCTAAAACTCTGTCACCTTTTTTTACATATTTTGCAATAGCTCTAAGCGCGGATGCTGTTGTCGGGTGGTGTCCTGTTCCAAATGCCAAGGCAGGATCTATTGCTATATTTATCAAATCCTTGCTTGGCTCATCCCATGTCGGATGGATGTAAAACTTATCAATGCAAAGCGGTTGAACGCTCTCTTGGTAAATCTTTACCCAATCACTGCTTTTAAGTTTTGTCTGTTTGCACTCAAGCTCTATGCTCTCTGCCGTTGCCTTTTGCAAAGCCTCTCTAAACTGTTCTAGTCCCCATACGATAGTGTCAAGCTCATCATCGCTTCTAATGATAAAACCCGTATCAGTCTCTTCAAAACCAACCGGTAGAGTATCTGCTAAAAAATCTGAGAAGAGAGTGTGATGGGAAGAGGCATTGACGACTAATTCAAAATAATACTCTTGCATTACCCCTCTATGCCCATAACAGCGCCGAGCTTCTCTTTTAAAACCTGTGGAGTAAAGGGCTTAACGATGTAGTTGTTAACCCCTGCTTTTAGAGCAGTTATAACCTCTGCTTTACCACCTTCAGTAGTTACCATGATTATCGGTAAATCTTTAAAACGAGCATCTGCACGAACTTTTTTGACAAGCTCCAAGCCATTCATTTCAGGCATATTCCAATCCGTAATCAACATGTCAACGTCAGGATTTTTATCCAAAGCGTTCCAGCCTTCAACGCCATCTCCGCCCTCAAGCACGTTCTCATGCCCAAGTCTTGAGAGTGTGTTTTTTATAATACGGCGCATAGTAGAACTATCATCAACAACAAGTAATTTCAAATGAAATCCTTTTCTATAAATATTTACAAAATTAGCTAATATAATACCTTAATTTTATTTATTTTACGATTAAGCAAAGCTTAACTAAACTGCTTAAACATCTTAGGTAAGTCTAACGTTCCCTCATAGTACGCCTTGCCGATAATAACGCCCTCGACAAGATTTGTTGCAACCAAAGCTTCGATATCGTTCTCGTCTTTAACACCGCCGCTGGCAATTGTGCTAATTCCGCTTGCTTTTGCTATTTCTACCGTAAACTCTACGTTTACACCGCCAAGTGTTCCGTCTTTGCTTACGTCGGTGCAGATGATTGCCTCTACACCTGCATTTGCAAACTCTTTTGCCAAATCAGTCGCACGCATTGTGCTTAATTCACCCCAACCCTCAACGGCTACAAACCCGTTTATTGCATCAATTCCGACTGCGATTGGATATTTTGCCGCCATCTCTTTTACAAACTTTGAATCCTTCACTGCAATTGAGCCCAAAATAATTCTGTCAATTCCAATGGAGAGCATCTTTTTGATGGTAGCTTCATCCCTGATTCCGCCGCCAAGTTCAAGCTTGACATTACAATTTTCTCTGATTTTTATAATCTGCTCTAAGTTTTTCGGCTCACCCGCAAACGCGCCGTTTAAATCAACCAGATGAACCCATGAAGCACCCATCTCTTCAAACTTCTTTACAAGCATCCAAGGCTCATCAGAGTAAATTTTAGCACTATCCATAAGACCCTTTGTAAGTCTTACGGCTTTTCCGTCTTTTAAATCAATAGCAGGGTACAACGTCATATTTTTTTTTCCTATAGTTTTATAAAATTTTCCAAAATTTTAAGCCCGTTTTTATGGCTTTTTTCAGGGTGTGGCTGTATTCCCATAACATTTTTATGGGCCACTGCCGATGCAAACTCATAACCATAAAAAGTTCTGCCGATAATATCATCCTCATTATCGCACACTGCATGATATGAGTGTACAAAATAGAGGTAGTGCTCCTCGTCAAGTCCTGTAAAAAGAGGATGATTTTTTGTAAACATCCTGTTCCAGCCCATATGAGGAACTTTTAAAGGCTCGATGAATTTAGATGTGTCAAAAGCCACAACTTTGCCTTTAATTAACCCTAACCCTTCATGCTCCCCAAACTCCTCGCTACTCTCAAAAAGAAGCTGCATGCCAAGGCATATTCCAAGCACAGGCTTCGAGCTTGCCGCATACTCTTTTATGGCTTCAACCATATTTCGCTCTCGCAAATGCTCCATTGCATCAGGAAATGCACCGACTCCGGGAAGAATTAGCTTCTCATACTCTTTAAATTTTTCAGGATTACTCTCAACAACAGCATTCGCGCCAAGTTTTGCAAAAGCGTTTTGAACGCTTGCTAAATTCCCCATGTTATAGTCAACTATTCCTATCATTCTTCAATCTTTAATTTTGTAAATTTTATATAGACCGCCAAGGTTATGAGAAGCAGCGAAACTCCCGCTATTATATACATGGCATAGAGTATTTTTTCAGGGTCCGTAATTGCAAACTTAAACACAAGCATCAGTGCTTCTATGGATAATGCAATGATAATAGAACCCAAAAACCTGACCATCGTTTTGTGCGGTCCGGAGATAGTGTTATTGCTATTTCTGCCCAAGAGCTCCTCTTCTATAAGTGTCTTTGCCAAATCAAATATCGCAAGAGCGAGGGTAATCAAAATTGTTGCTTCAAACACATCTTTTATCTGAAAATGATCCGGCGTAATCTCATATACAAAAAAACTCTGTACCCCTTTGAGAAACAGCAATAGAGCAACACCCACAAGAGAAAATGAAAATATCGCGTATGCATATCTAAAAAGATTGTTAAAAAACTTGTCAAATATTGAAGAACGAGAAATTCTAACAACCTCATTAAGCGGCATATCTAAACAGGCTACAAATTTCAGCTCTCCATGTTCGTCATAAATTGGCTGAGATGCAGTAACCGTCAAATCACCGGTTATCAAAGAAGGATATGGATCGGTAATCGTACACCTGCCCTCTTTTACAGCACGGTAAAAATAGGCTCTGTCAGACCTTATTTTTCCGGCATCATCGTTTATTTGAACGGTTGCGGTAAAGGTGGGCGAGACTTGCACCCCTCGATTATCAAGAAGATAGACTCCCTCACATTTTTCTAAATCCGATTTTATCTTTAAAAGATTCGGAATTATTACGTCTTGAGTAAGAGAAGGAAGCCTGTTTTGAATATTTTTTGAAAAGAGATAACAGAAATAGGCTCTAGCTTTGGTGCGACCGTCGGAAAAGTTTTGAATGTCTGATGCCATCATTTGCTACTTACCTTTTGTGAGAATGGCGCAATTATACCAAAGGGTTGATAATAATTTTATTACTTAGCTGTTTTATATGCCATCCTTTGATATAATCCGCTCGACAAGAATACAACGGAGTTATTTAAGATATGGGCTTTAAACTTTTTTTACTACTTGAAAAATTTCTCATGACATTGCCAAAAAAAGCAAGAAAAAACTTTTTTATTTTTTTAGCTGCAATTGCTTATTACATCTCATCAAGATACAGAAATATAGGTTTTATCAATCTAGATTTTACTTTTGGAGACAAACTCTCAAAAGGGCAAAAAAAAGAGATTGTAAGGTACAGTTTTAGAAACCTTCTGCTCAACTTCTTGCATCTTATGGAAATCAGGCACATGAGCAAAGAAGATTTGGCAAAAAAAGTAACCATAAAAAATATAGAGGCTGTACAAAAAGTCCAAAAGGAGGGGCGAGCAGTTATTTACGTAACTCCTCACTTTTGCGCTTGGGAGCTCGGAGCAGCAGCAATAGGAGCTTTTATAGAGCCAATTTATGCTGTTTTTAAAAAGATGAAAAACAAAAATTATCAAGAGTGGGTACTGGAATCACGTGCTAGATTTGGTAACAAATCTTTAGAGAAATCAAACGTAATCAAGCCACTTATAAAAATTACCAAAGAAGGCAATGCTAGCGGAATTTTAATAGATACCGCAATAAATTCTAGAGAGGGTGTCGAGGTTAAATTCTTAAACAAAAAAGTTCACCAGACTGCGACACCTGCATATTTGGCAAGAAAATATAATGCAGCAATCATTCCAGTGACAATAACAACGGATGATGAAGATAATTACAGTTTAATATTTTTTGATGAGATACATGTAGAAAAAACCGACAACGAAAAAGGGGATATCCAAAAAGCCACACAACTTCAGGCAGATTGGCTCACAAAAATAATAACCGACGATCCAAAGTTTTGGTTTTGGGTGCACAGAAGATTTAAAAGCGACTATTCGCAAATCTACAAAAACTAACTCTGGTTGGATTCACACTCTTTCGTTCTTGCCTCAAAAAGCTTCAATATTGCTAGGAAAAATGCCGTAATTGCCGGCCCTAAAATCATACCCCAAAAGCCAAAAGTAGTAAGTCCGGCGATAATTGCAAAGAAGATAATAAGTTCATTCATCTTTGCATCATCTTCTTTTAAAAGTCTTAAATTTATCTCTTTTATTATCAGTGGTTTTATAAATGTATCCGCGATAACGGAGATAACAAGAACAGAGTAGAGAGCTATAAATACGGCATTTGAGCTGTTTCCGATTGAGAATTCATAAAGCATAAACGGAAGCCACATAAGAGCGCCTCCTATGACGGGAATCAGAGATGCAAAGCCGTACATGATACCAAATAGAAGCCCGTTGTATCCCATAAAAGAGATTGCCACTCCAAAAAGGATGCCTTGAAACATCGCGTTTACTATTATTGAATAAAAGACGACACTCATAACGGACGAGAGCTCCTTTGCCAAAAGCGTAGTCTCCTCAACCGACATCTGAACGATTCTCTTTAACAAATCAACTACAAAATCTCCGTTGTATTGGGCAAAAAAGTAAAAAACTATCACCAAAAATGAATTTTTGAGATATCCCGCACTCAAAGAGCCTATATCGCCTGTAAAGGACAACACGTAAGACGCTATAGAGTTTATGTTCATATCATGAATTGCATTGTCCATGTAGGGCTTTAAAAAGAGAAGATAGTCAGGGGGATTTATTAAAAAATCTCTAATGATTACCTCTATATTTTTAAAAACAGCAGGCTCCAAACCGTTTAATTTAATCGTAAGCATGACCAAAAAGTACCCAAGCGGCACAAAAAATAGAACTGCAAGCAAAAGGCTTGAAGTGAGCGCTGCCAGAAATTTTGACTTTAAAACTTTTTCAAAAAAATTCTGAATATTTGCCGTAGATATCGCAAGAAGTGCTGCTATTATCATTCCTAGCAAAAATGGAGCGTATAGAAGATACATCCAATAAAGAGATGTTGCAAAGAGTATGGCTACAAAATATTGGGGTTTCAAAAGAGAGCTCCTTCTTGTTGTGGAATATTGATATTTAAAATCTCATAAGTACTTCTAGTCGCTTTTCTGCCCTTGGCGGTTCTCTCCAAATAACCGTTTGCAATAAGATATGGCTCTAAAACATCCTCAACAGTTCCCTCATCTTCACTAAGTGCCGCTGCTATCGTGCTAAGGCCCATAGCTCTACCGTTTGCGCCGACTAAAAGATTCAAAAGCCTAATATCCATTTCATCAAATCCGTGCGAATTTATACCTAACTCATCGAGCGCATATTTTGTTCTTGAGTGCATTATATCTTTTTCGTTTGCAACATCTGCAAAATCTCTTACTCTGCGCAGAAGTCTTAGAGCAATACGCGGTGTTCCACGGCTTCTTTTTGCTATCTCCTCGCATGCCTCATGCGCTATTTGCTTGTTTAGCTTGTTTGAAGCTTGAGATATGATTTTAGAGAGCTCTTCAGGGGAGTAAAACTGCATCCTAAAATTCATACCGAATCTGTCGCGAAGCGGATTGGAGAGCATTCCAGCCCTTGTTGTAGCACCGATAAGGGTAAAACGTGGCAAATCTATCTTTACGGTCTGGGCAGCAGGTCCGCTTCCTATGATGATGTCGATTCTAAAATCCTCCATGGATGAGTAGAGTATCTCTTCAACGGCGGGTGAGAGACGATGAATCTCATCTATAAAAAGAATATCGCCCTCTTCTAAGTTTGTAAGAAGAGCTGCCAAATCTCCGCTTTTTTCTATCATCGGAGCGGCTGTTACTTTGATGTTTGCGTTCATCTCATTTGCAATTATCAGTGCCAAAGTGGTTTTTCCAAGTCCGGGAGGTCCAAAAAAGAGAACATGGTCAAGCGCCTCTCCTCTTTTTTTACTTGCTTCTATAAAGACGCCGAGATTTTTTTTAATCTGCTCCTGCCCGATGTACTCACTCCAGGCACTAGGACGTAGAGTTATCTCACAACTCTCTTCCGCGTCAAATCTCTCTATCTCAACCAATCTTTCCATTTTATCTCTTAGTAGGTATGCATATCTTGAGGAAACTCTTTAGATTTAACCTCGTCAGCGTAGCTCTTAATTGCATTTTTAACCAATGATGCGCCATCCATATATTTTTTTACAAACTTAGGCGTAAACTCTTCAAAAAGTCCTAACATGTCAGAAAAAACAAGAACCTGTCCATCAACATCTCTGCCCGCGCCTATGCCTATTAAAGGTATCTCTACGCTTTTTGCAACATCGCGCGCGACCTCTGCTTTAACGCCCTCTATTACTATACAAAAAGCACCAGCCGCCTCAACAGCTTTTGCATCTTTTATAAGTTGCAACCTCTCCTGTTCGTTTTTGCCCTTTACTTTGTATCCGCCCTCGGAACGAACAGCTTGCGGCAAAAGTCCAATGTGCCCACACACTGCGATGCCGTTTGAGCAAAGGTGTTTTATTATATCGGCTTTATCTTCCCCGCCCTCTATTTTTAGAGCATCTGCCGGTGTTTCTTGAAAAACCTTAATAGCATTTTTAAGGGCTTCATCTGGATTTACATATGTTCCAAAAGGCATATCACAGATCAAAAAACTATTTTTTGCCCCCATCGCGACGGCATTTGTATGATATATCATCTGCTCTAACGTTGCACTCAGTGTATCACTCCTGCCAGCAAAACTCATATTTAGACTATCACCGACCAAAATCATGTCAGAGCTGCTCTCCATAAGTCTTGCGAAAAGCGCATCATAAGCTGTTATTACAACTAAAGGCGTAACACCTTTGCTCTTTTTTATGGAAGTTATTGTCATTTTTTTAGTCATTTGAAACTCTTTAATTTAATAAAAAGTATTTTAACTAAATATTGCTATAATTTTGGCTATATAGGAGAAATATTTTATGGGCGTAAGAAGTGATTTAGATTCCAACTTTGATTACGAGATAGTCGATGAATTTTTGGATCACTACTCTATGATGGTTGAGTGTATGGAAGTTATGATTTTAGATCTTAAAAAACCAAACATGTTCGAACAAAGCATAAATGAACTTTTTCGTGTTTTTCACAATATCAAGTCAGCCTCAAGTTTTCTAAAAATTACACAAATGTCTAAACTTTCCGCTTTTGTTGAAGAAGCGCTTGAACAGATACGAATGAATCACGAAAGTGTAAACGAAGAGACCATAAATTGGCTACTAGAGATTAGCGACATGTTTGCAGCATGGAAAGATGACCTAAAGCTTGACAATGAACTTACGCGCATAAAATATTCTCTGCTTAAATTACCAGACTTGGAAAAAAATTGAAAAAATTAGTAGCATACATAACATCCGCTTATCCAGAAAAATCTTTTAGCATTGATTTAGCTCTTGCACTCAGTGAGAGCGGAGTTGACACACTCGAACTCGGTGTTCCATTCTCTGACCCTGTGGCAGACGGTCCTTTGATAGAAGAGGCAAACCATAAAGCGCTTGAGTTGGGGTTCAAATTTAAGCACCTTTTAGAAATATCTAAGGCAGTTGCTCCAAAAGTTGATACTTTGTGGATGGGATATTTCAACAGTTTTTATCAGCAAAATATGGAAAAATTAATTCCTTTGGCAAAAGAGATAGGGGTAAACGGATTTATAATTCCAGACCTGCCTCATGAAGAGGCTTTGGCATATCAAAACCTCTTTGATTCAAACAACATGTCAAACATAAGTTTTGTCGCCCCGACTGATAGCGAAGCTAGAATTCAAGAGATAGTTAAAAATTCTAAAAAATTCATCTATATGGTGGCATATACAGGCATTACCGGTTCAGGTAGTGCTGAAAATCTGCAGCCTTTTTTATCTTCAATAAAAAAATACACTGCGACTCCTGTTTATGTAGGCTTTGGAGTAAATAAAAATACCGCAAAAGATAAAGTAAAGGGTGCTGATGGTGTAATAGTGGGAAGCGCTTTTATTGACATCTTGTTAAAAGAGAGTCTAAGTTATGAAAATAAGATTAAAGAGTGTAGCGAACTGGCAAAAATATTAAAGAGTGAGATAAACAATTAAAGTAAGTTGTTGGGATTTTTTTGAAAAAGTGGTGCGCCCGAAGGAATTCGAATCCCTGACCGCTGGTACCGCAAACCAGTGCTCTATCCAGCTGAGCTACGAACGCACATATTCTCTATATTAAGAGACCGAAATTATATCACCGTTAACTTATATAAGAATAAATTTACTCTTAAATTTCTAGTTTTTTTGCGATTTCCTCTATTTTCTGCTCCTGCAGATAGAGATCATGATTTTTACGAACATAAGCATGAAGCAACACTTTTAAATCATTATTGCCATCAATGTTGAAATCTTTTCTCATCTGCTCTTCTAAAAAAACTGCAAATTTCTCATCAACGTCAACATCAAAACGGCGGCCGCCTATATTTAGCCCAAGCTTTCTACTCATAAATCTAAACCAGTATACTTTCTAATTTTTCTACTATTGCCTCTATCTCTGAATCTTTAAGAGCATTTTGTTCCCTCAGCTTTTCAATCTCGTGATTTTTAGCTTCGCTCTCAACTTTTAGCTTCACCACCTCTAATCTAAGCGCTTCATTCTCTTCTTTAAGCGAATTATACTGCTCAACAATTGCCGATATTTTATCATTCAATTTACTCAAAGTTGTTTGATTTTGCATAAATAATCCTATACATTTTATATGAGCATAATTCTATCATAATTTATCTGTTTGGATTAACCGTCTTATCCTAAACACGCTCTTATCCATATCTACTGAAATAATTATTATAATAAAAACAAAATGTATAACTTGCTACAATAAGCCCACAGTAGCTCTAGTTGTCTTAAAAAATATAAAGGTGGCATGCAAATAAATAGTTGCGTATTAAAAAAGAAGGATATTAATGAAAAGAGTTGTAATCAAAGTCGGAACGGCAGTTTTGACACAAAACAATAACATTGCAAAGGAGCGTATGCTAAACCTAGTCTCACTTGTAGCCATGCTTAAAAAAAAGTATGATGTTATCCTTGTTACTTCAGGAGCCGTTGCGGCCGGCTACTCCATGCTCAAGCTTGATAAAAGAAAACAGATAGGTAAAAAAGCCCTTGCAGCCGCAGGTCAGCCCATTCTGATGACCGCATACAAAAAGAAGTTCGATATCTACGATATTCCAACCGCTCAAATACTCCTTACAGAAGATGATTTTGACTCAAGAAAGCGTACCAAAATGTTTCAAGAGATTATAGATGCCCATCTCGAGAACAACATTCTGCCAATTATTAACGAAAACGACATAACATCCACTCCCGAGCAACTCTTCGGCGACAACGACCAGCTCTCAGCCAACGTTGCGCATGCAGTAGATGCAGAATTGTTAGTAATTTTAAGCGATATTGACGGCTATTATGATAAAAATCCTCAGGAGTTTGAGGATGCCAAACTTTACAAGACAGTAAATGAGTTGCCACAAAGCGTGCTTGTAGACACCTCCACTCCAAATAACGAATTTGCAACAGGCGGCATAGTAACAAAACTAAAAGCTGCTGATTTCTTGATAAGTCGTGGAAGAAAGATGTTTTTATGCAGCGGATTTAACCTTGACGCCGCGGAGTCATTCCTTTTAAGAGATAAGCATGATCTGGGAACTCTCTTTGAGCCAAAGATAATTTAAAAACTAATCATAATCCTCGCTAAACTTATGTCTATGTCGAAATTTTTCTACATGATCATAGTCATCGTCATCATCATCCAGCGCATCATCAAGCCCATTTTCAAAAATTTTTTCATATCCCAGCTTGTTAAGTTCATCATCAATTTGCTCTTTGTCTATGCCATTTTTTTTGCTAAAATCCAAGATCTGTCCGATGTCTCTCTTCATAATACCATTTAATTCTAGTACAAATTCTAAATCTTTAAACGTCATATTTGCCCTCTACAAATATATTCCAATTTTTCATGGAGGTAGCGCCACTGCGCACCTAAACTTAGCATAATTGCCACTTCTACGTCAATTTTACCTATATTTTATACAAAATTATACTCACAAATAAAAAATAATTTGCTTAAAATAAATTTAAAAATACTCCATTTTTTTAGAATTTTTTATCTCTTATATATGCTATAATTTACCTAAAATATCGGACATACCCAATGATAAAAAAGAAGATTATCGGCACCGTAGAGGTTATATCGATTCCGGATTTGCAGCTATATGATCTCGATGCAAAGGTTGATACGGGCGCGGACACAAATGCTCTGCATTGCGATGATATATTTGTAGATGATAATAATATTGTACATTTTAAGCTGCTTGATGAAGTCCATGCCGCTTACCATGGGAAAAAAGTGGCAGTGCCTCTTTATCAGATGAAAAAAATCAAAAGTTCAAACGGAGAGATTCAGAATAGACCCTCGATAAGAGTTAAAGTTAATTTTTTTGGAAAAAACTACAATACAGTTATTTCCTTGGCAAACCGCTCGGATATGAAATACCCGATGCTCATAGGAAAAAAATTTTTGGCAAAAAAATTTTTAGTTGATGTTTCACAAGAATATCTCACAAAACAAGCAAAATAACCAAAAAGAAGAGATAGATGAGAGTTTATATATTATCAAGAAACAAAGAGTTGTATTCAACAAAAAGATTGGTTGAAGCTGCCGAGGCAAGGGGCTGGGAAGCAAGAGTTATCGACTACCTGAGATGCAGCATCGAAATTATGAAAGATGAGCTTAAAATCAACTATTTAGGAGAGGAACTTCCAAAGCCAGACGCCATAATACCAAGAATCGGCGCAAGCAGAACGTTTTACGGAACTGCTATGGTCAGGCACTTTGAGATGATGGATGTCTTTACGACCACTGGTTCTTTAGCTATAAAAAGAAGCAGAGACAAACTAAGAAGCCTTCAAATACTCTCCAAAAACAGCGTAGATATGCCAAAAACAGTTTTTGCATCAAATAAATCAAGTGCAAAAGATGTTATAGCGCTCAGCGGCGGCGCACCGCTTGTGCTAAAAATACTAGAGGGAACACAAGGCATGGGTGTTGTTTTGGTTGAGAGCGAAAAAGCGGCAAAGTCGGTACTAGACGCATTTTACGGCATGGACGTCAACCTGCTTGTACAAGAGTATATCGAAGAGGCGGGCGGAGCGGATATAAGGGTTTTAATAGTCGGGGGAGAGATTGTCGGCGCCATGAAGAGACAGGGTGCGGAAGGAGATTTTAGATCAAACCTTCACCAAGGCGGAAGCGCTACTGCACATAAACTTACAAGAAAAGAGAAAACTACTGCGCTTGCCGCGGCAAAAGCGATGGGGCTTGGGGTATGCGGTGTCGATATGATTGAATCTTCACGCGGACCTCTAGTTATGGAGGTAAACTCCTCACCAGGGTTAGAGGGGATTGAGAAATCAACCAAAATAGATATCGCCGGAAAAATAATGGACTATATTGCAAAAAAGGTCACTCCTAAATGCGAAACAAGCCAAACAACAACAAAAAGAAAAATTAAAAAAGATAGCATTGGGGCGTAATGGAACTTTTTTATGATATTTTAAAACAACTTATCCGCATCCCTAGTGTTGTAAGTGCGGAACATCCGTTTTTTATGTTTATCAAAAGAGAGCTTGAAGAGCTCGGAGTCAAGGTAGAGTATTATGACGGCGTGCTTGTTGCAAAAGGAAACAATCCAGAGAGCGGCTATATCTCGGCACATGCAGACAGGCACGGGCTTATATGCACCGGACACAATGAGTTTCAGTATGCTGCGTTTATTGCTAAAAATAAAGCGGACTTAACGGGTGATTCAAGCTCTGAGCAGCTTCTGCACAACTTTACTGCGAGATTTGTAGATGAAAAAGTTCAGGCGTATGAGCCGTGGTCGGGAACTTACCTCGGGCTTGGCTCCATCAAAGACGCTTTTTTATGCGAGAGAAGAAAAAATATTATTTTTAAAATAGACGGTTTTGACTATCTTTTTCCTGGGATGCCAATAGCCTTTACCGACAAACTTGAGATAAAAGACGATTTGATATCTGCACAGCTAGATAATGTAATAAGCATAGCAATTATTATCTATATGTACGCCATCGGATATCAGGGAACTGCCTTTTTTACGGCATCAGAAGAGGCAGGAAGAAGCTGGAGATTTTTGCTGGAATGGTTCAGAAGATTTAACATCAAAACAAACGAGCTTCTTGTTCTTGATACTAGCCCCTACCCAACGCTCGAAGAGATTAGAAACATAGATATAGTTATGAGAAACAGAGATTCAAATGCCGTATTTAGGTCACCGCTGAAAGAGAAGATAAAAAAGATAGCGATAAAAGAGAAGATAAAATACGACTTCAAAGATAGCTATCTAAAAAACAAAATGAACAAAAACGGAACCATCAGGTCACTTGGAACAACAGAGCTTGGAAGAGTTATTTACGCAACAAAAGGCGAGATTCAGGGAACAACTCTGCAGATACCGACCATTGGATACCACACGGTTCATGAAACAACAACCAAAAAATCAGTTGAGAGCATGATTAAAATTTTACAAAAAGTCTATATTGATACTGAATTTTATTCAAGTTCAAAATAGGAAAATTTATGAATGACATTCACTCCCTAGTAGATAACCTTCATCTAGAAGATTTAAAAAACAAGTCGCATCCTGCGGTGTTTGATGAGAACGACGGGTATGACATGTTAATTTTAAAACTGCCGATAATTAATCAAAAACTCGAAACAACCTCTATCGGATTTATCATAACGCCTGATGATAGTTATCTCTACAACAGAGACAAGGATGCTTTTGAAAAACTCGGTAGCCGTTTTGAAGCCCCGTACAAAATCTTAGACGACATGATAGATAAGTTACTGCAATCATTTGAGGATTATCTAGATTTAATCGTAGATATGGAAGAGACTCTCTACCTTAACAAAGCGAAAAAGTCCTTTATGAACCAGTGGCTTGAGCTCAAGCGCAATATCATAAAAATCGAGAGGCTACTGATACACTCATCTTCGACGATGGATAGAGCCATTGAGTATTATGAAAAAAACCAAAATTTTCCTCTAAATCACTACTTGGATTTACATGAACATCTTGAGCGAACATTGCGCTCTGCTTCGCTGCAACTCTCAAAACTCGACTATATCTATAAGTTTTATACCACTCAGACAAATGAGAGAATAAATCGCTCAATTTTTGCGCTTACTATTATTTCGGCGATATTTTTACCGCTAAATTTAGTGGTCGGTTTTTTTGGTATGAACACTAGCGGCTTGCCTTTTTCAGGTGGATTTTCAGGAACAAACAGTGTTATGATACTAATGGCATGTTTGTCGGTTATAACTTTTTTAGCTATTTATTTTATGAAAAGAAAAATTTAGGGGATTTTGGAATGTGTCACTAAAATAGGCTGAGGAACCTATTTTAGAAGGAGAAATAAAATTTTAGATATTTAAATTAATAAATATCTGTTGTTGGGTGGTTAGGCTTAGTGATGGGAGTCTGAGCCTCTTTTGTATCGTAGTAAACTACGTTGTCTGCTTGGAGAGCACCTAATGTCAATGCGATTAATAAAATGATCTTTTTCATCTTGGTTTCCTTTGGTAAGAACGCGTTACGCTCTAAATTTTTAAATCAGAGTAATTTTATCCGATTTAACTTTTATCTTTCTTATCACTTTTTAATTACATAATTGTTTTAAGTTTAACTTTATTTTTTTTCTCAAAGGATTTAAATGTACTTTAACCGTGTTCATATCGAAGTAACCAACATCTGCGGTCTTGCTTGCAGCTTCTGCCCTCCAAAAATAAATCCCTCAAAAAGCATGTCACTCGCTTTTTTTGAAAAGGTGCTCATGCAACTTCAGCCATATACAAAAACTCTTGCCTTTCATGTGATGGGCGACCCTCTGACGTTATCAAATCTTGAGGAGTTTCTTGATATTGCAGATAAACATGGGTTTGAAGTTGAGCTTACGACAAGCGGTTACTATCTTGGCAAAACCAAAGCTCAAACACTCTTTCACAGAGCAGTTCGCCAGCTCAATATCTCTCTCAACAGCTTCAATAAAAATAGCCTCAATATGAGTTTTGATGAGTATATCAACGCTGTTTTAGATACATGTACACAAAAAACAGAACACTACCCTAAACCATTTATAAATCTCCGTCTTTGGAATCTTGATGACATATGCAGTGAAGCTGGGTATAATAGGCTTCTTTTTGAAAGATTGGGCTCATTTTTTAACACTGCTCTTGACGAAGATGAGATATATAGAGAAAAAATCAAATCAATCCGCTTGGCTCCAAAAGTGCTGCTAAATTTTGATAGCTACTTTGAGTGGCCGTCTCTAGCCTCTTCACACAACAGTGAGGGAACATGTTACGGTTTAAAATCTCACATCGGCATACTTGCTAACGGTGTTGTGGTGCCTTGCTGTTTGGACGGCGAGGGAGTCATAACGCTTGGCAACCTTCATGATACGACGCTTGAAGAAATACTTAACTCTAAAAGAACCAAAGACATGATAGAAGGCTTTAAAAACTTTAAGGCTGTCGAAGAGCTTTGCAAAAAATGCAGTTATAAAGATAAATTTACAAAGGGTTAAAATACAACAGATAAGCAACCCGATATACTGCCATGAAGTTCTACATGTAGAAAATGGATACAGGCCAACTCTCGTGCAGTGGCATAATGCTATCATCAACTGATTAAAAACTATCTTTTTATGATAAAATACTATTAAAAGTACTATTTAGGATACTATTATGACAATAAACGCTAATGATGTTAAAACAAAGGGTGTCTCTCTCTTTGGCAATCTTTTAGAAAAGTTTGATGAGCTTATTATCAATGTTCGCGGCAAAGATAAATTTGTAGTTCTTGACAT
>JBAZIE010000032.1:0-25507 GCA_041652055.1 Sulfurimonas sp. | reverse complement strand
TACCGGCGTCGTAGATGCCAGCAACGAGAATGCCCCAACCGCAGCCGACGCCTGAGTTCTTGGAGAGCGTCCATGCCGAAGCCGTCGGACCCCACACCTCGCCCACTGCCGGCGTGCCGGAGCCGTACAGGGCCTTGACCATTAGGCACTCCTGGTAAGCACCTATCTTGTTTGCGGCGATTTCCGTGCCCGCTACAACCAAGTAGCCTTTGCAATACGTTGTGCTTGGCTGGCCGACTTGCGGAACCACGTTTGGCATTGTCCCCGTAACGCCAGTGATCGCGGCAACACCAAATGCAGGTGCCTCCACCGTGGCAACGCAGATCGGTTCTCGTATCGGATGCAACACCCCATACGCCAGCTTGTGCGTCGTATCGACAACGCCCCACACCGTGAAGATGGAAGGCCGGTTCGCCTCGACGTACCACTTGCCGGGAACCGGGCCGAGTTTGTCCCCGGGGATGGGGTCGGTCCCCTGATACTGGACGATGCACGGGCCGGCGACGTAGACTTGCCCCCACGCTGGCTTGCCGTTGTACTTGTCCGATTCGCACCCGATGGGCTCGCAACCGTTGACGCAGTAGTCGCGTCCGAAATGGGCTGTCGATGGGCGGTCGAACGATACCGTTCGTGTCGCGTTGGGGAGCGTACCGAGAATGCTTCCGCCGCAGATTCGCCCTACACAGTACGGAGGCATTTGGAACGATGACGAGTTGTGGCCTGGCAGCAGCTGCGTCCAGGTTGTGCCGGGCGACGTGGTGTCGATTGCATTACGCTTTTCGACAGCATTTTCGCTCTTGCGCACGGCACGGGCGATACGCTCAAACTGCGGCTCAGTCGGTAGAACAAACTTTTCTGCCATGTCAGATCGCCGTAGGCGTCCAGGTGCGGTGTTTGCCGATGCCAGTGATACCATCGCATCCCATGTAGTCGATGCCACTGGTGAATGTCACTACGGCCGCCGGATCGAAGATCGTATTCTGCCCGTAGGCTTGAATCGCCGTAACCGTCTTAGCCCGCATATCACGTGAGAAGTCCAACACGGCATCCGCCATCACCACGCCGGCGGTTAGCGTTCCGGCTGTCGAGTAGTAGACGCGACCTCCGTACAGATTCAGTGCCGTTACAGCATTGGTCATGCCGTAGATCGTGGCCTCGCCTGCCGTTTGAGTGAATGCCGTAATCGCCGTCGTGGTGTTGTCGCACGTCAGGTTGCCGCCATTTTTTATCACCGTGCCGAGCGTAACGCCGCTACCACACGTCACAACAGCGTCAGTATCCGGGCTGTCGTAGTAACCCATTTTGAGTGTCAACACCGTAGCGACTTCCGCAGCAAACGGAGCGACACTCAAGTCGCCCTTCGTCACGGATACCGCGTTGCTGGCGTGCGTGCCCTTCCATACAATAGCACCGATGCCGTCTTCTAACGTCGAGCCGGAACCAAGCAGTGTAAACGCAGTTTGCACCGTTCCGTTATTGATCTTGATGCGACCCGAGCCGATGCCATCGCCACCGCCAATCGTCATAACGGTTGCCCCGATAGCCAAGTAGGTATCTCGGTATTCCGGGTAGTCGCTTGCATTGATTCGAGGCAGCCCAATCGTGCCGGTAAACGACTGCTTGACGGTGAGCGATGCCAGCGTCACGCCAGATTGTGCCAAGCCGTAGTAGATCGAATACTCAGACCATTCGATGATGACATCGTTGGTGTTGACGGGGGCCGCCGCAAGCGACCAGTTCGACGCCGTACTCCAATCGTTGGGGCCGGAGTTGGCCGTCGTAACGGCGAGTGACAGGGTGCCATCGCCAGCGGTAGTTTCGGATACCGTGACCGTGAATGGTACGCCCGCCGTAACGGCCGTAAGCGTTACCGTGTCGCCAGAGCCGTCCGCAGCCGTGACCTCCAAACACTCAGGAAGCGTCGATGCCGCCCACAACGCAACGAGCCCCGTCACCACGGCCGCGCCCGTTTGCGTTGCGCCAACCGTAAACGTGAGGGCATGTCCATTGATGGTAATGGTAGCGATGTCATTTGTTGCCCACGTGCCAGCCACAGTGATCGTGTCCAGTTGCGCAACCGCCGGAGCGCCGCCTCGCCATACGTTTGTAGCCATGATCTCTCCTACGGCAGCCGAAGCTGGTTAAAGTCGGCCTGTTTGTGGCCTTCGCGTTTTGGTTTGATGTAATACAGCTTTCCCTTGCGCACGTCGTCAAATGACATTTGCCCACCCTTGCCGTCAAGGAATTGATCCTCTTGCGACGGAAGACCTGCTTCGTCTTTGCAGGATACTTTGATCTTCTTTCCTGTTTTAGACGACTGGCCCGATCCCGACATAAACGTTTCGTCGACAAGGCACTGCTTGCCGATGTCCCCAATCTCGATGTCCCACCCCTCAGGCGCGATCTCAAAGACGTAGGGCACTTTCCAGTAGTACCGTTTCATCGCCTCGATGTATTCAGTACCAGCATCTGGAAAAAATAACTTAGCCGTGCCCGGCGCACACGCATACCACGGCGTGCTGTTGATCCTGCCAGCAAAATTATTCAGCATCCGTGCGGCGTTGAACGCCACCTCGTATCGCGTGATTGTCAGAGTCGGGTGAATGATCTCCACGGGAGGTCGATCCTTCAGCCTGTCGCCAGCACTGTTGATGTATGGTCGCCCCTTGATGTCTACCGGCGGATACGCCTGAATGGTCCGCGAGCCCCACTTGATGTCGATGGGCCAGCGGATAGGGTCTTTTTCTTTTGGCTTGTCGGGAATGACGGTCAGCGGTGCGAAGCTGATTCGAGCATCCCACACGAGGCGATCCGCACGCGATATTTCCGAGCCGGTGCAAAACTGCTGTCGGCCCCGAAAGGTGAATACATCACCGTACTGCGGAATGACACCCTCGATTGTCCTCTCGTCGTCGGCCACAGTGTTTACCGTGATACGGCGGGTGTATTCGTATTCCTTGCCGCTTTCTGCTGTGGTCTTCCGATACGACCCAGGAACTTCGATGTTGCGAGTAATCACATTCGGCCTCCGACGACGGCGGGCATTTTATCGCGCACTTCCTTGATAAGTCGCGTTTGCCGCATTGCCTCCTTCAATTCTTCGCTTGGACCTTGTGAGCGATCTGCCTGCATGTTAAATAGTTCGCGCGATCCGGCGGTGAGTGCCGACGATGCACCGGGTGCATACTTTAGTTCGGACACGAGAGAAGACACGGCATCCTTTCGCGCCCTTCCGAGCGCGGCAGCATATTGCTTTGATGAGATAATGCCGCGCGATAACCCCTTGGCCAAGTCGTCCGCTACCAGAGCAAACTTGGATAGAGGAGTCTCCGTAAGGGACTGGAGGCGCTCTTGAAACCGCTTTGCCTCTTCCTCTGCCTTTTTTGTCTCTTCTGCCGCTTTTTTTGTTGCCTCGCCTTGTTCGCGCACTCCCTGCGCTGCCCTGCGCCACGCTTCCGCTTGAGCCAACAATGGAGCGGCAGCGTCCCCAGTGATCTTCATCGCATCTGCCAACCATGTCTTAAAATCACCGAACGCTTGATCTTCCGGCTTGATGTCTTTGCCTATATTGTTTAGCGAAGCAAATGTATCTCTGAGCTTGTCACCAATGGCTTGGAGTTTTTCGACAGCACTACGACGTTTTGCCAAACTAATGTTTTCCTCTACCAATCCCGGCGCTGCATTGCCACCTCCCGCTGCCGATCTCTTAATATCCTCAGTCTGCCTGTGCGTTTTGGCGTCAATGTCTGACATTCCTGTGGCGGCTATATCATCTCGTAATCTGTCACCAATAGCACGCAAGTTGTCCTCTATGTTTTTGCATTTTGCAGCAGCCTTCTCCGCCTCTTGTGTTATTCTCTTTAGTTTTTCCGCGTCGGTTCCGGTAATGTCAATGCCGGAGAACCGTTCCAGAAGTTCTATAGTTACCCCTAGCCCGCTAGTCTTAAATGTCCATCCAATGAACTCTCCACCTAGTCGTTTAGCGGCTCGCATTGCTGACTCCGCAACGACCGACAGATGCTCCAGTCCAGAACTGGCACCCTCAGAAAATGCCACTAGATGTTTTTCTGCGGCCAACTCCTCGTATGTTTTTCCTAGCAGTGCCGCTTCTTTTCTCGTGGCACGAATATCGTCTCCAAGACTCTTTCCCGCCATTCCAAGAACGGCAAGTGCCCCCACTACACCCATCGACGCCACAGACACGCCGGTTAATTCGGATGCAGCACCACCTAATCCTGACAAGAGGCGAAAGTTACGCCCCCCCACGCCAATACGTGTGATGTTTTGTAGAAGTTTCTGGACGGCGGACAGCCTCGGGTGGGCATCTTTTGCATCATCTATGATCGGAGTGATGGGATTACCGCTACCGCCTCCTATCGCTGCATCCTTTCCGCCTTTTGCCTTGAAGATGTCATTGGCCAATGCTTCGCGAGAAAACTGTTTGGCAGCGGCAGCGCCACGCTTCAACCCGCTCTCGAATTGAGCGGTATTAGCGCTGAGATTCACATGGAGTGACCCAATAACATTTGACATTACCTACCCCACGATGCCGCTACGGTTGATAGAATCTCTTGCATTTGCTCTTCCGTCTGTTCGCCGCCAGTGCCGTCAAATTGTTTTGCGTAAGGCATGTAGTGGATCGGAGGTTCGCAGCAGCCTGTTTGTCTGTGGCATCGGTCAACTAGATTGCAAAGAATGCCGTGCAATAACTCCTCGCGTTCATCTCCCCACGGGTCGAGCTTATACGCCTCCTCATGCTCGATTAGCTCCTCTGCCGTCAGGTCATCGTACATTCGTTGACGCGACTTGTAGCCGAGAGTGCGGGCAAGCCTCACGTGGAAGCGGAGGTCGGCCCGCTCTCGGAGTTTTTTGTTAGTTCCTCTCGCTGTTGCTGCCTCATTCCGTTGTGCGACTGAACTTCTTCGATGAGATAATTCAGTACTGGCATCTGGTCGGCCGCGAAGTCTGACCATTCTTGGGTGGTGCAATAAGGCGATCCATCATCGTTACACACGCCTCGCGCAAGCACCTCCGCAATGGCCTGCAAATCCTCTTCCGTGACGTGCCGCGCCGTATCGTCCACAGTATCGGCATCCTCCTCTTTGGCCAGCGACCGCAGAAACATCATGTCTCGCGCGCTGAACTTCTTAATGCCGACATCGCCGCCCCATTCTGGCACGGACACAATCTTGATGTCGCCCCGCTTTTTTCGTTGCACTTCTTCCCAGCTTAACATGCTGTCTCCTACGTAGTGGTCTTTGTGACTTTAATTGACGTGGTAATCTCGCCGTCCATCTGCCCCTTGATATCCTTGGAAACGACGATCACCTTACCAAGCGACGTTGATGTTCCGTCGAACCACGAAACGGAAAGCGAACCAGTCGAGCCCGCCGTAACGGTGGACGCGCCCACAAGATCGAGGGTCACGTCCTTTTTCGGAATCCCCTTAACATGTGCCTGCGCCGCAAACGTGGAGCCTGTGACACTTACTTCCGCGCACGAATTGGAATACGACGCGCCGCGAAGCGCGCCGATACCCGAAGACGTGGAGGGAAAGTTGACTGTTGATCCATTGAAGCCTTTGTTTGCCATTGCTATGAGTCCTATTTCTTACACAGTTTTTGTAAACTTGACGGAACTCGTAATCTCGCCGTCCATCTGCCCCTTAATGTCAACGGACGTGGCGATCGAGTTTCCCAGTGAAGTCGTGGTTCCGTCGAACCACGAAATGGAAAGGGAGCCGGACGAGCCGGCCGTAATGGCGCTCCCACCGACAAGGTCAAGCGAGACTTCCTTTTTTGGAATCCCGGCGACGTGAGATTGAACCGCGTCGGCAGATCCGGTGACGTTGACTTCCGCGCATGACTCAGTGGCAGAAGCGCCGCGAAGATTTGCTACGGCAGAACCGAAAGTTACCGTTGTTCCGTTAAAACCTTTGTTCGCCATGTTTGTCCTCACGCACTACCCGCGTGCGGACTGATTCCCCGAAAAAACAAAAAGGGGCAGGGCTCCGGGTTAAGCCTCTTCGATCCGTCGATCTAGCCCCATACGCCTCAATTCCAAACTGTGTACTCTTGATCTACGCCTTGGTACTCTCGCACGTCTTGTCCGGTTATCAGTTCGCCAGGAGCATCGCGTTGACTGTCGAGATGCCAAATGTTTCCGCTGGTGTCAGCCCAGCCAGACAATCCGCTCGGCGAGGTCGTTGATTCATCGCCTAGCATCGCCGCAGCCAACGCCTTGACATTCGCGTAGGTGCTCGCCAGCAGATGTGCCGCAATATGCGTTTCATGCGTTCCTGTTGCACCACCGGCACTATTGATCGGATTATCGCCCGATAGTTCATACACGACGCACGGCAGCGTCACGCCCTCCGGCGGCTGAATCGGGTACACTCTGCCGCCAATCAGAGCCGACACGGCCGTTATGGCGTTGACGCGAGCAACAAAGGTTTCTTCTGGTGACGACATGCTTACCAGTACATTGGACCTGCGGAGTTTTCCCCAAAACCAGTAACGCCACCACGTACATTTCCAGCCAACCGCACTGCCGTTCTCTCTATCTTTCTAAGCTCGTTTTCAATAGCGATCATCATTGGGCGCTTCATAGTTTCCCATGCCGGGCCCAACATCGGACACGGCTTTGTTCGCATTCCGCCCGATAGCAACCCCGCGCCAGCCTTCATTACCACGCGACCGCCACCACGAACTTGACGACCCATCACGGTCATGCCGATGTCGCTGCTTTTGTACACATTGCCACCCTTTGCAAACCCCGAGACCATTCGCGGCTTGCCTTTTCGTTTCCCATGCAACACCTTGCCACTCTCGTAGGTGCCTTTGATGAATCCCTTGCTCCGCATGAATCGAATACCGGCAGCAGTGATACCTGGCGTTCTACCTTCGCCAGCCAGCGTTCCACCTCGCACGATCCGATGGCCGAACTCGACTAAATGCCCGTGCGAGCCACCCTTGCTATAGTCAAATCCCACGGCGACGTAGAAGCCGGAGCCCTTGCGGTAGACCTTCGCTCGCGTTCCGGCCGTCTTGTTGAGTTGAATGTTGTCTCTGTCCTTGTAGCCTCGCCCCTCCGCCGCAACACGTTGCTTGTAGGCATTTCTATGCAACTCGCCGGCCAGCATGTCGCCAGCCTCTCGCATCGCCGGCTTTACGAGCTTGCCAGATACATTAGGCGGTAGCTGCTGCAATACTTTCAGTAGTGCATCCAAACCTTCAATCTGCGTTACTTGTCGGTCTGAGCCAATCACGTCAACGTCTCCCGGCAAATGCAGGTCAGTTCCCGATTGCGGGAGTCAGGATCAACGCTCTGGACGTAGAGAGACCGCGAGCCCCACTTGAAGCGACAAGTTTGGGTTACATCGTTTCGGTATCGCATCTTCACCTGCATTGACGCCTCGCCCTTCACCAATACGCCCTTGACTATTTCGCTTGTAGCCGTCGTCTGAACCTCCGCGGGAATGCTAGTCGCTACATCGCTCCACACCTCAGTGCGTGCCCCATAGCTATCAGCCGTCGATTGCGACACCGATTGCAGCGTTACTCGGCTTCTATAGGTGCAGGCTCGCATTCCGGCCCCTCCTCTTCTCCGAACAGACACGCATTAACCAGCGACACAAACTCCTCAACCGTCCCTGCAATCGTGTACGGTGCCCTCGATCCATCGGCATAAACGTGGATTGTCCCTTCGTCCATGCCCTCCTCAACGCGGGCAATTTCTTCAAGGTTTAATCCAATGACACACTCTATCGGCGGTTCCGAAGCCGATTCACGAATCAAGATCGTCAGCGGAAGCAACATGGCTCACCCGTAAAATCCGTGGTTGACAGTCGCCAGCAACAAATCGATAGCCTTGGTCTGCGTTGCCTCATCGACCCGCTCGGGATCGTAAAGGTGCTCCAGCTTCAGCAGGACCGCAGCCTTTGCCGCGTCTGGTATGTCACCCGGCGACGTTGAACCAGCTATAAACCGTACCGTTACGGCGTCAGGTCGGTCACGCACAGACGGCCACGTCTTGTTATAAGCCGGCACCACGTAACCTTGCGTATCACGGCCTTTGATCGTGATGTAGTATCCAGTGCTCCCGGTGCTTCCTGTAGTGCTGCCCCACGTCGTCAATGTTCCGGCAGTGTCGTAATACTTAATCCACTGGACCTTTTTCAGCGGAGGCATTGGCAGACGAAGCCGGCAATCGTCGCTGTCCGATGGGAAGTCTCTCAGGAGATAATCGTATGTGGCGGCACACAGTTGACGACCGCCAGAAACATGCCGTTGGCAAAAGTCAATAGCGGACTTGAGCTTCAACACAACCTCATCCGTGTTGGCGTCTTGCGACTCGCGCAAGTGACTCCATGCCTCGATGAGAGATACCGGGGTAGTGGTCGGCGCGGTTACGATCTGGAGCTCTGACATATTACGTCCTCTGCGCCCACTGGCCCCAGTAATCGCGTGTATCCTCAAGCGCGCCCTGCAAGTAGAGCGATTCCGAGGCGGCTTTGTCGCGTTCCCTCTCGTTTTCCGTGAGACGTGTCTTCCATTCTTCCTTGATGTCGTCGCCGCAGACTGATAGCACGCCGTTGCAGAAGGCAACTTGTTGGTCGAGGTTGTCACGCTCTAACGCGCGTTGCGTGGATCGCTGTGACAGTTCGGCACACCGCGCCTTCCACTTCACAAACATATCGCTCTGCCAGGTGTCGAAACCGTACAGGCCGGACGTCTTGAGAAGGTCGGCTTGTGGTGGAATAACCACCTCGATCCCGAGTCCGCGAGCCATGCCAAGAAAGTATTCACACGATGGACGCTGATGGCCGTATTCATCGTTGCACGCCATATCTACGCCCCAGACGCCAATACGTTCCGGCTTCATTTCGATCGCCAGTGCGATCATCCATGAAACGGTATTGGTGAAGTAGTGGCCATACTTGGCCACGATCATATCTTTTGGATACGGGGTCGCGTTTGGTAAGTCCGGCGTTGCCTCGCGTACAAATAGTGGCTTTTCTACACGACCTAGCCAATCACGAAACGGCTGGCGCGGACCCGTGATTTGATCTATTTTGTGCAATTCAAATTGCACGTCGTAGCGTGGGGATTGCTTGCACAGCACCAGATCGGAGAGAGTCCAAATCTGCCATGATTTATCGCCATACGGGGCAAGGCCAAGTGAACTTGGAGCCTTGCCCACGATGGCAATGTTCTTACGCCGATCCCGCCGAATACGGGATAACGTACTGATGCGACGCTTCGGAATTGATTCGAGTGACCCGGACATCGAATTGTTTCCCTTTCATTGTTTAGCCAACAGTTACCCGGAAATCGACAGTCTTAGCCGTGCCAGTGCCGCAGTTCGTTACGACGATCTTGAGCCGATGGTCGGACAGATAGAAGTAGTCAGGACTTGCAGAGCCGGTAGACGGCTTGATAGCACCCCCCGTCGAGTTGACGATGGTGGGACGCGGATAGTAAATCAGCTTGGTCGTTGCGGGAGCCTTCGTGAAGATGGCTTCGCTTGTCGTCTCGTTGGTGTAGGCAATCGAGCCGGTAGTGCCCAACGTGGTTGATGCAAACTGAACCGACAACACGCGGCCGTGTTCGACTGGCGTATAGCCCGTGCCGTCACCGCCGGTAGTTGTCGTAATGCTCACAGCATGGCAACGTGGATACATTGTCGCCTCCTGGTTTTGTCGCTAAGGCAATAATATCCCATTGCCCCTGATTGTATGTAGCGGATATGTTGAACCCGGCCTCTTCCAATAGTTTCGTAAGCGTCCTCTTACAAAACCCCGTCTTGTGCTGATAAAAAAGATTTCCGCCGGCTACCGCTTGGCGAAAACCCCATAGGATGTCAGCGCCGGCAATGGGGCCGGAAGCCGAGTCGTAGATGGTTTGATCCAAGTCGCCGGATTCAGCAATAGCAGCCGCTACACGCTGAATATCGGGAACGGTTAGAAACACGATACCCCCAGGTCGCAACACGCGGAAAAACTCCCGAAGTGCAACAGGAACCTCGTGCGAGTATAGATGTTCCAGGCAGTGCGACGAAAACAATCCGGTGGCATAATTATCCAATAACGGAATTGAAGTTATTGGCGATACAATGTCCGGCGCAACAGTAGCGTCAATATCAAGCCGGACTTGATGCCAATCATCACCTTGAAACATCGTAGGTACATCGTGGGAAGGTCCACAACCGACATGCAAAACGATTCTCATGTTCGGCCCTCCCGACGTTTCCACGGAAGCGAATCCTTGCTGAGCATGTATCGCCTGCCCGTATTGTGACAAATGTGGTCACAGAGCAATCCCGTATCTACCATGATCTTGCCCTGACATTCATCCGTAAATCGTTTGCAGAACCAAAGGTCTTCCGTCATCCTTTGTTCGCGCCACATACCGCCGCAATTTACCGTGGTATTGAGAGTCCTAAACCAGGGATTGTCCGGTGTGTTCGGCAGTTTGTCGAACAGCGATAGACGCAAGAGCGCGCATCCCATCGGCACGCCGACTACTCGGTCTTTGATGACGTCGCCGACAGTCCAATCGTAGGCCACGCCTTCGTTCCATCCTCTCCACAGAAGCGGATGAGTGGGGATGCTCTTCATGCAGTACATTCCCGACGCAACGCCGAAGTCTGGATTGTTATCAAGCTGATAGGCCAGAACCACAAGTGCATCTTGCGGGACAATCACGTCCCAATCGAGAAAGAAGATATACTTCAACCCCGATTCCCGTGCGGTTTGCACGGCCGCCGTCCGCGCTTGGCCGACTTCCATTCCATCGGCATAGATTTCGATGATGCTATGACCCGGCGGAACTGCGAGCATTTGCCGGGCACGCTGCCACTCTGGGGTAATCAACCCCAAGTGTTTGTCTTCGTTGTTGGAAACAGGCAACGCCTCTTCCAATTCTTTTCGACAGGCGGTTACATTCACCGACTCGCCTGATACGTGCGATAACGCCGCGCGCACCTTGTCTATACCGATGGCCTTTTCATTCACTGGAACCATCGGAATCGGCGTACAGATACCGATTGACCATAGAGCCATAACACTTCCTTTCCCGTAAGGTAAAACCCGTTATTACGCTGCACCTCGATACCAGTTGGTTCCGTCGCATACGAGGAACAGCGACCCGTTAGCAGCGTTCGACGTAGCAACGACTGTGCTGGTCGCGCCCATAAAGCTCTCACCAGCGTTACCATATAGGGCCTGGGTAACGCTCGAATTATTGATGACCCCAACAGCCAACCCCTTCGCCACCACGGGCAACTTGTAGTACCGCGTAGCGGTAGCAGCATTCGTTCCCGAAAGGAAGGCATATTGAGTGACAATCGTTTCGCAATCTGTTCCGGTATTTGTACCGCCGTTATAGGTCGCTGCGCCCAAGACCAACTTGCCGGTCGTGCAATTGATTCCACCAGTTCCGAACACGCCACTGGTGATCGTTGCGGCCGGAACTGTCAGCGAGGTTGCGATGCTGGCAACGGTGGCCGACACAGTAGCCGCCGATACTGACGTGCTAGCGACAAGAGTGGTAATCGTTGCAGCCGGTACGGTCAATGCGGTTGCCGCCACAATGTTTGTCGCTGACACTGATGGTGCCGACACGGATGTCGCGGCTGATAATGTCGTTATCGTCGCGGCGGGAACTGTCAAAGCAGTTGCCACAACTAGATTAGTCGCAGACACGCTCGGAGCCGACACGCTCGTGGCTGCGCTTAGCGTAGTCATCGTGGCCGCCGGAACAGTAAGTGCGGTTGCAACGGTAAGATTCGTGACCGATGCAGCCGCACCGGAAATCACCGGGGCAGTGAGCGAAGTCGCCGCATTAAGCGTAGTCACAGTAGCGGCAGGCACCGTCAAAGCAGTGGCGGCGACGATATTTGTAGCCGATACCGACGGCGCACTGATTGACGTAGCGGCAGAAAGAGTTGTCATTGTCGCCGCAGGTACGGTTAGCGCAGTGGCAACAGTGACGTTCGTAGCAGATACCGCAGGGGCCGACACCGATGTCTGAGCAACCAATGTCGTAATAGTAGCCGCGTTCATTGAGACAGAACTGAATGTCCCAATCGCCTTGTTGGCATCGACGATAATGGCCTTAGAGGCCGTTACCGTGCCGGAAGTAACGCCATTGAGAACTCCAAACTCAGTTGTGTCGAGCCCACTCAACGCGGCCAATTCGTCGATTAGGTCAACACCACCGACTGTAAGCGTTCCGCCACTCTCGACAGTAATTGATCCGCCGCTTGCGACAACGAGTTCGTCGCCGCCTTGCTTGCGGTAAACTTTTGGTTGGTAACTAGCATCTGCCATAATAGAGACTCCGCTGGTTGCCCCGCCATCCGGTCTGGCAATCGACCGGATGGCGAGTAGTCACGTTGACACGGGTTAGGTTGCACCGATGGTCAGCACATTGGACAGTGCCGCCGTCGAACCGGCGTAGGTTGTACTGGCGGCGGTCGGTTCGACAGCCGCGCCATACTTCTGCGCCAAAAGTCCATTCAGCAAGATACCCGCTTGCTTCACTAGTTTTGCCTTGACGTACCGATAAATCGGCTGGCAGATGTCGAGCGAACACACCCGCTTGTCGTTCGCGGTGGTAGAGTGTTCCACCGTCACCGACGCACCGGTGATCGCCGTATAGGACGTGCTGTCGGTAGCTGTGGAGTTCGCGCCGACCACTGTAAACGTGCAATGGCCGGTCGAAGCGCCGGTGGACTTGAACAGGGCGGTAATCAGAACGCCCTTGTATCCCGACAAGTCAATCTTGTCGCTGTAGACGGTCGATGCTGCGGTTGCCAAAACGCCATACACGGCATCCTGCTTGATCGTCCGAGAGAAATTAGCTCCCATGTTATGTGATCCTTTCGGTTTGTTGGTTAGGTTCCGAGCTTGACGCGGACGAAGGCTTCCGAACGCACCGGAGCGCCGTCACTGGCCATGCGAGTCAGGAAGCAATCCTTGTTTTGTCGAGCGTACAATTCTTCTAGCCGAAGAACCTCAACGTCCATAGAGTCGACAATCCAGTAATTGTCAAAGTCGCCCAGAATCCCGACGTAGGCGCTGGCTTCTATGGTGTTTGGGGCGTACTCGGACAAACGCAACGGTCGGCCGAGCAGTGTATCGCCCTCCGATTGAATGATGCTGTCCTGTAGCATGTACCGACCATTTCCATCCTTGAGTTTGGCAATCAACTCCATGACATCACGGTGGAAAATCCACGTTGCGCGTTTGTAGTACGCCTCTTTCAACTCATAACGGGCTGCTTTCAGTCCGTCACACGTTGGCGTAGTCGCGGCGTTTCCGGTCGATACATCGCGCGCAGTCGTAATGCCGTTAGCTGAGGCAGTAAACACACCAAGCGGCTTCTGATCTCCGGTTCCGGTCATGTAGCCTTTTTCCATCGCCTCGGCTACAACGCGAGCAAGCTCAGACCGCACGATCTGTTCGGCCATTGATGTCTTGCGCAATAGCACTTTGCTGACGACGATTTCCTTGGCAAGTGGATTCGGGCGAAGGGCTCGTTTTCCGAATGCCAACGATGAATCCGTTGACGGAGTTCCGAGTTCGCTAGTCCACTCTCCTGCCGCCATGCGGTCCGTCAGAACAGGTGCCCCGAGACTATCAGTGCCGGCGATCGGTGGAAACACTCGCGCGATCCCGCGGACGATGGTTTCGTCTGTAATGTTCTGAATCAGTTCGGACACAAACTGTTCTGGGGCGTACAGATAGCCGCCTTCTGTTGCCGTTCCAGCTGACAAGGAGCGATGCTCTTCGAGTGTCAGCAAATGCTTCGCGTTTTCGACTGTCATTGCACGATGCCAAGCCGACCGATATTCCGGCGTGTCGCGTGGCCGCAGCTTTCGCGTTTCCGCCTTGTCGTCTTTTGCGCGTTTTTCTTCCTCTTGCCGGCCCCTGGTCGATTCGCCGAGAGCAATTTCCCGCTCCAGGTCGTTGCGCTGCTCGTGCGCCTCGATCTGCTTGCGGGCCGTTTCGGCGTCGTCCATCGCCTTTTTGTAGTTGGCATCCTCTTCGGCCGTCCGACTACGCTTCTCGTCGTCGGCCTTGTCAAGAATCTCGCGGGCGGTCAACAGCAGCTTGTGCCGGTTCTCCCGCAACTCGCGCGTGTCGAAAAAAGCCATGTTGGCCTCTCCTTGAATTGGTGACTTTCCACCGAGGAGAGGCGGCCGAAAACGAAAACGGGCGTTTCTCACTCGGTACTACTACCGTGGTGAAAACGCCCGCACTGCGACCGTTGACACGAAACCCGCCGGCACTGCCTTTGGGGATTGAATTACTGTGAGTCTAGCAGATACAAAACTCCCATCAAACTGTCTTTTGTGGCAGGGCCACGATGCGAATTGACCGAGCCGTGCCGCATTCCCGCGCCACAATGCCACGATCCACTAGATTATCGACGTGCTGCCGCACCCGTGTACGGCTCATGTTTGCACGCTGTGCTATCTCTGCGTCAGTGGGCGGATAGCCCTTGTCGGCGGTTAAATCGCGTATGGAGTCGAGCACGGCGTTTTGGCGGGGCGTTAAGGGTATGGCCGAAGAACATGCCTCGCCGAACTGGCGCACCACGTCTGCCGCGATTCTCAAGCCATCCCTGAATGGACGGTCATCCGCCACCAAATCAATCACAGACTCGCCTCCTCCAGTTCGATCCTGGCTCTTGCTTGTTCCGATTCGGCGATCCGGCCGGATTCGGCGTCGGCAGCAGCCTTGGAGGCAGCCTCATCTGCCTCCTTTGTCCGCTGTTCGTCAGCCGCTTTCGCCGCCGACTCTTCTGTCTCAATCCCTTTGCGGTACTCTTCAAGGGATCGTATCGCTACCGTGCCGGCGGTCTGAGTGTAAGCGGGATAGCAGGTCAGCGTGACGGCTCGAAGACTCGCCTTGCTGATTTCGCGCACGATGCTGTCGCCCTTGCCCTTGTAGGTATCCTCCGGGTTCGCAAAGCAGATCGACATTCCATCCAATAGTCCGCCGCGAACCTCCTCGATTGTGTCACGTCCCACCGTCGTATCGGGCGGTATGATTGATACGCGGACTCCCTCCCGACTCTCTTTGAGTTCTAGGCTACCGACAGAGCGGCGGCCTAGCTTGCGAGTGCCGTTGTGTTCCACGTCGGCGAAGATTTCGTCGCTGCCAGCAAGCGACTCCTTGAACGCCCCTGGCTTGAACACTTCACGAAAGCCGCCAAGGTCTTCGCTGGGGGCGTTGTACGGCACGGCAAGCCCGGTAATGGTCGGCTTGCCGGCCACCTCGTCAACACGAACTTCGGCGAGCTTGAAACAGCGTTTTGTGGTATCTTCGGTCATTCCTGATTCTCCTTGAAAACGAGGTCTGCCAGTTGTTTTGGCAGACCGGCCTGCCACTTATCCATCTCGCCCGCGATAGTCGATGCAAACTCAGATTGCTTGGCGCTCCCCGACAACTCTAGTAGGGCTGCCTTGCTCCGCTGGCAATGTTCATTAGCCACGCTGCTCGCGTCTATATCGCACCCCAACGCTCGACATGCTTCTGAGGCAGGTGATAGGCCGGCTGATAGTTTCGCAGGCCACGTACCATAGAACTTATCGAGCCATGCGAGGAACTTACCAGGCTCCTTGGCGGCACTGCGAATCTCGGCCACTTCCTTGCGGATCATTCTTTCCGTCGATGCGAGAAAGGCAGATCGAGCGGCCTCTTTTGTTCCATCCTTTGGAGGCGAACCTACAACAGGAGTCGGCTCCGGATTCACTTCGGCCGCCGGGTTAGGGTTTGGCGTGGTCGGCGTAGACGTACCGGAACTGCCCATAATCTGCTCAGCCTGTTGCGACGTGAGATTAAACAAGATGGCAAGCTGGCCGATTCCAGCGTCGCGCGGCTGCTCGCCTTTTGCCACAGAAACAACAATTGCCGTAGCGGCCGTAATCTGTGCGCCGCTTAGTACCAGGTCAGTAGCCGTCTGGATCGGCTGACCCGAGGCAACCGACGCATCTACTGGTTCCCAGGCTTTGTTGTCGCCGATGATAGAGGCTCCGGCCACGCCGGCAATTGGAGTGCCGCCAATTCCACCGCCCTGACTCTCGCCAAGTTTGTCGGCGGGAACCATATTGTTCGGGGCCATAAACACGTCCCCATCGTCTCCCATGCTATTCATGTTCTCTTGGCGGCGAACTTCGTTGCGGCTCTTGAAGCCCCACTGCAAACCGATCGCGTGCGCGGCGTATCGCTTTTCGATGTTGCCCCGCAAAAGGTTTTCGACGATATGGCCTACAATGTAGTTTGGCCGCTCCGATGCCTTGAACAGCTTCCAATGGAGTTCTTGTTCCCACCGCGTCAGATGGGGAATCAAGTCTTCGTACCACTCAAGCTGCTGCTCTTCGATGTTGTTGTTGGTTGAACGCAGGAGGTCGTACAGCTTGTGAGGAGGGATTCCAAACCAGCGAGCAATCTCCGTAACGTAGAATTGCCGCGACTCAAGGAACTGTGCATCCTTCAACGGCATGTCAATCGTCTTAACGTCTAGTTCGTCTTGCGGAAGAACGGCGATACCGCGCTTGGCCGCACCGTGTGCGCGATTCCAATTCTCGCGGAGTTTTTCAAGACCCTCTGGTCCAAGAGCCTTCTTGACGATCAAGGCTAGGTACGGCTGCGCGCCACCGCCATAGAACCCAGCACCGAATGCCTGCGCCGCCATCGCCTCGCCAAGCTGCTCACGGGCTCTGGCAACGATGCTCTTGCCGTCGAACGAGGCTACGTCCAAAACCTCACTGTCTGACAATACCGGCTTGTTCGTCGGGGGCTTCGGAAATAGCTCGTTATCCCGCAGTCGGCTCACGTCGTACATGCGTTTGCCGTCTTGCCAGAGCGGCCGCACCTCATTGGTCGCCATCGGCCATAAGCCAATAAGGCGACCGTTGTTCGCACGTTCAATGTAGGAGAGCGACCGACCCCAGAGTAAGATGTACTTCTGCCCGATTTCGCGGAATTGAATCGGCGTATGCACGGGGTTTGGTCTATCGTGCAACACCTCGTATTCTGGCGTATTTCTGGCTATCTCTTTATCGCCGTCATTATTGGTGCGACGGTAGACACAGAGAGGTAGCGCAGCCGGCGTGGAACTGAGCAACCGCACGGCGGCATAGAACGCCGACAGCCCCATGCACGTCTCTTCATTTACTGTTTGGCCAGACACGGTATGGCCCCACGATCCGAAGACACGCTTAAGCGTAGAGTCCTGGTCAGATCCAGCCCCAGTGACGACAATCCCACTGCTATGCCGGTTCTCAAGTCCGAATATCCGGTCCAGAATCATGCTGTTCTCCGTCGCACAACCAGGAGTGCGAGTACGATTCCCCCGGTGCCTATCAATGACGCCGCCGGATGCAACCACCACAAGCCCGTGGCGATTGCTCCAAGTGCTACCAGTCCGATCAAGTCTCGCGCGAGTTCTATAATCATTCGTGTTGTGTTTCCAACCGGCAGGCGCAAACACAAACGGCGCATGCAAGGATGCAGCCCTGCATGGCCGTTTTGTTTGTGCCGCTGATTCGCTCGGGTGCCCCCTCGCGGTCAGTTGCCGGTCAAGTTATTGATGTTTCTACGGTTTGCCCTCAATCAAAAATACTGTCGTTCGGTCGATTCATGTTTCGTAGTTGACTCGCAATGTCTTTAACGGTTGCTTTCGCCTCCGACCGCCAGTACGACTCACCGTCAGAATCGCGTGCCCAATCTCCTTCCTCATCGCAGGTCTCAACAAATACCGCGATAGCTTCCCGCGTTGTCTCCGGCAATGTGCTGATAACCTCTATGGCGCGTTCTCTGGTCACGGTTTCCTCGCAATCACAAGTATGCTGTCGTCGCCGACGTACTCGGCTAGTTCAATAGCCCAGCCGCGAAACCAATCCAATACACCTTTTGTGACTTCGTCTCCTGCCGCAGGTAGCAAACTCAACGTGTGCTTGTGCCCGTTCTTTTGCTTCGGGTTGACATAAGCATCTTTATGCCACCGCTGACACGTCCAGGATGGAACATGAACGATCAAGTAGCCGCCCTTGTTTAGTTTGCTACGAGTTTCACAGATCCAGTGCGCCGGGTTGTTGAGATGCTCCAGCGTGTGGCTCGTGAATATGACGTCAATCGGACCGTCAATGTCGTCTAGTGTCTTATGGTCCGCCTTCTCGTCAACCACGATTGACCCAAAACCGAGAGGACCATCCGCCCCACCGAAATCGATTACTCGCTTGCCGCAGATGATGTCTAGAATTCTCGCTGCGTTGTCCTGAATGCCATTCCATCGCCAGACTCCGAGTTGTGCAATAGCCTCGGGCGAGTGGCGGCGTTGCCACGATTCTGTACGATATTCGGCGTCGTGCAGGAATGTCATTGGGTCTTCTGTTCGTGTGTCGCAATCTGTTGTTGCTGCATAATCGTCAGATTTTCCGACCGCTTGCAGTGTGGATCGTATGGGTCGCGTACATGGTCCAACGACAACAGAACATCAGTTGGTATGTCCACTGCCGCCACCTTGCCGACAACCGCCGCCGCATCAGCGTGGGCGATGCCGCTTCCCGGCGATTTTAACACCACGTCGCCCCATCCAATCGTCTCGCCGGCCCGGATCGACCGCACCAATACCAGCGATCGACCGAGCTTTGCGCGGGCTTCCGTTACGTCAACAAATCCATTGCCACTGCTCATCATCTCCTCGACTTCGCGTATCTTGGCGACCATACGGGCCATGCCTTCAGGCTCAAGGCTCGCCGCATGGTCAGTCCCTTTCATCGCACGCGATAGCGTCAAGTGCTTTTCGACCACGCAAGCCCCTAGAGCGACGGCGACAATCCCAGCGGTTATCCCCGGCGTATGGTCCGACAGCCCGACAAGCACATTGAACTTGCGGCGGTACTCGTCGAGCCGCCAGAGTCGCACGTGGCTGTTCGGCGTAGGGTATTCGCTTGTGCAAACCAACAACACAACGCCACAGTTGGCGTCTCTTAGAATGTCCAGTGCCGCGTAAATCTCGGCGTCGTCGCGTGCCATGCCGGTCGATAGGATTACCGGCTTGCCAAGTCTCGCCACGTATCGTAACAGCGGAAGGTTATCCAGGTCACGGCTTGCAATCTTGTAGAGCGGCGGGGCAATCGCCTCTTCCATGTCGTCTACACTCTTCTGGTCGCACGCCGTGGCAAACATGATCTCCGGTTGCTCGTTGTACCGCATCGCATCCTTGATTAGTCGGTACTGGTCTAGCGACAACTCTAGGGCATCGCGGTGCTTCCCGTATGTCTCTCCGAACGACTGCGGGCCGATGTACGGAGCGTTGTACGCTTCTTTCGTCAGGTCGCTGGCAATGTCACGTTTGCAGAACTTCACCGCATCGACACCTGCCGCATGGGCGGCAGTGATTAGCCGCTGCGCCGTGTAGGTTGAGCCGTTGTGGTTTTGGCCAATCTCGGCGACGACAAAGCACGGGCTATCGCCTCCAATGATTCGGCCGGACGGTAGCACGATCGGCGGTATCTTGCTGTTGTTCATCGCCTCTCCGTAAACTCCGGCAGCATCGTTACGGCGACGGTCGGCACACAATCCATTTCGAGAGTAACCACCACTTCTTGCATTCGCATCAACGGCTTGCCATCTACAACGACGTGCCATTGGTTTAGACCGTTGGCAAGCACTTCGACGTTTCCGCACTTCACCGCCAACAGCTTCGGCTGATACGTCGTCGTTTCCACTTCCGGCGGTCGCGTTGTCTCTACGCCAATTGGAGGCGGACTCGGCGGCGATGCTGACTTCACATGAGGATTGGGTGTCGGTACTTTGCTTCCCATAATGTTGTCCCAGGGGTTTGCCTCAACATCGGTCGGCAACTGAACCGACCCAGTATTAGGTGTGACAGCAAATAGACTCAGCGCCTTTCCAAGCCAGTTCCATCGTCCCATCATTCTCTCTCCACTACTTCCTTGACCCGGTTGAAGTCCGCCAACGTATCTACAGCCGCGTTCTTTAGTTTCTCTTTCACGTACCACTGCGGCACGTCCAACCACTTGACGAAGAACGGACGCGGGAAGAACGATTGGTCCTCAGCATACATGCAGGCCGTGACGTGCTCACGCGCCGGATGATCTACCGGCAACCACTCGTTAGCCGTCCGCATCGCCGACAGCTTCACTACTTCGCCGAAGTAGCCATTGGGCCGCGTGATGGCTGGCACGCCATCCTTGAATCGGTAGCCAGCGTAGTCGGCCTTGCTCACCACTGCCGCGGCAATCAGTTCGTCTGCCGACTGTGGATCAAACAGCGGACTATCTCCACAGACGCGGAGAATGTAATCGACCACATCATGCTCTTGCGTTCGTGGATTGATCCATCGTATAGAGCTGGCGGCCACAATGAAGCGTCCTAACACGTCGTCTTCGGGACCGCTCCATTGAACACAATCCACGCCAAGGTCGTCCAGCTTAGCTGCCAGAGCGCCGTTGCCACCATGCGACGTGGCGACCACCAAACCGTCAATGCTCTGGACGGCGCGCACCCGCTCAATTACGTGCTGAATCATTGGCTTACCGCCCATATGCATCAACACTTTTTGCGGAAGGCGGGTCGATTGCAGGCGGGCTTGGATAATTGCGAGAATCATAGTACCTCCTTGGGAAGCGCATTGCACGATTCAGCTACCAAGGGATCGCCGTCTTCATCGCAAAGCATGATGCTGGCAGGAAAGTGCGCAATTAGCTTGCCATCGAGGTAACAATACGCTCCGACGTATCCACTACCTCGCCACCGGTTTGATACCCGTTCTACGTAAACATGGGAGCATGTTCCGTTTAGCAACTGGATACGACACCAACGTGCAGTCGATACTGGCGGTGGCGGAACTGCGATAGATGGACAACACACACTTGTAGTTACAAAATCAGATTCTTTCATAGAAATGCAAGCTCCTGGTTTGGATCGTTGTAGATGGACTCGCCTATCGGCTGGTCGGTCGGAACGCGAGACAACGCCATAATCGTCGCCACGATGCCGTCAATCTTCTCCGAACTCTTTTTCTTTGACGGCTTGATGTTGCCCGCCGCGTCTTCATCTTTTGCCGCATTGCTGGCCATCCACCGCAACACCGGGTTATTGCCGTGGTCAAGCAGGCCGGAAATGATAAGCTCCTCAAATCGTTTCGCCGGGGCAGCCATACTCATAAAGCCCTGCCCAAACGGAACTGGCTCGAATCCATCAGAAGCTAGATCAGTCGCCATTTGATCGCCTTGGAAAAGGCGGTCAAAGACGACAATCGGCAAGCCAGTATCGGCGGCCTTTGCAAACGAAAACCACGCCCCCAATTGATTGATGTCGCGCCGCACAAATCCAAAGTCAGTCACTTCGCTATACGTGCCCTCGGTCGGCGTAACAAACCCCTGTTGGATCCACTTCATGTAGTCCACGCGATCCTGCTTAGACCGACGGATAGCAGACTCGCGGGGAACCCAAAAATACGGCAGCACTATGAAGGCTGCGGACTCTGGTTCTATCGCTGATTTTGGAAAGACCAAAGCCAGCGCCGTCAAGTCCGACGTGGAGCCAATGTCAAACGCCGGCCACGCCATTTTGCCCTTGAGTGCGGCTACCATGTCGGAACGCCATGCGATTGGGTCGCGTGCATCCGAGCAGGCGTCCCACTTGTCCATCGGTATCCAGCGCTTGTCTTGCCCCGTTCGCACGTTTAGGTGAAGTCGCTTAAACGTGTTCTCACGCGACGGATTCTCCTGGGCCTTCTTGCATTCATCCTGTAGGTATTCGAGCGACACCGATATGCCGAGATTAGGGTTGACGCGAGCCCACACGTCGGGCGAGGTCCAATCATCTTCTGGTGTGGCTTCATAAATGACCGGCAGGAACTTCGGATCGTCAACAATGCCATCGCGTACTTGAGAAGCGTAATCATGAATCTCATTGCATATCGACCCCTCACGATCAAAGTCGCTCGTTGTGGTGTAAATCATCAAGGGCTGTGGCTTGTTCGCTGATGCCATCGAAGTGCGAAGCGTGTCAACGAGGTCGCGGCCGACCTGTTCGTGCAACTCATCAACAATCGCAAGGTTGAGGTTCTTGCCATGCTTACCGACCGTCACGTCCGATGAAATGATCTTGAGGAATGAGCCGCGCGACTCGCGGACGATCGACTGAGACTGACCACCAGGAGCGTTGCCGCCATATACGCGACACAGCGAAGACAGTTCGTCACACTGGTCAACCATTCCGCGTGCGTGGCGGAATAGTAGGCCGGCCTGTTCTCGCGTCGATGCCGCAATGTAGTTTTGTTGCCCGCGCTCCGCTTCGCAGAAGAGACAGTACAAACCAATGCCGGCGGCAAGGGGCGTCTTCCCGTTCTTTCTTGGAACGAATATCAAGCATTCACGGTAGCGTCGAATCTCGCGCCCCTTTGCATCCCGTCGCTTCCAGCCAAAGAGGTTTCCGACGATGGCCTGTTCCCACGGTTCTAACGCAAACGGCTCGCCAGCCAATGCACCCTCAATATGTTTTAGCCGCTCAGGAAAGAACGCTATTGCATTGACCGCCGCCTCTTCGTCAAACCAGCAGTCAGCAGGACTAGCGAAAGGATCGTAGCCTGGTATCAGCCGCATCGTCCGCTGAAGTTCAAGATTGATTGTGGCTGTCGCCATTGGTTATCCGACGATCTTGGAACGAAAGGCCGGGCCTTCATGCTTGGCTGTTGGCAAGTCAACTTGGATTCGCGCACGAGCGGCCGGTGTCATACCAAACTCTCTTTCCAGCTTAAGCATGTCCGCAGATAAACTCTTTTCTAGTTTTGTGAACGCCCCAATGCCAAGGCATACCACCTTGCCGGTCTTATCCTTCATGGGCTGGACTTCGCCTAATCGCTGAATCTGAACGTCAGCATTGCGCCAGCGAATCCATAGCCGACAGTAGCGACAGACAGCATGGACGTCTGGCCGCTTCGCCACGCCCATATCCGTGAGCATTGCCGACACCTGGCGATAGACTTCCTTCGTTGGCTTGTCCATCCATCGCGGCGTCATTGGTAGGTCGGAAGTAGGTTGTGGTTCGCGCATGCGATCCTTGCGCCTCCACGAATCGGGGGCAAGTAGGGCGGTCGGTTTTTTCGGTGGTCCTGGCATAGTTGTGTTGCGCAAACGAAAACGCCCATGCAAGGAATGCAGCCCCTGCATGGGCGTGTTTCGTTTGCTTCCTATCCCTCGGGCTGGCCTGCCGTCGGGCGGTGTAGCTATTAAATTGTGTTCATACGCCTAGATGTCACTCCGTCAATCTCGGCTCCATGCCGAAGTCTTTACACCGCTCTTGCGAGGGGTAACGTGCTATACAAAGAAACACCTTTTCAGCATCCATCCTAATTGGTATAATAGCACAACCATATATGAGGGTATCACATGAAGGCTCTTTCTGTTCGCCAGCCGTGGGCATCGCTGATTGCCGAGGGCGCGAAAACGATCGAACTGAGGCGATGGAAAACTGCATATCGCGGACCTCTGCTGATCTGTGCATCGGCTCACAAACAGGGCTCTGGCCCCAAGGGTGTCGCAATAGCCATCGTCGATCTGGTCGGCATTCGCCCGGCGACAATCGCTGATGCTGGTGCCGCCTGCTGCGAACCGGCCGATGATGAGTTTGCTTGGGTGCTAGATAATCCACGATTCGTTACGCCTTTCCCCGTGAAGGGCAAGCTGTCACTTTTCGACGTAGTTTGCGGGCCGCTCGAACTTCACAAAAACCCGCCGTCAACTCCTTTACGCGATCTTGAGCCATCGGCGGGCCAACATAGGCAAACCCACCTGTTACTCTTCCGGTAGAACTGCACTCTTTTGGCGATAGCCCGCCTCGCATAGCGTATTTGCCAGATTTTCCGGTGGGCGACACCATCCCGAGTCTTTTCATGTTCCACAAAGGCGACGCGGCTCGATAGTGAATCATTCCAGGATGCGAGGTAGTAGATACGGCACTGCCTCCACGGCCCACAAAAAACGACGCGCAAAATTCACTGACGCGATTGCCGATGCCAACCCCTTGAAAGTCAGGCAACACAACTGTTCGGTGCTCGCGGTACGTTTGATCGCCAGCCCGCGTTGCTCTGGTTTGTGCAAATATCCAAGCCGAAAACGCCACTGGCTCTCCTTCGATAGTCGCCAAAAAGCACTGACTAGCGGAACTTAGCGACGTGTTTAGATAATGATGTCGGCGGAACATTGCCCACTCGCCCCGCGATACTGGCTGAATTGCAATCTCAATCCTTGGACGCCGAAGTCGCCCCCTTGCGAGTCGCCCACTCGCCATGTCAAGAACCCAATCAGGTTCTAGCCATTCCAAAATGTCATAGTGACATGTCACGGCAACGAATCGTCGAGCGATATTCCCTCTGCGAACCGCTTTGCTGACAGCGGCGCTTCCGATTTTCGCTACAGTTCGATCAACGACCGATGTAAATTCATCGTAGGCAACTAAAGGGCGATCACTCAATAATGCCCGAGCCAGGTCGCAGCGGAACTTTTCGCCGTTGGATAGCACGGGATACGATTTGACCCAACTCGGCGGCGACGAAAACCCGACGGCCGTCAGGGCGTGCGTGATGGTCTTGATCGACTGTTCGCCGAAACCGTCCACTACGGCTTGGTCGGCGGGCCAGGGATCGGGGCCGACCAACGCATCGCCGAAAGCGTGCCGCGCAACCGTGGATTTTCCGCTGCCCGACGGCCCCACGATAGCACCGATCTGCCACTCCTCTTCTTGGCCGGGCACTTCAACGTGGAACTCCGCTGTCGCTTTCAATTCGAGTTTTAAGTCGAACATGCCGGCTATCTGGTCAACGCGAAACGTGCGATTGATGGGCGACGACACTACAGCGTCAATAGTCGGCATCGGCGTCCCTCCTTTTGCATATTTTTATAGAGCGCCTTTTGGTCTGTCTCGTCGTTGCACTCGACAACGATGCTCCATGATTCGGCACATGTCTGATTGTCGCAACTCTCGGGCGGCAAACCTTCATCAACGGCTATCCCGTTCTCTTTTGCCAGCCCGTCGAGCATCGCCTGCAACGCTTCGCTCTCCGTCCCGATCTCGGCCAGCAGCGACTCGAGCGCCACCTCGTTCGCCTCCGCCATGCCTGCCAGCGGATCCAACACGGCCATCAGTTTCAGGGCTTCATCCTGGTCGAGGTCCAAGACGAGCACCGGCACAATCTGCTCCGGGTCGAGGGCTTGCCTCGCATGGCCGTCCACAAGCTCCAGCGTGCCGTTCGGTAGCTCGCGGGCAAGCAGGGCGTCCGCGTAGCCTATCTCGGCAATGACACCGCGTAACGCATCAACCTGGGCCTTCTGATGGGTTCGCCAATTTTTTGGACACGCGGACAGATCACCAGCCCGGACGCGAATCAGTTTCTTAATTCTGTCTCGAATGCCCACCTATACTCCCCCTTGTTTGTATCCCGTGAAAAACTACGCCGACGGA
>JBAZIE010000031.1:0-26408 GCA_041652055.1 Sulfurimonas sp. | reverse complement strand
CCAATGCGAAAATAAAGAAGTATCATCTCTTTATTTACACTATTTATAGCCCTTATCTGCGATGATTTTATCTGCTGTTTTATCTCTGCTAAAAAAGAGTTGTAGTCATTTTGTGTTTGCATGTCATTCATCACTGTTCTCTTTATTTAATACACCTATCGCTTTTTTATAATTTTCATCATCTGCATAAAAATACTCTTCTAAAAGCGGTTTGATTTTATACTCTTTGACAAACTCTAAATCATCATCACTATTTACTTTCATAAAATAACTATGCCCTAACATGTAATCTTCATTTAGACTGTTTTTAATAAACTCATTTAGAGCATTAAACAGCTTTTTTGCTTCTACATGTAAAATCAAATCAACATTGGGCTTCATTTTTAAAAATGTAAATCTTCTTCTTAAAGCTATGTCGATAGTAGCGATTGATTTGTCGGTAGAGTTCATCGTCGCTATGATATAGAGGTTTGAAGGCACTTTAAACTTCTCTTTTGAGTATGGAAGCGTTACTTCATAAACATCTCTTTTATCCTCTTCTATGAGAGTTATAAGCTCTCCAAAGATTTTAGAGATATTTCCTCTGTTTACTTCGTCTATAACGATATAGAAGTTTTTTAATGCAGTCATATTTTGCTTAATCTCTTTAAACAAAAGCATCTCTCTAAAAATTGAGTAATAATATGTTGCCAAGCCTTTAAATCTACCTGACAAAGCATCGATAACATCTTGTGGATTGTTTATTGGTTTTATTTTATTGCTATTATAAATCTCTTCAAGCGGTAAATATGAAATTGAAAATCTATTTTCATTAACCATAATATGAATTGATTTATCCGCATATTTTGATATTATGAATTCACTAATATTATTGTATGTTTTTAATCTACTTCCAATCTCAAATTTTAATTGAAACTGCTCTAATACGCTCTTAAAATTAGTATTAATATTGTTAGAAAAGCTATCAACTAAATTGTTATTAGCCTCACTTGATATATTTTTAAATATCCCATCTTCAAGCTCAATATTTCCAAGTTCATTAGGTCTAAAACCCTCTATGAAATCCTCATAAGAGTAGCTCTGATGAAATGTTACAAACTCAACTCTGCCCTCTTTTTTTATGCCTTCATATGCATCATTTTTTAAATCTACATGTTGATTTTTTGAAACAACATCAAAAATCTCATTTTGGCTTCTGCCCTCTTCTATCATGGAGATTATATTTTTATAATTATGAGTCTTTCCAACTCCCGGCGCACCGTAGAGGATAATGTTTTTAATTGTCATATTACACTTAACTTTTCCCACATCTTCTTCCTCAATTGGTATATCGTGAAACGCTTTTTCACCTTTTAAATACGGCAATATTATTTTTGTATATGAATCAAAATTTGCTTTGCCTTTATTTAAAAACAATTCTATTTCATTTTTAGAAATAGTCATTGGCGTGGATATATCAGTAAATGGGACCACGACAATATTATTTAAAGAGCTTCTAATTAATTTAAATTTTCTGTTCTCAATCGTTTTTAAAACATGATACCGTTTATCTTTTTTTTCATATAGGCTATTAACAATATTGTCATAATTGTTTTCTAAAATTTTATCCATATATAATCTCCATTATTCTAATTTTAATCTCTTCAACATACTCTTTATAACCACACCCATCAAACCACAATTCCAAACTCTTTACTTTCATATTTATCTCATCCCCACTTTTACCCAAAACCAAGTCATAATCAAAATGCTCCAGATGTTTGGGATAGAGAAGCATTGTATTTGTTTTGTTGTAATTTTTACCGTAAACGAACATCTGAAACTTATCGTCTCTTTTTATCTCATTTTTTGCGCTAAGTTTTTTATATTTAGTGTCAATTATCAAATCTTTTACAATAATATCAGGTTTTAAAATCAAATCCCCATATGTATCACAGCTTTGAAGCAGTGTTGCGGGTTCAAGCTCTTTTATCATCTTGCCGACAAATCTCTCAAAAAGTATATTCATATCAAACAAAAATGCAAAACTCTTTTTATCTTTTGCAAAGAGCGGAATAGATTTGCTTAAAAGTAAAATGGCAAATTCAAAACTATCTTTAAATCTGTTGTTTAGTCTATTGAAATGTACATGTAGATTATTTATATCAAAAGTTTTATACTCTACCTCATCAAGTACCAACTCACACTGTTTTAAAAGCTTTTTGTTTTTTGTGTATTTTAATAATGTTTTAACAGCGTATAAAAAGAATTGGTTTAGTTGATTATTCATGCTAAACTCATCATATTCGCAGTAAATCTTGTTTTTTATATGATTGAACTTTAGATTTTCATTTATGAGATATTTTCCTCTTAGAGTCGTCAAATTATCTTGTTCTGTGATGTACTCTCTATAAACACCTCGCTTAAACTCTTTAAATAAGTTACTTGCAAACATCTGTATAAATACTTCCAAGATGTTATGTTTTTCATTTTTGCATGAAGCTATATCTTCATTTTCAAGCTTTATATTGTAAGCGTACATCAACATGTAAATAAAAATATCAAGATTTTTTTTATCGTTATTTTCACTTACCTTTGGAAGCAGATAAAAATCTTGATTGTCATAGTTTAATATTCCGCAATACTGTTGCGATTTTAAAACATTCCAATCAAGCTTAAAATATTTATGAAGCAGCGGAGTATTTATTATGTACTCTTTTAAGTTTTTTTCTTTTACTTTGCTATATTCATAGATTGTGTTTTTCATATAAGTTCTTTATCTCTCTTGCCACTTAAAAATATCAAGTATTAAAATCTTTTCACTCTCTATTTTATAGATAACCGTGTAGCCATAATAAATTAAATCTCTATAGTTTTCATCATCAAAATAGATAGATTTTCTATGTTGAAGCGGGAAATGTATTAAATTGCCAATCCGTTTGTTTAGTTTATTTTCAAATTGTTTTGCAGCGAGGGGCTTGTCATTTTTGATAAAACCGAGAATATTCATTAAGCCATAGATATACTTTGGCTTTTTTTCTATCATCATCGCTTGATGCCGAGTTCTTCGGTAAAAAACTTATCCATCAACTTGTTGTATTGCTCTTCATTTAACCCTATCTCATTTTCAGCCTCAAAAACTCTTTTTTTCACATCTTCTACACTGCTTACAACTACATTTTTTGGATAGTTGTTTTCAAAGTCAAAATCATCACCTTGGATAATTTCAACTTTTTTGTCTTTTACAAAACTCTCCAAAATAGCCTTAAAATGTGGAAAAAAAGTATCATCTATTTTTAAATTTATTGTCTGCATTTTGTAACCTTTCTCTTGTTTTTACTACTCTACCATATCCCTTATAAATATAAAACAGGGTTTAACATAAATTAGTTAAATGTTAAAGTGTATTTTAGTATTATACCAAATTCCCATATTTATAATACGCCGCACACGCGCCCTCAGAGCTTACCATACAGCTTCCCACAGGTGAAGTCGGTTTACATGCAGTTCCGAAAATCGTACACTCAGGAGGGCTTGCCATGCCTCTTAAAATGTCTCCGCAGATGCAGAGTTTGTGGTCTTCTATTTCACTGATTGGAAGAACATCTTTGTAGATTATTTCAGCATCATACTCTTTGAACTCAGGTTTTAGTTTCATTCCGCTTTTTGGGATATTGCCTAAACCCCGCCATTTGAACAGGTCTGTCTTTTCAAAATAGTTGTTTATAAGCTCCTGCGCTTTGACGTTTCCGTCATATGTCACAAGCCTTTTGTACTCCACTTCAAGCTCACATCTGCCCTCTATGAACTGTTTGACTATCATGCTGATTGCCTGCATGACATCAACCGGCTCAAAACCAGAGACAACCACAGGACGCTTATAATCCCTTGGAAACTCTTCATAGATTTTACTTCCGCTTATCACGCTTACATGTGAGGGTCCTAAAAATGCATCTATTTTGTTGTTGTAACTATCTACATGTATATCTCTGCTATCTATCAGCTCACGCATAACTTCGGGAACGGTTACATGGTTTATGTGAAAGAAGACGTTTTTGATGTTCTGCTTTATAACCGCGTCTAAAAGTGCGGCACTCATCGGTGTCGTCGTCTCAAATCCTATGGCGAAAAAGATGATTTTTTTAGTCGGATTCTCTTTTGCAATCTTTAGACATTCTAAGGGCGAATAGACAAAACGGACATCTGCGCCTTTGCTTCTTGCAGTTTGCAAACTTCCGTTGCTTCCGGGAACTTTTATCATATCGCCAAGAGTCACGAGTATAACGTCCGGCTGCATACTTAAAACATAGGCATGATCAATTCTCTCTTTTGGCATGATGCAAACCGGACAGCCCGGACCGTGGATAAACTTGATGTTTGAGGGCAGAAGCTGAGGAAGACCGTACTTCATGATGGTATGCGTATGACCGCCGCAGACTTCCATGATATTTATAGGATTTTTCAGCTTTGCCGCATCCTCTTTTATGATTTTTGCATAAGCTTTTATGGTGTCTGCATCTCTAAAATCATCATACAGATTTTTAAGTTCTAGCTCCATCTCAGTCTCCTTGATTTGAACACTCGTCTGCTTCTAAAATCGCCAGCTGCCTATCCTCTTCGTTCATAGCATATATAATCTCTCTATAAAGTTCCAAACTCTCCAGTGCCTCTTTTTCATCGATTTTGTTCATCACAAATCCGATATGCAAAAGCACATAATCGCCTACATGTATATCTTCTTCGCTCATCAAAGACAAAGAAGCATCTCTTTGCACGCCCATAGTGTCAACCGTTGCTATCTCATTCTCTTTGTCTATTTTTACCACTTTTGAGGGTATTGAAAGGCACATTATCTCATCTCCATTTTAAACTTTATCCACTGGGAAACTTTTTTTATCGAGTCCACTTCTTTGGTGCTGACTTCAAGTATGTCAACACTCGGCTTTAGCTTTCTCGCCGAGTCTTTCTCTTTCTCAATATCATACTCAAAGTACGGAAGCAGGTCTGTTTTAGTAAAAAGAATCAAATCTGCTTGACGAAACATAACAGGATATTTGGCTATCTTGTCTTCGCCCTCGGGAACACTGACAAGCACTATGTTTAAGTGGCTCCCCACGTCATAACTTGCAGGGCAGACGAGGTTTCCGACATTCTCTACAAAACATACGTCCATATTGTCCAAATCCATGTGATGCAGAGCTTTATGAACCATAAACGCGTCCAGATGACAAGCCGAACCCGTTTGAATCTGATGAGCCTGTATCCCTTTTGCTTTTAACCTGTCCGCATCACGGCAAGTCTGCAAATCGCCCTCAACAACGCCAAATTTAAAATCAGCCAAATCCGACAAACTCTCCAAAAGTGCAGTTTTTCCACTTCCGGGACTGCTCATAAGGTTTATGCACAAAACGCCGTGAGAGTTAAAATGCTCACGATTATGCTGTGCCTCTTGGTCATTTTTATCTAAAATCTTCGTAATAATCGAGATGGTTTTAGGGTCGTTTAACTGTGGATTGTCATGTAAATGTTCATGAGTTTTTTGATGTTCATGAGAATCCCCGTGATGATGTTCGTGTGAATGGCTATGTTCTACAACGCTGCAGCCGCAATCTTTACACATATTTATATCCTTAATTTTATTTCTTTCTTTCTATTTTTTTATCCGACTAGCATGTTAGAGCCGACGACAACGGAGACGACTCCGGCAGTTGCAAAAACTCTTCTTAAGTTCTGTTTTGAGTTTAGTAGATTTTTATTAATATAGAGTATGACTAACCCGAAACCTACAAATATGCTCATAACTCCAAGAGTAAAGGCAAAAACCATTACAAAATCAACGCTCTGCCCTTCAATAGCACCCAGAGTTATAAGCATTCCGCGAACTCCGCCTATGCCCATCAATGTTCCTATGGTAAATGCGGAAGCGGTGTCCCTGCCGTCATGAGTATGCTCTTTTCCAAACCAGATATGCAGATGCTCTTTGCCGCTGTGTATATGTTTTTTTAGCTGAATACGGTCGGTAAAGACCATATATAAAAGATAGATTCCTATGCTTAAAATAACAAGAGATGAAAGAATGTCTCCATAACCGAGTAAAACATCGCTTACATGATAACTCTCTAATATTTTTGCAAATACAAAAAGAGACAATCCATGCCCAAGGGCAAAGAGAGTAGTAATGAGCATAGTTTTATTTCTGTTTTTGCCGATTGAAAAATCTGCAATAGCCGTAAGATGGTCGGGTCCAAAAGCATGCAATACCCCGTACCAAAAGATAAGTAATAATCCGACATTTTCCATACGCTCTCCCCTTAGACTGAATAGGTATTCACATTATATATCTTTAAAGTAAATTTAAAATAAATTTTATGCTTTCTTATATAGTTTCAGGACTAAATTATGCTAAAATAAGCTATGAAATGTATTTACTGCAATAATAAAAAGTTATATCACCTAAATTCAGGTCAACTTAAATGCTCAAACTGCAAAAAAAAGTTCTCTGTAAAAAAAATAGAGACAGATTTGAAAATTATTGAGTGTTTCTGCAATGATTTGAACATAAATGAAGTAAGCAAAAAACTTGACATCAACTATGTAACCGCAAAAAAGAGATATGACCTTTTTAGACAGCTCATAGCAAGCCGATTAGAAGATGAGTTCAGAGATAAAACAGTCATTGAGTACGATGAGTACATTTACCTTGAAAAAAGCAAAAGAGATATAAAAGAGAATATATTTGATGCACAAAATTTTTTAACATTTCATTATGAGAACAAAATTTACAACCTGCTTATGCAAAACCTCAACATGTATAAAAATCAGTTTATGGATGACGGAGCGGATGAAGCCTACTTCAAAGAGTTTTCAAAATATATGATGTTTAACAAAATCTCAAAAATACAGAAAAAAGAGAACCTTATAACCAAGTTCTGGATTTTTTTTGAAAAGTCTATTTTGAAATATAAGGGAGTAAGGCACGAAAACTTTTTTTACTACTTGAAAGAGATTGAGTTTAAGTTTAACTACTCTAAAGAGATGCAAGAAGAGATTTTAATGGATTTTTATAAGGAATAAATCAAATTTTATATACTATGTTTAACCTATTTAAAATTATGGAAAATTATTATGACAGAACAAGAGAAATACGATATTTTACAAAAAGCTAAAAAATGGTTTAAAGAATCAATAGCAGAAAACCACATTAAAAATACATTGAAACTCTCTGATATCAACCAGTTCAAAGTTAACCCATTTTTGTTAACATATCTATCAAACTTTTTAGAAGGCAATCATGACCCTATTAGCATTGCCAAAGCATTAATATATCCTAGAGTCCTCGGTACATCAATAAGTACATCTTTTGGAACAAATATTCAAAAGTTCACATCAACGGTATTATCATCGTATGGAAGTACAACTTCTGGCATAGATATTGAATTTATTGATATGATTGACGGTGAAAAAAAGTATTGTCAACTTAAATCAGGACCAGAAACAATCAATAAAGATGATGTGGAAACTATAGCTAAACACTTTATCGATGTCATAAATTTATCTAAAACCAATGGACTAAAAATAGGTTTTAATAATTTAATAGTTGGTATTATATATGGAGAAATACATGAGATAAATGCACACTATAAAAGAATTTCTAAACAATATCACTACGACATTGTTATTGGTAATGACTTTTGGCATAGATTAACAGGTGATGAAAATTTTTATACTGACCTAATCAAAGCTATTGCAGAGGTAGCAATTCAAGCCGACTTTAAACACGAACTCGACAGCGTAATTAAAGAACTTTCAAAATCAGAATATATACAAAATTTATCTTCAGAGCTAAATTCTTAAATAAATATGACATATTGCCATACTCTTTTCAATACAAATCTAACTAAAGTATACTATAACCTAAGAATGCATATGTTACAATAACCATGTGTAATGTTGAGTAAGGTGGGTATCTATTTTGATTGAAAAAACTTTTTCATTAAATGAGACGGCGGAAATTTTATCTATTAGTAAAGAGACTTTAAGAAGGTGGGATAATTCAGGTAAGTTAAAGAGTATCCGAAATCCTATAAATAATTATAGAGAATATAAACAAAATGATTTAATAATTTTTGAAAATGCGAAGATTCATTTTGATACAAAATCTTATACCAATGTATCTCCAACTAAAACATATAAAAGTATTGAATTGTTTGCCGGGGCAGGTGGACTTGCTTTAGGACTTGAAAAAGCAGGGATAAAACATGCTTTATTAAATGAGATTGATAAATACGCAGTTCAAACTCTTCAAAAAAATAGACCACATTGGAAAATTGAGGAAGGTGATATTGCTAAAATTGACTTTAAACCTTACAAAGATAAGATAGACTTATTAACAGGCGGTTTTCCATGTCAAGCATTTAGTTATGCAGGAAAGCGATTGGGTTTTGAAGATACAAGAGGAACTCTGTTTTTTGAATTTGCAAGAGCACTGCAAGAAACAAATGCACCTGTATTTTTAATAGAGAATGTAAAAGGCTTATTAAGTCATGATAATGGTAAAACTCTGCAGACAATGATAGATGTTCTTACCAAAGATATGGATTACCATATCTTTAAACCAAAAGTTTTAAAAGCAATTCACTATAGAGTCCCTCAAAAGCGTGAGAGACTAATCATAGTCGGTATTAAAAATGATTACAAAGATAAAGTAACTTATAACTATCCTGAACCTCATAAAAAGATATATACCTTAAAAGATGCCTTAAAAAAAGGGGAATTGTATGATACTGATGTCCTTTCTTCTCCCGGACAAATCTATCCCAAACGAAAAAAAGAAATTTTGGATAAAGTACCGCCTGGAGGATATTGGAGAAATTTGCCACTTGAAATTCAAAAAGAGTATATGCAAAAAAGCTTTTATCTTGGCGGAGGTAAAACCGGGATGGCAAGAAGAATTTCTTGGGATGAACCTAGTTTAACATTAACTTGCTCACCGGCGCAAAAGCAAACGGAAAGATGTCATCCTGACGAAACTAGACCTTTTCAAATTAGGGAATATGCTAGAATTCAAACTTTTCCGGACAATTGGATATTCGAAGGTTCACCATCACAACAATACAAGCAAATTGGTAATGCAGTTCCGGTCAATTTGGCGGAAGAAATTGGTTACACACTTATTCAATTATTAAATGATATTTATTCAATTAATAATTGAATACTCTTAAAAAACTACTAAACATTAACATAAAGATTGCAAAGCATAATAAGCCTGCCCCAAAGCGATTCCGCCGTCGTTAATGGCGGTTTGTTGCTGAAAGTAGCATTTGATTTTCTTTTGTTTTAACTCTTGACATGTAAGCTCAAGCAGAGTTTTGTTTTGAAACACTCCGCCGCTTAAAATCACTTCTAGTTTTTCTAGTTTTGAGATATCTGCGATGATTTTTACAAGCGTGTTTATAAACATGGTGTTTAGCTCTTTTTTATCCGGCTTGCTCTTTAACATGTACTCTGCTATTTTTATCTCAATCACACCCTCTTCTATTGCATAATCAAAATATTTTTCTATGTTTTTGTCATAAAAACTCTCGCACAAAAGTCCGCTCTCGCCTTCGTAACCAACACTCTGGGCAATACCTGAAAATGAAGCGACGGCATCAAAAAGTCTTCCTACTGAACTGCTTTTTGGCGCGTTTAGATTTTTTATGTAGCTTTGATGAAGCATTTTAATCTCATCTTTTGAAAATGATTTCACAACATCTAGTTCAAGTTTTAAAACCTCTTCTAAAGAGAGTTTGTCAAAAAGCATACTAAGGGCGACGCGTCTAGGCTCTTTTATGGCCTTTTCACCGCCTAGAAGTTTTACCGTCTTGAAACTGTATTTGCGTTTGTCTCCTACAAAAATCTCTCCGCCCCAAAGTGTGCCCTCGTCGCCGTAACCCGTGCCGTCAAAGCTAAATCCCAGATAATCACCGCTAAGTCCGAACTCCGCTTTGCAGGCATAAATATGTGCCAAATGGTGCTGTACTTCTACAAGCTTTTTGTTCTGTTTTTTCGCCCATTTGGTCGTTTCATAGTTTGGATGTCTGTCATGCACTATGACATCGGGTTCAAAATCGTAAAAGCGTTTAAAACTATCCAATGTTCTCTCAAAAAATCCAAAAGCCTCTATAGAGTCCAAATCCCCGATATGCGGAGAGAGTATAACATTATCCTCCATCACAAAAGCTATAGAATTTTTTGCATTTGCTCCGACTGCCAAGATTTTTTTCTCGCTCTTAAGAGGGAGTTTTATTACCTTTGGAGCGTATCCGCGAGCGAGTCTTAGTATCTGCGTTTTGTCGTCTATTACCTGAACAAGTGAGTCGTCAACACCGTTAATTATCTCTCGCTCAAAATCAAGAGTGAAATCAACAAAAGGAAGTTTTTTAAAAATGTTTTCTGCGCTTATGATGATAGGCTCATCGCCGAGATTTGCGCTTGTGGCGACTATGGGATTTTGTACATGTACAAACAGAAGATGATGAAGAGCTGTGTAAGGCAAAAAGCAGCCGATTCTGTCGATGTTTGGAGCTAAAAGAGATGATATTTTGACATGTTGATTGTTTTGACATGTAAGCTTCTTTAGTATCACAATGGGCGCTTCTTTTGATGTTAGGAGCTGTTCTTCTTTCTCGTTTACATATGCCAAAGCCTTTATCTGCTTTAAATCTTTACACATTATGGCAAAAGGTTTTGTGGGTCTGTGTTTAAATTCTCTTAGCTTTTTTATTGCTTCATCATTTGAGGCATCGCAGACTATATGAAATCCGCCTATGCCTTTTATGGCTAAAATATTTCCCTCTTCTATAAGAGATGCAACTTTTTGGATAATCTCCTTTTGAGCAATATCTACTTTTTTATCGCCTCTAAAAAGAGACAAAGAGGGTCCGCACTCGTTGCATGAAATAGGCTGTGCATGGTATCTTCTGTTTAAGGGATTATTGTACTCTTCTTCGCAACTATTGCACATCTTAAACTTCTGCATAGATGTGTTTTTTCTATCGTAAGGAACTGTTTTTATGATACTGTACCTTGGTCCGCAGTTTGTGCAGTTTGTGGCAAAATAGTTATGATATTTTCTGTTTTTCTCATTTTTTATGTCTGCCAAACACTCTTGACATGTAGCGGTATCGGGAGGAATAAGAGCAGATTTGTATGAGGTTTTTGAGTTATCGGAGCTTTGTATAATTTTAAAACTCTTTTCTAAAAGCGGTTCTATCTCTGTTTTTTGTATATCGTCTATTCTTGCAAGCGGCGGAAGTTTTAAGCGGAGCGACTCTTCAAAAAGTTCTATATCTTTTTGCTCTCCTTGAATTTCCAGTTCTACTCCGTTTATATCATTTTTGACAAAACCGGTGAGTTTGAAATCCAATGCCGACTTATATACAAAAGGACGAAATCCGACACCTTGGACCTGTCCTTTTATAATATATTTATATCTTTTCAAAGCAATTCATTTCCGCCGTATAAAATATTTTTTCCGTCTATCGGCAACTCTTTATTGAAGTATAGCTTATGATTTATAGAAACTTCTTTGCTAAGTTTACTAAAAAGATGTCTATTTTGTAAAAGTGAACCCGTTACAACAACCGCGTCGCTTTTCATCTCCTCTTTTATCTCATCAAGCTGTGACGAGACAAACTCGACAAAACTCTCAATAACCCCGTAACTAAGCGTAAGCCTATCAACATCCGCCAACTTGAAACTCATAGCGGTTCTAATCGTCATCAATGGGTCTAAGTAAACCTTAGAGTCAACTCTTTTTAGTTTATAGTCAATTCTTGGACCTTTTGTTCCCAAAAATGAACTTGCACTCTCTTCAAGAACTTTTGCAGATATGCTTAGATTTTTATCTTTTGAGTAACCTAAAACTATGGAAACTATACCCCACAGCTTATAAATATTAAACTCTTTTTCATCAAATACTATAGCAGATATTGCCTCAAAATGCTGTGGAAATTTGTTTTTAAAGTTCTCTACCAGTTTCTTGCCGCTTTCGTTTGAACTCATAATAGAATCAAACACATCTTTAACAGAGTCAAATTTGAACGCAAACGAGAGATACTCTATAGTTCCGAATTTTTTAGAGTAAACTAAAATATTATTGTGATACTCTTTGGAGATATTTACGCCTACAACGGTTTTATCAAACAAAGAGTGCTCTTTTATAACCGAGAAAAAAGCTCCTATATGAGGAATCAAATTATTATTGTTGCTTGCCAAATCTTGATACGGCAGACCTTTTTCTCCTCTAACTATAGCGATGTGATTATCGCCGACGACAACTTCGATAGGTTCTAGCTCTTTTTCATACTCCGCAAAATCAAACTTAACGTCAGATAGAAGCTTCTCTTTTGTTATAAAGATTAGATTAATCCCCAATTTATGAAGCTCATGCAGTAAAAGATGCAAAACAAAATCATCAGGGAGTTTAAAACGGATAAGCTCATCTGCAACATCTTCAAAATCCATTTTAAACTTAATGTTTGTTTTTAACTTTACAAAAGGTTTCTCAATAGCTCCAAGTGCCGCCATTTCGCTGTTTGTAGCATTTGTGTAGTGTGCAATCGTGCCTAAATCATAACTGATAATATCAAAATCAACACCCTTACACTTTTCGCTTAACATACCAATGAAATATTTTCCGTAAAATGTGTTTACTTCAACTACCAAACCATCGCTTATTGATTTTGCAAGATTTACAAAATCATCTTTATAACTCTTTTTTTCGCCATCAACCGAGTATCCGCAGACTTCACACTCATGAAAAATATTGTAATAGTTCTCATTTAACTCATCCATAACTTCACGCAAACACTTAGGGCAAAATGCCATAGGAAGTTTTTGTAATTGAGGTAAAACAGAACTCTCTTGCGGCATCTCATCTACGATTTTGACATCGGTATTGTGTAAAAAAATAGAGTGAGGCAGTTCAAGTGACAGCTTGTTTGCAAAACTCTCCAACTCATCGCTATCATCTGATTTTACATATAAAAAGATATTATCGTCGCTTTTTATAATTTTTGATTCAAAGAAAAACACTCTAAGTGTATTTAAAATTATTTTTTCATAAATCAAAGATGATGAGAGATAGTTAAATGAAAACTCCAATATCATTGTGTGCCTTTTAAGTATGTATATTTTGAGACCTCTTCCAAGGTCACTTTTTTTCTGATAAGAACTTTAACTCCAAAATCTTCTATATGTTTTGTGACAACTCTCTCCATAGTTAGACTTGCTTTTAAAACCTCTTCAGTCATTGAAAATGTACTATTCTCCCCGATTACATGCGGGATAACACCCACTATTTTAGTAGTAGGGAGGTCGCCGAGCATCTCAATCATCTGTAGAGTTTGCAGCATTTCTACCTCATGCGCGCTTCCATTCCATGTTATAAAATCAGGTACGTCATTAAAGTTAAAGCTGTAAACATCTCCGACTTTTCCATCTGTTACGTTAACGCAGTCTATAAGTAAAACGTTGTCATAATCGGTGATAATCGGGATGAGTCTCTGAGCCAAAGTACCGCCGTCAAGAACATCTACAACATGTTCATTTGACACAAACTCATACTTTTCATCTATTAAATTTGCAAGATGAGAACCTATGCCCTCATCTCCAAATAAAATATTGCCGATGCCAAGAACTAAAATTTTCAATATAAACCCTTTTTTACTTAATAAACTTCTTTCATAACCTCTTTTTAGACTGCCACACTTCGTTCGCAGTGACGTTATTTTGTCATTGCGAGGAAGAATGACGAAGCAATCTTAGACTGCCACACTTCGTTCGCAGTGACGTTGTTTTGTCATTGCGAGGAAGAATGACGAAGCAATCTTAGACTGCCACACTTCGTTCGCAGTGACGTTGTTTTGTCATTGCGAGGAAGAATGACGAAGCAATCTAAGTTATGACTAATGTTTTCTTTTCCATCTATATCCGCTAAATATAGAATCAACTGTTCCCTCTTTTCCGTGAACGGCATTAAAAACCACCATGTAAACATGTCCGACTACAAAAAATATGACTCCCCACATAAGCAAATGGTGCAACTCTCTAACTGCAGCAAGACCGCCTAACATCGCTTCAATGGCTCTCATGCTATCGTAGAGCGCTCCGCCTATTCCAAGATGAAAACTATGAACATAAAGGATAAGCCCCGTTATAATCAAACCTGTAATAGCAATGTAAAATACAAAATAAGCCAAAAGCTGTATAACATTGTAGGCTCCGCTTAGCTTTGGATGCTTCGATAAAAGCAGATAATAACCTACCTGACTAAGCCAATTTTTAAGACTCAAAACATCTTTAAAAGAGTTGATTTCAATCTTATCTTTTACAGAAAAGAAGAAGTAATATGTCTTACCTATAAACATGGAAATCATAACAAATCCAAATATCTCATGTACACCTCTAAACTCTGCATTTAAAAAGTTTGTCGGCTCGGCGTTTACCGCAGGAATTATAAAAGGAACAGAGAGATAAAACCCCGTAACCGTTAATATAATTATACTAAACACCCTAATCCAGTGGTGCCATCTATAAAACGAACTAAACTCTAGCTCTCTCTCAATGGTTTCATCGGCATGATTAAGAGAATTTTTTTCTAATGTATCAACACTTTGCATAATAACTCCCTTAAATAGTACATCCGCCGTAAAGCGGGTCGATTTTATACTGACTCAATATTTTGCCTTTTGTATCCATTACATGTACTGCACATGCTATACACGGGTCATAAGAGTGAATGATTCTGATTATCTCAAGCGGCTGCGTTAAATCCTCAATCTTTAAACCGATTAAATCAGCCTCGTAAGGTCCTTTTGCACCTTTAGAGTCCATCGGTCCCGCATTCCATGTTGAAGGAACTACTGCTTGATAGTTTTCGACAACGCCGTTTTTGATTCTAATCCAGTGGCTTAACATCCCGCGCGGTACATCGCCTATTCCTCTGCCTTTATACTCTTTGTCTTTATCGATAACATAAGTAGCGCAAGTCTCTTGATCAACTTTTAGGTTTTCAATCAGATTATTAAAAGCAACAAGTGCATTATCTGCAACAAGTTTTGCCTGCAGCATTCTTCCTGCCGTTCTTCCAAGAGTTGAAAATAGAGCAGCCGCAGGAACGCCTGTTTTAGCTAAGAATTCATTTACCACGGCTTGTACTTTTTTGTTCCCTTTTGCGTAACCGACCAGTATCGATGCCAACGGACCGACTTCCATAGGTTCACCGTTATATCTAGGCGATTTTATCCAGCTGTACTTCTCTTTTTCGTTAATCATTTTAGAGTCTACCATTTTACCCTCAGGCCCGACTGATTGACCGTCTATAAAACCCGTATAGTTCGGGTTTGTAGTTCCCTCATAAGGGTGTTGCGGCGCATCGTCTTTATACCAAGAGTGAGTAGCTTCTTCCGTTATCTTATCTTCATCAATCTCAAAAACCTTACTAAGGTCTGCGTTCATAATGATTCCGCTATCAAAAAGATACTCTTCTCTGCCTATCATAAACTCTTTATGCGCCATAAAGTTTTTAACACCCATAGGCTTCATAACGGAGGGTTCAGTTTTATACATCTCTGCAGCCATTACGATATCTGCATAGTAAGCGTTGTTTACAAAATCTGCAATTGCTTGAAACTTTACTAAATATTCGCCCATTCTAGCGGGATTGAGAATATCCATAACACATGTAACGCCGCCTACCGCCAAACTCTGAGGGTGTGGATTTTTACCGCCAAATATTGCCATTATCTGTGCCGCCGTTCTTTGAATCTCAAGTGCTTTTAAGTAGTGTGAAAGCGCTATAAGGTTTTGCTCAGGCGTGAGTCTATATGTTTTATGCCCCCAGTATGCATTTGCAAAGGGTCCTAGTCCTTGAGGATTTTTAGCAAATTTTGCTACTTTTTCTTTTACTTTTTTAAGCTCATTTTCGCCTGTTCCTATAGGATTGTCCGTATATTTAAAAGCCAATTTACTAGCTTTTGCCTCATCAGCTGAGAGTGCAGAAACGATATCGACCCAGTCAACTCCGTGCAGATGATAAAAATGAACAACATGGTCATGTAAAAACAGTGCAGCATTCATAAGCGTTCTTACAAGCTCCGCATTGTAAGGAATCTTAATTCCGAGTGCATCTTCAACGGCAATCGTACTTTTTAAATAGTGCGAATATGTACAAACGCCGCAAATTCTCTGCATCATAAGCGGTATATTTCTAGGGTCTCTCCCTTTAGCTATTACCTCCAAGCCTCTCCAAAGAGTAGAAGATACAAAAGCGTCTTGAACTACTCCGTCATCCCCTACTATTACTTCGGCTCTTAAATGTCCCTCTATTCTTGTTATGGGGTCAACTATTACTCTTTTTGACATATCTATACTCCTTGATTATTCTTTTGGGTTTTTAATTAGCGAAATCGCCGCGTGTGCCGCTATACCTATTGCAGTAACCGTTAAAATCCCAACACCGATTTTATCCGCCGTTGCATCTGCACCAAGACCGCCAAAGACCGTATGATAAAGTCTATCGCCAAGAGGCTCGTGAACGATTCCCATTTTATCCCAAAAGTCAGGCTCACTGCATCCCATGCAACCATGACCTGCTTGAATAGGCCAAGAAGTACCTTGATTGAACTTCTGCTTTGAACAGTTGTTAAAAGTGTACGGACCTTTACAGCCTACTTTATAAAGACAGTAACCATCTTTTGCGCCCTCGTCTCCAAACTCCTCTACAAATTCACCTGCATCAAATCTGCCTCTTCTCTCACAAGAGTCATGGATTCTAAGTCCGTAAGCCCATTTTGGTCTGTTAAAAACATCAAGCGCAGGAAGCGTTCCGTAAAGGATAAAGTGCAATAACGTTCCGACGATATTGCTCTCACTCGGCGGACATCCCGGTACATTTATAACAGGCTTGTCCGTAACATTGCTAAGTGCCGTTGCATTTGTAGGATTTGGATATGCTGCTTGAACACCGCCAAAAGATGAACAAGAACCGATTGCAAAAATAGCCGCAGCATTTTCCGAAGCTTCCCTTGCACTCTGCTCTCCCGTTTTACCGTGAGCACCTATCGTTAAGAAGTAATCACTCTGACCATGAGGGATACCGCCCTCAACCATTAAGATGTATCTGCCTTTATATTTTTCCATGGCATGTTCAAGATTGTGTTCAGCCTGCCAACCCGCCGCTGCCATAATCGTTTCATGATACTCTAGTGAAATATAATCAAATATCAGACTATCTATGCTTGGAGTTGCAGACCTAAGCAATGATTCACTGCATCCCGTACACTCCGCCATATGAAGCCAAACTAAAGGAAGCCTATCTGCTAGTTCGGCAGCTTTTGCAACAAGAGGGGTAAAACTAGCAGGAAGCATCAGCATAGATGTCATAGCACCTGCCCAACCCATAAACTCTCTTCTTGAAAAGCCTTTCTCTTCAATCAACTTTGAGATAGACACCTCATCATCAAGTTTCGGTAAATTTGACAACTCGTCTAATCTGGAAGACAACTTGTTAAACAGACTGTTTTTCTCCATGATACACTCCCATTTAATTTTAATTATACTCAAAAATGAATATTCATTCAGTAATAGTATATGAAAAAAACTTAAACTAAAATTAATCTAGTTCATATAACTATTATTTATACAAATATACTCTTCTTGGCTTAAAAAATGATTAAACTTTCATAGTATAGATTGCTTCGCTTCGCTCGCAATGACAGTTATTGCAATGACGAATGACAGTTGTTGCAATGACGAATGACCGTCATTGCAATGACCAATGGCAGTCATTGCGAGGAAGGATGACGAAGCAATCTAAGTTATGAAACAAGTCTATTATTTTCTTATTTTAGTGGGTAGTACAAACTGAGCAGACATCAAATGATTTGAAAACAAGTTCGGCAGTTTTAACATCGCTTAAACCAATCATCGCTTTTTGCGAAACACCATGTTTATCTTTTGTTCCGCCGCTTAAGTTCCATTGTGTCGGCGTGATAATCTCATAATTTTTTATCATTCCGTTTTCTATCTCAACTTTATGAATAAGCGTGCCGCGCGCAGCTTCTACGGCAGAATATCCGCTGGCAGTTAGTTTTGATATATCAATAGAGGGTTCAATATATGACTCTTCACTCAAATCCAAATCTTTAATCAACTCTTTTGAGTGTTGTAAAAGTTGAGATATTTCACAAACCCTTGCCAGTATTCTGCTAAAGATACTGTCGCCGTATTTTTTATGGGCATCTGCTACAAGCGGAGTTTTGTTTACCATGGCACGAGCAAGCGGACCTACTTCATAATACTTATCTTTAAAGCTTACGTTTTTTGCAAACGATGAAGGCATCTCAGACTCTTTGACATGTGATACGGAGATATTATGAGTTACTTTTGCATTTAGCGATTTGCCTTTTTTAAAGTAGCTGTTGTGCCCAAAAGAGATAAATCTGTCATAGCTTTTTCCATGCTCTAAAAAACCCTCTTTTTTTATCTGTCTCAGTATGTCAGGTAAATCTCCCTCATAATCCAAAAGAGCATCTGCGTCTTCACATGTTAAAAAATTCTCACTCATAGTCTTTAGCAGATTATCTTCCACAAACTTAAGCGTCTGGGCTATATAGTGTTGCAGTTTTATAATATCTATCTCTGTTATTTCACAAACCACTCCGCCCACAACTGCGTAAGAAGTATGCGGATACTGTCCGCCGAAGAGTGCAATGGCTTTTCCCATAAGCTGAGACGGATAGGTAGCTTTTAAGACCTGCTGCTTATGTCCGAACAGCGGCAGCATTGTGAGATAAAACCATTTGAAGTGGTTTTGGATAAGCTCGAAATTAAGCGTTAATTCTCTTATAATTTTTGCCTTGTTTGAAAGCTTCAAATTATCATAGCAACTCTCTAGTGCTTGAACTGTAGCTATTAAGTGGGCATGTCCGCAGATTCCGCAGACTCTCGGATTTATTACAAGTGCGTCAAAAGCATTTTTGCCCCTTAAAATATTTTCAATATTTCTTGTCGACATAAACTCTATGTCAACAAAATCAATCTTATTGTCTTTAAAATTAAAGTTGAGTTTCGCCTCGCCCTCTATCTTCTCTATTAGTTTAATCATCAAAGAGCTTCTTTTCTAGTCTATCAATTTTAAATGCTTTTGAAATACCTGCGAGAGTAAGATAGACTCTTTTACCCACACCAACGGGGAGATTTTCCGGTATCGCCATATTTTTTTTCGTACTGAAGAGATTTTGTCTCGGAAAGGCAGGTTCTGTACAACCCATGCAAGGAAGTCCCGCTCTTGTTTTTGAGTTTACCTCGTTCCAAAGTATTTTGTTACAACTTCCGTGGGTAAAGGGCGCTTGACAGCCGTGGTCGTAAAACATACACCCCTCAAGTTCTCCAAAACGGTGATTATCTACTTTATACTCAAAATATTCGTTTCTCGTACAGCCGTTATGGACGGTATAAGCGTAAAACTCTTTTGGTCTAAGAAAATTATCCAGTTTTAACGCGACACTTTTTTTGATTGCATAAAGAGTGTTTACCAAAACTTCGGGATGAACAGGACACCCTGAAACAGAGATAGTTTTATCTAGCAAATCTTGATGTGTTTTTAGCGGTTCTTCTTGATCAAAATGCAGACCTGAAGTCTCTTCATAACCGCTTTCTCTAAAGATACCGCCAAAAGTTGCACATGTACCGACCGTAACAATTTTTTGAACTATTTTGGAATATTTCTCAATTATATCCACAACCGAGACATCGGCTCTTTTAAACTCTTTTGAGATTGCACCCTCGATAAGCAAAATATCACATGTAATCTCTTTTGAGACTATATCTTCAAGCGAGTATTCAGAATCTATAACGGGATGATAAATAAACTCAAAATCATCTAAAAATTGTTCCATGTAGGGATAGTTTAAAAATGAGTGGGTATTGCCGTTGCAAGCGATTGCGCTAAGCCATAATACTCTCATTTTCTTTTTCATAACTACTCTGTGCTGAGTGCTTTGTAGATATTAAACGATATATCATCTACATAGTCGTTTAAATCGTTGGGCAAAATATTTTCACCTTTTAAGAAAACCATACCGCCTAAATAGCCCATAAAGAGGCCAAATGCGCTGAAAAAATCCTGTTCTCTCAAATCTCCGCATTTAACGCCCTCTTCAAAGTAAATCATTATCTCTGTAACAAACTCGTTTACGCAGAGCATTCCCTCACAGCTCTCTTTAAAAACCTCACGGTTTGAGAGATATATTCTTAAAAAGTAGTCTATCATCTCAGGTTTTAAAGAGGCTGTTTTAAAATACATCTCTACTATTCTTCTTGTTTTTTCTTTAGTGGATATCTCTTCTTCATTTATCTCTTTTAACTTTTCGCCTAAATAAGCAGAGATATATTTGATGATTTCTATCGCTAAAACATCTTTAGATTTAAAGTAGTTATACATGTTGCCTACACTCATCTTTAGCGAAAGTGCAATATCAGGGATGGTAGTGCTATAAAACCCTTTTGAGGCAAATAGTTCTAGAGCCGCTTGTATTATCTGCTCTTTTTTTAACTGCTTTTTATCTAACAAAACACTCTCCTACTCTATTTACATGAAAAAATTATACTATAAAGCCGTTTCAATCCTCTTTAGAGCAGCAAAAGAGAAGTTCTATCATTTTACCAACGCTATAGCATCAATCTCTACAAGTGCATTTTTTGGCAACGTCTTTACCGCAACGGTTGAGCGTGCAGGTTTGTGTGAACCAAAAGCCTCTGCATATATCTCGTTAACAGTAACAAAATCATCCATGGAGTCCAAAAATATCGTCGTTTTAATGACACTCTGCATCGAAGCTCCAGCCTCTTCTAAGACGGCTTTGAGATTTTTCAAAACCTGTTTTGTCTGAATAACCACATCATTTTCCAGCATAACGCCCTCGGGAGTAAGTGCAATCTGCCCCGATGTAAAAACCATACCGTTTGCTACTACTGCTTGAGAGTATGGACCTATTGCCGATGGCGCTTTGTTTGTTTGAACGAATTTCATAATTTCTCCTTAATTTTACTTTCTACACAAATTTATCAATCTTTTTTTGCTTCTTTTACTTCATCCAAAAGCTCGTAAAAAGCTTCAACGCTTCTGTAACCGATTGTAGTATAAATTATTTCGCCCTCAGTCGTTAAAAAGTAGTGTCTTGGAACGGGTTTTGTCTCAAATTTCTCCGGGATATCATCTATATCTCTTGATAGATAGATAAGCACATAATCTTTTTTCAATCTTTTCATAACATCTTCTTTTGAGAAAACTTCAGCTTCAAGCTTATCACAATATTTACAATACTCCGAACCTATAAAAAGATAGATATCTTTTTTCTCTTTTTTTGCCTCTTTGAGTGCAGCTTCATAATCGCTTGGCCAATCAGTTCCCGCGCTAAGCAGCGATATAAAAGCCGCTATCAATATAAAAAATCTCACAACCCTCTCCTATTTCCACATCTTAATTAAATTTTTAAACACTTCATAGAGCCCTTCGACCTCTTTTATGGACGTTCTCTCATTTGTTGAGTGAATTGTATCGTTTTTTACTCCAAATTCGATAACCGGTATCCCAAGAGGCGCCACAAACCTCGCATCGGAAGTTCCGCCCGCAGTTGAGTGTTTTGGTCTGATTCCCGTCACTTTTTCTATGGAGGCATCAATATTCCTTACCAGCTTTGTGTCTGTATCTGTTTTAAAAGGGTACGAGCCTTGTGTTAGACGCAGTTCATAGTCAAGTCCCTCAAAGTTTTTCGCCACAAACTCTCTAACCTCTTTTTGTGTTGTAAGTGTCGTATTTCTTACGTTAAACATCATGCTAAGCTCACCGGGAGTTACGTTTGTCACCTGCATCCCCGCTCTTATGTCGGTTATGACAAACTTGCTTGGAGAGAAAAATTCATCTCCCTTGTCCAAATCTACTCCTGCTATATTTTGCAAAATCTGAGCAATCTTGTGTATAGGATTTAGAGCTTTTTCTGGATATGCTGCGTGTCCCTGCTTCCCCTTAACGGTAATGTAACCGTTGATAGAACCGCGTCTGCCAACCTTTATGGCATCTCCAAAAACATCTTCACATGTAGGCTCTGCGACAACAACGGCATCAGGCAAAAGCGAGTTCTTTTGCAGATATTTTAAAACCTCTACTGTTCCATGTGTTGCATCACCCTCTTCGTCTGATGTAAGCAAAATTGAGAGCGTTCCATCAAATAACGCAGTATCTTTGAGTGCCTGCACAAACGCAGCCACTCCGCTCTTCATATCCTGAGCTCCGCGACCGTAGATAAAACCATCTTTTTCATACGCCTTATATGGGTCGCTCTCCCAATTTTTTCCCGCAGGAACCACATCTACATGTCCTGCAAAACAGAGATGCTCTCCCTCGCCGAATTTCTTGTAAATAAAAAGATTTTTCACATTTTCTACGTCAATGCGCACGGCTTTAAAACCGCTCAAGTAGCCCTCTATAAAGTCCAAAAGTCCACCGTCATCAGGGGTTTCGCTTTTAGCCTCTATCATAAATTTAAAAAGTTCAATTATTTTCATGTAATACCTAAATCAATTCTCTATTTTAATTGGAGATGAATTATACTATTTTTTAATATTTGTTCAAAAGATAGTCGCTATTTATCTAAATTTAATGGCAATTGTATGATAATGCTCCGATATAAAAAGAGGCACAAGGATTAAAATGAGCAACTTTGAAAAAGAAAACCGCCAAAAATACCTTAATGAAATCATAGGCAATCTTGAAGAGTACTCTTATAGAAGCAAGAGATATAATATCAATTATGCCGTTGCGCTTTGCTTTTGCACAAAGGATATAAGCCTAAATGAGCTGGTAAGAGTTAAGAGAAAAACAGACAAATATATAACATTGGATAGCAATCTATGCTGCGTAGTGTTTGACTGTATAGACGCAGAGTCTTCAAAAAAAGCCGTACAAAACTTAAAAACAGAGGTAGAGGAGAGCTGCTTGGGACAAGAGTTCTTTTCACATGTTGCAACTTCCATAGAGTACGAGAGCCCTCTAAAGCTGACAAACTCTCTTTTTGTTAAACTAGAGGAGTTTTTAGAAGATTTAAAATCTAAGGGCAATTTAGTTGTAAACGGCTAAATTATTCCCAGTCATCAAGAACAAATCCTTTTAGTTCCTTTATCTCGGGGGATTGTGCTTTTTGCGCCTCTTTTTTACTCAAGCACTCCTCAAACTTTAGCTCTAGACCGTTGCTCGTCATAACAAAGCCTTCCACTTTTATTTTTCCATCATGTATCTCTTTGTGATGCTCTTTACAAAGAGGAACAAGGTTGTGTTTTGAGTTTTTATGAAAATGACCTATAAATCCGTTGCTGTCCGAGAGTGATTTGTGATTTATGTGATGCACATCCTCAGCCATCGCACCGCATATTACACACTTTGTCACATAGAGCTCTTTGTTATATTTGCTCGTTTTTTTCTTAACAAGCAGTTCCAGCTCGTCAAAATCACGTGCTAATCTTTTTCTAATCTTGTTTGCTATATCCAAAAAATCGCTGTCCATATGAAGAGATTTTGCAAATTCCAAACCGTAGATGCTGCTTCCGCTTCCGCTTTGAAGAACCCTGTTAAATAGTAATTTATCTTGAAGCTCGTCATACTCAACGCTCAAATGCAAATCAACTACATTTTTCAGAGTTCTTATCTCTCTCATTGTAGAGAGCTGGTGAAGGTGTGTCGCAAAAAGAAAGATTGAGCGCAGTTTTGAGAGCTTTATGATGGCACTTGAGACTATCGCCAAACCAGAGAGCGTCTCTGTTCCGTGGCTAATCTCATCTCCTAGTATAAGTGAGCGAAGCGTTGCACGGTTAAAAATGTTTTTAAGTTCAAGCATCTCAACCGCAAATGTAGAGAGCCCTTTTGCAAGGTTGTCCCTTGAGACTATTCTTGTAAAAAGAGAGTCAAAAAGAGAAAATTTCATAGCAGAAGCAGTTACAAAAAAGCCTGCTTGAGCCATAAGCACGCTAAGTCCTATGCTCTTCATAAGAGAGGATTTACCGCTGGAGTTTATCCCATAGAGCAGAACTCCGTTTATCTCATGTCCGTCATGAACGGCCACATCAAGCATTACGGTATTTGGATGAGGCAAATCCACATACGCGCGGTTTCCCATAACAATATCATTTGGAACGTAGATGCCGCTTCGCTCTTGAATCTCTATGAGCGGATGGCGGAGCTGCATAATCTGGATAAAATTTTCATCATCTTTTACATCAACTATCATCGGTCTTGTATGTTTATACATGTCGGCAACTTTTGATGAGCTTACACCCACGTCCAAATCTGCCACATAGCCTATAATGCGGTCAAAGAGAAGCGAATATCTCTTCTCATAAACTGCTTGAAGCTGTATATATCTCTCTTTTGCCAAAGAGACAATCCTACGGCGGTTTTTCATAATAATATCTGATAGATTATCCGTAAAAGCCGATGTTATTTTTACGCTGTTTGTAAGTTTTTTGACCGTAAATTTTTTGAAATCTTCATCTTTATAAAACTCTCCTTCAATCATTGAAAATCTGTTTTTGCTCAATGATATGTAATAGCCCTCTTTTTCCAAAAGACCAAGAGTTACCAAGGAGTTGGCACTGTTTGCATTTGAAGCTTCCAGCAAAAGCTCAATCTTTGCCATGATGTCCTCAAATGCAATCAGCATAGTTCTGTTCTCTTTAACCAGAGTGTCAATCGCCTCATCAACACCGCTCATCAAGAAGTTTTCATCAACAGTGGCATTTGTAAAGCGGCGGGAGACATCCAAATCTATGCTCTTACTTATATCTCTTAAAAACTCATCCACTTCGCTCTCATGAAAAGAAATTTTTTGTATCTTATGCTTTTTTGTATAACCGATTAACTCTTTTACATTTAGCATAGACTCATATATGTGATTCATCTCAAAAGGGTGAAGTCTGCCCAAATATAGCCTGCGGGCAAGTCTCTCTAAATCATAAATCCCGCGCATAACCTCGTCTAAATATCTAGTATGCGATGAAACTTTTTCTATAAGGTTATAGCGACGCTCAAGCTCCTCTTTTTCCATAATCGGGTTTAAGAGCCTCTCTTTTAAAAGTCTGCGCCCGATTGCCGTCGCACTTTTGTCAAGAAGTCTCAGCAGAGTAAATTCGTTTCTGTCTTTTGATATTACGCCCATCTGCTCCAATGCGCTGTTTCCGAGATACATAAAACGGCGATTGTCTATTATTTTTGGGTAATCAAGCTTTTGGACTATGTGTATATCATGTTCAACGACAAAATGGATAAGAATCGCCAACGACTCCGTTATCATCGGACTTCTCTCCAAATCCAGATGTTCTATGGCAGAGAGGAGCGACTTAATCTGGTAAACCTCGCGAAAGAGTTCATTTTGAAACTCAATGCGGGGTCTTTGGTTGTTCACGCTGTAGTGGTAATGCTCAGGAATCTCAAGATACCCCATTACATGACGCTGGTCATCAATGCCGTCTAAAAATGTGACGACAACCTCTGATGTACGATATACATTTAAAAGATTAAAGAGCTCATCAAGTGCATAAGAGGGGTCTTCGCTCGTTCCGTGGCTCTCATAAAGCCATGTTTTGCCTGTTGTCACATCAATAGCACTGTAGCCGACGATGTAAATATCTCTCTGCCTATCGACCAAAATCGAGACGATATAGTTGTCGTCATTATCGATAATATGGTCAAAATTTGTCCCCGGAGAGACTATTTGGGAGATATAACGGCTGATTTTTGGGGGATTGCCCTTTTGTTTGACGACGATAACGGTATATTTTTGCTCTGCGATAAGACGGCTTAAGTAGCGTTCAAATGAGACGACGGGAACACCCGCTAAAAGCGGATTTTTATCGCTGTTTTCTATGATGTTTTTATTTTTTTTGGTAAGCTGGATGTTTAAAAGTTCGGCTATCTCTTTCGCTTTACCGACCTGCTCATCATCGTTGTTTACTTCATAAACCTCAAAAAACGTGCCTATCTCCATAAAGATAACTGTATCACGTCCGTATTTTTCTTCAAAATATCTCTGCAAATCAAAATATATTTGAGTTAATAATTTATCTTTATTGTTTAAAATAGAGTCTATATCTGATGCGAACATGAATTACTTTTATGTTGTTTTTTGAAGTAAGGATTATAGCATAAAGTAAAAAAAAGGCTAGTTATTTAGAATTGAGGATAATAAATATGCATTCCCAAGCTCAAGAGACTGTGAAAGAACCTCAAAAAAACATTTCAAAGAGTGCCTAAAACTCTCTTTGAAATAAGATAAAAATAGATTTAAAAACTCCCTATTTCAGTACTCTTAAACCCCAAAAAAGATACAATTATT
>JBAZIE010000030.1:0-26550 GCA_041652055.1 Sulfurimonas sp. | reverse complement strand
ATTGTATCTTTTTTGGGGTTTAAGAGTACTGAAATAGGGAGTTTTTAAATCTATTTTTATCTTATTTCAAAGAGAGTTTTAGGCACTCTTTGAAATGTTTTTTTGAGGTTCTTTCACAGTCTCTCATGCCACCTCTTCGCTACCTCAAAACCGCTCTTAATTACAAAATTGCCTATTTCGACTATCAGTCCACTTTTCTCGGCTAATGGTATAAAAACATCAGGCGGTATCATCTTTCCATCACTCTTCCATCTCAAAAGTGCCTCCGCTCCGACTATCTTGCCTGTTTTTACATCGTTTTGAGGTTGAAAATAAAGTTCAAGTTCACGCTTTTGGATAGCCTGCTTCAGGTTTGTTACCATCTGCGTATACACCACAGCCTCTTTTTTAAACTTAGCATCATAAAAGCTAAAGTTGTTTTTTCCAAGTTTTTTAGCATTATACATCGCAGTGTCGGATGCTTGGTACATCTCTTCCATATTTTGCACATCATCTGGATACATGCAGATTCCAGAGCTTGCGGTAATGTAAACATCCACCATGTCTATCTTAAAAGGCTTGTTAAATTTATAATGCAATTTTTGCATTAGAGCATCTATCTCTTTTATGTCACTTAGATTTACAATTATTCCAAACTCATCGCCGCCCATTCTAGCTAAAAAAGCACTTTCATCAAAAACTTCTGCAAGAAGCCTAGAGACCTCATAAAGCAGTTTATCTCCAAAACGATGCCCATATGAATCATTAACTATCTTAAACTCATCAAGATCGAGTAGAATGAGACAAAACGGCTTCTCCTCTTTGCACTTTGCGCTTAATGTCTCGCTTATATAAAGTCTATTTGGGAAAGAGGTAACACCATCTATATGTGAGAGTTTGTAAAACTTCTCCTTTGACTCTTCCAAAAAGCGCTCATGCTCTTTTCTATCCGTTATATCTCGTGCTATTCCAAATAAACCAAATGGCTCTCCAAATTCATCTAAAAGAGGACCTTTTGTGACAAGTAGTATATTTGCTCTACCGTCTCTAATTGTATTTCTTTCCTCAAATGTAACTACTTCTCTTGAGGCAATTATTTTTTTGTCTGTTTCTTGGTGCAATTTTGCTATTTCAGGCTCAAAAACATCGTAGTCGTTCTTGCCTATCATCTCTTTTTCATCGGCATTAGCTATATTCGCCGCGCTCTTATTAAATAAAATAAACTTCCCGTCCAAATCTTTTGCAAATATAGCATCAGGGGAACTGTTTATGATAGTGTTTAAAAGCGTATCATACTTGGAGAGTTCACTTTGAGAAACTTTTAGGCTCTCTTTTGTTGATTGATGCTTTTGAATCTGTTCCAAATTTTTATTATATTGTACCCGCATTGAGCGAAAATATCTATAGGTTAAAAAGAATAAAATGACGGTAGTGACAAAAACAAAAAACCACCCTTTGTACAACTGCAACATGGTGATTTCATTTGTACCGCTTGCAATTGATGCAACGGCATAATCAGACAAAACTATCCAAAGTCCACCCGATATAAAATATATTAGCGAGATAAAAAATGCGCTTTTGTAGCTTTGTGAATCTGTGCTTTGCATTGTTCTCCTGTTTTTCGTATTTTTGAACACTATTATACAAAATTTTTAAAAAATCATCTTTAATGAAAAATTACTTTAAATAAATCTTGATATACTTTCAAAAATTAAACATGCGAGAAACTTGTGAGACTTCCAAAAGGCTTTGGCAAAAACTATTTTACGCTAAGAGCAATTACCGCAACTTCCAACCAAGTCACACTAAATGCCAACATTTCGCGTGTACAAAGTTTTCACATGTTGCAATTTTCAAGCAACGAACTTGAAGCAGAATCAGAAGAAGAGGAGCTTGCCGCCACGCTCTGCACGCTCTCCCTCTCTTCAAAACCTTGCCATTGCAACTGTTACTTTTTTAAAAAAACACGCAAAACTCTTCTGCTGCACCCAAATCAAAACTATTTTCTCAACTATTTTAAAAACCTGAACAACGCTATATCTCCGCCATATATCAATGCAACAAAGAGATTGCTTCGTCACAAGTTCCTCGCAATGACCACGAGTAGTTATCGTCATCGCAAGCATATTTCTTTGTCATTGCGAGCGAAGCGAAGCAATCTCAAAAACATCATAATTAAAAAAATTAAATTTACACTCAAAAAAATAAATAGAGAGATACATGAAAAAAAAGATACTTTTATCACTACTGACTTCAACCATATTAGTCGCTCAGAATATTGAGTTAACGCCTCTTAGCATAAACTCAACCGCCATAAAAACGGACGAGCTAAAATCAACCGATGCCGTTGAGATTTACACTGCCAAGGATATAGAAGATGCGCATGTTCAAAATGTTTATGAGTTTTTAAATCAACAAACCTCAGTCATCACGATGCCATCTTACGGAAATCCATTCTCTCAAAAGCTTGACATGAGAGGGTATGGCATCGGGGACGGTTACCAAAACATAGTCATAACGATAGACGGCAGAAAAATCAACAACATCGACATGGTTGCTCCTCTTCTCTCGGCTATCTCTGTCGCTTCGATAGAGAGGATGGAGATTATAAAATCCAGCGGCATAGTTGTTGCGGGTGATGGGGCAAATGCCGGTGTTATAAATATCACTACCAAAAAGAATAGCAGCAAAGAGATAACCGTCTATATGGGAACTCACGGCACGGCTGACGGTTCATTTTATCTTGGGCACAACGATGAAAAACTCTCTGTATCGGCAAGCGGCGAAGCGCAGAAGAGTGACGGCGTACGCAATATAAACACCAACGGAGACAAAGATGAGAGCTCTTTGACGACAGGAACATTTAATGTAGCTTTTCTGCCGAGTGATGCGCTAGAACTAAGAGCAGGTGCTTCGTTTGCCAGAACTGATGTTATCTATGCAAGCTACTTAACACTTGATGAGTATAACGGTGACCCAAATCAAGCAGGAGCTACGAACTGGGGCGCGACCGAACAAACTTTTGACACAGATGCCATCGGCGGAGGGTTTAGTTACTACATAAACGACAAAACATCTTTTAATTTTGATGCAAACCGCGAAGAGAAGCAGTCAAACTACATAACTTACTCATCCGTTGCCGATTATGTTTATAATTCTGCAAAAGCCGCTTTTAATTATGAGAGCAAAAATATGGCAGTTGTCGCAGGGGTTGACGGATTTTACGGCGAGCGCACGGCTTATGGCAATGAAACAAGCAAAGATAACATTGCGGGTTTTGTTATGAGCAATTTTGCATTTGAAAATCACTCTATAAAGGCCGGAGCAAGGGTTGAAGAGGTATCATACGATTACAAAGATACGACCTCATCGCTTCAAGACGACCACTCTCTTTACGGCGCGGAACTAGGCTATAACTACACTTTTGACAAAGAAAAATCTGTTTTTGCAAACTATGCGCATGCATATCAAGCTCCAGATATTGACAGATTTTTTAGCTACGGCAGTTTCAACGGTTTTATAGACCCAATGAAAACGAATAGTTTTACGCTTGGATTTAACTATATTATGCCAAATAACAAACTCAAAATCTCACTTTTTTATGTTGATTTGAAAGATGAGATTTACTACTATGCCGACCCCGCTTGGATAAACTCTAAAAACACAAACATAGATAAATCGCACAAATATGGTCTTGATATTTACGACAAGTGGTTAGTCACAGATGAGTTCAACGTAGCGCTAAACTATAACTATGTTCAGGCAAAAATAGATGAAGAGATTGAAAACGGAGAAGATTACTCAGGCAACGACTTACCTGGTGTTTCAGACCATAACATAAAAGCGACGTTTAGCTATCTTCCAAACAAAAACACTACTTTGGCACTCACGCAGGTGTACCGCTCAAAGGCTTATGCGGCAAATGATTTTAACAACAACTTTGCCCAGAAGCAGGAGGCTTACAAAATTACGGATATATCTATAACCTATACAAAAGATAGTTTGGAACTTTTCGCTAAAATAAACAATCTTTTTAACCAAAAGAACGGTTTATGGGTACAAGATGACGCCATCTACCCTATAAACTTTACAACAACTGCCATAGCAGGGTTTAAACTAAAAATCTAAGGGACTAGAGTGAGCATAAAAACTATTTTTTTCATACTGTTTTTTGTACTCACGCTTAGTGCGAGTGAGAGGATTATTGCCCTCTCGCCCTCCATAAACGAGATAGTTTTTGCTCTTGGCGCAGAAGACAAAGTAGTTGGAAACACAACCTTTTGCGATTTTCCCAAAGAGGCGGTAAATATCCCAAAAGTCGGCGGATATTTCAACCCATCTCTTGAAAAAATTCTCTCGCTCAACCCCACTCTGGTAATTATGCAGGAGAATAACACCCAACTTGCTCAAAAATTGGCTCGCTTGGGCATCCAAACAAAAATCATAAAAATTGAAAAACTTGCCGACATAAAAAACTCTATTGCGGAGATAGGAGAGGTTTTAGGCAAAAAAGAAGCGGCTAAAAAAATCGTTAGCAAAATAGATGAGGAACTAACAAAGCTAACAAACATAACGGCTAACAAACGAGTTATGTTTGTTTTTGGACACAACACCTCCCTTGCTTCGAGGATTTTTGTCGCAGGTCAAAACCTATATTTTGACGACATCATAAACGAAAGCGGAAATAAAAATGCTCTCCAAAGCCAAAGAAAAGGGCAGCCTATTCTCAATATGGAAAATATTATCGCGTGCAATCCCGACATTGTCATACTTCTATCGCATTCGATGAAAGAGATGGGTTTAAGCCGAGATGATTTGATAAACCCGTGGCTAAAGTTGCCGATTAATGCAGGGAAAACTAACTTTATCTACATTATAGATAAGACATATTCAGGCATACCAAGCGACAGACTTGTCTATTTTTTACAAGATTTCAGAGAGATTTTAAATGACTACAAAAGCAAAAGCGGTAACTAGATGTTAAAGACAACAGAGTTTCGTAATGAGATACTAAAGGGCATAAATTTTCATCTAAATGAGGGTGAAAATCTCACTATTTTAGGCTCAAACGGTGCTGGAAAATCGACTTTAGCCAAGGTTCTGTGCGGCATCTCACCCTCGCAAGCGGTTGAACTCTTTGGCAAAAAACTCCATCTCTTTAGTGCAAAAGAGCGCTCAGAGTTTATAAACTACGTACCGCCCAAACTTGAGATTTTTGATGAGTATCTCTGTGTGCGCGAGTATCTAGAACTCAGCCGTCTCTACTCAAAACTCACAATCAACGAGACCTTGGAACTTTTGGATTTGAGCGCGTTAGAGAATAAAGCATGCATTACTCTAAGCAGCGGCGAAGGGCAGCTTTTACTTCTTGCCTCATCGCTGCTTCATAACGCAAAGCTTACCATTTTTGACGAGCCCACCGCAAATCTTGACCCAAAAAAGATGTTAAAAGTTGCAAAAATTCTCTCAAGCGAAATAGTCCAAAACAGGATAATCATAACGCATGATTTAAATCTTGCGCATAAACTAGGATATAAAATTCTCTACATGTCAGAGGGAAAAATAGAATTTTTTGATACAAACGAGAGTTTTTTTGAAAAAGCCAACTTGGATAAGCTCTTTGGCACAAGCATCAAGCAGATAGATGGCTACTTCGTGGTGAACATATGAGATATATATTTCCCCTCGTCTCGCTTCTTTTGCTCATATTTGCTCCGTTTTTTGGGCAAATTGAACTTGACATGTCAAAAATAAATAACCTCTTTTCAATGGAGCATAAACTCTTTTGGGATTTAAGGCTTCCAAGGGTTGTTGTCGCTTTTTTCACAGGCGCTCTTTTGGCTCTTAGCGGACTTATCTTTCAATCGCTCTTTAGAAACCCGATGAGCACGCCATTTACACTGGGAGTTGCAAGCGGTGCGACTCTGGGAACTGCTTTTGCCATAGTATTTGGCATTGCCTCTTTTATGGCTCTGTTTGGCTTTTTTGGCGCACTTTTTACAATCATTATACTCTTTGGCATCACCTCAAGACTAAAAGCCTATGAGACATCATCGCTTCTTCTCATCGGTATCGCCCTCTCCTTTTTTTACAGCGCCGCACTGATGATTCTTTTTTACATAAGCGATGAAACGCAGAGCTATGAGATAGTCCGCTTCACCATGGGAAGTCTCGATGTTGTGGGCATAACACAAGCCTTGCCTATCATGCTTGCCGCCATCTTTCTTCTGCTTATTGCCATAAAGTACAAAAGAGAGATAAAACTGCTTCTAACTTCCTATGACAACGCTTTTTTAAAAGGCATAGAGGTAAAGAGGGTAAACACATTTGTGCTTCTTGGTGTCTCAATCGCCATCGGAGTTGCCGTCAGCATAACAGGACCCATTGGCTTTGTCGGGCTTATAGTGCCGCATATACTAAAAACTATATACAAAAAAAGCGCGGACAAACTTCTACATGTAACGTTTTTTTACGGTGGGATTTTTCTTGTTTTTTGCGATTTAGTCTCAAGAAATCTGGGCACAGCCTCGGATGTACCTATAGGTGTCGTGACCTCATTTTTGGGCGGTCCGTTTTTCATCTACCTGCTCCTTAGAAGAAAACGGGTATGATTTGCAAAAATATTAACCCTCATACGAGCATCAAATGAACCTATTATCAAAAGAATCTCCACTCGAAGTAAGCATAGCAAAGATGCAAAAAGTTTTGGCAGATGTCGGCTGCAAGACAACTTTTTCGCAGGAGAAACATCCGCTCTCTAACTGCTACTCAATAAACCTTAGCTCAGTCGAAGCACCCTCTCATATCTACTCAAACGGCAAAGGAGTTCTCTCGGACGCCTCGATGGCTAGCGCTTTGGGCGAGTACATTGAGCGGCTTCAGACAAATAACTTTTTTATAGATTTTTATCTGCCCAAAAGAAAACAGTATCCGGATGAGATGGCATTTGAGTTTGGCGGCGACTACTTAAACGAGGAGCTCCTGAGCATTTATGATCCAGAGGGTGAGCTTGGCGGTGAAGATTTGGTAGATTATAACAGCGATATTACGGATAAGATCCTCTCTCTTCCGTTTATAAAACACTCAAACGGCGAGAGTGTCTATTTTCCTATAAACATATTAAGCAACTTATATGTCAGCAATGGATTAGCAACAGGAAATACGCCAAAAGAGGCACAGGTTCAAGCTCTTAGCGAAATTTACGAGCGTTATGCAAAACTTCAGATTATAAAAAACGGCTATGCTCTGCCAAAATTTCCAGATGAAATTCTAAAATCTTATGACAAAGTTTACATGGATGTTTTAGCACTAAGAGAGCTAGGCTACATTGTAGAGGTTCTTGACGCCTCGCTCGGCGGAGAGTTTCCTGTAACCGCAATCTCTTTGATAAACCCAAAAAATGCAACACTCTTTGTCTCTTTTGGAGCACACCCTATTTTGGAAGTCTCTTTGGAGAGAACTATGACAGAGCTTATGCAAGGGCGTGATTTAGATAGCCTTGAGAGTTTTGAAACTCCCACGTTTGACATGAGCATAATCGAGGATAGTTTTAACTTAGAGTCCCACTTTGTGGACTCAAACGGAAAGCTTGGATTTGGCTTTTTAAGTAGCAAAAATAGCTTTGAGTTTGCGCCTTGGAAATACAAAGGCACAACGAGCGAAGATGAGCATATATTTTTGCTAAACATTTTAAAAAAGATGGACAAAGAGCTCTACATAAGAGAGTATGACTATCTTGGATTCTACTCTTGTCAGCTTCTCGTTCCGAGCATCTCAGAGGTCTATCCGATAGAGGATTTGACCTATAACAACAAAAACAGCGGCAAAACTATCCGCGATATGGTTTTAAACTTTGAAAAGTATGATGCCGAAGATATTTTGGACGAAGTTGAAGGGCTTGACAACTCTCTAAACGTCGAAAAATATATAGGCGTTATCTTTAAAAACAACTTCACGATGGCGGAGTTTAAAGCGCATCTATATCTTCTACAAGACGACAAAGAGGCGGCTCTAGAGCTTTTAGAGTTTGGAGATAAGAGACTTGGACATGTAGTTGCAGAGCTTATACGTATGGGCGAGGAGGGGCATGATTTTGAAGATTACAAAGAGGGGCTCTTCAATATCTTTACGCCGGAGATGGTAGAAAAAGCCGTGCAAATCCTTGAAAAAGAGGAGTTTTTAGTAGATATAACACTCCATAACGACTACATTAACATGTTAGCGATGTACGACAGACTTGAGAGCAAAAAAAGAGGTATAGCAGCATGAGTTACGGCGAGTGGTTTGAACAACATGCAGATAAACATAAAAAGATAGTTGACAAACTCGTCTCTCGCGGATATACAAAAGAGCAGATAATCGACTACTTTGATTTTGAAAATATGGTAAAAATGGAAAATGATTTTTGTCCACTCTACAAAGATAACAAGAAGTGCCATGATATGCAAGAGCTCAACTGCTATCTCTGCGCATGTCCCAACTTTAGATTTGACGACAACGGCATAGAAAAAGTAGGAAACAAAACCAAGTACAGCTTCTGCTCGATAGACTCAAAAGATGGCAAACAGGGTATCTATGGCGACAAGATACATCAAGACTGCTCAAAATGCACCGTGCCACACCATAAAGAGTATGTTCAAAAGAAGTTTAACCTTGACTTCAGAGAGATTATGAGAGAGTGTAAAATAGTGCTTTAAGCAAAATCAAAAGCTTTATGGTAATATAATCATAACCTAGATTGCTTTGTCGTTCCTCCTCGCAATGACGGTCATTGCGAACGAAGTGAAGCAATCTAAAAAGATTGTTATGAAAAGAAGTTTAATAAACAAAAAAGGAGTTTGTTATGCTTGAAGAGTTTAAGAAGTTTCTTATAAAAGGAAACATGGTAGATATGGCGGTCGGTTTTATATTTGGAGCTGCATTTGCCACGCTTGTTCAATCGCTTGTAAAAAATATTATCATGCCGCCAGTGGGTATGTTGCTTGGAAAAGTTGATTTTTCTAACCTCTTTTTGGCGCTTGATGGCAACAGCTACAACACGATTGCCGACCTTGAAAAAGCAGGCGCTCCAGCGATAAAAATCGGTGTTTTTGTAAATGACACGATATCTTTTTTGATTTTGGGAACAGTCATGTTTATGCTTGTAAAAAGCTACAATAAACTCAGAACCAAAGAAGATATAGCACCGCCGCCGCCAGCTGAAAAAATATGTGATGAGTGTGCGATGAGCATACCCATAGCGGCAAAAAAATGTCCATACTGTGGGAACACGCACGTTTAATTTTATAAATTTCATAACTATACGAAACGAGTGAGTTTGTATGGTTGTGAAAAATCAAATAAAGTAATCATGTTGTAATAAACATCCCCTACTATTTTGGCATGAAAAAAGATAAAGTTTATGTCATAGACACCAACATTATTTTGCAAAATGTGCAAAATATAGAGACCCTAAGCGATAATGGTTCTAACATAGTCGTAGTTCCCGAGACGGTACTGCTTGAACTTGAAGACAAAAAGAAACTCCCAAACGAACTTGGTTACTACTCAAGAGAGTTTGCTAGATTTTTAGCCTCGACTAAAATCAAAGAGATAGATTACAAGTCAAACTACAAAGTTGTCAAGCTCTATAAGGGCGACATCATCCTTCATATCATCTCAAAAGATAGCTATGACACACAGATAGAACAGCACCATATCTCCGAGAGCAACGACAAGCGCATTATCGAGGTTGCGGAGGTTGCAAGGGACTATTACAAAGGGCAGAAGGTCATCTTTATCTCCATCGACATCTATGCACGAACATTTGCGCTATTCAAAAACATCAAAACTCAAACGCTAAATAATGACAAAAGCGAGGTTCCAAACTTCTCTTTTGTAAAAAGCACGTTGCTTGAGTCTATCTATTTTAACAATTTAAATCTTCAAAACATCAAAGAGATAGATGATGCGTACACGCCGGAGAATTTTTGCTACACATTTGAGTCGAGCGATGGAAACAGCGCGTACGGCATTGTGGCAAATGAACGGGTGATGGTCATGGATGAGAGCGACTTCTATCCTCTTGCCGTAAAACCTGCAAACCTAAAACAGAAATTTTTTGTCAAAGCGATTATCGAAAATGTTTATAACCTGCTTGTAATTGACGCCAAAGCTGGAAGCGGCAAGACGCTTATGTCTTTTGTGGCAGCGATGCGCCTTATAGATAAAGGACTTTACGACAAGATAGTCTATGTACGCAACTCGATAGAGTCCATCGACAGAGGAGCAGAAGTGGGCTTTTTGTCTGGAAATGACGAAAAGTTTCGCATCTATAATATGGCACTGAGCGACACTATGGAGTTTATCGCCAAGAAACGGCTTAAAAAGGGAGTAAACGCCGAAAATCCCGAATCCATCCGCTCCAAAACGGAGGAGCTTATGGCGAGATACGACATCCAAACACTCTGGCCGGGAGAAGCGCGAGGAAGGACTCTAAGTGAGGCTATCGTTATCATGGATGAGTGGCAAAATAGCAGCGAAAAAACAACGCAGCTTATCCTCTCACGTCTTGATGAGAGCTGCATGGCGATTGTTATCGGTTCAAACAGACAGATTGACAACCTTTATTTAAACAAATACAACAACGGTTTGACAACGCTTCTAAAACAGACAAGAACAAAACATCCGGAACTTAGCATGTTTGCCATAGAACTTGAAAAAGCGGTACGCGGGAAGTTTGCGGAGTTTAGCGAAAGGGTATTTGAAAAAGGTTCTGCAGGAGCTTTATGACAAATAGATTTATCAACGACACCATTTACAGCCATATCGAGTACACAAAGCTTGAGGGCAAAGTCCTTCAAACCAAGATTTTAAGCCGTCTTCAGTTTATCACGCAAAATGCGTTGGCTTACTTTGCTTTTCCATCCATAAACACCAAAAGATATATCCATAGTTTAGGGACGATGCACCTTGCTTCTCACATGTACAAAGGAGCTCTTCTTAATGCAAAAAGCGATGTTCGCTCCCTATTTTTAAAAGATTTATACAAAGTTATCCTCAAAATCGAAGCCGAGCTCTCCATAAAAAGCAAGATAAAAAAGTGCTCCCTCTTTGAAGATGACACGCTCTACCAATTTCTTATCCCGCTTAAAAACGCCAAAGAGAAGTATGCCTATCTTGTCTCGCTCCAAGCACTCCGCCTTGTTGGACTACTCCATGACGCTGGGCATCTGCCTTTTTCACATCAAAGCGAATATGCGATGCAGAGCCTCTACGAGAAACTCTCGCTCCAAGAAAATTGCAACGCAAAAGAGCAGAAATTTCTGGATTTTTATGAAAAACTCACAGACAAAAGCGCTCAAGTTCTCCATGAAGCGATGGGCATAGAGTTTACAAAAATGCTTCTTGATTATGAGATATTCCAAGATTTTTCAAAAGAGAGCGAGAGAGAGTATATCGCACTTGTTTACAAAGTTGTTGACTACATTCTTCAAGATGCCTCATTCGGCGGGTTTGATTTTGGCGTGCTGCACTCTTTTACCGACGCGACCATTGATGCAGACAGGCTTGACTATATCAACCGAGATATGCTTGCAAGCGGCTACATCGGCGGAGCGGTTGACCTGCTGCGCATAGCAAAACAGAGTGTTTTGAGCCTTAAAAACCAAGAATTCAGAGTTAGTTTTTTTGACAGTGCCATTTTAGACATAGAACATATGTTAGAGATGCGTTTTAACCTCTACAAAAAGGTGATTTTCAACCATGAGATAGCAAAAAAAGATGCCATGCTTGAAAATCTTATCCTACACCTTTCCCAAGAGCACTTTAGAAAAAAAACAAAAGCCAAACGAAACGACATCTCCATGTTATGGAGTTTTTTGGATGCCACGTCCAACCAAAAGAGGCTAGACACCATCAGTCTGCTTGATGAAAACTGGCTTATCTCACTCTTTAAAGAGGAGTATTTTGCACTTAAATATTCCAAAGAAAAAGAGACGAAAAAAATGCTTATGATTTACGAGGAGGTGCTTTTTGGCAAAAAGTATTTTCACTCTCTTTGGAAAAATTTAAATGATTTTTATGATGTTTTGGGCTTTAGCATGACACAAAAGTACCAGTTTCGCGAGAGTTTTGGCTACATCAACAAAGCAAAGCTCTCACTTCTTAGAAATTCACTACAAAACTTCGTGTCACACTATGAAGAGAGTAAAAATGCCGCTTTTGCGTATCAAATCGTCTCTTTTAATCTTGGTATTGCAAAAGATTTCTCTCTCTACGGGAGCAAAAATCTCATCCCGATTGATGAAGTCTCGACTCTGAGAAAAAGGCTTAAAAAATCGATGCTAAACACTGTTCCATTTTTTCTATACTGCAACAAACAAGGGTTAAATGCACGAATGATAGAGAGCCTAAGAGAGATTTTGATTCTAGTTTTTGAAAAAAATATGGAGTGGAAGCCATAAAATTCTCTATAAGACTCTACTTAGTAAATGTCTTGATTTTAATCTATTTTACTTTTTAAACTTAGCTGTTGCGTCTTTTACTGCCGTGCTTAAAGTGTTCCATGCGCTCTCTACTTCATCTTTAAAGTGCTCCCACTTTTCCTCTCCTGCTTCATCAAGCTTTTTAAGTTTTTCCTTGGTCGTATCATACATATGCTCAAGCTCTTCAACCTGCTCAATATACTTTATATGCACGTCAGCCGCATAAACCTTGCCTCTTGCTTTGAACTCTAAGAGTTTAGCCTGAGCCAATTCCAATTCTGCCTCTATTTTTTGTTTGTAAGCATCTTTTTTACTCATGTCATATCCTTTAAATAATTTATTGCATGTTGGAAATTCATTCTATTCCAACTACCCTTAATCTATAATAACAAATAGAAGTATTCAATCCAATAGAACATTATTTTAGATAAAATAATGAAATGAACTCACTTAGCATATTTGGCACAAGCAGCGATGCCGGAAAATCGACACTCAGTTTTGCAATAACTTATCTTCTGCACCATCGCGGCATCAGCGTGGCTCCTTTTAAAGCACAAAATGTTTCCAACAACTCGCAAGTTACAGATATTGAGAGTGGAGAAATAGCAATCCCTCAGCACTTTACAGCAGAGGCGATAGGACTAAAAACGACTACAAACATGAACCCTGTTTTGCTAAAATCAGGCTCAAAAAACAGCGCGCATCTAATCATAAACGGCAAATGTGTGGGTGAAAAAGATGTGCATGCATATTACCGTGACATTAAAACGCTCCAACCCATCGTAAAAGAGGCGTTTTTAAAACTCAAAGAAGAGTATGACATCATTGTCGCCGAGGGAGCGGGGAGTCCTGTTGAGCTAAACCTCATGGACAAAGACCTCTCAAATATCTTTGTAGCAGATGAGTTTAACACAAAGATTATCTTGGTTGCGGACATTGAGCGCGGCGGAGTTTTTGCATCCATTTACGGAGTTTATAAACTGCTTCCAAAAAAACTGCGAGACAATGTTATCGGAGTAATCGTCAATAAATTTCGAGGCGACATAACTCTTTTTGATGAGGGCAGAGTTATCATAGAGAAGAAGTTCGGCATCAAAGTTTTGGGTGTTGTGCCTTACAAACCTTTCAATCTCGGTTTTGAAGACAGCCAGTCCATGATGAACTACGTGCAAGATACAAGCAAAGCAAAGATAAAAGTAGGCGTTATAAAACTCCTGCACATCAGCAACTTTACGGATTTAGAGCCACTAGTTGCAGACAAAGAAGTTGCACTCTCTTTTATCTCAAATCCCGCCGAAGCCTCTATGTGTGATTTGATTGTTCTGCCGGGAAGCAAAAGAGTTGTGGATGATTTGGCGTGGCTAAGAGAGCGCGGCTTTGAGGAGATTTTGACTTCAAAAAAACAAAAAATAGTCGCTATCTGCGGCGGTTACGAGATGATGTTTGAGCGTATTTTAGATCCAGAGTGTGTGGAGTCAGAACATAAAGAAGTATTTGGTTTTGGGCGAATAAAAGGTGATGTAGTTTTTGCCAAAGAGAAGATTGTCCAAAAAGGGTGTTACTATCTTTTTGGCTCAATGATAGACGGATATGAGATACATAACGGTGTCGCAAAAAAAAGAAAAATAAAGAAGAAAAACCTCTACGCTACTTTTGTGCACGGTATCTTTGAAAACGACGAGTTTCGCTACAGACTCTTTTCTAAAATAGATAAAACCTATGTGGGGTACAACTTTAAAGAGTACAAAGCAGAAGCGATAAAAGAGTTTGCCGAGCATATAAATCTACATGTAGATATGGATTTTATAGAAATGGCGCTCATCACAAAAAGCTTGGTTTAAATTTATCCTTTATGCTAAACCACATAATATAAAAATTTTGGAACTAAATAAAAAGGCAAAAAATGACTAAAGAATATGAAAATCCCAGTCTTTTTGTTTAAATTGTTCCTATCGCATTTCTTATAGCTTCAAAATAGATCTCATACCCAAAATCAATCTCCCTTTTTGCGCCAGCAAACTCCACATCTCTTGCCATCTCATAAACTTCGCTGAATTTCAGGTTTCCTGCACTCCCTTTTATAGCATGTGCGCTTGACCTTATTTTCTCATAATCTCTTGTCTCTATAGCATCTTTTAGCGCCTCCAATATCGAAGCTGACTCCTCTATAAAATTTGCTATCAACAGCGGAATATGTTTAGATTTGAGTCCTATGGCACTTGCCATATCTTCATGATTCACTTTTGAATAATCTGCGTCTAAAATAGGCATATTTAAGTCCAACCGTAATTTTGTTTTAAAATTATTCTATCATAAAAACAGCATTTTCACTGCAATATTAAAAGTTAAAATTTTTGAAATTTCTAAAAAGAGAGAAATGAGATATAATAATGCAAAAAGGAGTGTGAAATGGGTGCGATAAAACTAGAAGATATTCCACGCTACACCTATGACGACTACAAACAATGGGAGGGAGAGTGGGAACTTATAAGCGGAGTTGCTTACGCTATGAGCCCTGCTCCGATGATAAAACACCAAAGCATTAGTGCTAATATAGCATGGCAACTCAAAGAGGCATTTAAAAATTGCAAGGTATGTCAAGCACTTCTACCCGTTGACTGGAAAATTAACGAAGACACGATACTGCAGCCTGACAACAGCATCATATGTCATGAACCACAGAATGATGCTTACATAACCAAAGCGCCAAAAATCATCTTTGAAGTGCTCTCAAAATCAACTGCAAAAAAAGATACCGGTATCAAATTTGAGATTTATGAGAGAGAGGGAGTGGAGTACTACATCATCGTAAATCCAGATGATAAAGTCGCTAAAGTCTATCACCTTAAAGAGGGAAGATATATCAAACTCATAGACGCAAGCGATGAAAAAGTGGATTTTAACATCAAAGAGTGCGATCAAAAAGTAGAGTTTGATTTTTCAAAAATCTGGTAAGTTACAAACGAATATCCAACTTTTTAGAGGTTCTTATCTCATTGGAACGCAGAAAATCTAGATTTTTTTTAATCAGATTCATGGAGGCTTTTGTTTCGTCTTTAAGACTGTTCATCAAGGAGGTCGCTTCTTTTAAAAGATATAGCGCCTCTTCTATCTCTTTTTGACTCTCTAACTGAGGAACCTCATCCAAAAGCTTACTTAAAGCATCTGGATTTTTCTCAATTATAGCTATCTTTAGCTTAGTTAGCCACATTTGTGGTCTCTCTCCAAGCCTCTAGCAATCCCTTAAATACATTGCTAACTTCATCAAGCTTTAGCTCGTCTTTTTTAGCATTTGCTTCAATTAAAAGCTGAATTTCATGGTTGTAAAGTCCCTCTAGATAGTGCGCTACACGTCCACATTTCATATCTAAGACGGCGACAAGCTCAGTTATCACAGCAATAGAGCGGTTTATCCAATAAACTCTCTTTTCTATGTTACCCTCTTTCATAGCCTTCTTCGCCTGCGCATTAAAACGAAGAACACCCTCGTATAGCATCTCTACCAATTTTTGCGGAGATTCAATCCCCACGTTGTTTTGTGCATAAATATTATGAGCTACATTACCATACATTTCAAATCCCTTTGAATAATTTTTATTTTTTTCTTTCATATTGAGCAAATCGGTTATTTTAGGATTTACTTTAACCAAATTACCCTATTTTTGTCCTATTATTGGGCTGCTTCAGAGTTTACCAAATCTGTAAACATTTGTGAAACACTATTAAGCTGAGTTATCATCGCATCGTATGCCGCATACTGTTTTGCCATTATCTCATACTTAGAGTCAAGTCTTTCTACTGCCTTTGCTCTTTGTTCTTCTATGCCCTCAATTCTAGTCGTAAGAAGATTTCCGTATTGATCTAATCCTGCATCGTATGCCGTATATTTTGAGACATCCTCTTCCATCTGAACAAACGCACCTTCAAGCGTAACCTCAGAACCATCACTCTTTGTAAATGTTCCCCCTGCAAAAAAAGCCTGAACATTATCGGGATCTTCATCAAGCATCTCATTTAGCTTTGAAGTATCAAGCGAAAGGCTCCCGTCATCTGCAATTTCTATTCCATAATCCTGCACTCTTCCGACCCCTTCACCTGCCGCACCTATCATATTTAACAAATCTGATTTCATATTTTTGATAGTGCTCTCATTCGAAAAAATGCCTCTCTCTTCAACCTTTTCGCTTGACTTCGTATCTTTGTTAAGTTGGTAGAGCGCTTCATTGTATTTACTTATAAAGTTTTCTATCTTGGAAGCTATATTTTCTTTATCTTGTTCTACGGAGATGTTTGTTGTTCCCGCTTCTTTAAGAGTGATAGTTACTCCCGAGAGCAAATCATCTACAACATTGCTGCTACGGGTGATAGTCTGTCCATTGTACTTAAACTGCGCGTCCACACCCTCTTGAACATTGGTAACACCGGTTGTGAGCGCCGTATTAAGAAACGCATCAGCTCCAGAAAGATCCGTTATAGCTATATCCTGCCCCGTTCCGCTCTCTTTTGCGTTTACGAAAAGTCTGTAGTCACCGTCCGCTACTTGAACGATAGTCGCACTCACACTATCTCCTGCCGCTTCATTGATTGAATCCTTTAACTCTTCAAGGGTCGTAGTTGAATCATAATCTATTGTAAAAGTGCTACTTCCGACAGCAAGCTCCATCTGCCCAGTTCCCGTTGCAACAGTAGACTCTTTTGTCGCAAATGCCAAAGGCGCGCTCTGAACTATCTCTTTTGTAGCGAGGTTTAAAACCTCAAGAGAAAAATCCTGTATGTCACTGCTATCTGCAGCACTCACGGTGGCAACACTCTCACTGCTACTACTCGCCGTTCGTGATTCAAAAACACCATACTCACTCAATGTATTTAAACTTGACTCTACATTCTCCATATACGCTTCTATGATATTAAAAGCATCCTGTTTAGCCGTCTCTTCTGCTTTACGGGTATCAAGAGGTTGTATATACTGCGCCTCGTCAGCCTCTCTAAGCTGATCTAAAAGGTCTTGTGTAAGTACTCCAGCTCCTGCACCTAATGAACTTATAGCCATAGCAAATCCTTTTTGAAATAACCTTACGTTATTAAATATTCTGTAATCTATATCGACAATTACAAAATTTAGTTTAGCAACTTTGTTTCATAATAATCCGCTCTTCATTCTTTTCAAATACCCATCAGGTGCAACTGTAATTAAAATCTTGTTTTCTATATTTTTATCTATTTCAAAATCATCACACTCTTTTAAATACTCCCAAACTGCTGTTTTTGGATTATTGCCTTTATCCCAAGGTCTATCATTAGAAAATTCGCTTGGCATATCTTCTACAAGTGTATCAAACACTATGCAATAACTTCCGAGACTCACTAAAGATGCATATGCTCTCAATTCCGCCAATACATGCTTGTGAGTATGATTGCTATCTAAACATACGAGTATTTTTTTACCCTGTTTTGCAAACTCATGCACTCTTGCTATCATCTCTTCATCTATGCTTGAGCCTTGGTACATCGTGATTTTTTTGCTCATTGGGTGTGCTTCTATCGCTTTTTTGTTGTGCTCTCTTATGTCTATATCAATGCCAAGCACTTTACCATCTTCTATCTCTCCGCAAGCTTCTAGAAGAGTAAGCATAGAAGCGCTAAAGATAAGAGAACCGCCATGAGCAATACCAGTTTCTATAATCATGTCGGGCTTCACTTCCCATACAATCTCCTGCAAAGCAATCATATCCTGTGGACTTTGAATAATCGGTCTTCCTAGCCAGGAAAAGTTATATACATACTGTTTCATCATGCTTTCTTGTAGCCATTGACTAGCCAAACTTTTCAACTCTTTGTCATCCCCGTTTCTTGCAATTCTCTCTTTTCTCTCTTTTTCAAACTGTTGTATCGCATCCATCATTTTTCCCCTTGTAAAATTGTATTTTTCAATCCATCTTCAAAACTATATTTGAAATTAATAGAAAATTCTTTTCGTATTTTATTATTAGATATATTTGAATAGATAGGTTTTATTGTTTCATCACTCTCTATATTTAAATCTAAAATTTTTGAAATATAATCTAGTGAATAGCTCTTTCCATAAGCCAAATTATAGACATCTGTATTTTTTATATTTAACATAACATTTACAATATTATGTACAACATCATCTATGTGAATATAATCTTTTGTTGAGTATCTATTTTGCCCAACACTCAAATTATCAAGCAGTTCTCTTTTGTATCTCACTATCTTTTTAATTAAAGTAGCATCATCTAAAGAGTTAAACTTACCATAAACATTAGATAATCTTAAAATAGCTATTTTATAATTTAGCTTGTTTGAGTAGTTAAAAAGCAAACTCTCTGCTAATCTTTTACTCCCATCGTATATATAATCCAACTTTAAATTGTTATAACAATTATATGAATCTTCATCAAAAATTACACTATTTTCACCTGAAGAGCCATAAACACGACTAGAGCTAATGTAAATATAACTATATTTTATTTTTGCATTTTCTAAAATATAGCTATTTAAACCGATATTTGACTCTACCGTCTCTATCAATTGATGTCTAAAATCCCCGCTGTTTCCTGAAGTATTTATAAGATAATCAAACTCCTCTTTTTCAAAAATATCTATATTTTTTCTAGTTATAGCCACCGTTTCTACATTAAGGCTTTTTAAATAGCTCAATATATTAGAGCCTATATAACCTATTCCTAAAATAGCCACTTTTTTATCTTTTAATTGAGATAACATCACTATTCTCTATAACCAATTTTTCTACTAGGTGTACCATAATTTATAGAGTACTCTTCAATTTCACTATTTACAAGAGAATTGGCTCCAATGATAGCTCCACGTCTAATTATAGCTCCATCAAGAATAACAACGTTTGCACCTATCCAGACATCATCTTCAATTATAATTCCACCTTTTGATTGCTTAAAACCTTGTTCTCTAATTGGTTTATTTCTATTTCCAAATTCATGATTGGTCGGGGTAATTGAACAGTTAGGACCAATAAGAACATTGTCTCCTACTTTTATGCCATTTCCTGAATATAAAACTGTTCCGGAATTTATATATACATAGCTACCTATAACAATATTTCCACTGCCCCCAACATGTTTAATCTTTACAAAATCATCAACAACAGAAAAAGCGCCAATACTTGTATCAGTTCCTCTGGTGGAAATTTCAATAGAAGCCAAATCTGATATTTTGCAACTCTCGTGAAAAAAGTTTGCCATTTTTATAAAACCTTTAACTCTGGCACAGCAACTACAAACTTACCGTTCCACTCTTTAATGTATGAAAGTTGTTCTATCACTTCATCTTTAATATTCCAAGGAAGTATTAAAACATACTCCGGCTTTAGTTCACTTATTTTTTGTTCGCTGACTATAGGAATATGACTCGCAGGTAGATATTTACATTGCTTGTGAGGCGACTTATCTACGACAAACTCTATAAGGTCATTTTTTACTCCTGCATAGTTTAGAAGTGTATTTCCTTTTGCTGCTGCTCCATATGCTACTACTTTTTTATTCTCTTTTTTTGCTTCAAGTAAAAAAGCCAACAAATCATATTTAACTTTATTGGCTTTTTCTTGAAATCCTTGATAAATATCCATCTCCATTAAACCAAAAGCTTTTTCTTCTTTTAAAAGATGCTCAACTTTTTGAGATATTTCTACAGGGTTTTCTAAATGCGAGGCATAGATTCTCAAACTTCCACCATGTGTTGGGAGTTTTTCTACGTCGTAGAGTTTGAGCCCTTGCTTTTCAAAAATTTGCTTGACTGTATAAAAAGAGAGATAAGAAAAATGCTCATGATAGATAGTGTCAAACTGATTTTCTTCTATGATATTCAACAGATGTGGAAATTCCATAGTAATAGTTCCATTTTCTTTTAAAGCTATTTTTAGCCCTTTTACAAAATCATTGATATCTGGAACATGAGCCAATACATTGTTGCCAAGAATCAAATCTGATTTTGCTAAAGTTTGAGCCATAGAACTTCCAAAAAAATCCTCAACTACTTCAATTCCTTTTTCTCGTGCAACATCTGCCGTGCTCTTTGTTGGCTCTATGCCTATGCATGGTATATTTTTTTCTTTAAAATATTGAAGCAGATAGCCGTCATTTGATGCTATTTCAGTAACTTGTGAGTTTTTATCCAGAGAGAGTCTCTTTGTTATCATCTCTACATAGTTCTTAGCATGTGTTAGCCAACTTGTAGAGTATGAACTAAAGTAAGCATAATCCTTATCAAAAATATCATCTGATTTTTTATACTCATCTATTTGCACCAGTTTACACTTTTGGCATACAAAAATTTTAAGGGGATAGAACACTTCCGGTTCATCAAGCTGTTCTTTGGTCAGGTATGAATTTGAAGCGGGAGAGTTAACTAAATCTACAAAAATATCATTGAGCTCTGTTTTGCAAAATCTACACTTCATTTACTTCTACTCCTTCAAATTCATTGGTTAAAAATTGATGCTTTTCATCTCTTGTAGAAAGATTGATTATATTTAACGGCAACTTAATATTTAACAGTGGGTCATTTATATTTAGCGCTCCCTCATTTGAGGGGGTATAGACAGTGCTGTGCAGATAAAGCAGCTCTGTATCATCTTTTAGTGTTTGAAAACCGTGGGCAAAACCTTTTGGAATATAGATCATCTTTTGATTTTGTTCTGTTAGTTCCACCGAAAAGTGCTGTAAAAAAGTCGGTGAATCTTTTCGTATATCTACTACGACATCCAAAACAGCTCCTTTGATACACCTTACCATCTTGATCTCCGCATATGGCTCATACTGAAAATGCAATCCCCTTACAGTTCCTTTCTCTTTGGTTAGAGAGTGATTTATCTGTTTGATATGAAATTTAAAGATATCTTTTAACTCATCTTCACAATAAACTCTTGAAAATGTGCCTCTTTCATCTTTGAAAGCATTTGGTTCTATGATATAAAGGTCTTTAAAATCTGTATTGATGATATTTAGTTTTTTGTCCAAATTAGCCCTTTTTTAATAATTTTTTAGCTGTATAACTTGTCAAAAGTTTGAGTTGTTCTATGGCAACTTGATTTAATTTCAAAAGTCTATCATCCGAAGGTATTCTTTGTTTGATAAATTGAGCATTAAGACTTTCTAAATTTGCTAGAACTACTAGCTGTTCCGCTGTAGCATAATCTCGCATATTTCCTTCAAGTTTTGCATTTTGTTCACTCCACTGTTTTGCAGTTAATCCAAAAAGAGCTACATTTAGCAAGTCAGCTTCTGTGGCATAGATAAATGGTATTTTAGATTTAGCTATATTTGGTGGAATGAGATTATTTTTAATTGCATCAGTATGAATATGATAATTCATTTTCACTAAAGTTCTTTTAATATCCCATCCAAGTTTTTGTTTTTCTATCTCATCTTCTTTAAGTCTTTGAAACTCTTTGATGAGATAAAGTTTAAACTTAGGGTTTATCCAACTAGCAAACTCAAAAGCTATGTCTTTATGAGCATAAGTTCCTCCATATCGCCCAGCTTTTGCCAATATGCCAATAGCATTGGTTTTGTTTATCCACATTTTTACAGAGAGAGAAAAACGATTTAATCCCGCTTCATTTTTAATTCCCTCGAATTCGGGGGAATTAAAATCGCTGTTGTAAATCTCTTCCCAAATTCCAAGAAATTCTATTGTATTTTTATTTCTAAGCCATTTTTCAATGAGCACAAGACCATTTTCTATGTTTTTAACCATATCAGTAAGCGATATATAGTCATCTTTAATAATAGAGATTTCTTGTTCTTGCACAATAAGTTTATTTTTCATATTGCCCACTCAATTTTTTTTGCTTTTGCATCTTTTATATAACTCTCTAAATCATCTTTAGTAAGAACTTTATTTTTTTCATAATAAGATTTATACCATTTCACTGTTTTAAGAAAAGTAGTTTCGCTATCCCAAGCATCCCTCCATTTGAGCAAAACATGAGCTTTTGAGCACTCTAGCTTCAAAAAATTAGCTTCGTGAAGTTGATCTGGATCACTCTTTATCTCATACTCTATTTTATCCCAATGTTTTTTGATATTTTGTACCACTTCTTCTACTGTGATGCTTCCCTCATCCGATGGTCCGAAGTTCCATGCATCGCTAAATTCTACTTTTTCTTCAAGAAGTTTTTGTCCGATGTGCAAATATCCGCTAAGAGGCTCTAGTACATGTTGCCAAGGACGAGTTGCCCTTGGATTTCGTATACTTACTTTTTTATTTTGCGAAACTGAGAGCATGATGTCTGTCATAAGCCTATCTTTTGCCCAATCTCCACCGCCTATAACATTTCCTGCCCTGCAAGATGCAAGGAGAGTAGTATGCGTTTTTTTATACTCTTTTGGATTAAAATAGGAGTTTCTATAGGAGTTTGCAAGTAGATCGGCACACCCTTTTGATGAGCTATATGGGTCATATCCGCCTAGCGAATCATTTTCTCTATAGCCCCAAATCCACTCTCTGTTTTCATAGGCTTTATCACTTGTGATGTTTACGATAGCTTTTACATTGTTTTTTCTACAAGCTTCAAATACTTTAAGTGTCCCTATGACATTGGTTTCATAAGTTTCTATGGGATTTTCATACGAAAGCCGCACAAGCGCTTGAGCAGCAAGATGAAAAACGATATCAGGTTTATAAGCTTCAAAGGTTTGATTTAACTTATCTAAATCTCTGATGTCTCCGATAACAGAAACAATATCTAGATTTAAAAGTTCAATGTGATTAGGAATCGTTGGAGCTTCTAGTGAGTAACCAATCACTTTTGCGCCCATTTTGTTTAGCCAATATACAAGCCAAGAGCCTTTAAATCCTGTTTGTCCTGTTACTAATACTGTTTTATCTTTGTAAACTCCGCCAAATAAGGATTTCATTACCAAGTTTTCCATGGAGCTTTTGCACTGTTCCAAAGTTCGTTTAAATAGACTTTGTCTCGCAAGGTGTCCATACACTGCCAAAACCCATTGTGTTTGTACGCGCTAAGTTCTCCATTCTTAGCAAGTGTTTGAAGAGGATAGTGCTCAAAAGTAGTAGAATCTGATTCTATTAGATCTAAAATTTCAGGTTCACACACCATAAAACCGCCATTTATCCAGCTTCCATCACCTGCTGGTTTTTCTACAAATTCACGAATTAAATTTGAGTTTATATCAAGTGCACCGAACCTTCCTGCCGGTTGAATTGCCGTCATGGTTACTTTTGTTTTGTTTGCTTTATGAAACTTTACAAGTTTTTGAATATTTACATTGCTTACGCCATCACCATAAGTGAGTAAAAAAGTCTCATCTCCTATAAACTCTTTTGCTCTTTTAATTCTTCCGCCCGTCATACTATCAAGACCAGTATCAAGAAGCGTTACTTTCCAAGGCTCACTGGCGTTGTTATGTACTTCCATCTTTCCATTTGCCATATCAAAAGTAACATCACTTTGGTGCAAATAATAATTGGCAAAATACTCTTTGATGTAGTAGCCTTTATAACCAAGGAGTATGATAAAGTCGTTAAATCCATAATGACTATATATTTTCATAATATGCCATATTATAGGCTTCCCGCCGATCTCGACCATAGGCTTTGGTCTTATATCTGTTTCTTCAGCAAGTCTAGTCCCATAACCCCCTGCCAAAATAACTGCCTTCATTTTTGCTCCTCGCACCAAATTGTAAACATCTTTTGATACGCCTCCTCGACTTTACGAGCAAATCCAGGGCCGTCCATCAGTATGCTCTGACGCATCTCATCTCGCAGCCCAGCACGTAGTTGTGAGAGCGCAGGAAGATCACCGGCAATGGCTACCAACTTCTCAACGTACTCCTCTTCACTCTTTGCTATCCACTCGTCTCTTCCCAAACCATGCAGTATTGAGCTACCCAATCTCCCTACGCTTGGCCTTCCTAAAAGCGTGACATAAGGTATCCCCATATAAAGTGTTTCAAAGAGGGTCGTTCCAGAGTTGTGCGGAAAACAGTCTACACCGATATCGATCTTGCGTAAAACATCCCAAGGAGGAGAGCGGTATCCAATCTCTAAGCGCTCTTTATCAATTCCATGCTCTTTAAAACGTTCCGCCAACTTCTCTTTCATGGCAGATGTTTGGTAATCTTTGCTGTTAATAATCAATTTAGAATTTGGGATCCGCTTTAAAACTTCTGCCCAAGCTTTTATTGTTCGATGATTCACACGAATTGCTCTTGTTAACGTTCCAAATGTAACATAGCCTTTCTCTAACGCAGGAAGCGGGTTAACTTCTCCCATTCCAACTGCCGGAGAATATGCAAAAGAGGGTTGATCCATTCTCCACGGTTTTTCGGCAAAAAAGTGTTCACTTCCCAATGGAACACTAACCTCATCGCTCAGATAATAGTCAATCGCACTTACCCCGGTAGTATAACCATATCCCAGCCATGACAAAGAGACCGGAGCGGGCTTTCGTGCGAACACCTCTAGACGATTACCGGCTGTCTGCCCAGCTAAGTCCACAAGAATATCAATCTCATCTTCTCTGATTTTCTCAGCCAGAGCGTCATTACTCATACCTGCTGTAGGAATCCAGTGGTCACAATAACTTTTATATTTTTGAGTCATCTCATCCTCTTTAGTTAACTCTGCATACGCATAAACTTCAACTACCTTATGATTATGGTTAGCTAAAAGCGGTTCGAGAAAAAAACGAACTGCATGGAGGTTGAAGTCACCGGAGACATACCCGACTTTTAGTCTTCGATTTGGATTTTGAACATTGGTATGACTTTTGTGATATCTGGAAAATGGAACTACAAAACGTTTGCTATACTCTTTGTAAGCCTCGTATATCTCCTCGGCACTCTTGTCAGGATGATAGTTTAATGAAAATAAAATATTGCTAAACGCTCCTTCAAAATTGGACTCCAACTCCAAAGCCTTGTTAAAATATCCATCCGCCTCGACAAACATTCCCTGATTACTAAGTGCAAACCCGATATTGTTATGAACCTTGCAAATATCAGATTTTATAGAGAGCGCTTTTTCGTAAGACGCTATCCCCTCTGCAACATTCCCCTGTTTTTGCAGCACAGTTCCAAGATTATTATGTGCTTCTAAGTAATCCGGCTTCATATCGATAGCTCTGCCATAACATATAGCGGCTGCCTTTAGCATACCTAAAAGCTGAAAAGCAACTCCCATATTGTATGGGATTTCATAATCCTCAGAAAGTAGTTTGATCGCTGTTTTGTTGATGCAGAGTGATTCTATGTATTGCTTTGTTTCAATCAAGGTTATCCCCAGTGTTTTCCATGCCGTACCGATTTTTGGATATTTTTTTATCATTTCTCTAGATATCTTTTCGGCTTCTTTATGTCGCTGTTTATTATGCAGCTTAGACCATTTGCCTAGCTCTTTTTGAATCGGTTTCATGGATACTTGAGAAGGTGCTTGAGATGATGCAGAGAGATTTTTCTCATGCGCTTCAATCATTTTGTAGGCATCAATGTATCCCAAATAATAGGCTTCTACCAAAGGCTGACTCTTAATAGCCGTCTCAAAAAAAGGTATGGACTCTTTTGCATACCCCATATCCAATGCCAAAATACCAAAGTTATAGTTAGCGTCTGGATGATTTGGAGCAGCTTGGAGTACGGCTCTGTATAGTTTTTCGGCTTCGGAAAAACTCCCCTTTTGATGCTGCTCAATAGCAAGAGATAGAACTTCGTTTATCGCTGTCTCGTTATAACTCATAAGTTTTGATACCACTCCTTAAATATGACAAATAAATTTATTTTAGCTATTTAAATGTTAATGAGAGCTTTTGTATAGCATTAGTGTTTGAAAGGTTATATCGGAAATGAAAAAAGTTGAAGAAAAAAAAGAAGAAGAACAAAGCAAGCTCTCAAGGCTTGCTTTGTAAGAAGAGTTAAAACTACTGAAGTAGTCTTAAAACATTCTGCTGAACAGCATTTGCTTGACTCATAGCGTAAGCGCCGGACTGAGCAAGAATGTTGTGTTTTGAGAAGTTTGCACTCTCTGCAGCAAAGTCAACATCACGAATATTTGATTCAGCCGCCGTAACGTTTACCTGAGTTACAGA
>JBAZIE010000029.1:0-32838 GCA_041652055.1 Sulfurimonas sp. | reverse complement strand
ACGGTTATAGGTTCGAATCCTATCGGGCGCACCATTTTTATAAATGTATGCGTCCTTAGCTCAGCTGGATAGAGCAACGCCCTTCTAAGGCGTAGGCCAATGGTTCGAATCCATTAGGGCGTACCACCTGTCTGGAGAGACATTAAACACTTAAAGATGCGGATGTGGTGAAATTGGTAGACACGCCAGACTTAGGATCTGGTGCCTCACGGTGTGGAAGTTCGAGTCTTCTCATCCGCACCATCTTTTTATAAAATCCCCTAAAAACAGGACTTTTTAGACACTCCAAAAGATAATTTTTCAGCTAGTGATGCTATTTATCCTCATTTGTGATACTTTTTTTAAGGTTTCAAAAATGAAATATTTTTTCCAGCAGAATGACATTTATTTTTATGAGGTTTATGTAAGTTATTTAGAATCAAACTATAAAGATTTTGATAGAAGTATGTCTATTTATAAGTAGTTCGGGGTAAGTAAGGGATTTTTATTATTTTAAAAAATGCTTTGGAAGTCCATAAAATAGGGCTTTGTGGTGGACAGTGAGGGATTCGAAAAAGTCGTACCCTTTATTATTTAAAAATAGTGTATAATTATACACATAAAAAGGAGTGACAAAACTATGAATACTACTAGATTAAACATCACACTACCTACTTCTTTAAACAATGATATAACTCGCTATGCTGAAGAGTTGAATGAGAAAAAAAGTCATATTATCGCTTCTGCTCTCGAGATGTACTTTGATTATCTTGATATAAGAGTAGCAGAAAAAAGGCTTAACGACCCTAATTTTAAAACTGTTCCTATGGATGAATTTTTTAAAGAATTGGGTTTAGATGTACGAAATTGATTTTGCTACTACTGCAAAGAAAGATTTTAAAGTTATTGATAAAGCTGATATAACTTTTATTCGTGATTCTTTATATGATTTTGCTCAAAATTTTAATGCAGAATATGAAAAATCTCTTATGCAATCTGGCAAGATAAAAAAGCTCAAAGGTCAAAAAGAGATTATCTACCGCTTAAAACTTCGTATGTATAGAGTGATATATAAAAAATACGAAAATAAACTTGTGATTTTAGTTTTACATGTAACTACTCGTGAGAGTGCTTATAAAAATTTAGATTAATCCAAACAGAGGACTTAATCACTCCTCTGGCTGCTATGCCTCTATTAATCAGGTATAGAAAAACTTATTTTACATTGCTCGTCTGGTGTTACCATCAGTTTTAATTTTCCCTGTTCTACTTTTTTGTTCATAGTTTCATATCCTTTGATTAAGCTTCCTATATTTTTTCCTTTTGAATCTAGTAGATGAACTGTTCCACATGCATGAGGTGTTTTATCTATTTGAGCATAACCGTCATTTTTTGCATATAAATTATATATAGTCATTTTATTTGTCGTATATACTCCATTGCTTTCTTTCACATCTATTGTATCTGCTTGTATTGTTATAGCTATAATCAAACTTATTAAATATTTCATGTCACTTCCTTTTTTCTTTACTATCAGTATTCTATGCAGTTGAAATATACATTTTCTTCTTTTAGGCATTTAAGTTTATATGTTAAAAATGTACTTTCTTTGCTTATTTTTTTTCCGTTTTTGTTTATATATGTTCTACTGCTTTTTCCTTCTATACCTCTTGGATGTTCTTTTAGAAAAAATGTTTTTTCTTTGGTTTTCAGTATTATATATGTGTGTGTTGGGTCTATTTTTTTGTAATCTATTCTGCAATTAAAATCTGGTATTGCAACTGTTATTATTTTCTCTGCTTGTAGTATGTTCATAATTAATATCATGAATATTATATATTTCATTTGTTATTTCTTATTTTGAATTTTTTTAATGTCCCATCTCTGCTAGTTCTGCCATCATTAGATGATAAAACTTCTTTACTTTTGTGTGTGGCAATGTATCTATTGCTTTTATCATTTCTTTTTTTAGGTATTCAGGATTATTTATATCAGGATATGTTCTATTTTCTTGAAAATGTTCCATTACTATTTTATGTAATTCTGGTCTATTTCTTTCCCAATTTTTAATTGTGTTCTGGTCTATTCCCAATATTTCAGATATTTCTTTTTTTGTCATAATAATTGTGCCTTTTTAAGCGTTGCTTAATAATTCTTTTGATAAAGTTACTTATATCTAAATAATTTAGATTATTAATCTTAAATATTAAGATTTAAAGGAAGTGACTATGCAGACAATTACAACAAAACTCAAAACTCTTTTACGTTTTAGCTCATCTGCTGTAAATATTAATAATGGTGGCGTTGTCACTTCTTCAACTCATAATCTTACCATAAACCATAACAATATAATAAATTTTATCTTAAACGCTTTCTCTCGGATGTCTAATAAGTCGTTAAAAAATAGTTATGCAGCACTGGACTACAAACCGATACAGATATAAGACGTTCTCGGGCTATGAGATATCCCTTAAAAAAAGCTAACCTCTCCCCGTCAGTCACTTCTCGGGGGTTAAAAACAAAGTGACAAATTAGGTTTACAGAGCATAAACATTTATGTTTCATAAACTTAATTGCGACAGTGGTTAAGTCAAAAAATCTTTCACTGAGGAGTGACAAATGGCTACAACACATATGATAGGTACTTTAATGGAAGTCAAACCGACTGAATACACGGACAAAAAGACTGATAAAACGATTTACGGAACAGAGCTTACAGTGATGTTTAACGGTGTAGATGAAGAGGGATATAAAAAAATCTCTGTTGAAACTGTTGGAACTGACGAAGAGTATTACGACATGCTAAAAGATAAAATCGGCTCTATTGTAGCTCTTCCATATCTGATAAAAATTGACCAATACGGTGTAAAAGCATATCCTGACCGCTCTATGCCTGTTCTTACTCTAGAAAAAAATCCTCTTGATTACTCAAAGTATGAGAGAAAAGCAAAAACGGTAGCAAAATAGCTAAATGTCAACACTTTAACCACTATTTTTAAAAAAAATAGGGGCAACAACTGAAAGGCGTTAGGGATTAGACCGAGTTAATAAATGTCAAAAAAGTTTAATATCGCATTGAGAAGCGTGATTTTCTTACTGCGGTATTAATCTATCACGAGGTTTAATACTAGCTTATTTTCGGAGTGCTATTATGCAAAGATTTCAAAAAATCAGTAAAAAAGTTACTGATAAATTGTCAAATAACAAAGTTGTAGCTGGTGTTTCTGCTGCTGTTATCGGTGTTCAGGCTCAAGCTGCTGTAGTTATGCCAACTGCTGATTATACAGATATTGAAGCTGCTGCGGTTATCGGTTTTGGTATTGCCATAACTGTTGGTCTATTGATGAAAGCAAAAAGATTTTTCGCTTAATCAATTCAAAAATATATCAAAGAGAGATGATTAACGTCTCTTTTTGGTATGAAAAAAAGGTGTTTAAAATGGAAAATTATTTTGAAATGAATAGAAAAATTAATGTTCTTTGGGATGAGATGCAGGATTTGCGTTCTCGAATTTCCGAGCATGATTTTGATGGTGTTTATGAAAAAAATGATTTAAAAGCTCGTATTTCTGAAATTAAATCTGAAATAGAAGATTTAAAAGAAGAGAGAGATTCTTTAAAAGCTGATTTTGAAGATTATGACGGTTCTTTTTGAACTTGTTGTTTAAAAAATAGAGGTTTATAAAATGAAAAAAATTATCTTCTTTCTTTTTTTAGTTTTTAAATCTCTCAATGCTGATGGTACTTATGCTGATGTATATTTCACTGATTACGAGGAAAATTCATCTTTATATTTTTGTAATTATTATAATTATAACGATTTTCTTAATCTTGGCGTTCCAGCTTCAATTGTAGATAATATAACCTTTACTCGCATTAGTACTCCTTTTACCTCTCTTCAACAGGTTGCAGATATTGATGGTGTTAATTTTTATGTTATGGCTAATATCAGGCAGCAAAGTCATTTAATTGATTGGAATATTTTTACTGATGATTTTGGAATGACACTTCATCAAACAAACTTTATTTATGCTCTTACTGGTGTTTTGGTTGGTTTTGTGTTTCTTCTTTCTTTTGTTTTTATGATTATTTTTTAAAAGGTTTAAAAATGGAATGTTTGCCTATTTTGAATATTGCTTCTTTTGATTGTTTTGCTTCAATCTTTGTATATTTTGCAATTGCTTTTGGTGTTCTTTTTGGTGCTGGAGTTCTTTTAAGAGGTGATAGATGAGCTGTCAATATCAATATTTTCTTTTTATTATTGCTTATGTTTCATTTCTTGCTCTTTTTTTTGTTGTTATTTATAAACTTTTAAAATCTCTTTGGAATATGCAAGATGCGTAAAATTATTTTATTTATTTATTTTGTTTCTTTTTTAAATGCAGATACTTATTATAAAGAACCTGCTGAGCTTCGTTCTACTAAACAATGTAGCACTGATTGTTCTACTGATGAAGAATTAATTGCTATTTCTGTTGCTTCTTATAATGAGTGTATGGCTTCTATTCCTGACTTGTCTCCTGTTGCTGTTGTTGATTATTCCGAAGATACCTCTCCTTATCCCCAGGTTACTGATGGTTCATGTTATCCTGATAATCCGGAATTAGTTTCATATACATATACTTCTTATAATGCAGATGTGTATTACGGAACTATATCGATTGTTCCTGATGATTCTGAAGATTGTGTTCTTTATCCTGATAGATGTTCTCTTGATTATGAAGCTGAATATAATGCAGCGTTAGGAATTGATACCACAACTGATACCACAACTGATACCACAACTGATACAACAACTACTATAGATACAAGCGGTTCTTTATCATATTCTGACGGTTTTAGTACTGGTGCTGTTAATGGAGATTCTTTTCTAGATGATTTTTGTTCAAATATTCAAGTTGAATATTCTAACATTTGTTTTAATCAAGGTTTATATTTGGAATTATTTGTTTGTGATGAAAATACTGGACGAAATAGTTATACATGTACCCCTTTAGACCCTAACACTGGTATCATTTCTACAACAGCTGCTGTTCAGACAGATGCAGTCGATATTGGAACTGTTAATACTTCTACTACTCAGATTGTATCTGCTATAAATTCTTTAAATGCTGCAACTATTAATTCTTCTGCTAACACTGCTGCTAATCTTGCTGCCGTTAATACTTCTCTAAGTGGTATTCAAACTCTTTTAGATGGTGTTTCTTCTACTATTTCAGACCCGACAAATCGTTCTTTTACAACTAAATATACAAAAGATGATGGTAGCGAGGGAGATTCCGGGGCTGATACTATTGCAGAATTAAAAGCAATAAATGATACTTTAAATCAAGGCGGAGAGTTTACAGGATTTGATACTAGCGGTGTTAATGCTGATTCTGATGCAATTTTAGATGCTACAGATTCATTTTATGATAGTTTTGGCGAAAAGTTTACAACTATTCTTGATGACGCTACTACTGTTAAATCAGATTTTGACAACGTTTTATCTTTGGTTAGTGGTGCGGATTTGCCTTCAACTTATAGCGTTGTTTCTTCGTCTAATGCTTGCGATATAAGTTTCAATTTTATGGGTTCTTATGTTCGTCCCCTTGAAAAGTTACCTGCAATTTTAAGTAATTATTCTGCTGTTTTTTCGTTGTTTGTTTATGTTTCCATGATGATTGGTAATTTTAAATTTTTATTTAAATATTTCGCATTAGGAGCTAAATAAAATGCCTTTTATAATTAATCTTTTAACTTCTTTGGGAACTGGTATATATTGGGTTGTTAAAAAGTTTTTTCCTGCTCTTATAAAAAAATTTGGTTTAGCTTCTGTTATTTATGGAATTCAATTTTCTGTCAGTTCTTTAATATTTATTGTTACTTTTGCTTTTTGGGGTGGTTTCGTTGTTTTTGTAACTGAAACATATTCGCAATTTAAAGCTTTTTTAGATTTGATTGTTAATCCTGCAACTTCTTCTGCTGCTACTGGTCAAGGTCAAGATTATTTAGCTTGTTTTATGCTTTTGATGGATTCTTCTGGTATGTCTAATGGCATTAGTTCTGCTTTTTCTTTTACTATTATGATTTTATTATTTATGTTTTCGCATATTTTATATAGAACTGCTTTGGGTGTTTTGGATTTAGTCTCAAATGAAATTGCAAAACTTATTAAAGCTGGTATTTTATGAGCATCGAAGCAATTACGGGAGTTCCGGGTTCAGGTAAAACTTATTTTGCTGTTACAAAATTAAAAGCTATTTATGATAAAAAAGAACGTCCAATCTACACTAATATCAATTTAAAAGTAAAATATGATGACTATCTTCATTCTTTAGATGTCAAAAAACTCTATGATTTTGCCTCTCATGAGTTAGATTTATTTAAAGATTTTACCGTTGTATCTGCTGAATATAAAAAGATTATTGATAAACGAGAATCTTTAGAGTATAGCATGAGTGATGATGTAAAAGTTCATATTGATAAAGAGATAGATTATTTTATTTCTAAATTGGAATCTCATAAACACAGAAAAAACTTTATAGAAAATATTGGCAATTATGACAACTATTTAAAAGCTTCTTGTCTTCTTGATGAGCTAGGCGGTTCTCTTATTGTATGGGATGAGTGCCAAAACGATTTAGAAGAGAATGACGCTGTTTGGATACGTTTTTTCTCTTATCATAGGCATTTTAATATTGATATGATTTTGATTACTCAAGATTTCGGGCTTATTCATAGAAAATATAAATCGTTTATGGATAAATTTTATTTTGGTCAAAATGCCTCAAAGCGTTTTTTTTCAAAAACTCTACGTTATAAAGTTTATTGCGATTCCAAAGAATTTAAGAAATTTTATATTGAAACTATCTCTTTAAAAATGAATAAAGAAATATTTGATTTTTATGATTCTGGCTCATATGAGGTTGGCAAATCACAGTTTAAAAAATTTATGTTTATTCCTGTAATTGTAATTATTGCTCTTTATTTTGGTATCTCTAAATTTTTAACTTCTCCACAAACTGAAAAAATATCTGAAAATAATTCTACTGCTAATCAAAATGCAAATGTCGGTATGCGACACATGTTAGAAAATTCCAATCTTGATGATGCTGTAGAAATTGAACCTGAAAAATTTAAGGAGATAATGTTTTGATAGAACTTTCTTGTAATAATAATTATTGTTTTATTTTTAATAGTCGCTTCAATATTCCTACATCTGGTATTAATGCTTTTGTTGCTGGTTATGATGGCGAAATTTTATATAAAAATGTTTCAAGTAAAACTATTCAAACTGTTTTTATTTCTATTCCACAAAATCGTTATGAAGATTTAGCAAAGTTTGAGATTCAATCTTCTAAAAAAGATTTTGGCGGCGAAAAATATAAAAGCGAAACCAAAACTTTTAAATCTAATTATGGAGTGACATCATATGAGAACAATCAAAAGAGTAATAACGGCATTAATACTAATGCTTTCACTAGCAAATAGCGGCGATTTCCTAGAGCTTTCATTAAGCGATTTTATAAGGTTTGTATCATCTGAAACAAACGAAAATTATATTATTGATGAATCAGTTAATAAAAAAATCAGTGTGTTTCTTCCAGCTGATTATCAAAGTGCCGATACGCAAAAGATTTTAAATGATTTTTTGAGTAATAATAGTCTTGTTTTGCAAAAAGTAGGTTCTATAAATTATATAACCATCGAGAATAAAGATGCTTTATTTTTTTATGATTCTAAATTTTTGGAACCGTCTCAAATTATAAAACTGCTCTATAAAAATTTTCCTGATATTAAATTCATGAATGTTAATAAAAGAATTATTTATGAAACTACAAAAAAAACAAGCATGAAGATTAGCTATTTTATAAATTTGATTGATGTTCCAGTGCCGCAAAAAAAGTTAAAAATCAATCTTATTTATTTTAATAATGATGATTTAAGAGAGTTTGGAGTCAATTTTGAGGCTAGTAAAACATCATCCAGCAATAATACATTAGAGTTTAAGAGTTTTATTAATAATTTGGTTTCAAGTCAATCATTTTCCGCTATTACTAATAATTCTATTATAAATCTTTTCTTTTCAGATTTGCAAAAAAAAGGTTTGGTAGATTTCAAATTCTCGCCTGTCGTAACTTTAAGTGATGGAAAAGACACAAATTTTGATATTGTAAAAAATGTTCCATATCTAGCACAAACGACGCAAACAAGTTCCTCGATTGATTCTGTAAATAATTCTTATAATTATAAGGATGTCGGAACTCAAATTAATATAACAAATGTTTCTATTGTAGATGATGATATATTTTTTCAATTAGATTTAATATATGAAGTGTTGACAGATGCCTCCGATACTCCCTCAACTTCAAAAAGAAAAATTTCAAACTATATTAAGCTTAAAAAAAATGAGTCTATGCTGCTTTCTGGTCTTACTTCCTCCGAAATTATGACTAATAATCTAGAAGTGCCTTTTTTGGCAAATATTCCTTATTTAGGCGAAATTTTTAAATATGAATATAACTCCAAAAACAATGAGACTTTCGCAATATATATTGAAGATATTGTAGAGGGTTCACAAGAGGTTAACACCTCCGAAAAGGGGACCCGCTCCAGCGGGGAAATAAGGAGGCGTTAGCCTCCCTCTTGGCTATCTATAAAAAGTTAGCGGACACGCTTAAATAAATTCAAATAGGAAGTGACAAAATGACAAACTACGGTTTAACAAAGTACCAAATACAAAAATCCAAAGAAAAACTCGTAAAAAATAAAGAGTTTATGCATCAAAACGGTATCCATCTTGATGATAAAATCATCCCCTTTGCTGACTTTGTTGCAAATAGCTACATGAATGCAGATAGATACATAGCTGAACTTCAACATAGAGCATGGAGCGTTTACGATTATTCAAAAGAAAAAAAGCTTTCAAACATTTTTATGTCTTTGACGCTTCCCTCTCATTGGCATCCGAAAAAGATGTATAAAGGTCGCTTGATAACAAATAGACAATTTGCTGGTCGTAAATATATCACTACAATCAAAGGCTATAAAATCTTAAATTGTCATGTAAAGCAAAAGTTTAACGGTCTAACTTTTGAGCCTGTTCTTGATTTCTCGCAAACAGTGGATTTTTATACTCCACATAACGCATCTGCTGAGCTTTCTGAAATGTTTAAAAAACTCCGTGACGATAGAAGCTATAAAAGCATCGAAAAAGAAGACAGAGTATATCTAAGAGTTACAGAACCTCACAAAGACGGCACTCCACACTTGCATATCTCTTTATTTGTTCCTGCTGATAAAGTAGAATCAATTGTCAAAGCTTGTAATCGTCTCTTTCCTGCTCCGCTCTCAAAAGTAGAAACAAACGTACAATCTCCTATCTCTTACTTGATGAAATACATCCTAAAAACTCTTGATGATTTAAGAGAAGATAGCGACAAAATAACAAATCTTACACTTTGGTATTTATATCACGGCATTTGCAGATTTTATACTTCACGCACTTTTGTATCTCTTGAAGTCTATCGTAAATTAAATGGCATGTATACGCTCTTGGACTTAACTGCTGCATACAATAGCGAAGATGTAAACGTTTACATTGATTCGGAATCTAAACAAGTTCGCAGAATTGATAATGAACATGGCACTATTTACAATCACAAACCTGTTAATTGGGCTGATAAAATGGCTGATTATACATATCTTGAAGCAGAATTCGAGCCGTTATTTAAAGAAAAAATCCAAAAACCAATTGATATTAGTATCAATGGCGAGCAATTTATAGTATATCATCATCAGGAAAAACAACTAATCAGAGATAATAAAAAACTTCGTGTAGCTGGTCTGCCTACTGTTCCGTTTTCTTCTCTTCTCATAAAACCTACACTACAACCTTACCAAATGAATAGTTTGCAACTTTGGGATTATTTCAACTCTCTAGATATTGAAACAGTAGATTTAAAACATTACGGTGTAACTAAAAATCTCTTGATAGATAGAGGTTTATTAGATGGTCCAAAAATTAATCTATCTGCATATCAAGATGATTTTTTTAAATTTGAAAGTGAGGTTTTTTAATGTCTTCTTTATTTTCTGCTTCATATGATTTTTTTTATCCTCGTTCTACTAACGATATTAGATTTTCTATTAGAGAGTATCATTTTGGTTATGTTGCTATTTCAAACAGTTTTCTTGTAGGTGCTCAATCAGTTTTGGTTGATGATGTTGCGCAGTTAGAAACTGCACTTTCTTTTTTTCTTGATGCAGACGGTCAAGTCATAGAGTTATTTGATAGTAGATTTCCTCGTACCTATGGCGATGAAGCTAAATTGCGTGCTAATGGTGCTTATCCTTTTGATTATTCAGAATTAGAAGCTTTTATTGACTTAAGAAAAACTGTAAAACATCATTTTCCCGTTTCATATTCCTATAAATGTGTCAAATTAGATTTTGAAAGTGTGACATCTCAAAACGAAAGTGTGACATCTCAAAACGAAAGTGTGACATCTCAAAGTGTGACATCTCAAAACGAAAGTGTGACATCTCAAAGTGTGACATTTCAAAGTGTGACATCTCAAAACGAAAGTGTGACATCTCAAAGTGTGACATTTGAAATTTTATGTCCTTGCGGTTGTGGTAATTCTTTATTTGGTAGAAAAAAATATTTTAATGCTACTTGTCGCAAAAGAATTGAGAGAGCGAAAAGAAAATGACTAAATTTAATCATTATTCATCTTTATATCTTGATTTCAAAAAGCATGAGTTAAAAAACTCTACTTTTGATAAATATACAAATATAGTTAAAAACAGAATAGACCCTATTTTTAAAAATATAGATATAAAGACTATTAAACCATCTGACGTTAAAAAGTGGCTCTATGGTATTGATGATGTAGGCTCAAAGAGTAAAAGACATTATCTCGGTGTTCTTAGTGGTATATTTCAAGAAGCTCTCTATGATGAAGTTATAGAAAAAAATCCAGTAAGGCTTGTTAGGCTTCCTAAATATGACAAACCTATAATTAAGCCTTTCAACTCTGACGAAGTAAAGCTTATCATGGATAATACAGTAGATAATAACTATAAATATTATCTTGCTATTGCTTTTTATACTGGTATGCGTTCAGGCGAAATAATTGGACTTAAAAAAGAAGATATTGATTTTCAAAATAAAACTATAAAAGTTAAAAGAAGTCGTAGCAGATTCGGAGAGAGTACACCAAAAACTAAAGGCAGTATAAGAGAGATTCCAATCATACAACTTTTAGAGCCTTTTATCCAAGAGCTTTATAATCTTCACGATAACGAATATCTCTTTATAACTCAATATAAAAAGCCTTATATGGATACTAATGTTTTTACAAATAAACACTGGATTCCATCATTAGAAAAATTAAAAATAGAGTATAGACGACCATATAATACACGTCATACATACGCTACAAATATGCTCTATAAAGAGCTCGTTTCTCCAGTGCAGCTTGCACAACTTTTAGGACATGCTAATACACAAATGGTTTATGATGTATATGTAAGTTATTTAGAATCAAACTATAAAGATTTTGATAGAAGTATGTCTATTTATAAGTAGTTCGGGGTAAGTAAGGGATTTTTATTATTTTAAAAAATGCTTTGGAAGTCCATAAAATAGGGCTTTCTGGTGGACAGTGAGGGATTCGAACCCTCGGTAAGTTTCCCTACGGCCGCGTTCCAGGCGACTGGATTAAACCAACTCTCCCAACTGTCCATGTTTAAAGACGGAATTTTATCTACAAAACCCTTAAGGGTAGCTCTACTTAAGCCTATATCGAAAAATCACTATAATCATACTTCTGTAAATCTATATAATACTTTTTACCTATCGTAATGATTCTAGAATCCTCTTTTGAGCTCTCTTTGAACTTCTCTTTTATCTTGGAGATTTTTTTCTTTGAGAAATCTTTACTCTTTAGGTACTTATTTAGAGATATAAGTCTACGGTTCTCTATTCTCTCTTTTGGTTCTCTTGGCTGGATTTCTGCTTCATATGCCTCATCATCCGCACCCATTGAAATCTCTTGCGGCGCACTTAGCATAATCTTTGAGGAGATGGCGTTTATTATGTTTTTGAGCTGCTCATCTTTCTCTTTATATATATTCTCAATCTTTATTCTCTCTTCTATGAGCATCTGCTCTTTTTGGTCTCTGAGGCTTCTCGTCTCACCCTCAAGAGTTTCAACTTTATGCTGAAGTTTTACATTTTGCTCTTCTAAAAATTTATAATATCTGTCATCGCTGTTATGAGAATTTTTTTGACTGCTTACTTTTTTTACCGTAACCTGCGCGCCATCCTCTTTACCGAGGACAACAAGTTTTACTCCGTCTTCTACTACACTGTGCAAAGAACCTCTTCTTATACGGTTATGTATAGCCTCCTTGGATACGCCGAGCTTGTCAGCCGCATCAGAAATTGTTAACTTTGACATGTACTTTCCCCCTATCTCATATTTTCAAAAACAAGCGGCGCTTCCCACTCCATAGCGCGGATAGTTGCAATAACTTTTTGCAAATCATCCAGCTTCGCCCCTTTGACTCTGATGGAATCGCCCTCTATTTGAGCTGTGACTTTGAGTTTTAGATTTTTTATCTCCGCTGTTATCTTTTTCGCCTCTTTTGACTCTATGTAGTCCACCACTTTATAAGTTGCTTTTCTTGTGTTGCCGCTTGCATTTTCAACTTTTACTTCTTCTAAAACTTTAGAAGAGAGATTTTGTTTAAGGAGCTTTGTTATAATAATATCTTTAAGCGCATCGAGTTTATTATCGCTTGATGCTACTAACACTAACTGTTTCTCTTTCTCTTTAAAGTCAACCTCGTAGGTCGTACCCTTAAAATCATAACGGTTTGCAACCTCTTTATCCACCGAATTTACCGCATTTTTAAAACTCTGCATATCTATCTTCGCGCTTATATCAAATGAGTACTCTTTTGCCATTTCTCTTACCTTTTATAACATAGTGTTTAATTAAATACTCTGATTAAACATAGATTGCTTCGTCGCAAGCTTCTCGCAATGACTGTCATTGCGAACTTCTTTAGAAGCGCGACAATCTAAAATAAATTATTCAGAAGATTTAATTATAACATAAAAAATGGTGTTAGTTAAAACTGTGGGCTTCCGTCAAAACCGAAACCGCCGCCGAAATTTGCAAATTTTTGATCGTTATAACCAAACATTGCGCTTCTTGCTCTTAACTTTTCTATGTCCGCTTTGCTTGAGATATCTTGCGGACAAACCAAAGTACACTCGTCGCAAAGGGTGCAGTCCCAAACGCCGTTTGTCTGGACAGTATCTATCTTCTCTTGTGGATTTTGCTCTCTTTTGTCGCTAACATATCGCCAAACCCTTGTTAGCGCAAAGGGTCCTAAAAATTCGCTATTCACGCTATAAACAGGACAAGCGCTATAACATGAACCGCAAAGAATACAGTCACTCTGAAGCTCATTGCGCTTCTCATCCTCATGCGAGAGCAACATATTCTCTGTTATAGAACTCTGCCACGCTTTTGCTTTTGCATTAAAACCGTAAGCCTTGTCCATATCAACTACTAAATCACGTATTACCTCGCTGTTTTTAAGTGGCTCTATCAAATCTCCATCTTTTGCATGATAAGAGCATGCCAAAACTTCTCTGCCGTTTGCCCTCACAGCACAGCTTCCGCATACACTGCTTCTGCATCCGCTGCTGTACGAGATGGATGGGTCAAGTTCTGTTTTTATTCTATTTAAAAGCTCTAAAAGTGTGGAGCCCTCTGCGTCAATATCGTACTCTACAACACTATCTCTTTTGATATTAATTTTCATAGCTGAGCACCCCTTCTTTGTCTATGATTGTATGGGCTTCAAACTTTTTATCAGTATGTGGCACATCAACTCTAAAGTGCGCCCCTCTGCTCTCATCTCTGCCAATAGCAGAAATAAGAATAAGTTCGCTGATTTCAAGCATATTTTTAAACTCCAAAAACTCTCTTAGGTTTGTGTTATACTCTTTTGTTTTGTCACTCACCCCCATTTTAGGTAACAAAGCCTTCATCTCCCTTACTTTATCCAAAACAGTTATAAGCGATTTCTTCTCTCTTTTAATTCCTACATGTAGGTAAAAGAGTTCGCCCAAATCTCTCTGTATTTCATAAAAATTAATCTCACTTGCATATCCCTTTATCTCGGCAATTTGCTCTTGGAAAATATTTTTATGTTCGCATATCTCTGTAGCTTTATCAACACTCATGGCATACTTTGCGGCACTCTCTCCGGCAAGTCTTCCAAAAACAACCAGCTCAAGGAGCGAATTTCCTCCAAGTCTGTTTGCACCGTGCACTTTGTGGTTTGCGCATTCACCGACTGCAAAAAGTCCGTCTATACAAGTAGATGAGTTTTCATCGACCTCTATCCCGCCCATCGTGTAGTGAGCTGATGGTTTGATGGGTATCAAATCATGCACAGGGTCAATATTTTCATACAACTTTGCAAGTTTAGCCTCTTGCGGCAGCTCGTTTTCTACAAACTCTGCTCCCAAATGTCTGATATCTAAAAATACATCGCCGCCCTTGGCTATCTCATCGTTTATTGCCCTTGCGACTTCATCGCGCGGTGCAAGTTCATTGGTAAATCTCTCGCCATTAGAGTTTAGCAGATACCCTCCGGCGCCTCTAGCACTCTCGGAGATTAAAATAGAGGAGTTTTTAAGAGCAGTCGGGTGAAACTGTATAAACTCCATGTCACTCAGCCTTGCACCTGCGCGAACAGCAGCGGCAATTCCATCACCGCTAGATGCAACAGAGTTTGTAGAGTGTTTGTGAAAAACTCTGCTGTATCCTCCCGTAGCGACTATTACACTTTGCGCCTCGTGGATTTCAACCTCGCCGCTTCTTATGTTTAAAACGCTAACACCGCTAACATATGGCTTTTGTTTGTCAGTGCATGTTATAAATTCTAGAAGATATCTCTCGTTTAAAATCTCAACTCCTTCCGCCATACATCTGTCATAAAGCGTATGAAGGATTTTAAGACCTGTGTAATCCTGCGCGTAGCAAGCTCTGGCGGCGGATGCGCCTCCGAGTTTTCGCTGTGCGATTTTGCCCTCTTTGGTTCTGCTAAAAGGCACGCCGATACTATCCAGCCACTGCACGGCATCAGGAGCGTTTTGGCATAAAAACCTCACGGCGTTTTCGTTTGCCAATCCATGTGCGGACTTAAGAGTATTTTGTACATGTAACTCTATGCTGTCCTCTTCGACATTTGAGAGTGCCGCGTTGATGCCGCCTTGCGCCATACATGTTTGGCTTCTTGTCGGGTACTCTTTAGTTATCACAACCACTTTTGCACCGCTCTGATGAGCTTTAAGCGCCGCTACAAGCCCTGCTCCGCCGCCGCCTACAACAATTACTCTATTTTTCATTATTTATACCCACTTCAATTGTAAATTTTGCCCCATTTTGGATATTTTGCACATATATTCTGCCCTTATAATGCTGCTCTATAATATTTTTTGACATATGAAGACCCAGTCCCGTACCGTTTTTGTCAAATTTTGTAGAGAAGTATGGGTCGAAAATTTTCTCTATAATCTTCTCATCTATTCCACCCGCATTATCGCTTATCTCCATAACCGCCACATCACCAATGTCATAACTTTTTATAACTATCTGGGCATCTTTTATGCCCTTTTGGACGAACTGCTCTTTTGCGTTATTTATGATATTTAAAACGACCTGAACAAACTCGTTTTTAAAGAGCATAATCCTGTTTTCAGACGCCAACTCCAAACAAATGTCTATATTTTCTAAAACAAGGCTATCTTCTAGTAGCCAATAAGCCTGCATCACGGGATTGTTGAGGGTAAGCTCCTCCTGATGTTTGTTAGGTCTGTAAAAATCGCTAAAATCAGAGACAATGCGGCTTAAATTTTGAGTATAGAGCCCTATTTTTTTGAGCTTCTCATCCAAAAACTTCAAAAACTCCTCTCTCTTTTTTTTATCACACAGATTGTACTCTTCAAGTTCTAGAGCCATTATCATTGATATATGAAGTGTGGATATTGCACTTAATGGTTGCTTCCACTGATGCGCTATCATGCTTACCATCTCACCCATCTGAGCAAGACGCGATTTATGTAGAAGATAGGTATCTTTTTGCTGCATATCGCTAACAGCTTCGGCGATTTTTTGCTCAAGCGTACTGTTTAACTCAAGAAGTTTATCCTTAAGCTCTTCTAGCTCCATGTTTTTTTTCTTTAAAATATTTTGTTTGTAAAAGAAGATAAATATTATCACTAACGCCAAAATAATCATCTCGTATAGATACTCAAACTTTACGCTTTTAACATAATTTATAGGGATGCGTTCGTTAAAAAATTCATGAATATCTGAATGTTTGATATCTTTTGCAAATTTTTCAAAAATAGAAAATAAAACCTTATCGTCATCCCTTACTCCAAAGCTGATACCTATCTTCTCATCAAACTGCCCAGAAATTTTTAGGTTTCCATTAGAGATATTTTTAAAAGCGTATGCAGCAACTGTCAAACTATCTATATATCCGTAGTATTTTCCTCTCTCTACGCCCTCAAAAGCATCTTGTATGGAGTCCACATATTTTAGTTTTATTTTCGGATATCTCTTTTTTAAGTCCTCTATAAAAAGATTTCCTTTAATGACCGCAAACTCCATCTCCAAAATGCTATCAATATCTACTATATAATTTTCTGATTTTTTTGTAACTACAATGAGCGGCTCATGATGATACGGGGTCGTAGTTTTTAAGCCATTCCACTTTTTATAATATTTAGCCGTTGGAAGCAAATCACACTTTTTATCTCTAATGTTTTGTAGCGACTCTTCCCAGCTTTTTGTCTCAACAACTCTGTATGAGAGATTTATGCTCTCTTTTGCCAGATTAAGTATATCGGCGCCTATTCCGACAAATTTATCATGTTCAATTGCGCTAAGCGGAAGCAAATTTGGAACAGCGCAGATGCTAATCTCTCCCCTTTGCTTTAGATACTCTTCCTCTTCATTTGTTAAAAACTTCTCTTTTGGGCTAAACATCAGCCTATCCAAATCAACATCATTCTCAACAAGTCCCATAACTCTGTATATATCTAAAATTCTCTCTATCTTGTTTTTTCTAAGAGTTCCTAGCGGTAAGCCGTTTACAAAGGAGAGTTTTTTAAGCTCCTTTGCTTCATAAAGAAGTGCATCTTTTGTTTTGCCGGCGCTGTTATATTTTTTGTAGATAATATCAACCGCCTCTTCGATATTTTCAAAAGCGTACTCCCACCCTTTTATAGACGCTTTTTTAAAACTCTCTACTTTTAGCGGGCTTTTGCGAGCCTCTTCTTGTGAAGTAAAGAGTATGTCGTCGTAAAAGTCAAAACCCATATCTTTTGGGGAGAATGTTTTAAACTCAACTCCTCTTTTTTTCAACTCATAAGGCTCATTTGAAACATACCCTGTGTAAAGGTCGACTCTTTTATCAACGAGCTCCTCTATATCAAATGTGTGTGTTTTGTATTTTATATTATCTTCGCCCAATTTTGCCGACTTTATCATGGCATAAATGGACGCGGTCTCTACCGCATCTTCGGTAATCATTACAGTTTTGCCTATGAAATCTTTTACATATTCTATGTTTGAGGATTTAAGTGCGATGAGAGTAAGTGGGGAGTTTTGAAATGTCGCACTTAGCAGAGATATCTCCCTTCCTTTAGAGTAGTACCAAATGAGGCTTGAGCGACCTATACCATAAGTAGTTTTACCGCTTGCTACATCGCCGATGACATCAGTTTCATAGCTAAATTTTTTTATCTCTACATCAAAGCCGGCATCATCATAAAAACCTTTCTCTTTTGCTATGTAGTATCCGGCAAACTGAAACTGGTCAAGCCACTGAAGCTGCAATGACACTTTCTCCAAAGGTTTCTCTACGGCACAAAGAGAGACAAAAAGTGATAAAAAAATAAGTATAACTCTCATAACACGACCAATAGCTTAAATGTACTAAATTATACCACAAGAGTTAAAAAGTAGTATCTTGTAATCCTCAAACTGCCCGCTATTAAAACAAACCAAACAAACCTAACCCTAACAAGACCTGCGACAACTGTTAGCGGGTCGCCGATGATTGGCAGCCATGAGAGCAAGAGTGCATAGTAACCGTACTTATGCCCATACTCATACGCCTTTGCCCCCATCTTTGATGAGAGAAGTTTTGTTTTTGTTTTTTCATAAAGAAGATAGCCTAAAAAATAGTTCAATATAATGGCAAGTACATTTCCGCAAGAAGCGTATATGAGCGCATCAGATTTTGGCATGTCGTTTGAGAGTGCCGCAATAAATGCGACTTCTGAACTAAATGGAAAAATCGTAGCCGCTAAAAAAGCAGATAAAAAAAGTGTTAGCTCTGCGATTGTGAGTGCTTTATAAATAATTTGATATTTTCTACAACACCTTCTATAAGCCTATCTCTCGCCTCGACGCTTGTCCAAGCAATGTGCGGAGTTATATAGAGTCTATCTCTGTTGATAACTGAGAGCAGCGGATGATTGCGCTCCATAGGCTCTTTTTTGAGCACGTCCAAACCAAAATATATCTCTTTTTCATCAACTATGCGTGCTATTGCTTCTTCATTGATAATTCCGCCGCGCCCGAGGTTTAGCACAACCGCTCCCTCTCTGCAAGTTAACAACTGTTCATAATCTAAAAGATTGAGAGTTTTCTCATTTAGCGGGGCATGAATGGAGATAATGTGTGATGTTTTTAGAAGTTGCTCAAGTTCTACATGTAGAAAATCTTGCAGGTTGTTTTTCCCGCTCGTTGAGTAGTAACAAACCTCCGCGCCAAACGCTTTTGCAATATTTGCAACACCTCGCCCGATAGTTCCGAGTCCTATAATTCCCCATCTTTTTTCCTTCAGCTCAAAGAACGGCTTGGAGATATCCGTGAATATTTTGCTTCTAGAGTATGAGCCGTTTCTCACAAACTCATCATAATATCTTGAGTGTCCCATAAGATAAAAAAGCATAGAAAATGTGTGCTGCATAACTGAATCGGTAGAGTATCCTGAAACATTCTTTACCTCAATGCCCCTCATTTTTGCAGCTTCCAAGTCAACATTGTTCATGCCAGTTGCGGCAACGCAGATAAGTTTGAGAGATGGAGAGCTTGAGATGTGAGCCTCTGTTATAACAACTTTGTTAGTGACTATAACATCTGCGTGAGTTATGCGCTCTTGCGTCTCTTCGGGCGAGGTTGTTTGAAAAATATCAACATCGCCAAGCTTGAAAAATCCGCTTAAAAGTGTTTCGCCAAAGGTAAGGGCGTCTAGGATAACAATCTTCATTTAGCTATCTCCATGCAAATAGATTGTTTCACTTTGTTCGCAATGACACAAGCACGTCATTTAGCTATCCTTCACTTTTGCAATAAGCTCCCTTGCTCTCTCAAGTGCTTTGTCTGCTTTGTCAAAGACAAGTGCGACCGCCAATCTTCTGCCTTTATGCGCTTCAGGCTTGGAAAAAATTCTAACAAAACTGTTGTCGCTAAAAATGGACTCATCTACCTCAACCACAGGAGCATAACTGTGAACTTCAGATTTAAACGCGGCACTTGCACCCTCACCATAAAATGTAAACCCAAGCGGAAGTCCAAGAACTGCTCTTAGATGAAGCGCGAACTCGCTTTGAGACTGGGTAATAAGCGTTACCATTCCCGTATCATGAGGACGAGGAGAGACTTCAGAGAAGTAAACCTCATCACCTTTAATGAAGAGCTCGACCCCAAAAAGACCGCGACCACCAAGGCCGTCCGTGATTTTTTTAGCTATCTCCTGCGAGCGCTCTTTTGCAAGCGGGCTCATCTGCATCGGCTGCCATGAGAAAACATAATCACCGCCCTTTTGTTCATGACCTATCGGCTCACAAAAAACCGTCTCTTTGCCGTTTCTAGCAGTGAGCATCGTTATCTCATAATCAAAATCAACAAAAGCTTCAACTATAAGCTCGCTTGCATCACCCCTCGCCTCTTTTGCCATCTCCCATGAAGCGTCGATATCATCTGCACTTTTTGCGACACTTTGCCCATGACCGGAACTGCTCATAACAGGCTTGATAACACATGGAAAACCAATACGCTCTGCCGCGCTCTTAAGTCCATCTTTTGTGGTTACAAACTCATATGCACCTGTTTTAAGTCCCAAAACCTCCGCCGCAAATGTACGGATATTTTTTCTATTCATAGTTTTACTAACAGCGTTAGCGTTTGGTATAACGTTATACCCTTTATCTTCTGCCGCAAAAAGAGCGTCAATGCTGATAGCCTCTATTTCTGGAAGTATATAATCAGGTTTTTCGCGGTAAATAATCTCCAAAACCGCATTTTTATCTTGCATATTTACAACATAGCTTCTATGTGCTACATGGTGTGCGGGTGCATTTTGGTATCTGTCAACCGCTATGACTTCAAGACCGAGTCTTTGAGCTTCGATAGCTACCTCTTTACCGAGCTCGCCGGAACCTAGAAGCATAATTTTTTTTGAGTTTGATTTTAGAGGAGCAGAAAAACGCATGATAATTCCTTCATTGATATGAAGGAATTATAACAAAATAGATTTAAAAGTTATCGTTTAAGCCCGATAAGAGTCTCAAGAAGCGTATCTGAGGTGGTAATCGTTTTACCGTTTGCCTGATACCCTCTTTGTATAATAATAAGCTGTGTCAAAGAGCGGGACAAATCGACATTTGAAGCTTCAAGAGCTGCCGCTTGCATAAATCCCCGTCCTGCAGTTGCAGCCGTTCCAATAATCGGGTCTCCCGAGTTGGCAGTTTGTATATACACATTCCCGCCTTCGGTTGTGAGACCTTCATTGTTAGTAAACTTCGCCATACCTATCTGCGCCAAACCAAAAGAGCGACCGTTACTAAACGAACCCACTAGTGTACCACTTTGATCGATTCTAATACCAACCAAATCTCCACCCGTAAAACCGTCCTGACTTATCCCTGAAGTCGATGAAACAGAGTCAAAACTTGTCATACCGTCAAAACTGTTTGACGTACCAAGTTCAATAGCAACCTGCTGATTTGGAGCAGAACCGTTATTTGCCGTAAAAGAGACGTTTGGCGGATTATAGGTCGACAGTGAGCCGTCACTGTTAAATCTGACAAAACCGGTCTTCTCGTTGTATGGTGCTATTGTATCTATCGTAGCAGGCTCCGGAACACTTATTTTCATATTCCACGTACTTCCAGTAGAAGCATCAACGGCAACTTTTCTAAACTCCGTTCTTAAAGTATGTTTTGAACCCAAAGAGTCAAAAATATCAATACTCGCCGAGTGTGTTGCGGCATTAAAACCCTGTGAAAAGGCAGTTGCGGTACTGCCTGCCGGCAGAGTTGCGTTAAGTGCCTCCATGCTTCTTGTAAAGCTACTGTTTTCAGTTATTCCACCACCAACAACACTGTTTGCATTCATTCCTGTAATGGATAGATTTATATCATAATCGCCATCTGCTGAACCACCGGGATTTGAAAGCTCAAATTTACCCTGCTCATTAACAATTATCTCTATATTGTTTTCATAAATACCGTCAATGTCAGTATCACCGGCAGTTGCTCTAGCCTCTTTTTCTAGACCTTCACGAAGGTCGGCGATTGTTCTAAATTTTTTATCAAACCCTTCGGCTATCGTAGCACCCGTAGGATCATATTGGTATCTATAAGCCGTAGTAGCTGAATCACCGACAACAAAACCACTACCGTCGGCTCCACCGACTGCACTTATTCTGATATTATGCGAAGCATTTGAATTGGAGTTGCCGTTTGTAAGGGTAATTTCTCCTGTTCCTGAATCATAAACAGCTTCTATACCGGTTACTGATGTTTGAGCATTAATAGCTGATACAAATCTTGAAGCAGTCTGAGCCTGAGTTTCGCCTCCCGGAGCAGTACTTGTTATCTGCTTTGTCGTACCGTCATCCAACTCAAATGTGATATCCAAATCAGTATTGGCGGTAACCGGTGCAGAAGCAGTCGTAGTTGTATCAATAAATGATGCCCATATACCCTGACCTGCCTGAAGACTGAACGCCTCACCAGATTCATTGAACATAACGCCCATGTCACCGGACTCTATAGCGTTTCCATTTTCATCTACCGCAGCAGGCGAAGGAACCGCTGTCCCTGCAGGATAACTCGGCACCTCGTACGCAGGCGAGTAGTTATCTACAAGCGGACCGGAGTTTAGGTTTGCTTTAATAACTACATTTTGCGTCGGAGATGCCGGAGTTGTAAGTCCCGGTGGTATATTAATATTTGTTATCGGTGCAGTTGAGTCGACTAAACCGGTCACAGGATCTCTAAGCCATCCCTGAACAATAAACCCGTTATTATCAACAAAGTTACCGCCGGCATCAAACTTAAAGTCACCTGAACGCGTATATTTATATGTATTTCCGCCATCAGGAGAGACTATAAAAAATCCATCTCCTTGAATAGCAACGTCTGTATTTTTGTCAGAATTTTGAACAGAACCCTGTGCAAAAATCTTAGTTACAGAGCTCGCACTCGCGCCAAGACCTACCTGCACAGGATTCTTACCGCCAAGCTCACCTTGAGGAGCAGTAGCAATCGCCTTTGTCTGAGCAAGAAGATCTGAAAAGTTAGCACGTGAATACTTAAAACCTATAGTATTTACGTTTGCAATATTATTTGACTCTACGTCCATCGCAACTTGATGAGACTGCAGTCCGGATACACCGGCAAAAAGTGATTTTAACATTTTAAATCCTTTTGTTTATTGGTATAGTTAGTAAGCATTTTATGTTCCAACTTTATTAAGCATCCATACCCAATGCTTTTTGTAACATTTCGTCCGCGGCTGTTATGGACTTTGAGTTTGCATCGTATGATCTCTGCATAATAATAATCTCCGTAAGACCGGCTGTCATATCAACATTTGAGCCCTCAAGCTTAAAGTTTGTCATATCCGTTCCTGTAATATTTTTACCGTTTTCATCTTGAAAAAATATTGCTCTGCCGCTATTTTGAGACTCTGCAAATCTCGATCCGCTTACGCGTTCAAGTCCTCTGTCATTTTGAAAATGGTATACGGCAACCATCCCTACTGCGCTCTGCATTCCGTTTGAAAAGGTAGCTATTACCTCTCCGTTTTTATTTATATCATATCCCAAAAGGTCGCCTGCTTCAAGACCGTTTGCAGAACTTGAGCCACTAAACTCGTCCCCCATTGCCATAAGACCGTCATATCCTGTTCCAAGATTTATAGCTACATCTGTTCCGTTGTTATCTATGGATGTAAGAGTGCTGGAGATAAGCGCCCCTGCATCATCAAAACTTGCAACACCGCTGCTTGTAGAGTAAACCTCGGTGCCTTCTAAATTCTCAACTGTGGCAACTATGTCCCACTGTGCTCCAGGTGAGACTTGCGGAACACTCTTTGCAAACTCAAGTCTTAGATTATTTTTGTTATTTTGTGCATCAATAATTCCTGAGCTTATAACCCTTGTCTCATCTCCTGCTGTCAAATTTCCATAAAAACTCGCTTCCGTCGTTGGTTGAACAGAAAAAAGCAGCTCTTCTGGAAACTGAAGTTTTTGTTGTGCATCCACATCTCCTAGCTCGACTTCTGCCAACTGCTGAGTTAATACTCCATCAGTGATGTTGTCTCCCATTGTTCCTAAAACATAGTAGCCGTCATTAGTAACCAAATCTCTGTTTTCATCAAACAAAAAGGCTCCGTCTCGGGTGTATACAGGTTCGCCTTCAGCTTGAATCCCAAACCATCCATCACCCAAAATTGCCAAATCCGTACTTCTATCGCTGAGTTGAAAAACACCACTGCTTTCATTCATAGCAACCGTATTTAACTTTGTGCCGATTCCGACACCGCTGCTAGCACTTGAAAAATCCGAAGATGTAACAAGTGCCTCTTCAAAAAGTGACGAGAACTCAGTTGTGTAGCCACGAAATCCGACCGTATTTATATTTGCTAAATTGTCAGAAATAACATCAATACCATACTGGTGCGCTTTAATTCCGTTTATTCCAGTATAAAAAGCTTGGCTCATCATTTTTGTGTACCTCTTTTTAGTAGATTTCTACTACGTCAGAGAGAGATACATAACTAGAGCCTACTTTAAAGTATGTCTCACTACCTTCAAATTTAACGGACTCTATTGGGTATGCTCCAACTCTTGTTGTTAAAGCATCACCGTTTGGATTTGTATATGAAGCGGTTGCGTAGTATATTCCACTGTCTACAGTATTGCCGCTTGAATCGGTTCCATCCCATGTAAACTGATATACTCCCTTAGGGTTTGTGCCGACATCCAATGTTTTTAATACATTTCCGTTCACATCAAGTATCTCAACGCTTCCCTGCTCTATGTCATCGGGAAAGTAGATTTCAAAAGTCGTCTCGCTTCCCTCTTCTAAAACAATTGCGTTGCTTCCCGTATCGGCTGTTTTTCCAATAGCAGATATTATACTATACTGCTGTGAGCTACCAAGTGATACTGCCAAATCCTCCAGTGCTTTGTTTGTATTTTCAGTAGCTTCTAACGTTGCAAGCTGTGAAGTTTGCGTTAAAATCTTTTCGCTGTCCATAGGCTCTGTCGGATCTTGATTTTGAAGCTCCACCAAAAGAAGCGTCATAAAATCATCTTTGTCTAAAGCCGTCTTGTCCTCAACTGTTGCCGGAGCAACATAATCTGAATATATTGCTGCATCAAGACCTGTTGATGTGATTGCCATAATTAACTCCTTAATTTTATTTCATAAATTTTAGGGAACCTTCCCCCTGTTTATTATCCGTAAAAAGGACAACCCCTTTTTACTCCGCCGCCATCTTACTCCAATCAAGGAGGATAAACCACTGTAACGCTGAAGCTTGCCGCATAAAGCAGCAGCAGATTTTATTTATATGTATCTAGGGACTACAATCTCTAAAGAACTTAATCTCTCTTCATGTATCTCTTCACTCTCGAAATAGCCATACTCTTCATGAGCTCGTCGCTCATTTTGTCTCTGCTGATGTCCCCCACCGGCATTTGTATTACCACCTTGCGAACCGTCACTAAAATTTAATGTAGCATTATTTATTCCACTATTGCTCAACTGAACTCTGTGCTCATTTACGTTTGCTGATAAAGCGTTTATAGCTGTATTGTTTGAACTAATATTTACGTGCAAGTTTTTGCCTCTTTGAACTATAGTCAAATCAACTTCGCCCAAGTTTTGCGGATTTAGCTGCACTTTTACCCTTGTAAAAGGAGATCTATAATCCTCAATAGCATTTTTTACATCATTTGAGAGATATTTAATCATCTGTTTTGCTTCATTGAGTTTCACCTCAAAGCTATCTACCTTGTGAACACCTAGCGAATCAACATTTGATAAGGGTTCACTCTCTTGAGCCAAAGGAGCATCCCCGCGAAGAAGACTTTCTAGAGTTTTTGTACCCTCGGTAGTCTCCATCGAAGCTATGACCCTAGCAGTTGCAACTGAAAAATCAGCTGTTGGCACAGGATTGCTTACAGAGGGTTTTTCACCGCGCAGGAGAAGTTTTAGTGTCTCATCCGCTCTCTCTTTTGGCGTTTTTTGCTCTGCCTTGAAAGAACTAGTGTTTGCTTTAGCCTGAACTATCTGCTCCGTTGAAGTATGCTCAACCGCTACCTGTGCTTTAAAAATAGGCGTTGATTTTATCTCTTTTTGAAGCTCTGTAAATTTTTCATCAATTTTTGTCTCATTTTGCTCTATCTTAGAGGCTATCACATTACTGATTGCTACATTTTTTTGCTTCTCGTCCGTCTGTATTACTTGAGGTTTTTTCTCTAAAACCGCCTCTTTTGGCACTTCGACTACAAGCACTTTTTCTGAAGCTGTTTTTTTCTCCAAAAGCACTTCTTTTGATGCTTCGACTTTTGTCTCTTTTTCCGAAACTATTTCTTTTGGTGCTTCAACTTTTGGCATCTCAGATTTAAGCTCTTTTTTCTCTTGAATCGCCTCTTTTGGCATTTCGATTTTTATATCTTCTTGCGCAAGTGTCTGTGACATATTTCTAGAACTAGAACGCACCTCTTCAAATGTTATCTTACTAATGTCAATATTAAACTTTTTGGCAACTTCAACAAGTCCTTTAAGTGTATTTGGAAGCTTTTTTACCTCTGCTTTTTTATAACCTTCACTCTCTTGGATCTTTGATTTTAGATAATTTTTTGCATCCGATACGAGCGCCTTTATATCTGCTGTACTCAATGCAGCAGTTAGTTTTGGGTTTAGCTCCAGCGGCTCTGCACTCTTGCTAGGGGTTAAATTTTCCTCATTTTTTAAAAGAGCGAGGAGCGAATCTGTCTTTGAAGAGGTAGATTTTGCTGTTTTAAGGCTTTTTTCTTCATTTGCTAACGATAAAATCAAAGAGCCGTTTTGAATAACTTTTGCATCTTTTTTATCACTTACACCTCTTAGAAGGTCCGAAAATGAGAGAGCTGACTTCTCTTTTGGCACCGATAAACTTAATGGTGAAGACGAAGATGATGCTTTGGCACTTTTGGCATTTGCTACTATCATTACCTGCTCCTGTATACTTTTTTATAAAGATTTTAGAATTATTAGCATAAACTATTCCACTCTTAATCTTATTAGAAAGCTACCGATATAGTGCACATGATTAAATTACTCTTTTTATTAGCACCTCTCATGCTCTTGGCGCAAACTCCGTTTGACACTATTGCAAAAAATGTCGACGTGTCTGCTTATGAGAAAAAAAAGAGTAAAGAAGTAGAACAGGCATCTAAAAATATGAAAGTTACATGTAGGTTAGTGTGCGATAAAAAAGTATATAAAGAGCAGAGGATATCAGAGGCAATAGAGTTTTATAAAAACTCTAAAGATTATAGGTTTAATAGAGATTAAAGCTATCAAGGCATCTTAAGTCGTTATGATATGTAGCGCTTACGATATCTCTCAGCTCAGAGATTAGCACCTCAGACCTCTCCCCATCAATTGGATAACTCACCATAAATGAGTTTAAATCCTTGGCAAAAAACTCTACAAACATATTTTTTACAATTTGCGCACCATACTTATCTGTATATGGAAGCATAAAAAAGTAGTCAGAAGCATTATTTACTATTGCGTCCGAATTTCTAAGAATTTGCTCTAGCGAGCTGTCTATGACCGACTGATTAAACGCAGAAAAATCACAATAAAGCAGAGTAAAGCTCTCGGCACGATTCTCATCAAGTCTCTGCGCCAAACCTATACTTAAATCCAAAAGTTGTCTAAAATTGTCAAATCCAAAGTGTATGCCGGCCATAATTTACCCCGAGTTTTTAAAGTTTCAAAAAGTATATCCTAAAAAAATAAAAATAAATATTACTGCATTACCGTGTATGGTTTTATCTCATCTCTTGAATCAAGCGGAGTGGCTTGAAGCTCCTCTTGATCAAAAGTTAACATGTAGCTTGTGTTCTTATCACTTTTGCAATATGTAAGAATTATTTTTGCCGCCAACTCTTTGTCCGCTTGCGTTGCAGATTTACTAAGAAGCGAGTGCGGACCGGGAATACCGACTGCCTTTACATGGCAGTACTTCTCATTATCTATCTCTTGGAGGTGTTTATTCTCCTCTTGGTTTCTTCCTACAACAAGCTTTGCACCGTCTTTGAGACGCAAATGACGACCATACTTCATCACAGGAATATCTTTTACTTCAAACTTGTCATGCTTGATAAAATCAAACATCTTTTTGGCAAAATTCTCATCAGTTAAAAGACAACCGCCACCCGGACTTTCAAAATTTTCCAAACCTATCTCTTTAACAAGTTCGAGTTGTCTCTCGCGGCTTCTTCCAACAATCTCTTCAAGTTTATCTCTATTTACCCAGCCATTTATCTCTGCGATCGTAGGTACGAGTGCTTTTGCAGATAACGGACGAAGAAGCAGTCCATCACAGTTACTCTCATCCAAAACTGTCTGCATGGCATCTTTATTTTGGCTCATTGGGCGCTGTCCTAAAACCTCACCGCTTACCAAAAACGATGCACCTTCCACTTCCATAACTCTTTTTGCCACCGCAAACATCTTCGCATGACAGTCGATACATGGGTTAAAGTTTTTGCCATAACCGTGTTTTGGATCAAAAAGCACATCTTGTAAAAATTCACTCTCTATATCTATTATTTTTAGCTCTGCGCCGACCTGAGCACACATGCTCTGCATATGTTCAAGTCTATCTTTTGTGCTTCCAAAACCCGTGTTAATATTTACAGCCAAAACTTCTATGCCTTGGTCTATTATAAGTTTCATCGCTAAAGTTGAGTCTAATCCACCGCTAAAAAGTGCGATTGCTTTCATCTTCTTCCTTGTAAAATTGATAGTTTAATTCGTGTAATTATACACTACTTATTTCTTCTTCCGCCAGAAGAGCCTCTTGATGAGCCTTGAGACGTTTTAGCATTTCCTGCCTTGCCGCCCTCAGATTTACTAGAAGGTCTTTGACCTCTTTGTCCTCGGTTACCGCCTTGATTTATTGGCTCCGCTTTGATGCTCGGATCAGGTTTAAAATCTTTTAACCATACTTTTGGAATATCATTTTTTATCAACTTCTCTATGTTTGCAAGATACTCATGCTCATCTATACAAACAAGCGATATCGCTTCGCCCTCGCTGCCTGCGCGCCCTGTTCGCCCAATTCTGTGAACATAATCCTCAGGTACGTTTGGAAGCTCATAATTTATTACATGCGGAAGCTGGTCTATGTCTATTCCTCTGGCTGCAATATCCGTTGCGACCAATACCCTTACTTCGCCTGCCTTAAAATCAGCCAAGGCCTTTGTTCTCGCATTTTGACTCTTGTTTCCATGTATCGCTACAGCGGTTATGCCATCTTTTTCAAGCTGCCCCGTAAGACGATTTGCTCCATGTTTTGTTCTGGTAAAGACAAGCACCTGCTTCCATTTGCCCTCGTTTATAAGATGCGTTAAAAGTTCGCGTTTACGCTCTTTATCAACAGGATAAACTACCTGCTTTACACTCTCTGAAGCCCTGTTTGGACGTGCAACTTCTATTAAAACTGGAGAGTTTAGCAGTTTGTCGGAGAGTTTTTTTATCTCATCAGAGTATGTAGCTGAAAAAAGAAGTGTCTGCTTCTGTTTTGGAAGAATCGCCAATATCTTTTTAATATCGTTAATAAAACCCATATCGAGCATTCTGTCGGCTTCATCAAGGATGAGAAACTCAACATCTTTTAAGTCAATGCTCTTTTGTGAGACGTGGTCAAGCAGTCGCCCCGGAGTTGCTATGACGATATCAACACCATGGCGAAGCTGTGTAAGTTGCGGGTTTATTTTAACTCCACCAAAAATGATAGCTGATTTAAATGAGAGATATTTTCCATAAACCTCTACACTCTCTCCGACTTGTGCCGCCAACTCTCGTGTAGGTGTCAATATGAGCGCTCTTACACTCTGTTTTGGTTTTGTCGGTTTTGTAGTGCTTAAAAGCTGAAGAAGCGGTAGAGTAAAACCTGCTGTTTTGCCTGTTCCCGTTTGAGCACCTGCTAAAATATCACGTCTACTAAGTATAACGGGTATGGCTTGCTTTTGGATTGGTGTAGGCTCTGTATAGCCTTGGTCTTGGATAGCTTTTAATATAGGAGCTGATAAACCTAGTGTTGTAAATGACATTATAATCCTGATTGTAGTATTCATACATAATAGCATAATTTATGCTAATGTGAGATACAATATCGGCTAAATATTTAAATACCCTCTTAGGACTCCAAATGCCAAGCAATCAAATTTCCATAAAGCATAACAAACATCGCGTTCATCCATGTCCTAATGATAAAAAACTTTCACTGCTTGCTCAATTGATATCTCAAAACAGCACCTTAAAAACAGTTGTAGCCGTGACAAACAATATTGAACTTATAAAAGAGGCTATAGCAGCTAATAATGTTACTATCTTAGATGATGAAGAGTTGGCAAAAGCGACAGAATTAGCGTGTGAACTCCTCATTAGTTATGATTTGCCATCAGATGCCGCTACCTACATGTTAAGATTGGCTAAAGCGACAGATAGCGCGATTGTTCTGCTTGATATCAGCGAACAAAAGCATCTTTATCCGATAGAGACTCTTTTAAAAAGGGTTATTAAACAGGAGATTGTTTCTGGTTTTGAGTATGAAGAGCAAGAAAAAATGAAAATAGCACCAAAACCTGCTCCAAAAAGAGAGTATGCGTTTAATGCCAACGCTGATGATAAACCAAAGTATGCTAAAAAACCATTTGAAAAGCCAAAATACGACAAACCAAAAAGAGATGGTGAGAGTTCTGAACGCAAGCCTTTTGAGAAGCCAAAGTACGATAAAAAGCCGAATAAATTTCTAGGTAAAGATGAAAATGGCAAAGCAAAATTCTCAGGTAAAAGCGGAGATAGAAATCACCGTCATGACGGCAGCAAAAAAGAGACGACAGAAGCACCCAAAAACGTCGGAAGAAAAATATCTATTAAAGAGCGAAAACCTAAAGAGGACTCTAAGCCTAGCTCTTAAAAGCTACAAGTTCTCCGCGTTTTAACTGCGAAATCTTTCCCCTAAACTTGCGAATATAAAAAGCCTTCTGCTCAAAAGAGATATCTTTTTGCATATTTATTTTTTTATACTCACGCTCATAATGCTTTATCAAAAATGCAAGAAGCTCAGCCTTTAGCGCCTCCTCGTTTTTGAGTGGTTTTATCTGCTCATCTACGGATATTGCCATAAGATGCGGATGAGAAAACTCTCCCTTAAGTGCAAGAGAAAATTCTGATGAGTGAAACTGCAGAAGTGATGGGTCCAAAACATCAAGTATCTGATCTATAAACTCAGGATGTTCCAAAACTGTTTTGATAAGACTAAGCTCCCACATATCCTTATGACGGCTGGAGTCAATAATCGGTTTGTTATGGTTAGTGTTAGTTTGGTTAGTCAGTCTAACAAATGACGGACTAAGCCCAAGACGTGAAGCCAAATAAGATTTGTACTCCTCCTGAAGCATTGGAGAGAGCGTTTTAAGATAGCCCACCGCATCCTGCATGCAGACCTCTCTTGCCTTTGGGTCGGCAAGATTATAGAGCGAGAGTATCTCATCCAAAACAAACTCTATAAATGGCTGCGGGTTTCTAAACATACTCGAGAGCTCTTCAACCGCGCCGTTTTTTACCATATCCGCCGGATCCATTCCATCCAAAAATATAACAACTCCACCACTAAACCCGCCTGTGCTTAAAAGTTTTGACGCCTTAAGCGCAGCAGAGCGTCCTGCTTTGTCACCGTCATAAGCCATCACAACCTTTGGTTCGCCTTTTCTTAAGATGGGCAGATGCTCCGGAGTGAGAGCAGTTCCAAGCGTTGCAACTGCATTTGTAAAGCCAGCCTGATGAAGCATAACAACATCAAGATAACCCTCTGTTATAACTATCTCCTTTGTTTTATGAATACTCTGTTTTGCATGATGATAGGCATAGAGAACTCTTGACTTGTTAAAAAACGGTGTCTCGGGAGAGTTTATATATTTTGCTTGATGCCCCGTTATAGTTCGACCGCCAAAACCGATAATGCTGGCATTTGCAGAGTGAATCGGAAAGGTTATACGCTCAATAAATCTAGCAAAGCTTCTTCCGCCCTCGCTTCCTATAACACCCATCTCTATGGCTTCGCTCATATTAAAAAGCTGCGATTTTATGTAGTTTATGGTGGAGAGAGAATCAGGCGCATACCCTATGCCAAACTTCTCCACACTGCTCTCGTAGATGCCGCGCTCCTTTAGATAGGAGAGTGCTTGCGGATTTTTTGTAAGCAGGTATTGGTACCACTCGTTCATTTTTTCCATAAATCCCGAACGTGGTTTACTGTTTTTGCCCTCACTGTACGAAAGGGAGAAGTTGTACGAAGAGGCGAGTTTTTCTAAAGCTTCCGGATAGCTTAATTTTTCATACTCCATAGTAAATTTTATACTATCGCCTCCCGCACCGCAGCCAAAACAGTGGTATATCTGCTTTGATGGGCTTACAACAAAAGAAGCACTTTTTTCATCATGAAAAGGGCATGGCGCTTTGTAGTTTGCACCGGCTTTTCTGAGTTCAAGATACGAACCTACAACATCAACAATATCAAGGCGTGCTTTGAGGGCTTCTATGGAGTCTTGTGTAATCATAATAAAATTATACAAAAATGTTAGTTAAAGAGAGTTTGGAAAAGCTACATGTAGGTCACTAAAACAGGTCACGGTAAGACCTATTTTAGAAGGAGAAATAAAATTTTAGATATTAATAAATATCTGTACTCGGATGATTCGGTTTGTCAATCTGAGTATTTGCTTCTTTTGTATCGTAATGAACAATACTATCTGCTTGGAGGACACCCAACAATAGTGCAACTGCTAAAATAACTTGTTTCCTTTGGTAAGAACGCATTACGCTCTAAGTTTTAAATCAGAGTAATTTTATCTGATTTAAGAAACCTTATTATTGATTTGTGTCAATTTAATTACAAAAAATGCTCTGTTTTGCACAAAGATATTAAATTAAGATGTTTATGATACAATTCGCTTTCAAATTTTAAAGAAAGTGGGTGATGTGATATGCCTGGTATAGTACTACGTAGTGATGACAATTTCGATGCATCTTATCGTCGTTTCAAAAAGCAGACTGACCGTAACTTAATCGTTACAGAAGCTCGTGCTCGTCGTTTCCATGAAACGAAAACTGAAAAACGTAAGAAGTTCTTAATTGCATCTCGTAAGAAAATGCTTAAACGTCTTTATATGATGAGACGTTACG
>JBAZIE010000028.1:0-34027 GCA_041652055.1 Sulfurimonas sp. | reverse complement strand
ATTCTGATGATTCTGATGATTCTGATGATTCTGATGATTCTGATGATTCTGATGATTCTGATGATTCTGATGATTCTGATGATTCTGATGATTCTGATGATTCTGATGATTCTGATGATTCTGATGAAAGTACATATCAGAATCATTCAGATGAAGATGCCATTAACCTACTTTACGATGCTGCATTTAACAGATCTGCCGATGAAGAGGGCCTTGGTAACTGGATAAGTATATTAGCTAGGTCTGATACTTCTCTAGAAGATATAGCAGGGTTCTTTATGGAATCTGCAGAATTTCAAAATATGTATGGAGACAATGTATCTGATGACGACTTTATTGAAGCGTTATACGAGAACACACTAGACAGAGCTAGTGACGCTAATGGTAAAGCTTACTGGTTTGGTCAGCTGACATCCGGCATGGCAAGAAGTGAAATACTGTGCGCTTTTTCAGAATCACAAGAACACGCAAATATTGTACTGACAGGTGCTGTTACGGATACAACTATAGAAACACAGGACGTTTCTATAGCATAATATCTACAGATAGGATTTTCCTATCTGTAGATATGGTAGTGTTTTGTTAAATGTTAAAGGCTGAGGAACAATATCTATTTACATTTTATTTCTAAAAGGTCGATATAATTCTGTTCATATGGGGCTGACCTGGTTTCGACGGGATTAAGTAGCTTCTAATTGCATGCCGGACTGAGCACTTCCGTTACGCGGCTCAACTTGCTTAAACGCAAACAATACAAATTACCGCCCAGCTTACGCAGTAGCATAAGTTTTAACCCCTTCCACTAAGACTGGAAGGCGGGCTGCTTCACCTATGGACTCTAGATAAATAGGATTCGAAGTATAACCCTTATGTAGATATACTTTATGTTTGTCTCGAACATGAAATGAACTCAAGAGGCTCGTCTTGCGTAGCTTTGCAAGCTGTGCGAAGCAAGATTAAACTCAAACAACTTCACTAAGCATGTAGACGTTAGGAGTAGCGTGGTTTCGGACTGGAGTTCGATCCTCCACAGCTCCACCATTAAACACAGCAAAAAAATCTTCCAAGACAATCATTATTTTCATTTTAACAACTCCTCAGCACTATTTTTGTATAATCGCTTTTAAATTTTCCAATAAGGTATCTTGATGCGAGGTTATAAGATTTTTGCCGGTTCTGCCAGCACACAATTTGCAAAAGAGGTTTGTCAAATCTTAGATGTTCCGTTGGCTAAAGCTGATGTTAAAAAGTTTAGTGACGGTGAGATTTCTATTCAAATCTCTGAGAGTGTTAGAGGGCGTGATGTTTTTATTGTTCAGTCAACCGGTGCACCTTCAAACGACAACTTAATGGAACTTCTAATCATGACAGACGCTCTTCGCCGCTCATCAGCTTCAAGTATCACTGCAGTCGTTCCATACTACGGCTATGCAAGACAAGACCGTAAAGCTGCACCTCGCGTTCCGATTACTGCAAGACTTGTCGCAGATATGTATGAAGCTGCAGGAATCAACAGAGTTGTAACTATCGACCTTCATGCAGGACAAATTCAAGGATTTTTCAACATTCCGGTTGACAATCTTTACGGCTCTGTAACTTTTGAAAACTACATCAGAAGCAAAAACCTCAAAAACCCAATCATAGCTTCTCCGGACATCGGCGGTGTAGCACGTGCTAGATATTTTGCTTCACGTATGGGGCTTGATATGGTTATCGTTGACAAGCGTCGTGAAAAGGCAAACGAGAGCGAAGTCATGAACATTATTGGCGACGTTGAGGGCAAAGACGTTATTATGATAGACGATATGGTTGACACTGCAGGAACCATGGTAAAAGCAGCAACTGCACTAAAAAACAAAGGTGCCGCTTCAGTTATGGCATGTGCGACGCACGGCGTTCTTAGTGGAAAAGCTTATGAAAATATCCAAAACGGCGAACTCGATGAGCTTATCATCACGAACACGCTCGAATCTAAACAGCATGACAAAATTATTGTTCTGAGTGTAGCGCCTCTTTTTGCAGAGGTTATTCGCAGGGTTTATCACAACGAAAGCGTAAACTCGCTTTTTGCATAAAACAGTCCATAAAAGGAATAAAACATATTGAAAAATATTAGAAACTTTTCTATCATCGCTCATATCGACCATGGTAAAAGTACTTTGGCCGACCGTATTATCCAAGAGTGCGGCTCTGTAAGCGATAGAGAACTTGGCAAGCAGATGATGGACACGATGGACATCGAAAAAGAGCGTGGCATCACCATTAAAGCGCAAAGCGTCAGACTTGACTATGTAAAAAATGGCGAGCACTATATACTAAACCTCATCGACACTCCCGGTCACGTCGATTTTTCATATGAAGTGAGCAAATCTCTGGCTTCAAGTGATGGCGCTCTTCTTATTGTTGACGCAGCTCAGGGTGTTGAGGCGCAAACAATTGCAAACGTATTTTTGGCGATGGAGAACAATTTAGAGCTTATTCCAGTTATAAACAAAATAGACTTGCCTGCTGCAGACCCTGTAAAAGTTGCCGAAGAGATTGAAACAAGCATCGGCATAGATGCAACCGATGCCTGTTTAGTGTCTGCAAAAACAGGTGTCGGTATCCGTGCTCTTATCGATGCTATCGTTGACAGGATTCCTGCTCCAGTAGGAGATCCAGATGCTCCTACAAAAGCCATCATTTATGACTCATGGTTTGACCCGTACTTGGGTGCATTAGGTCTTGTTCGCGTTTTTGATGGCGAGATAAAAGTAAATCAACTTGTAAAAATTATGAGTAACAGCGAAGAGCATCAGGTTCTTGATTTGATGTATCCGCATCCACTTAAACGCAAAAAAACTTCTATTATAAAAACCGGAGAAATCGGCATAGTTGTTTTGGGATTAAAAGAGGTACATGTAGTAAATGTCGGTGACACGATTACTGATGCCAAAAACCCTACGAAAGAGCCTGTTGTAGAATATGAACCTGCAAAGCCTTTTGTTTTTGCCGGAATATACCCAATAGATACGGACGACTTTGAAAATTTACGAGATGCACTTGATAAACTAAGACTAAATGACAGCTCTCTATCTTATCAGCCTGAAACATCTCTGGCTCTTGGCTTTGGTTTTCGTGTCGGGTTTTTAGGCATGCTTCATATGGAAGTTATTAAAGAGAGATTGGAGCGTGAATTTAACCTTGATTTAATCGCTTCCGCACCATCTGTTATCTATCAGGTTTATCTCAATAACGGCGAAAAAATCAATGTTCACAATCCCTCAGAACTGCCGGAAGTCAATCGCATAGACAGAATCGAAGAGCCATACATAAAAGCTACGGTTATTACTCCAAGTGAATATCTCGGAAACATCATAACTCTTCTAATAAATAAGCGCGGCATTCAAACAAAAATGACTTACCTTAACCAAGACAGAGTTATGCTTGAGTATGAAGTACCTATGAACGAAATAGTCATGGACTTTTACGACAAACTAAAATCAATATCTAAAGGTTATGCTTCATTTGATTATGAGCCGATAGAATTTAGAGTCGGTGACCTCGTAAAACTTGATATCAAAGTAGCAGGAGAAGCTGTAGATGCACTAAGTATTGTTGTTCCTCGCACTCAGGCACTCTCACGCGGTCGTGTTTTAGTTAAAAACATGAAAGAGATTATACCTCGTCAGCTTTTTGAAGTGGCTGTTCAGGCTTCTTTGGGCTCTCAGGTAATTGCCAGAGAGACAGTAAAAAGTATGGGTAAAAACGTAACCGCAAAGTGTTACGGCGGGGATATCACTCGTAAAAGAAAGCTGTTAGAGAAGCAAAAAGAGGGTAAAAAGCGTATGAAGGCGATAGGAAAAGTTCAATTGCCGCAAGAGGCATTTATGTCAGTACTAAAGATGGATTAGGAAGATGAACTAAAATGCGCTGTTTGATGTGCGAGACTCTTTCACTCTCGCATATCTGCACAAATTGCCAAAAAACCTTTCTCTCTCCATCAATCTACAAAAGAAAAATTGAAAACGACATTGAAGTCATCTCTTTTTACAAATACAGCGAAATCAAAGATCTTCTTCACACTAAACATACTGATTTAGGCTACTACATCTACTCTATTCTTGCAAAAAATTCACTCAAAAAATTTGCATATGAGTTTGACTACCCAGAAACATTAACATCCATCGCAGTTGATGATTATATCTCTGGTGGATACTCTCATACAGCCATTTTAAATAGAGCGTTAAAGAGCAGATGCATAACTCCGCTTTTTAACAAACTGCGTGCAAAGAACAGAGTCTCATACTCGGGCAAAAGCAGGGAGTTTAGAATACTTAACCCAAGGAAATTTGAGGTAAAAAAGTTTGATGCGAAAAGCGTTATTTTAGTAGATGACATTATTACGACCAATTTGACCTTGACTCAGGCAGTGAAAGCAATGCAAAAAGAGAGAAAAGAGGTTATTTTTTGTTTAACTCTGGCTGATGCAAGTATAAACTAAGCATTTATTCACTATACTGACACATTATGACTTGTGCTTCTTTGGGGGATACTAATGCATATTTTTGCATTTTTTGTACTTTTTTCTACTTTGGTTTTTGCGCAAGAACAAGGGCTTGACAACTTACTCTCAGAGTATCGTGAGGCGAGCGAGCTCTCCCATCAAACCAAACAAGAAAAATCGGGTCATGTCACTATTTTTACTCGTGCCAACTTAGACAAAATGCAAGCATATACCCTAAATGATATATTTAAAACGCTTAAGATGTTTACGCTAAAAAACTCCTCTTTTGGTTCCACGGCTCTAGTAAAAAGTCCATACTCTGAGCACTCCATGTCATCTGTAAAAATATATATCAACTCTTATGAAGTTACTTCTATTACTGCGGGTACAGGGATTGCACAGTTTGGAAAGATGGGATTGAACCACATCGACCATATTGAAGTTTATCAAGCATCTAATGCCATCGCCTTTCACGGTGAGCCTGGAAATATGACAATTAAACTCTATACTAAAAATCCCTCGCGAGAAAATGCAACCGTCCTTCAAGGCTCCACTGATTCAAAAGGCGGCAACAGAGGGCAAATTATCGATGCACAAAACTTTGATGAATACTCTTATCTTGCAAATATTGATGTAAGCGGCAATAAATTTGATAAAGAGAAAAACATAAACAACAAAGAGCTCTCAAGAGACAGCGGCAGAGGTCAACTCTATATAAATTTTGCCAAAAAAAATGACTACTTTATCGAAGGGGGAGCTTCAAAAGAGAAAAGCGACATTTTTAATGGGTTTGCAAAAAACGTAGAAAGCGGGGACATCACTACGACTTACAGCTACTTGCAATTTACAAAAAACCTCCCTTCACAAACAGAATTTATCATCTCAGGAACTTATGAAAATGTTGATGTTAAAAGTAGCGACACTTTTGGCATACCTCTTTTTGATACCTCGCTAAGCAACAATCTAGATGTTGCTTCAGGCTCTTATACCTACGACATACTGCTACAAAAACATCATAACTATGAAGACCATAACTTTTTATTTGGTGCAGAAGCGAAACTCAAAACATTTTTTCTTAATTCTCTTCACAGCAACGGCATAGAAAAAAGCTATCCGATTGGTCCAAAAAATCTTGACATATATATGCTTTTTGCAGAAGACAGCTATGATATCAATGAAGAGCACCAAATAACGCTAGGCGCAAAAGCAGACTACCATGACAACCATTTTACTAAAGCAGATACGGAGTATATTTTACGCCTTGCTTACCTTGCAAAATTATCCAAAGAGCTCTCTTTTAAAGGCTTTGTACAGAAAGGGTATGTTTATCCTATCTTTTCTCAGACGACTTTCTCACCAGTAATTACTCCAAATCCAAATTTAAAAGTTTCAAAAAATCGTATCATGAAAGCAGAAATTGAGTACAAAAAAGAAAAACTTGCCCTTACTTTTGGAACAGGAGTATCCAAATCTAAAGATGGAATTGTTTTTAACCAAACAGAAGGAACTTATGTTAATAGTAACAAAAATTCAGATTTCTCACAATTTTTTATTAACCTAGAGTACAGATTTAGTGTAGAGAACAAACTTTTAGCCGAATACTTTAGAGCCTACAAAGACAACTACTCCTTTACGTCAGACAAAGGTGCTCTTGTGCAACTCTACACAACATTTGGCAAGTTTGATTTCTACAATGAACTCGTCTACCGCTCCTCTTACGTTAGTGTTGATGGCGTCTATATGGATGCGGGTTATGACTACACCGCAGGAGCGATTTACCACTATAGTGAAAATCTAAACATTAAACTAAAAGGCGAAAATATCTTTAACAAAGCAATTGAGACAAGTATCAATGGGGCAAAAATTCCTGCGCTTGAGCGACGTGGTATCTTGACTTTGGAGTATATTTTTTAGATGAAAAAGTTTTTTCTCCTTCTTCTGTTAACATTCTCTCTCTTTGCCTCAGATAGCAAAGATGTTCTTAGAGCGCAGATTATAGAGAAGATTATCTCCAATATCTCCATAAACGAAGTCATAACAGTATGGTCAGACAACAAAGAGCTTATTGCGGAGTTTAGAAAAAGTAGCAATATCATTACAACGGATGATTGCGGCAAAGCAAACATAGTAGTAATTGAGAACGCAAAAAACATAGAGAATAAAGATTGTAAAAACAAACCTGTCTTTGTGCTTAACTATAACTTATTGAAAGATGTTCCAGAGAGCTTCGGTGCGTTTTTTTGGAAAAAAGGAAGACCAAACATTGTACTCATAAAGCCAAGAACACTCTCTCATGGAATTACGATTGCAAAAGAGCTAGAGGCTTACGTAGAGGAGAAGATATGGTAAAAAGAAAAGAGTTTATTATCTTTTTTCTTCTATTTTTGCTAAGTCTCTTTTTTCTGTATGTCTACAGTGATATCACAAAAGCAAAAAACGAGATTTTTGACAGGATAGAGCATCATCAAATAGAACAGATATCATTTGTTTTAAAAAATATTGAAAAAGATATTCTCGACTCCTCTGAAAATTTAGGCTCTAACGACCTTGTAGCTATGTTTGGCAATACTACAATAAGAGAAGAGTACGAACATATTATCTCTTTGATGCTGACATCAAACGTAAAATATGCCTATATCCTGCACAAAGACAACGAAAACAGATTTAGATTTTTGTTAGACGCCTCCAAAAGCGACAAGGCTGAGTTTTATCAAAAATTTGACGTAACCTCTCCCGAGTATGAAGCTGTCTATAAAGAGAAAAAGCCACAAATCATCGAGCAACATGATATAGAAAATCTCTATTTGACCTATTTATATCCAATAATAAGCAACGGCCAAGTCGTGGGGTTATTTAGCATCGACATTACGACAAACATTCAAAAAATAATCTTAGAATCCATCAAGCCTCTTGAGACTTTTTTTGCGGTTCTTATTATCTTCGTTCTTCTGCTGATGGGCATGACAATTATGCAGATTTTCCACTATTTTGTCACAAGAAAAAGAATCTTTACCGACCCGCTTACAAAAACATTTAACAGAAACTATCTCGAAGAGATTTCACCGCTTCTTAATCTTGAGCACTACTCTCTTGCGATGCTTGACCTTGACAAGTTTAAGTCTATTAACGACAGTTATGGGCACAAAGCCGGAGATTATGTCCTCTCTCGTGCGAGCATGATATTTAAAGAGTCGATAAGAGATAGCGACATCTTAGTAAGATACGGCGGAGAGGAGTTTTTGCTTCTCATAAACAACAGAAGCAATAACAAAACAAACATTGACGTATGTGAAAGATTAAGAAGCAACATCTCCAAAGAACTTTTTACATATGATACTAACGATATAAAAGTAACCGTATCTATCGGTCTTCATAAGCACCCATCACTGGAAAAAAATCTTCAAGAAGCTATAAAATTAGCAGATGAGATGCTCTATGTCGCTAAAAAAAGCGGAAGAAACAGAGTTATAACGTATGATGAGAAACAGAGCAGCGAATCATCCTCATCAACATCATCAAAAGATATAAGTTTTGTCAAAGAGGCTCTTGATGAGAATCGTGTACTGTGCTATTTTCAGCCTATTTATGACCATAAAAGCGGGGAAATTTTCAAATACGAGGCTCTTGTTAGAATAGTTTCAAAAAACGGCACGATAGTCTCGCCTATACAATTTTTGCCGGGGCTTAAAAACACTAACATGCACTACAAACTCACGCAGAGAATCTTGCTAATAGTATTTGAAAAATTTAGATCCAGTCAAAAGATGGTGAGCATAAACATAAACTTCTCAGATCTCATCAATCCCGATATTGAAGAGACTATCATCAAGCATTTAAGCGAGAATCACCATCTTGCCTCTAGGGTTACTTTTGAGATACTAGAGAGCGATAAGATTGATGATGTAGAGCTCTTTAAAAAGAAGATAAATCTTCTTCATTCGCTCAAAGCGAAAGTTTCTATTGACGATTTTGGAAGCGGTTACTCTAACTTTAAAACAATTATCGATGTAGAGGCAAATTTCCTAAAAATAGACGGCTCACTCATTAGAAACATCGCTACACATAACAAAGATTTCAGGGTTGTAAAAAGTATTGTACACTTTGCAAGACAGAGCAATATGCAAACAGTCGCAGAGTTTGTTCACTCAAAAGAGGTTTACGAGAAGCTGCTTATGCTTGATATCGACTACATGCAGGGATTTTATATCTCTGAGCCAAAAGCCTCTCTCGCAGAGAAAGAGGATTTGTTCAAAAAGGCAATTTAAAATAGCTTTTTAAAAAGCTTATCTATCTCTTTGCCTACCTTCTCTTCGATTTTTTTGCCTGCTTCAGACTTCATAAGTTTTTCCAAATCTATTGTTACTTTTGGAGAGTCCACGTCTCCGCTTAATCTTCCGCTGATGACATTTTTCTTCGCAATAAGAGTTATATCCGTATCCAGTTGATTTGTAAGCGTGTTCAATTTCGTGCTTTTTGTTACAATAGAAGCCTCTTTTGAGCGCAAATCCACAGTTGCTAAGATATTCTCTTTTAGAATATTTGCGTTTATGTCGCCATTGAAATTCTCTCTGTACATGTCAAATTTAAGATACTGTTTTATCAAATCAAATGTCTGATTTTTAGCAAAAATAGCGTCCGCAACCTGCGTTTTAATAACGCCTTTACTAAGTGCTAGATTATAATCAATCTTAGCGTTTAGCGTTGCATCTACGAGCTCTGGATAAATTAACATGTTAAGCAGTTTCATACTTTTTATGGAGCTTAAATCTGCATGAAAATCATCATTATGAAGTTTTGCTTCTATCTTTCCATCGGCGATATTTGAGTACATAGTAAAATCCAAATCTTTTGCTTTTGAAATCTCTCCGTTTGCGACAATAGCGCCTCTCATAGGATGGTCTGTTATAAAAAATAGCTTGCTCAAGTCTGTAACGGCTACTTTGTAGTCACTCTTTAAAGAGGCATCTTTTATGCTGTATTTGGCGCTCTTAGCATCAAGATTTGCCAAATTGGATTTAAACTCAACCGCGCTATCTACCATGTCACCCTTTAAAATGGTTGTCGTAGCAGAGCTAAAAGATGTTGAAGGCATAGGAGATTTAAACTCGTATGTCTTTGTCATATACACTGAATCAAGCTGCCCTTTTGTTATGGTAGTTGTGATTTTTCCGCTTAAACTATCGCTTCTTGCATCGCTTATATCCACATCCATCGAGAATAGTCCATCCGTATAGTGAGGCTGTTTTACCATGTATAGAACTTTGGCTATATCAAGATTTACTATTTTAGATTTTATGGACGATGGAGCAAAATCTTTTAGGAGTGCCTCAAATGTCGTGTCAGACGAAGCAATATCGCTCTTACCGTTAAAAAGCAAATTATCCTTATCCCCTTTTGCCTCTCCGCTAAGTCTAAAGGCACCTCTTACATCTGCGCCGGTAAGGGGTTTTAGCACCTCAAGCTCTTTGATGTCGAGCGAATATTTCAAGTCTGCCCTAAACGGCTCCGGAGAAATCTCTCCCGCGCTACTTATCTTAAAGAGGTTTGATACAAAGTCATAGTTGTAAATAGCATTATCTCCCTCTAGCTTCGCATCAAGGTTCATTGAAAATGAGGTTGCAGGTATAGTTACATTAAAATCGCTCTTCATCAGCTTTGGATTTATAGTTCCGCTTTTGGTCTTTAAAACTATCTCTCCATCCATTACATGTGGATTTATATTTCTAAAATTCAGATCCAAATCAATATCTGCCGTAGCATATGGGTTTTGTGCGCCAAGATAGAGCAGAGAAGCCAATGAGGCATTTTTCATCTGAGCAATTATTGAGGTTGGATTTAAATCTGTTAGCTCTACATGGTAAGAAGTATCGCTCTCTGCTACATCGCTTTTACCCTCTATCTCCATAAAGGCAAGGTCACCTTTTGCTTTTCCCTCCGTATGAAATGTTCCCTTTAGAGGAGCTGAAGTAAGCGGCTTTAAGCTCTCTAAATTTTCCAAAGAGACATCATAGAGAGCGTCAAAAGATTTCGAAAATAGAGAATACTCACCTTTTGCTTTAATTATATTTTTATCATTTAGAGCCAAAACAATCTCAAAATCACTCATACCGAGCGAAAAAGTCTCCAGTTTGCTCTCTAACTTTGTCTGCTCTCTTATTTTAGCCTCTATGATTGGCTTTACTATGGTGTTGCCAAGCGGTGTGAAAGCAACTACATAAAGAGTTGCCGCCAATGCTGCGAGTATGCCGCCAAACCAAGCTAAATATTTCATGATATCTCCTATTTAATCTATTATATAATGATACTATATTAAGCGTATTTTTTGGTAAATCTAAAGTTGACATAAATAGACTCAACTTTATTAACTAAAAATATTTAACTACCACTTGACATTGTTACACTCAATATGTATAATTATGCTATCTTTTTAGAAAAGGAGTAATTAAACAGCTATGTCAAAAGAAGAAAAAGAAGAACTTCAGAGCGAACCTCAGGTAAATAAAGAGGAGAGCATGGAGTCTAACGAAGCTGCTGCGGAAGCGGAAGCTGTAGAAAATGAGTTTAATCTTTTGCAAGAGGAGCTGGCTTCTCTAAAAGATAAGTATGCTCGCGTTCATGCTGATTTTGATAACATCAAAAAAAGATTAGAAAAAGAGAAGTATACGGCTGTCGAGTATGCAAACGAAAAATTTGCAAAAGATATGATTCCAGTTATGGATGCGCTTCAAATGGCTCTCTCCTCTACATCGAGTGTAACGGACCCAAAAGAGCACCTAGAAAAATTAAAAGAGGGGATTACACTCACACTTAAACAGCTAACAACTGCGTTGGAAAAACACGGAGTAACTATGGTTTCTCATGATGAGCCATTTGATCCGAACATTCACAATGCAATACAAAGCGTTGATAGCGACACGGTAGAGAGCGGACAAATTGTTCAGACGTTTCAAACAGGTTACAAATATAAAGAGAGACCGCTTCGTGAAGCGATGGTCGTCGTTGCAAACTAGTTATTGGAACGATATTTGGAAGTAATTCCAAATATCTACGCTAGGCGCTGTGCCACTAAAGTACAAAAATGCTTTCGGCATTTTCACTTAGAGCGCGGTAATAAATAAAATCAAATTAAGGATAAAAATTATGTCAAAAGTTATCGGTATAGATTTAGGAACAACAAATTCATGTGTAGCAGTATATGAGGGCGGTGAGGCAAAAATCATCCCAAACAAAGAGGGTAAAAATACAACTCCTTCAATAGTTGCTTTCACAGATAAAGGCGAAGTTTTAGTAGGCGACCCTGCAAAACGTCAAGCAATTACAAACCCGCACAAGACAATCTCTTCTATTAAGAGAATTATGGGTCTTATGATGAACGAGGAGAATGCAAAAGCTGCTCACGATAAAGTAACTTACAACATAGTAAACAAAGACGGTATGGCAGCGGTTGACGTGGCAGGTAAAATCTACACGCCGCAAGAGATTTCAGCTAAAATACTTAGCAAACTAAAAGAAGATGCAGAAGCTTACCTCGGTTCAACAGTAACTGACGCTGTTATTACAGTTCCTGCGTACTTTAACGATGCACAAAGAAAAGCTACAAAAGATGCGGGAACAATCGCAGGTCTTAACGTTTTACGTATCATCAACGAGCCGACTGCTTCTGCACTTGCGTATGGACTGGACAGTAAAAACGACGAAAACGTACTTGTTTATGACCTAGGGGGTGGAACATTTGACGTTACTGTTTTAGAGATAAGTGATGGTACTTTTGAGGTTCTCTCAACTGATGGAAACGCATTCTTGGGCGGAGACGACTTTGACAACAAAATCGTTGATTACCTAAACAGCGAATTTAAAAATACACATGGCATTGATCTTAAAAATGACAAGATGGCTCTTCAAAGATTAAAAGATGCTGCTGAAAATGCTAAAAAAGAGCTCTCAAGCTCAACTGAGACAGAGATAAACCTGCCGTTTATCACCATGACGGAAGCTGGACCTCAGCACCTTGTTATCAAGCTTACACGCGCTAAGTTTGAGGGTATGATTGAGTCTCTGATAAAAGAGACAATTGATCACATCAAAACTGCGATGAAAGACGCTAATTTGGACAACAACAAGATTAAAGAGATAATCATGGTCGGAGGTTCTACTCGCGTACCTCTTGCTCAAAAAATGGTCTCTGACTACTTTGGCGGAAAGAACCTAAACAAAAGCGTAAACCCTGACGAAGTTGTTGCTGCAGGTGCGGCTATCCAAGGCGGTGTTTTAAGAGGAGACGTTAAAGACGTTCTTCTTCTTGACGTTACTCCGCTTTCACTTGGAATTGAGACTTTAGGCGGTGTTGCTACTAAGATAATCGAAAAAGGTACGACTATTCCTGTTAAAAAATCTCAAATCTTCTCAACTGCGGAAGATAACCAGCCTGCTGTTAGCATCTCGGTTGTTCAGGGTGAGAGAGAGTTTGCAAAAGATAACAAATCCTTAGGTCTTTTTGAACTAGGAAATATCGCGGCGGCTCCTCGCGGCGTGCCTCAAATCGAAGTTACATTTGACATCGATGCAAACGGTATTTTAACTGTTAGCTCAACTGACAAAGGCACAGGCAAATCTCAGTCAATCACGATTAGCGGAAGTTCTGGATTAAGCGAAGAAGAGATTAACAAAATGGTTAAAGATGCAGAGCTTCACAAAGCAGAAGACTCAAAAAGAAAAGAGTTGGTTGAGCTTAAAAACCAAGCAGATGCGCTAATAGCACAGACTGAAAAATCTTTAGGCGAAATGGGTGATAAAATCGAAGCAGGCGAGAAAGCTAAAATAGAGAGCGCGATAAATGAGCTTAAAGACACTCTAAAAGATACAAATGCTACTAAAGAGCAGATTGAAGCAAAAGTAAAAACTCTAACTGAAGCTAGTCATAAAATGGCTGAGCAGATGTACAAACAAGAGCAAGGCGGTGAAGCTGGATCGGCTGATACACAAAAGAAAAAAAGCGACGAGGACGTAATCGACGCTGAGATAGAATAAATATCTCTATTCCCATACATCTTAGTATGGGAACTTAACACTTTTTTAATACGTTACGATGTAAAATCCCAAACTCTAACCTCCAAGGGATTACATGTCATACAAATTTACTCTCTATATCCTTCTTATCTTCATCCCTCTCTCTGTTTGCAATGCATCAGAAAAAGTGAATTTAACTGCTCCCTACTCTTATGTTGATTGTGAAAGCTCATTTCGCAAAGCTGTAACAGTCGATGAGTTCAATAACGTAATTGAGGAGTGTTCATCGCTTGAGGATGCAAATCGTTTTGTTACACTATCTATTTTAAACCGCAATGCGATAATAAAGAGAGAAAAAGCAGAAGGAAAAACAAGAAACACAAAAAAGAGTCCCCAAAGAGCTAGAATTATGCCTCAGCAAATAGATAAAAATGCCAATGAGATTGAACTTATAGAGCAAAGAGCTATGCATAACTTTACAAAAAATATCGAAAAATTCAGACAAACTCTAAAAGCAGGAGCAGAGACAAACTGCGGGAAAATAATTGAGATGAAAAAATCAGCCGTAAAAGTTCACTATCCTCTGAAAAATTACGGGGATGAGCACTGGATTGACTTTGATAAAGTATTTCCAAAAGGACATGGTTGCCGCTTTGTCAAAGGAAAATATATCGCGCCGGCTACTTTTTAGAGCAAAAAAAGTTTTCTAATGATGCTTTACGCAGTTTCTTCCTGCTTTTTTTGCCATATAAAGTGCACTGTCCGCTCTATCAACGGCGCTTTTTAAGTCATCATCGACTCTTATTTGCGTTACACCAAAGCTAGCTGTTACTTTATGAACGGGCTCTATCTCCATCGTCTCGACATGCTCTCTAAGCTTTTGGGATATAGAGAGTGCTTTTTGTAGATTTGTTGAGAGCAGAAGTATAACAAACTCCTCGCCACCCCATCTGCAGACGATATCTTCTTCCCTCAAAAGTGCTAAAAAAAGCTCCGAAATAGCTACAAGCACTTTATCGCCAACGCCATGTCCGTAGGTATCATTAACCTTTTTAAAAAAATCGATATCCGCCATCACAAGCGATACTTCACTCTCCCTCTCATTCATTGCTTGAAGTGAAATATCAAAAAGTTTTGAAAACTTATAGCGATTGTAGAGATTTGTAAGCGGGTCACGTGATGCCAAATGCTCAATCTGAGTATTTTTTTTGATGAGCGATTCGTTGATTTTACTAAGTTCGTCTTGATACTCTTTTGTGAGCATTGCCCACTTTGAATATGCCAAAGAGATAAGTTCTTTTTGCGTTATCATGCCGCTCAAACATCCATTCTCATCCACTACCACAACTCTTTTATAATGTTTGCTTGTCAAAAAATCAAGCGCTTCTTTAACGCTGCTCTCTCTATTTAAAACATCCACGGGGGAGGACATATAGGCGCTGATTGGCACTTCTAAATCCAAATCTTTTCTTATAATTTTTACAATATCTTTAGTGGTAAAGATGCCTATTGGTTTTTGATTTTCTACAATCATCACACTATCAGCTGAATTGTTTATCATATCAGCCAAGACCTCCAAGGTTTTTTTCTCCTTAGCAATCCACTTTACCCTCTTGCCTAATTTTAAAAATTCATTGAGACAAAAGTTGTTCATCAATGTCTCAGGGTCAATGCTACTTGTAATATCAGTATGCGTCAAAAGCCCATAAATCGTTCCATCCTCATTAATAGCACAGATATGCTCTACATTGCAGTTGAGATACTCAATGGTACTTAAGATGTTTTCATTTTTATAAACGGATGGGATTTTATTTAGCTCCAGTGAACCAACAGGGACATTAAGTGTGGAATTTTGGATTTTTTTATTTAAAACATCATTCACGCCAAGAAGATAAAAACAACATCCGTCTACCACTACGACGTTTCTATGCCCATGCTCACACATAACATCAATAACTTCTAAAAGAGAGCTGCTTTTGTGGACCATAACAACAGAAGTTGTAGCTATCTCGCCGACTGTTGGAAACCTCATAACGCCACCTCCCCTAATGCTTGTTGCACTCTGAGTGCCTGAACATGCTCTTTTACATCATGAGCTCGAATGATTGAGGCACCGTTTCTTGCAGCTTCTAGATGCAGAGCCAAAGTTCCGCCAAGTCTCTCATCAACCGATGATGGAGATATTTTATCTATCATAGATTTTCTTGAAGCGCCTACAAGTATGGGCTTTCCAAGTGTTAAGAAGTGCTCTAAATGTTTTATCAATATCAAATTATGCTCTAAAGTTTTTCCAAACCCGATTCCGACATCCAAAACTATATCTTTTACACCCAATGATTCCGCCTTTTTTATTCTCTGTTCAAAAAACGAGTAAACATCACTCAAAATATTTTCATAATCGGGCTTATCTTGCATGGTTTGTGGAGTTCCCTGCATATGCATAATAATTGCTCTGGCACCATTACTTGCACACAGTCTTGATACCTCATCGTTTGCGAGTCCCGTAATATCATTTACAACTCCAAAGCCGCTCTTAAGCGCGCAAGATATTACCTCTGGCCGATAGCTGTCTATGCTGAATTTCACTCTGTTGTAAAACTTCTCTTTTTTAATTATCTCAAATATAGGTCTGACCCTTTTTAGCTCTTCATCTTTATCTACATGTAAAGAGTTAGGAGCAGATGAAACTCCGCCGATGTCTATGATTGTGGCGCCATCTTCTATCATCTTCTCTATTGCCTCTATAACGCTGCCCTCTTTAAATCTTGAAGCCGCAAAAAAACTGTCGTTATTCGCATTTAAAACACCCATAACCTCTGTATTAAGCGGTTTTTTAATCTTTAAAATATCTTGTAGTTTTTTAGCCACATCTTTTAAGCCAAATGGCTGAAGAAGCTCTTTCTTGCTAAGCGTCTGAAGCTGTCTATGCGTCGCAATAAGCATGCAATCCACATACGGCGTCTTTGCGACAACGGTTCCACGAGGCACTGCCAAATCCGCTCCAATGCTAAGAGCATCTTGTTTTAAAATATTTGCCGCACCGACATGCAGCTCTCTTATATAGACTATATGGTGCGTCGCTTTTGAGGCAAGTATGCTTATTCCACCGCCATCAACGCCCAACCCTTTTAAATATTTCTCTATATTTAAACTATTTGAAAGAAGTTCAATTTGCATTTTTTTCTCCTACGAAACTCATAATAATCATGGCCAAAACACTCTGCGGTCTTGAGTTTAGCTCCAAAAGTCTATATGCCATGTCAAAATTTTCTAACTGCGAAGTCGTGAGTATTAACTTCTCAACAACCGTCGCTCTATGGTAAAGCGCTTCGATGAGCACTTGTGCTTCACTCTTTTTTGCCCTTGCGTTTGTTTTTAAAAATTCAAAAACTTGCGCATAGTCTATTTTTGAGAGATTTAAGTTTACCTCTTGCGTGGTATGGAGATTTTCGCCCTTAAAAATCGGCATTCTTGAACGAACGGTTGGAAGCAGATTTGATTTTGTAGCAGAGATGATTATAAATTCTATATTTCTAGGAGGCTCTTCTAAGGCTTTAAGGAGCGAATTTTGCGAAGTCGTGTTGAAGTTATTGGCGCCGAGTATAAGATATTTTGTCTCAGATTCGCTTATATAAGCTTCTGCAACAACCGCTTTTGCATGCTCTATCTTAAACTCATCCTCTATAAAACCTACAACCCTGTTTGGTTTTAGAAGCTCTTTTAATCTCTCAAATTCAGCTTCTATATTTGTTGAGATGAGAATATGACTCTTTTTAAAATCATACGCTAACATCAACCTCTCCAAACATAGCCGCATTTAAAGATGCGTTAAAAAGGCGGTAGAGCTGTAACAGTTTTATATCAAGAGCTTTATCGTAGGATTTTAGATTAAATGCGCTCTGATACTCTTCATCAAAAATCCAAAAGTAGCTCGTTTCTTTTCTTTTTGCGATATCGGCTCTTTTATCATCGCCTCTGCCTATATACCAAAAAAAGTAGTCGTCTTTATGTGCTAAAGATATCATATCCTCAATCATATCAATCATCTCTCCGCCGCTGACATTGTTGAAGTGTCTATACATGCTGTCTATACCGATGATTGGCAGCAGAGGACGATCCATAGAGGATGTGTTTAGAAAGTCGAGAATATATCTCTCAAGCCATTTTCTCTTCTCATCCACAATTAGGATAATTGTTTTGCCATCAAGTATCTGCTCCAATGCCTGAGAAGTGGTTGTCGTCCAATCAAAGCGCTGCTCTTCAAGCCAGCTGAAACAGCCACCCTCTTCTCTGATGGCATCCAAACTCCACTGGGCAAAATCGCTCATTGGACTACTTATCTAGTTCGTAAGCGTTATGAAGAGCTCTAACTGAGAGTTCTGCATATTTTTCAGCAATTATCATAGATATTTTTATCTCTGATGTTGAAATCATGTTTATATTTATATTTTCACTAGCCATTGTCGAGAAAGCTTTTGCGGCAACGCCCGTGTGAGACTTCATGCCCACACCGACAATTGATACTTTACAGATATTTTCATCATAAGAGACCTCATCAACTTCAGACTCTTTTACAAAAACATCCATTACTTTTTTTGCATCATTTAAATCGCCGACAGGAACGGTAAAGTCAATGTTTGCCTTGCCGTCATGTCCTACGTTTTGGATAATCATGTCTATGTTTACGTTGCTGTTTGAGAGCTTTGTAAATATATCTGACGCTATTCCCGGTCTGTCTTTTACGCCAACCAATGAGACGCGAGCCTGATTTTTGTCTAATGCAATTCCACTTACTAACGGTTTTTCCATGATATTTTCTTCCTTAGTTATTAATGTCCCCTCTTCGTCCGAGAAGCTTGTTCTTGTTACGAGATTTACGTTTAATTTTTTTGCCAACTCTACAGAGCGGTTTTGAAGCACTTTAGCACCCAAAGATGCCAACTCTAGCATCTCATCATAAGAGATGTGTTCAAGTTTTTTTGCTTTTGGCTCGATTCTAGGGTCGGTTGTAAAAATACCGCTGACATCCGTATATATCTCGCACAAATCAGCCCTTAATGCTCCTGCTACTGCAACAGCAGAGAGGTCGCTTCCTCCGCGCCCAAGAGTAGTTACATTTCCATCTTGCGATACGCCTTGAAAGCCTGCAACTACAACTATTTTGCCCTCTTTTATAGCCTCTTGCATAGCCGCTGGATTTATCTCTTCAATGCGTGCTTTTGTGTGGATATTGTCAGTTACAATTCCGGCTTTTCTTCCCGTCATTGATACAGCAGGAATGCCCATCTCACTAAGTGCTATAGCCAAAAGAGAGGCAGTTACTCTCTCTCCAGAACTTAGAAGCATATCTACCTCTGCGCGTGCAGGGTTTTTTGAGAAATGCTCTGCGTAAGCAACAAGCTTATTTGTCTCCCCGCTCATAGCTGAAACAACCACAACAACATCATGCCCCTCTTTTTTTGTTTTGGCTACACGATTTGCCACATTTTGTATGCGGTCTAAATCACCGACGCTTGTTCCACCAAATTTTTGAACTATCAACATCTACAATAATCCCTCTTCTTTGAAATAATTTATCACACTCTTATAAACATCTTTTTTAAAACTAGCGCTTAAATTTAATGCTTCATCGGCAGTTACGAACTTGTAGTCGCTAAACTCAGGCTCATGCGTGTTAATATTTATCGTCGCTTCTTCATGCAGTTTAACCAAAAAATATCTCTGTGTCTGTCCAATGAAAGGCTTCATGGTCTCGGCGATTCTCGGAGGAAAATCGTAAGATATCCACTTTGGAAACTCCGCTATCACCTCTACCCTATCAGTGCCAATCTCCTCTAAAAGTTCACGAAAAAGAGCCTCTTTGACCTCTTCGCCCTCGTCTATCCCGCCTTGTGGGAACTGCCATACGTCACTCATGTCATTTCTCTGCGCCAAAAAAATCTCTTTTGCTTCCGGGTAAGAGCTTGAGACAATAATCATGGCGACATTTGGGCGATATAAATCTTTTTTGCTCATAGCTTCACTTGTCATAATTTGAGTGGGATTATACAAAAGTTGCTATTAATCTAAGCTAATTTGGCGTCGAACGTTCGTTTTTATATGTTACAATTCTGACAAATTTTAAAAAAAGAGATTATAATGAAAGAGTACGTCCTAAAAAGTGATGATTTTCTAGTTTCTCAGACTGACGCAAAGGGTATTATACTTTTTGCCAATGATGACTTTTGTAAAGTTGCCGGATATACTCTCGAAGAGTTAGTCGGTAAACCTCATAATGTAGTTCGTCACAAAGATATGCCAAAAGCGGCATTTAAAGATTTATGGGAAACCGTAAAAAACAAGAAAGTTTGGACCGGTTATGTAAAAAACAGCATTAAAGACGGCGGATTTTATTGGGTTTATGCGACTGTTTATCCGATGTATGACGAAGCAAGGCAAGCGCAAACGTATCTCTCATGCAGAAGAAAAGCTTCACCTGAAGAGATAAAAGCGGCTGAAGAGCTCTACAAAACATTAAGATAGGGATAAAAGATGAACAATACTTTAAAAAACACGATAACAGTTCTTGCGTTCGCACTTCTGATAGGCTCTCTATTTTTAACTGATTTAACCGCGGTACATGCATCTTTGGCTGTTGTGGCACTTATTGCTACTTTTGCTCTTAATATGCAAAGCAGCGGCAAAAAATCTCAAGACCTGAATCAAAAAAGATTAGAGCTCATCGAGATGATGGAGTTTAAAAGAAACAAAATCAATATAGATGAAAACAGTACCGATGAAGCCGAGATAAACTTCAACAAAATCGTTACAACGTATCAAAATTCCGTTTTAGATGACACAAGAGTTGCCGGCGAGATGGTTCTCTTAACTGATAAAGTTGCAAAGGGTCACTACTCATGCAGAATTGCTTCTGACTCAAAGACTCCTTATGTGCATGTTTTAAGAAATTCTCTAAACAATATGTTAAACGCTTCTGAAAAAAATCTTGACAATGCAATAGCGACACTGAAAAAGTTTTCAGAGGGGTCGTTTGAAACAAGAAGCGAGATTAAAGTAGAGGCTAAGATGGCGGAACTTCTTACAAACATAAACACTCTTGGACAAGCACTTAGCGATATGGAGCAAAAAAATAGAGAGAGTCAAGATCAAATAGTTGAATCTTCAAAAAAACTAAATGATACAATCTCTACAATCACAAACTCTACAATCAAAGAGTTAAAAGAGATGATTAACGATACTGTAAACAGAATCCACCATGTTTCACAAAAAGAGGACGATATGGTTGAGAATCTTCAAACTCTTGTATCAAATGCCCATGAGACTAAAGCTATTCTTGCAACAATAGGCGACATAGCGGAGCAGACAAATCTACTAGCCCTTAATGCAGCTATTGAAGCGGCACGTGCGGGTGAACATGGACGCGGTTTTGCGGTTGTTGCGGATGAAGTGCGTAAACTTGCCGAGAGAACACAAAAGAGCCTTGCAGAAACATCTGCAACTACCAATGTTCTTATCCAGTCAATTTCTGAGAGTTCAGACGCGCTTAACAGAAATGCGAGCGAAGTTAACGATATCTCAGATGAGATTAGTCTAATCAGCACCAAAATGGATGAGATTATCCATACATTAAGCAGTTTGTCTAAGTAGGATTTGCCTTTGGACTGCCACGACTTCTTTGAAGTCTCGCAGTTAGACTGAACTTTGTCATTGAGATTGCCACGGCTAAAGCCTCGCAATGACAAGTGCAACAATCTAGTTTTTCGAGATAAATAGCAGAGATCACGCTAAGTTTATAAGAGGTTATAAAATTTAGCGTCTTTTGGCTCTCCGTGGTAGTAGCCTTGAATATAATCCACACCGAGCCCTTTAACGCACTCCGAGAGCTCTTTTGAACTTACAAACTCCGCAATCGTTTTTACTTTTATATTTTTTGCAAAATGAATCAATCCCTGAACCATCAGCCTGGCTTTCTCATCGCTAAGCAGTTTTGTTATAAGAAGTCCGTCAATCTTGATAAAATCGATATTTAATTTTATAAGGTTTGTAAAATTTGAGTATCCTGAGCCAAAATCATCTATAGATATTTTACATCCATACTCTTTTATCATCAAAATAAAATTCTCAACTACACCATAATCCTCAATCTCTTCGGTTTCTACGATTTCAAAAGTGATTCTCTCTCCACCGTACTTCTCAAGCCTATTTTTTATATACTCGAGCATTGTTTTGGATTTTATATTTTCATATGTCAGATTCATAGATATCTCTGCGGATGTTGTGCTATAGATATTGAAAACTTTTTGCATCATCTGTCTAGTAAAAAACTCAAAAGTTTTATCCTCAAGCGCCACGTTTAAAAAATGGTAGGGTGCAACAATCGTGCCATCAGGAAGAAGAAGCCTTGCAAGTGCCTCATACTTCATAACAGAGTTATCTTTTGCATCGACTATCGGCTGAAAAAATGGAACAACATAACCCTCATGCAGAGCATCTTTATAAACTTTGTGCTTATTTAGCGTCATCTTTTTTGCTATCGTGCATTTTGGAACGTTGTCATATATTTTATAGTTCTCTTTTGATATCATCGCCTCTTGAAGCGCGACATTTGCGGTGTGGTGAAGATGCTCCATGCCATACGCAACTCCCGCCGTAAAGTCAGTTATGATATCCTCGCCATCATCAGTACAGTATCTGCAGTTCTCCATATTGTTAAAGATTGAAAACTGTAAAATGGAGAGGTATTTGTCAAAAAGCGTTCTCTCTTTTACCAAAATGGCAAATTTTTGAAGATTTACACTATAGAGAGTCGCTTCAGCTTTTTTGATTATTTGGCCTAATTTCTCACTCTTATCAACAATCACTTTTTTAGTAGTTTCAAAGCCATAGAGCTGTTTTATGGCCTCTATCTGGTTCATGTGCAGTATGATGAGCATCGCTTCATTTTTTAAAGAGGCAATCTCCATCATAAGGGCTTCTCTGTTTGGCAAGTTAGTTATTTTTTCGACTTTACTTGAATTTAAAGAGTTAAATGGAAGCTCTTTTGAGTTTAAAATGTTTTCTAGATAAGAAGCTATAATGATTTTTTGCTCTTTATCGCTACTTTTATATAACTCTTGAAGTTCTGCTACACAATCTTGAACTTTATCTAAATAATTAAACAACGAAAAGCCTTTGGCATAAAAAAAATTGACATAACTTTATCACATATTGCTTTAATGAAGATTAATCTCTTTGGCGTAAAAAGAGAAATAAAGTTATAATTCCACTCTTAACCTCAGGAGGGCGAACTTGTTACTTTATATCCATATTCCTTTTTGCGACTCCAAATGTTCATACTGCGCATTTAACTCATACGTTGACAAGTTTCATCTAAGGGAGGGATACATGGAGGCGCTTTGCACGCAACTTGAGTTTGAACTTGAAAGATTCAAGGTTGGGCAAAAAGATATTGAAACACTCTTTATCGGCGGCGGAACACCCTCAACCGTAACACCCAAACTCTATGAAAAACTCTTTGAGATGTTAAAACCATATCTTGGCGAAAATATAGAGATAACAAGCGAAGCAAACCCAAATAGCGCAAGCTACGAATGGCTTCAAGGGATGCACAAGCTTGGAGTAAATCGCATTAGTTTTGGTGTGCAGAGCTTTGATGAAAAAAAACTCAAAGTTCTTAACCGCGCCCATAACGTCGATGATGCAAAAGAGGCGATTTTAAATGCGAAAAAAACAGGATTTGAAAATATCTCGCTTGATTTGATATATGCGACACTCGGCGACACAAAAGAGCTTTTGGCGAATGACTTAAAAACAGCCTTTTCTCTGCCTATAAATCATCTGAGCGCTTACGCACTGACCATAGAGGAGGGTACGCCCTTTGAAAAAAAACCACACATGTCAAAAGAGAAAATATCGCTCACTTCATGGCTTTTTAAAGAGATAGCCGACTTTGGATTTGAGCAATATGAGATAAGCAATTTCGGCTCTTATAGAAGCAGGCACAATCTCGGATACTGGGAGTATAAAGATTACATAGGGCTTGGAAGCGGAGCCGTCGGCAAGCTGGGTTTAGAGAGATATTATCCAACAAACAGTGTTGAAGAGTACATAAAAAACCCGCTTGAGATAAAAACAGAGCATCTTACTACAGAGGATAAAAAGATGGAGCAGATATTTTTAGGATTACGTTCTTGTGTCGGTGTGTCTAAAACAATTTTAAATATAGATGAGCTTAAAAAAGCCACCCTTTTGGTTCAAGAAAAAAAATTAATAATTAAAAATGATACTTTTTATAACAATGACTATCTTTTAGCAGATGAAATTGCACTTTTTATATCATAGATTAATTATTTTTTAGTTAGAATCACTCTTCATTATAATTTGAGGACTTTTTATGTTTGGTATGGGTTTTACTGAAATAGTTGTTATTGCTATTATCGCTATCTTGTTTCTCGGTCCTGATAAACTGCCTGATACTATGGTTCAGATAGCTAAGTTTTTTAGAAACACTAAAAACACTATAAGCACTATGAAAAATACGATAGAAGAAGAGATGAATGTCAAAAGCATGAAAGAAGAGGCTTTGGCGTACAAAAAGGGGCTTCTTGATGCAACCGAAGAGGTAAAGAGCGCTACGGACATCAAAAAAATGGCTGCAAAACTTACAACGCTTGAGGATGACTCCTTCTCTTATGAGGAGTTGTTTGAGGGACCAAAGCAGACAAGCCAACCTCAAAGCAAGCCTGAAGAAGTAACACTCCCAAAGAAAAAAGAAGATAGCACAAATGTTTGATGAGATAAAACCGCACTTAATAGAGTTAAGAAAAAGGCTCGCCATATCTGTCGGCAGCCTTATTGTTATGTTTTTTGTTATGTTTTACTTCCATGAGCCGATTTTGGCATGGATTGTTGCACCTCTAAACTCTGCACTTATTGAAGTTGGAAAAGTCTCAGTTCATGCAGCTGATGGTATGGTTACTACAAATCAGGTAGGCGGGGCGTTTTTTGTCGCTTTAAAAGTCTCCTTTTTTGCGGCAATTCTTGGTGCACTTCCAATTATATTGGCACAAATATGGGCATTTGTTGCTCCTGCGCTCTACGCAAACGAGAAGAAGATGGTTCTTCCATTTATCCTCGGCGGAACAGGCATGTTTGCTATCGGTGTACTTTTCGCATACTATGTCGTTACCCCCTTTGGTTTTGACTTTCTTATTGCATTTGGTAGTTTTAAATTTACTCCGCTAATCAATATAGAGGACTATGTAGGTTTCTTTACGAAAATAATGTTTGGATTCGGGATAGCTTTTGAGCTCCCTGTTTTTGCCTACTTTTTAGCGCTCCTTGGCATGGTTAACGACAGACAGATGATAGAGTTTTTTAGATATGCGGTTGTACTTATTTTTATAGTAGCAGCGCTTCTTACTCCTCCTGACGTCTTAACCCAGCTTCTTATGGCTGTGCCGCTTGTTCTTCTTTATGGAGTCTCTATCTTAATAGTTAGAGCCGTAAATCCCGCTTCGCTAGAAGAAGAAGAGGATGATACGCAAGAAGATGAGAGTGAAAACGAAATCAAAAAATTAGAGAACTAACATGAGCGGCAATGAGCTGCTCACCTCCAGCTATGACTTTTTACTCCCAAAAGAGCTCATAGCAACTTACCCCGCAAACCCCAGAGACAGCGCAAAACTTCTTGTTTACAATAGAAAAACAGATGAGATTTCACATGTTATATTTTCAGATTTTGAAAAATTTATCCCAAAAGATTGTGCGCTAATATTTAACGATACAAAAGTTATAAAAGCCAGACTGTTTGGGAAAAAAGAGAGTGGCGGGAAAATAGAGCTTCTGATAAACAGAGCCCTAAATGCGTATGACGTCAATGTTTATATCAGAGGCAAAGTAAAAATAGGCAGTGAAATTTTCTTTACTGATGAAGATGAAAATCTAGTAGCTGTTGTAAAAGAGCTGCATGAGGACGGAAGCCGAGTTGTAAATTTTCACCAAAATGCAACTCGGCTACGTTTTGAAGAGTTGCTGCCTATCATAGATAAAATCGGCCACGTTCCGCTCCCGCCCTACATTCAAAGAGATGACAACAAAGAGGATGAGAACGAATACCAAAGCGTATTTGCCGAAAAAGAGGGTGCTGTTGCGGCCCCCACGGCATCTCTACATTTTACAAAAGAGCAGCATGAAAGAGTTTGCAATAACTTTTCGCACGCCTACGTAACCCTACATGTTGGCAGCGGAACATTTAAGCCCGTCGAGTGCGAGATTATAACCGAACATCCAATGCACTCAGAATATTTCAATATCTCTGACGCGGCAAAAAAACTTCTTGACTCACAAATTCCTCTCCTTTGCGTCGGAACCACATCCACAAGAACCATAGAGTTTTATGCGAGAAAAAAGATTCAAAGCGGAGAAGCAAATCTATTTTTACACCCAAATAACAAGCCCGTAAGAGTAAATCATATTCTTACAAATTTCCACCTGCCAAAATCAACGCTTCTTATGCTAGTAGCCTCTTTTACGGGCTTGGAAAAAGCTATGGAGCTCTACAAAATAGCCATTGAAGAAGAGTATAGATTCTACTCTTACGGCGATGCTATGCTAATACTATAATTTTACAACTCTGCCGTTTACTACTTTGATATCTCCGCTAAGTTCAGCTTCAAAAACTCTTTGAGGGAACTTAGCGACTGCTTCATCATAGGTAGGATTTGTAGCGCAATATAGGACAAATTCATCTTCATTTTTTGGTTGAATACTCACACATGTAGAGAATCTTGAAACAAACTCTTCTATATCATAAATGGTCTCTGCTCTGCCCTCTTTTAAGAGTCTGCTTGTGCCGCCGCTCTCGCCAAGACGCTGAGGAAGCACAAAAATTTTCTTGCCCATCTTTAGAGCAAACTCAACACTTCTCATGGTTCCGCTATCTATCTCCGCTTCACCGACTATCAAAACCTCGCCAAGTGCCACGACAAGCTCATTGCGAACTACAAAACTCCAAGAAGTCGCACAAAATCCCTCTTCAAACTGGCTTAGTAAAAGTCCGCTCTTTTGTATGTCGTTTAAGAGATTTTTATTTATCGCGGGATAGCGCACATCAATGGCGCAGGGCAACACGGCAATCGTGTTTGAAGCTCCAGCTCCATAGTGAGCAACGGCATCAATACCGATAGCACCGCCGCTGACAACACACACGTCCTCTTTTGCCAAAAGTGATGCTATTTTTTGAGTATATGTGCGTGAGTAAGTTGTCGGTTTTCTGCTTCCGACAATTGAGACTTTTCTTCTCTTTAGCAGCTCGCTGTTTCCATCATAAAAGATCTGTTTTGGATAGCTCTTCATGGCTAAGAGTTCCGGAATTTCGTAGCTAAAGAGACCCATTTTTTTCTAAAGCTTATCTACCAAAACAAGCTCAACATCCACAAAGAGCGCTTTTGACTCGTTGATTGCCAAAATAGTATTGGCATGCGGGTGCCCAATTGCAATTGCGCTTCCATGTGACTTTGCTACTTCTATAGCCTTTTTTATTTGAGCTTTTATATAGAGTTTATCCATTTTATGGTCCAAAAAGATATCTCTGCCTATATAGTTTAGTCCATATTTTTTAGATACTTTTTGCACCTTTGAATCAGCCGTTGTTCTGCTGTCTATAAAGACTATATTTTGGCTCTTTAGCGAAAATAGAAGCTTGTTCATGGCTGATTCGTCAGCCGTAAATTTGCTTCCCGTATGGTTATTTATAAATCCTACTTTTGGAAATAGCTTTTTAAGCTCGGCTATTCTTTGGGAAATTTTCTCTTGAGAGTCGCCGATTTTTAAAGTAAACGGCTCTTCTCTTGCAAAATTTTGAGCCTCCATCGGTAGATGCACCATATAAAAACTCTCTTTTGCTGCTAAAGTATGAGAATTTGGTCTAGATTTGCTCGGCGGCAAAAATGACATTGTTATCGGCAGGTTAAGCCCTTTAATAGCGTTTACGTGTGATTTTACACTGACATCGTCTATGATAATTGCAAGTTTTGGCCTAGCAGAAGTTTTTACAATCTCACGTTTTGGCGCTATAGCAAGAGCGGCATCTTCAACCTCATGCGAAGCATCCTCATACTCGCCTACCGGTTCTACGTCAACTTCGGGCAGCTTTGTTTGAGCAGAAGGCTTGCTCTCTTCAATTGACTTGCTCTCTTTTTTTAGCACCTCTTTTAGTCTGCTGCTGACGCTTTGTTCATCCTTTTTGGCTTTTTCATCCTCTAGCTTTTTGACCATAGCCAATCTTTTTTGCTCCATTGAGCGCTCTTTTTTTACTATTTTATCTTTTGCATCGTCATACCCTATATAATAACCCGCCGTAACAGAGACTAGAACAACCACGATAAAAGTCAAAATCCAAGCAATACTTCCTAAAACATTTGAGTGCTTTTTGGTAACCGGTTTTTTTCTTTTTGACATATTTTCTCCATTTTTTATTGGTAAAACTATATCCTAAAAAAATAAAATAGTTAATATCTATTGCATATTGACATATTTTTAGCTCTATCTTCTTTGCTTTGATTTTCATAAAAATTTATTATTAGCCTTTAAGCATAGATTAGATAAAATCCCGCGTTCCTTTCTCTTTGTATCGAATTTATTTTTGATATATATACATCCGAAAGGGAAACAAACGCCATATATCATTCAATGATGGGCAAAATACCAAAGGGAGATTATACTCTATGAGAAATTACGAAAACTTAGTAATCGTAAAACCAACACTAACGGCAGAAGAGATTCAATCTACGATTTCTTCTATCGAAGAAGTTATCACTTCTAACGGCGGCGAAATTGCTGCAAGAGATGCTATGGGCATGAGAAAACTTGCATACCCACTAGGAAAAAGCGAGCGTGGTTATTTCCACGTTATTTATTATTCAGTTGCTCCTTCAGCAATCAGCGAAATTGAGAGACGTTTCCGTATCAATGAAGATCTTCTTCGTTTTGTGACTATCAAATATGACACAAACCGTGAAGTAATTGCTTGGAATCAGTTAGTTCAAAAAGCTAATAAGAAAGCTTCTATGCCTGCTGGCGAAGCAAAAGTTGAAGAGGTTGTAATACCTGCAGCTCTTGAAGAAGCGGACGACGAAGAATAAGCCCTATAAAAACGGCAGAGTAATTGGCTAACGCCTAAACAAACAAGGAAAATTCATGTATAACAAAGTTATTTTGGTTGGAAATCTAACTAGAGATATTGAACTTAGATACTCTCAAGGCGGAATGGCGATAGCAAATACTGCTATAGCGACAAGCCGAAAGTTCACCGTAAACGGAGAAAAAAAAGAGGAAGTATGTTTTGTTGATATTACATTCTTTGCAAGAAGCGCAGAGATTGCCAACCAATACCTAAGACGTGGGAGTAAAATCCTAGTAGAGGGTAGACTTAACTTTGATCAATGGGTAGATCAAAACGGACAGAAGCGCTCAAAGCACTCTGTTGTTGTAGAAACTATGCAGATGTTAGACTCTAAAGGCGGTAACCAAGGTGGGGCGGATGAATATCCTGTCCAACAAGGTCACTCCGCTCCGCAAGATTATCAGCAGCCTAGTTATCAGCCACAGAAAGCGCAAAGCTATCAAAAGCCAAGCGCGCAACAGATGCCTAGCAGCAACTCTATTCCCGTAATCGACATTGATGAAGATGAAATTCCGTTTTAGCAAATAGATAACAAAAGGAAATAACATGGCAGAAAGAAGAAAGTACAAAAAAAGATTTTGTAAATATTGTGAAGCAAAAGTTGACTTCATGGATTATAAAGATGTAGGAGCTCTTCGCTTCTCACTATCAGAGAGATATAAAATCATGCCTCGCCGTTTAACAGGAAACTGTAAACGTCACCAAGACATGATTGCTACAGTTATCAAAAGAGCTCGTGCTGCTGCATTAGTTCCATACACAGTAACTAGAAAAACAGTTGTAACTGCACCATTCGAGAACCTTAAATAGGTTTACTTAAGCCCCTAAAAAGGGGCTTGTTTTCTAATCTTAATATGTAAATTCTATACTACAATCACTCCAAACTCCCAAAATAATCCATCATATTAGACCTATCAATTATTTCAATATGAAGTTCCTTTAAATTTGCAAAAGCCGCTTGTTCAAGATATTGACAACTCTTTTTGAAGTAGCATTTTAATAAACGACTGGTAAGGAACATCTAGCGCATTTGCTCTTACTTTTATGGTCTCAAGCATATCCTCAGGAAGTCTTAGCGATATAGTTTTGGTACTTTTTTTAAGATTGCTAACGCGTACAATCTTCGCACTTTTTACATCAAAAAAATCAGTCACATCGTTTTTTTCCCAAAACGCCATCTCTTCGTTTTGTTCTTTAAATTTTGGTAAAGTTTTCATATATAATTTTCTCCTTTATAAATTTTATCGGGAGTAGAAATATTAAAATTGTATGATTAATAGCAAAAAAATAGAAGAGTTGGCAAAGAGAACAATACTCTTACTTACGATTACCCCAACTCTTGTGAAAATTATACCCAATTATTAACTAGCTTATTTATATATTTGACTATCTAATATCCTACTTGAAATAATTTCATATAGAAATTCATAATCACCTAAATGTTTAAAATTATAAAATTTTTCATCATAAAATCTGAAAAAAACATCAAATATTTCTAAAATAAATAAGGCTTCTTTATATCCAGTTCGTTTTGTTTGAGGCGATTTTCTTTAGAAAAAAACTCTATGGCTTTTTCTATGACATCTGTTTTAGTAGTATGCAGTTCGTTACTTAATTGATTTAAAACAATAATCACGCTCTCATCTAGTCTTAAATTAACCGCTCTTTTCATCTACAACTTCTTTGTCTTTACAATATTATACAATTTTTTAGTATTTTTGTAAAAACATTTTTCAATGTTACATAAATTCAAAAAGTCCTTGATTATAAGCAAAAAGACATCAAGAAAACATAAAGATGTTAAAAAATAATGCACCATATATGTATGCACAATGCTTTTGCCAAAAAAAGGAATATTTTTTGCTATATATGGAAGTTAAACCTCTGTCGCAGTAGTTTATTAAATTTACAACTTAAACTAAGCTTCATATCATTTAAGATAATATATTCCCAAAGTAATAACAGCAGGATATTAAAATGCAAGTAGCAGTAAATTTTGAAAATGAAACAATAGCGCAAAAAGTTTTATGGATGTTAGAACATTTTAAAAATGATGGTGTGGAGGTTATAAAACTTGATACTGCAGATGATGAAATCATAAATAACTTCAAAGATGGATTAAATGAAATAAACCTTATAAAACAAGGAAAACTAAACTCAAGATCTGTTGAAGAGTTTTTGAATGAACTTTAAAATAGATACTATCCCTAGATTTGAAAAAGATGTTAAAAACCTAAAAAAGAAATTTCCTAAAATCAAAAATGATTTAGTTAAATTTATAGATGAACTATCTTCAAATCCAGAATTAGGAATAAATTTAGGTGAAAATATTTTTAAAGTAAGAATTCCAAATTCTTCTATTCCAACCGGAAAAAGTGGAGGATTTAGAGTTATAACTTATTATAAAACAGATGATACTTTGTATCTAGTTACAATTTATTCCAAAACTGAACAAGATAATATTTTAACTGACAAGTTAAGACAAATAGTTAGTGAAGAAATAGGTAATATTTAGCTTAAAAATAGGTGTCACACGCACTTTTGTGCGTTTTCTTTTTTTTTTAAAAAAACAGCATAAAAAAAAGGAATATTTATTGCTACATGTAGAGTAAAAAAGTAGTAATATGCGCCATATTCTATCCATTATATTTCTAGCACTCTCTCTTTTGGCAAAACAGAGCGACTTTTCTATTGTAATAGACGAACCTTTCAACAATGCTCTGCTTGATGTAACGCAGGATTACGACCGCTCCATAAGTGCTGTTGGATTTCTAAAAACCTACAATGAGAACGCCTCAAAACCTGACGCCGTATATACAAATGCTTTTGATTACCTATCTTCTCTAAGAAATGCTCAGGATACACTGATGCATCTGGTAAAAGTTGATGAAACAGCGGATATCAAACTTAGAAAATCCGTAAATATGCCAAACTTCAGTGAAGCGGTAGGTGTAGCAAAAACTCCGCAAAACGGTTATCTTGTAGGCGGTCACACACTTGATGGCTCAATGGTTATCCTAAAGTTAGACTCAAACGCGAACACGCTCTCTCATAAAATCTTCGGAACTCCAAACCAAGATAAAATGAACAAGATTGTCGCGCTTCGCGATGGCGGTATTTTAACAATCGGCACATCAGCCACTTCAAAGTCCAACAGCCTAAACCTCTTTAACAACGGGCTTGGGTTAAACGATATCTTTTTGGCTAGATTTTCAAGCAATGCAGAGCTATTATGGAGTAAAAGATACGGCTCAAGCCATGATGATATCGGGGTTGATGCCGCTGAAGCAAGCGATGGTTCAATCATCGTACTAAGCCAAACAAATAGTGGCCAATCAAAAAATATAGCCATTATGAGAGTTACTCAAAACGGCGATAAGGTATGGCATGAAGAGTATAAAAGCGACAGAGATGCAACTGCCTACAAAATCATTAAGCTAAGAGATGGCAATTTTGCTATATCACTCTCGCAAAAAGATGAGATGAATAAAGAGCAAATCAGACTCTTAAAAATCGATTTGCAAAAAAATCTTCTCTTAGATAAAACCATCCATACGACCTATGCGAGCGCTCTTAAAGATATAAAAGAGTCATCGGACGGTAAAATAGTAGGTGTTGGGTATGTTCAAGACAGCTACAACACAGACGGGCTTGCCATGTTGCTTGATAGCAAATTTACCATGCTTGCTCAAGAGCACTACGGTTCGGATGAGCATGACACTTTTAATGCACTTAGCATACTCCATAACTCACAAATAGGCGTTGTTGGAGTTTATACAAATATTGATTCACAAGAGACAAACATGTGGATTGTAAAGCTTAACAGAGATTTGTCAATGGCTCAAATATCGCACAAGTCAACAAGCTTTTACGCCAAACTACTTGAACTTTTTAAAGATGAGATAAATGCGAAAAAAATCGCTATAAAAGAGGATTTGAGCATCCATCTTATAGATGAAAACCTGTACTTTAAAGTTGGACAATTCGTACTCCATGATGAGCAAAAACTATTTTTACAAAAATTTAGCGCCAAACTATTTACTTTTTTAGACAACTACAGAGAGCTGGTTGAGACGCTTGAGATAAGCGGTCACACATCAAGCGAATGGGGGAGTGTGGACTTTTCACAAAGATACCTCAACAATGAAGAGCTATCCATGAAGCGCTCGTTCTCAACACTTAGTTATATTTTTAACAACCAAAATGACAATAGAAAAAAATGGCTTAGCGAAGTAGTAAAAGGAAGCGGTCTTAGTTTTTCAAAAAAAGTGGTGGTTGATAAAGAGGAAGATAAAGAAAAATCAAGAAGGGTCTCCTTCAAGATTATTTTATCTAAATAGCAACCTCTTTAGTCGCTAAAATCTTCAGAGCCGTTTGCTCTAAAGCTTAGACGTACTTTGTCTTGTTTTAGCTTTTTATAGAGTTTAAATTTAGCTTTTTCAAGCTCCTCATCGTTACATGAAAATTCAGATTTTATTTTATCATCGCCCAAATTTGCGCTATCCATTGCAAAAAGCTTCAACTCTTTTTTTGTTAATTTTGCTTTAAGCGCATTATATAAAGTTTTGTCCTCTTCTATCAAATCTATTTCATTTAATTTACAAAATTTTGCCAATAACTCTCTAAAACTATTCTCGCTGTTATACTGTCTCCAGATACTGTTTTCTAACATTAAATTTTTCCTAATATTTGTGTTAAGTCTTTTGTTTCGACTATTATATTTGCTTCTTTGCGTAAAATTTCTCTTGCACAAAAAGCGACTCTTGTCCCAGCATGAGCAAACATCGAGAGGTCATTTGCTCCATCTCCGCACACTAATGTTTCACTCTCACTAACACCCAATAAACCCTGCAAGCGAACCAACATGTCGCCTTTAGAGTAGTTAAACATCATATCTCCACCGACAAGACCGGTAAGTATCTGGTTTTTGTGGTGTAGTACATTTGAGAAATCGGCATCATAACCTAAAATATTTTTTGCATATCCGGTTGCACTTCTAAATCCGCCGCTAAAACAGACCACTTTCATACCTCTGCTCTTTAGCTCGGCGATTGTCTCTTTCGCGCCCTTCATATATGGCAGGTTTTGGCTGATTCTCTCAACTATGCTATACTCTAGCCCCTTCAAAAGCCCTACTCTCTGTTGAAGTGACTCAAAAAAATCAAGCTCGCCGCTCATTGCAGCTTCGGTGATTTTACTAACCTGCTCACCAATACCCAGTTCTTCTGCAAAAAAATCTATCGTCTCGCCGTCCATAAGCGTAGAATCGAAATCAAAAACAGCCAGTTTTAGCATATATTCTTCTCTCTTTAGTTATAATTGCGCAATTATACCCATTTAGGATGCTTTTT
>JBAZIE010000027.1:0-34532 GCA_041652055.1 Sulfurimonas sp. | reverse complement strand
CAGAAGCATCAGAATCATCAGAATCATCAGAATCATCAGAATCATCAGAATCATCAGAATCATCAGAATCATCAGAATCATCAGAATCATCAGAATCATCAGAATCATCAGAGTCATCGTCCAAGTCGTCGTTCAAGTCATCGTCCAAGTCGTCGTTTAAGTCATCGTCCAAGTCGTCGTTCAAGTCATCATCAGAGTCATCGTCCAAGTCGTCGTTCAAGTCATCGTCCAAGTCATTCTGTTCAAGTTCTATTTCTATTTGCTCTGCTTCATCAAGCTCATCGGCATACTCTGCTTCGGTGCTTTGTACATGCTCATCGGAGTCTGAAAAATTAAGAAGTACATCTCTCCTAAGCCCACCATTTTCAAGTGTATCAAGCCAATAAGTAAGCCCATCCTCATCAGGCTCTCTTTTAAGTACGTTAGAGTACAAAAGAGATACAAACTCTTCATCACTTACATCATCACCATAAAGTGAAGTAAACTCCTCTGATTCCATAAATTGGTCAGCAACTTCAGAAAAAGTTAATGCACCACTAGCTAGTTGAGATGTCCAATAACCAACACCAGCCACATCCGATTCTCTGTCAAAACTTGCGTGATACAATCTCACTAAAGCTGAGTAAAATGTTCCATTTGCCATGCTAATATCCTGTAACTAATTTAAATAACTTTCAATGATAGCACTAAAAAGATAATAGAAAATTTATGATAAAATATTAATAAATAATTATTAATTAAAATCAAGTTTTACAATTTAATTTTAGAAATTTTTTATGAAGTTTGTTAATTTAAGAAAGAAATAAGTGGTGCCGACACGAGGATTTGAACCCCGGGCCTGCTGATTACAAATCAGCTGCTCTAGCCAACTGAGCTATGTCGGCGAAAAATAGAGTGCAATTTTATCTTATTAACCTTTAGTAAAACTGATTTTATGTACAATTCGCCTCATGAAAAGAGAAATTACAGCAAACACATTTACGCCGCTCTACGATGAGCTAGAAGACAGAATAAGAGTTGCCATTAACTACCAAGATATTCATAATAGAGTTGACTTCATGATAACAAGAAATTTTATATTAAACTTAATTCCTACGGCAGAAGAGTTTATGACAAACCATTACGGTGTTGTAGATTTTAAAATAGCAAGCCAAACACAAGCAGATATAAATAATAACACACAAAACAAAGCAGTATCAAAAACGGACAGTGTCAATCTCGATTTATTGCGAACGAGTGAAGAGCTTCTGCTGGAAGTAAATTTCTCATTTAATAAAGATTCAAAACAGACTCTTTTGACATTAAGCTCTAAAAACATAGTGGCAAGGGCTAATTTGGACAGTTTTATGTTGCAGCAAATATTTAAAGTTATAAAAGCAGCCGTACCTAACATCAGGTGGGGGATATCGCACTATTTTTAGTAAACAACTATGGCACCAATTAAAATAACAATAAATAGTGTCAGAGTTATTTTAATAGAGACTTAAGTTATTTTCTCCTACAATTCAATTTGAAAGTAAGTTAAGGAATAGATTTGGCGCGAAAAGTTAGGATTTTTGTTAAGGACTCTTCCCAGCATGTAATACTAAAAAGCGTAAATGAGCTTGCGATATTTCAAGATAAATCAGACTATGAAGCATTTAGGGCAATTTTGCAAGAGTGCGTCAAGAGTCATGATTTAGCCATCCATGCCTATGTTTTGATGCCGCATTTTTTCGAGTTTTTGGCAACTCCTTCTCATGAAGATGCTTTATCTAAATTTATGCAGAGTTTGGGCAGAAAGTATGTGGCTTATTTTAACAAAAAGTATGAAAGAAGCGGAACTATATGGGAGGGGAGATTCAAATCTTCACTTGTAGAAAACGCTAAATTTCTTTTTGATATTATGGTTTACATAGAGAAGATCGCACCAAAAGAGCATACATTTAGCAGTGCGGGAAAAAATCTATACAACAAAAAAGATGGTATTGTCTCTTTTCATAGTTTGTATAAAAAGCTTGGATTTACGGATGAGCAAAGAGTGCAGAGCTACTCATCTTTTTATAATGCCAAAGCAGATGAGAAAAAAACTGAGTTTATAATTGAATGTTTGGAGAAGCAGAATGTTACGGGCAGTTTAGAGTATATAAAAAATCTTGAAAAAATAGTAGGAATGTCTCTGTTGCTAAAAGATAGAGGCCGCCCAAAAAAAGAACAAATCATAAAAGGAAAAAAGATGTATAAAAATTTAGTTATTTTAGATAAAGAGAAGCATAAAGAGTTAAAGATTAACTCTTTAACGGACCTAAACTTTGCAAAATCAGTTACGCATATCCCTGTTTTAGCAAATGAAGTAGCACAAGTGGGTGCAGTTTTTCCGGTTGTCTTTACGACAGATGAAAATCCCTCTTTAGTAGCTCTTGTTTCACTTGGAGGCGACTCTTTGGGCATAGACGCAAATGGAAAATGGGTAACTTCGTACGTTCCGTCATACTTGAGAAAATATCCGTTCTCTTTGGCAAGCACGAAAGAGAATCCAAACCAAAAGGTAATTCTTATAGATGAGGACTCTCCGCTCTTTTCAAAATCAAAAGGCAAACAGCTCTTTAAAAAAGATGGCGAAAAAACAGAGGTATTGGAGCACGCTATAAACTTCTTGACATCTTACGATACCCAGATGAGCGTTACTCAAAATGTTGCTAAAATTATTTCACAGAGCGGTGTCCTTGAAGACAGAGAGATTTCGGTTGGCGAGGGTGATGAGAAGAAGGTTTTGGTAAACGGTTTTAAAGTAGTAAGCAGAGAAAAGCTAAATGCTCTAAGCGATGATATTTTAGCTGATTGGGTTAGAAAAGGAATCATCGGCATGATTGATGCTCATTTAAAATCACTTGAGAATATTCAATCTCTCTTTAACATAGCCCACAAAAGACAAAGCTAGGAAACTATATGGCAAATAAATCACAAAAAAAAGAAAACAAAAAAACATCTGAGCTAAAAGAGGCGATACTCAAATCGAAAAAATCTTTTATAGCGGTAGGTTTTTTTAGTTTGTTTATAAACATTCTTATGCTCGTTCCGCCTCTTTACATGTTGCAACTCTATGACAGAGTTTTGGCAAGCAGAAGCGAAGATACACTTATAATGCTCACGCTTATCGTCGTTTTTCTCTTTATAATAATGGCGCTTTTGGAGATTGTAAGATCTCGTGTGCTTGTTAAAGTGGGAAATAAACTAGATAGCTTGCTTAGCCAAAGAGTTTTTGACTCTGTATTTGAACTTGCGCAAAAATATCCGGGTAAAGCCTCTTCGATGCCTCTAAATGACCTTACGCAGGTAAGACAGTTTATGACTGGAAACGGGCTTTTTGCATTTTTTGATGCGCCGTGGATTATTATCTATGTTGCCGTTCTTTTTATGTTTCATCCTGTATTTGGTTATTTTGCCATATTTGCGGCGATTGTTTTGGTTGCACTTACGATTTTAAATGAGTACTCAACAAAGCAAAAATTAGCCGAGGCAAACGCACTTAGCCGCTCATCAAACGCTTTTGTTGACACAAATCTGAGAAATGCAGAGATTGTTCATGCTATGGGTATGAAAAATAGCATTCGTAAAATTTGGGAAGAGCGCTATTTCGGGTTTTTAAATGCCCAAAATGACGCAAGCAACAGTGCGGGAGTTTTTTCAAATGTCTCAAAAAGCCTAAGAATGCTCTTTCAATCGCTTATTCTAGGAATAGGCGCTTATTTGGCAATTATCATGGAAGTAACACCGGGTATGATGATTGCGGGTTCTATTATTATGGGTAGAGCTTTGGCACCGTTAGATCTTATCATCGGCAGCTGGAAAGGTTTTAGCAGTGCGCGCGCATCGTATGAGAAACTAGAAGGACTTCTTGAGGAGTTCCCAAAAGATAAAGAGTATATGCAGCTTCCTGCCCCAATGGGGGAAGTTTTGCTCGAAGGTACGGTTGTCGTTCCTCCGGGGGCACAGCAGCCATCGCTTCGTGGCATAACTATGTTGATTCAAAAAGGAGATGTTGTTGGTATCATCGGACCAAGTGCGGCAGGTAAGTCGTCTCTGGCGAGAGTTATTTTGGGTCTTTGGCCACTCGCAGCAGGTAAGGCAAGGCTTGATAAGGCAGATATCTATCAGTGGGATAAGCATGATTTGGGGCAGTATATCGGTTACTTGCCTCAAGATATAGAGCTTTTTGAGGGAACAGTAAGCCAGAATATTGCAAGATTTGGTGAAATCGACTCGCAAAAAATAGTTGATGCCGCACAAAGAGCAGGTGTTCATGAGATGATACTAAGGCTTCCTGATGGTTATGATACTAAAATTGGGGTAGGCGGCGCAACGCTCTCCGGCGGACAGAGACAAAGAGTCGGACTTGCAAGAGCAATTTATAACAATCCTGTTTTAGTTGTTTTGGACGAGCCTAACTCAAATCTTGATGATGCGGGCGAAGTAGGGCTAGTAAATGCAATTAACTACCTAAAACAGATTGGCTCTACCGTGATTATAATTACTCATAGACCAAGCATTTTACAGGTAACAAACAAAATTGCAGTCATTAAACAAGGTGCGCTTGAGCTTTTTGGAAATACAAGTGAGGTCTTGGCACATTTGGCAAAAAATGCACAAGCAGCACAAACGGCGCAGCAACAGGCTCAGCCGGCTCAACCACAACCGCAAAATGCGCCTAAAATATCACTCAGCAAGCCTGAAAATTAAGGAAAATTATGAGCGAAAATAGAGATATACAGATGCCATCAACAAGCGATTCTAAGGTTATTGGATTTGGATTTGCAGTAATTTTTTTACTCTTTGGAGTATTTGGCGGATGGGCAGCATTTGCACCACTTGCAGAAGCCTCGGTAGCAATAGGTAAAATTTCGGCAGATTTGGATAAAAAAACGCTGCAACATTTAGAGGGCGGTGTTATAGAGAGCATCCAAGTCAAAGACGGTGATGAGGTAAAAAAAGGGGACCTTCTTTTAAAGTTAAAAGATGTCCATATAAAAAGCCAGCTAGATATCTACAAAGCGCAGTATGATGATGCATCGGCGCTTTACGCAAGACTTCAAGCACAAAGAGACTCTAAAGATAGAGTTATTTATCCTGATGAGTTGCAAAATGAGAGTATCAAAAAAGAGCAAAATAACATCTTTTATGAGACAAAAAAGAGTATAGAGGATGAGAAAATCATCTCTCAAAACAGAGTTGTGCAGTTAGAGAATCAGATAGACGGTTTAAACTCTTTGATGCAGGCAAAAAAATCTAGACTCGCTTCAATCAAAGAAGAGATTCTTGAGTGGGAAGAGCTTTATAAGCAAAAACTTGTCGATAAGCTCAAAATCAGAGAGTTAAGTAGGGAACAAAACAGCATTGAGGGTGATATCTCTCAAACGGCCTCAGAGATAGCAAAGCTTAGTGAGGCTATAAATGAGACAAGAAATCAACAGCTCCTTAGAGAAAAAGAGTTTACAAAAGAGACACTTAACGAACTCGTAGCAGCAAAATCGGCACTTTTTGATCTTAAATCAAAAATAGTTTCCGTTGAAGATACGCTCTCAAGAACAAACATTGTCGCTCCCATTGATGGAACGGTTGTGGGCTTGAGTTTGCATACCGTGGGCGGCGTGGTTGCTCCCGGAAGAGATATTCTTCAGATTGTGCCACAAAACTCTAAGCTTATTGTCGTGGCACAGGTGCAAACACCCGACATTGACAAGGTCAAAGTAGGACTTACGGCAGACATAAGATTTTCGGCTTTTAATGTACAAAAAGCTCATGTCGTAGAGGGAAGGGTTGTCCATGTTTCGGCGGACAGTTTTATGGATGAGAAGAGTGGACATCCTTATTATGAGGCAAAAGTAGAGGTGACGAAAAACGGTCAAGTGCAACTAGTTGATTATGGTTTTGAATTGGTTTCAGGTATGCCGGCAGAGGTTATGATAAAGACTTCAGAGCGAACAGTGCTTAGCTATCTTGTAAAACCGCTTACCGATATGATAAGTAGGGGATTCAATGAAGAGTAATAAAAGTGCCATTTCTCTTTGTCTTAGTGCTATTTTGTGCAACACTCTAAGCGGTGAAGTGTTAAACTTTTCAAAGGCGTATGGACTTGCTCTTGAAAATGCAAACAACATCCGCTCTTCCGTCTACGCTGCCGAAGCAGAAAAAGAGAAGATAAATCAAGAGGATTCACAGCTCTACCCACAAATTAATCTAAGTGCGTCGTACAAAAAAACAGAGTATGAGTCCAATCCCACAAAAGATATGACAAGACAAGGTCTTATAACCTACTCGGTTACGGCAAGACAATCCATCTATAATCCGGAAGTTTTAACAAGGATAGAGATGCAGGAGTCGCGAAGCAAATACTCCGATGTAAAGGTTGAGTATGAGAAAGAGGCTCTAGCACAGGAGCTTTTTAAAACATATCTTGATATCTTAAAATCACACAACAAGATAAAGCTCTTGGAGTCCTATCTTGAGTACAACAGAAGTAAACTTGAAGAGCTTAGTAAAAAATTTGCTATGGATTTGTCCAACAAGATGGATCTACTTCAAATGCGTGTCGAGTACAACTCTGCCGTAATAGAACTTGACAAAGAGAAGAAGCTATTAAAAGTGTATGACCTTAAGTTTAAGCATTATATCGGTGATATTGAGTATGAATTACCGAGGATAGAGTCGGACAAAATTATTCTAGAAACTATAGCGCAGATGAGGGAGCAAGTCGTCGGTGAACAAGACTTGCAAAAGAGTTTGAGTGTAAAGCAAGCGCAAGCCGCAGTTGAGGTAAGTGATGCGGAAGTGCAAAATGCAAAAAGCGGACATCTGCCAAAGCTAACATTTGACGCAGCCTACAATAAGTATGACACGGATACGCCGACTGTAGATGCTGCTTACAATACTGTAAAATACGCAATGGTTAGTCTAAATATACCAATTTACGGCGGCGGCTATGTTTCATCGAAAGTGGACTCTTCCATACTTATGAAAAAAGCGGCAAACGAAGATTTAGAGAATGCCAAAAAAGAGGTTCAGGTTTTTTACGATGAGTATCTTGCCGTGTTTGAAGCCTCTTCGCAGTCCGTAACGATGTACAAAGATGCTCTCGTTTCGGCAGAACTCTACCTTGAAGCTATAAATCAAGGTTATGAATATGGTCTAAAGAGCATCATAGACTTAAATGATGCAAAAAATAAGCTCAATGAGGTAAAATACAAATACGTAGAAAATTTATACTCTTTGGTAGATTCTTATATTGGTTTATTGATGGTAACAAACAATTTTAAAGAGTTAAATCTTTTAGATAAGTTAGTAGAATAAGGATAAAGATGAAAAAGGCGATAGTAACGGGCGTAACAGGGCAAGACGGTGCATATTTGGCAGAACTGCTTTTAGAGAAGGGTTATGAGGTTTATGCAACATACAGAAGAACTTCTTCGGTAAATTTTTGGCGCATGGAAGAGCTGGGAATAGAAAAACATCCAAACCTTCATTTGGTGGAGTATGATTTGACCGATCAGGCAAACAGCGTTAGAATGGTTGCAGAGATAAAACCCGATGAGATTTATAATCTTGCCGCGCAGAGTTTTGTGGGTGTCTCTTTTGAACAGCCGCTCGCAACTGCTCATATAACAGGGCTTGGTTGTGTGCATCTTCTTGAAGCTATAAGGATAGTAAATCCAAAGATAAAATTTTATCAGGCAAGTACTTCGGAGATGTTTGGTTTGGTGCAGGAGATTCCTCAAAGAGAGTCTACTCCTTTTTATCCTAGAAGCCCTTACGGCGTTGCAAAACTATATGCGCACTGGATGGTGGTGAACTACAGAGAGTCTTATGACATGTTTGCATGCAGCGGCATACTCTTCAACCATGAATCGCCTCTAAGAGGAAGAGAGTTTGTTACCCGTAAGATAACAGATAGCGTAGCAAAAATCAAACTCGGTAAACTCGATGTTTTAGAACTTGGCAACATGGATGCAAAAAGAGACTGGGGATTTGCAAAAGATTATGTAGAGGGCATGTACTTGATGCTTCAAGCTCCAAAACCAGACACTTATGTTTTAGCTACAAACAGAACCGAGACGGTAAGAGATTTTGTAACTATGGCATTTAAGGCAGCGGGCATTGAGTTAGAGTTTAGCGGCAAGGATGAGAATGAAATTGCAATTGACAAAGCAAGCGGCAAAACGCTTGTGAGAGTAAATCCGAAATTTTACCGCCCTGCCGAAGTCGAGCTTCTCATCGGTAATCCTCAAAAAGCAAAAGATGAGCTTGGATGGGAGCCAAAATGCACACTTGAAGAGCTGTGTGCCATGATGGTAAAAGAGGATTTAAGAAGAAACGAAACAGGCTTTAGTTTTTAAGGCATGAAAAAAGTTCTTATAACGGGCATAGACAGCTTTAGCGGTACTCATCTATCGTCATATCTTGTAAATGCAGGTTATGACGTTTATGGAACTTCTCTATTTGAGTGCGGAGATAAAAAGTACAAATGCGATATCACTAAAAAAGAGGATATCATCGCTGTTCTTAAAAGCTCTAAACCCGACTACCTTATCCACCTCAGCGGTATCTCTTTTGCAGCTCATGGAGAGAGTGAAGATTTTTACAAAGTAAATACTATAGGCACTATAAATATACTTGAGAGTTTTATAGAACTGAAAATGAGTCCTAAAAAGATAATCCTTGCAAGCAGTGCCACAGTTTACGGCAATCAAGGCTTGGAAGTTCTTGACGAATCACTCTGCGCAAAACCAACAAACCATTACGGTGTGAGTAAATACGCTATGGAGTGTCTCTCATCAGAGTATTTTGGAAAGTTAAATATAATCATCACAAGACCGTTTAACTATACGGGCATAAACCAGCAGGAGCACTTCCTCATCCCAAAAATCGTAAAACATTTTAAAGAAAAGAGGCAAACTATAGAGCTGGGCAACATACATGTAAGCCGTGAGTTTAACGATGTCTCTTATGTATGTGAAATACACAAAAAACTGCTCGAATCTTCTGCAGTTTCCGAAGTTGTAAATATAGCCTCAAGCAGAGGCATAAAACTCTTGGACGTTATAGAGATGATGCAAGAGATAGCAGGTTATGAGATAGAGGTGAAAGTCAATCCTGCCTTTGTAAGAGAGGGTGAGATAAAAACACTCACAGGCTCATGTGAGAAGCTTTTTGGACTTATCGGCAAAGTAGAACAAAAAGAGTTTAAAGAGACACTGCGAGATATGCTTGAAGCCTAAAGAGAAAAAAGTAGCAATAGTTCATGACTGGCTTGTAACAAATGCAGGAGCGGAGAAGGTCTTAAAAGCTTTGATAGACATCTATCCGGGTGCCGACATCTTCTCTCTTGTGGATTTTTTAAGTAAGAGTGATAGAGAAACAGTCATGGGCGGTAGAGAAGCAAAAACATCCTTTATCCAAAAACTCCCTTTTGCAAAAAAACATTTTAGAAGTTACTTTTTTCTTTTTCCTCTGGCAATAGAGAGTTTTGATTTAAGCGAATATGATTTAATCATCTCATCATCATGGGCGGTTGCAAAAGGGGTGAGGAAGCATGCAGACCAGCTTCATATCTCTTACTGCTATACACCGATTCGTTATGCGTGGGATCTTTATGACGAGTATACGGCTTCCTTGAGCCAGCCTAAAAAACTTTTTGTTCAAACAACGCTGAGATATATTAGAAAATGGGATATAAAAACGTTATATAGAGTTGATCACTTTATAGCGGACTCTATCTTTGTGCAGGAGAGAATCAAAAGAACATACAACAGAGATTCGGTTGTTATCTATCCGCCTGTTGATACGCAGAATTTTAGTTACGAGCCGCATAAAGATGATTTTTATCTTACCGCTTCAAGGCTAGTTCCCTACAAAAAAACAAAACTAATCGTTGAAGCGTTTAACGAAATGCCCCAAAAGAGGCTCTTCGTTATAGGGCGTGGCGAGGAGTATAAGGCAATAAAAGAGATTGCAAAAGCAAATATTTTTGTGCTTGGTTATCAAGAGAGAGATAAATTGATACGCTACATGCAAAAAGCGAAAGCTTTTGTATATGCGGCAATCGAGGACTTTGGCATTGTACCCATTGAAGCTATGTCATGTGGAACTCCTGTAATCGCCCTAAGTAGAGGCGGCACTGCAGAGACGGTTACAGATGGCAAAAGCGGGGTGCATTTTCATCAGCAGACAAAAGAGGATATCATAGAGGCTGTTTACAGATTTGAGAAGCAGAGTTTTGACTTGGCATCTATTTCAAGAGATGTTCAGGCATATAACACAAAAAGATTTCAAGGCGAGATAAAAGAGTTTATAAATAGTTTTGAAGTATAATCAGCCTCATGAAGACTTTTAAATTTAACCCTTTTTTTTACATGCTTACCTTTTTACTTGTAGCAGTTGATTTTTTAGCGCTCATCATCTCTTTTGAAATTCTCAGCTATACACAAACCGCACCTTTAGCTATAACTCCATATTTTTGGATTTTTATTTTTATACTTCTTACATTTGCCGCTCAAGAAATATATATAGTCCGTTATGATTTTTGGGGAGATGCCAAAAGAGTGCTTAAGGGGTTTTTCTTCTCCTTTTTTGCGGTTTTTACTATCATCTCACTGGCTAAAGTCTTTGATGATTACTCCGTAGATTTTTTGTTAAAGTTTTTCATCACGGCAATGTTTGTAACACTTTTTTTTAAAAGATTCTTTAAGAAACTATTTTTTACATTTGATACATTCAGGCTTAGAGTGAAAATAGTTGCAGATGAGCAAAACTACGAAACTATCGCTAAAGAGATAGATAAAAACTGGTATTTCGGCTATGAGGCGAATGATACAGAGTATGACCTCATTATCATCTCTTCACGCGGATTTGAACTTAGCAAACTTCAAGAGAGCATCAGAGAATTTTCACGCACCACAAAAGACATTTTTATCATCCCTTATTTGGACTATTTAGATTTTTCACATGCTAGTATAGTTGATTTCTCAAACATCAGGTTTTCGGCAATTCATATAGAAAACAGACTTCTAAATCTAAAAAATATTTTTATAAAGTACTTTTTTGAAAAAATCACAATATTGATGCTTCTGCCATTTGCATTGGTTTTGCATCTTTTTATCTCTAGACTCATCAGAAGAGACTCCATTGGGGCAGTGTTTTTTAAGCAAAAAAGACTTGCCAAAGATTCAAAATTCTTCGAGTGTTACAAATACCGCACAATGTATGAGAACTCTCAAGATATGCTTAAAGAGTATCTTTTAAAAAACCCTGACGAGGTTGAGTATTATAAAAAGTTTCATAAGTATAAAAATGATCCCCGTATCACAAAAATAGGCGGATTTTTAAGAAGAACATCGCTGGATGAACTCCCTCAATTTTACAACATACTCAAAGGCGACATGAATCTCATCGGTCCCAGACCTTATCTGCCCGAAGAACTTCATGCCATGGGTGAGGACAACAAAGATATAATCCTTAGAGTCAAACCCGGGCTTACGGGTCTGTGGCAGGTGAGCGGGAGAAATAAATTGACCTTTAAAAAGAGGGTTGATTTGGATGTTTGGTATATTCAGAACTGGTCTCTGTGGATGGATTTTGTTATTTTTCTTAAAACAACAAAAGTTGTACTGCTAAAGGTCGGTGCAAAGTAAAGTTTTAATGGGTAAGTAAGCATCAAACTGCTAAAATCCGCAGACTATTAAGGGAGATAAATAATGACTAATATTATCTTATGCGGCGGTAGCGGTACGAGACTTTGGCCCATAAGCAGAACGCTTATGCCAAAACAGTTTGTAAAACTTTTTAACAACAAATCACTTTTTCAATTAACGCTTCAAAGAAACGCAACGGCTTGTAACAGTTGCTTTATAGTCTCAAACTCCGAACAATATTTCTTGGCACTAGACCAGCTAGAAGAAATAAGCAAGAGCAAAAACAGTGAAACAAAATATCTTCTTGAGCCCATCGGCAGAAACACGGCTCCCGCAATCGCTCTCGCATGCTTGGCTCTTGATAAAGACGAGATTGTTTTGGTTACGCCATCGGATCATCTTGTAAAAAACGAAGCGCAGTATCAAAAAAACTTACAAATCGCAAAAGAGTTGGCACAGTTTGATCGTCTAGTTACTTTTGGGATAAAACCCACATTTGCCGAAACCGGATTTGGGTATATAGAAGCGGATGGCGAAGACGTAAAAGCTTTTCATGAAAAACCTGACTTTGTTACAGCTACAGCCTATTTAAAGGCAGGAAACTACTACTGGAACAGTGGAATGTTCTGTTTTAGAGCAGGAGTTTTTCTAGACGAACTTCAAAAGTACTCACCGAGCATCTACGAAGCATCATACGCTGCATATAAGGCTGCTTCCTCTTCTGCCTCGTTAATCAGAATCAAACTTGAAGATATGCAAAACATCCCTGAGGATAGCATAGACTACGCGGTTATGGAAAAGTCCTCAAAAGTCAAGGTGGTTCCATCAGATATAGATTGGTCTGATGTGGGAAGTTTTGATGCACTTTATGAAGAACTTCCAAAAGATGAAAACGGAAACACTATCAATGCTAGATATGTCCAAATAGATAGTAAAAACAATTTGATTTACGGCAATGAGAGAAAGATAGCAACAGTCGATATAGAAGACCTTATTATCGTTGATACGGGCGATGCACTGCTTATCTCAAAAAAAGGTTCATCCCAAAAAGTAAAAAACATAGTCCAAAAGATAAGAGGCGATAGCGAACTTCATAACATTCACTTAACCGCTCACAGACCTTGGGGAACATACACTATCTTAGAAAACAACGCCAAATATAAGATAAAACGCATAGAGGTAAAATCGGGAGGCAGACTCTCTCTGCAAAAGCACTTTCACAGAAGTGAACATTGGACTGTTGTTAGCGGAACAGCCGTAGTTACGCTCGGCGAAAAGGAGATTCCATTAAGAGCAAACGAGTCCATATATATCCCTATGGGAGAACTTCATCGTCTTGAAAATGCAGGAAAACTACCTCTAGTCCTCATAGAGACGCAAATTGGGGACTATCTTGGCGAAGATGATATCGTAAGAGTTCATGACGATTATGAGAGAGAAGAGTAGTTGAAACACAATATTTTACTTGCTTTTAGTTTTGCAAAGAGGGATTTTAAAGAGCGTTATGTAGGAACAGGGCTTGGGCAGCTTTGGTATATCCTCTCTCCCATCATAACCATTTTTATATATACGGTCATCTTCTCTGATTTTATGAAGATGAAGCTTGACATTGTGGATAACAGTTACTCTTATAGCATCTATCTTGTTCCGGGGCTTTTGGCATGGGGCTCTTTTAGTACAATTTTGACGAGATTAAACGGCTCTCTTTTAGAAAAAGCAAATCTTATTAAAAAGATAAACGTTCCCGCTTTTGTCTATCAGCTTAGCATCATCATCACTGAATTTGGCATTTTGATGCTCTCATACTCTCTGGCTCTCATCTTTTTACTGCTTGTAAATCATCCCATAACTTTAACTTTTCTCTATCTCGTTCCCATCTTGTTTTTACAGACACTTTTTGCTTTTGCGCTTGGCGTGATTATCTCGCTCTTTACCCCGTTTTTTAAAGACCTCAGAGAAGCAGTTCCCATCGTCGTACAGTTGTGGTTTTGGATGACGCCTATCATCTACATGAAAGAGATGATTGCAAACAAATATCCTGCTCTTTTGACATACAACCCGTTTTTTTACTTTGTACAAATCTATCAAGATATTTTTCTCTACTCAAAAGCACCCTCCTTTGAGGCGCTTTTTAGTGTAATGTTTATGACATTTATAACGCTTGTTTTTGCTGCTCATCTTTACAAAAAGATGATAGGTACGATAAAGGATATTATTTAGATGCAAAAAATCCTCGAAGTTAAAAATGTATCAAAAATCTATAAGATGTATAAGAGTAATTTCGACAGACTAAAAGAAGTTTTTTTAAAAAAAACATACCACAAAGAGTTTATCTCAAACGACAACATCTCTTTTGACCTTTACATGGGCGAGACACTTGGAATCATCGGAGTAAACGGCGCAGGAAAATCAACCATACTCAAAATCATAGCAGGTGTCATAAACCCTACAAGCGGAGAGATTTTAAGGCATGGCAGAGTAACCGCACTGCTTGAACTCGGCACGGGCTTTAACGATGAGTTGAGCGGATATGAAAACATCTTTTTAAACGGTACACTTATCGGGATGAGCGAGCAGGAGTGCGCGCAAAAAGCAAAAGAGATTATCGCTTTTAGTGAACTGGGTGATTATATATACGAACCTATCAAAACCTACTCATCTGGTATGAAGATGCGTTTAGCTTTTTCTATAGCCATCTATTCAGAACCGCAAATTTTAATAGTCGATGAAGCTCTAAGTGTCGGAGACGCACACTTTGCGGCAAAATGTACCAAAGCGTTAAAGCAGAGAAAAGAGCAAAATATGTCCATCATATATGTCTCGCATGACTTGAACTCTTTGAAACTGCTTTGCGATAGAGTCATTTTGTTAAATCATGGTGAGCTTGTAGAAGAAGGAAGCCCCGAAGCCGTGATAAACAGCTACAACTTTCTTATAGCAAAACTTAATGATAAAGAAGAAAAAATAAGCATAAAAGAGAGTCAAAATAGCTCTTTTGGAACGTTTGACGTTGAGATAAGAGCAGTAACCATAAAGGGTGAAAATTCAAACTCAAATATGATAAGTTCCGGTGAGATTGCAAATATAGAACTAAGAATTTTCTCTAAAAAAGAGCTACCAAATATGACTGTAGGTATAATGCTGCGTGATAAATTCGGGCAGGATATCTTTGGAACGAACACTTATTACTACGATATGAATATAAATTTTCAAGCAGACAAAGAGTATGTATGCACTTACAAAATGCCTCTCAATATTGGAACAGGAAAATACAGCGTAACGGCGGCAGTTCATTCAGAACATAACCATCTCTCTGAGTGTTCGCACTGGCTTGATCACGGAGCAGAATTTGAAGTTGCGGGGGTTATGGGCAACATGTTTATAGGTATGGTAAGACTTGAACCGAAAATAGAATTTACGGAAATTGAAAATAAATGAAAAATATAAGATATATACTTGGCTTTCTCTACAAAATCCCTTTTTTTGGGTATCTTATAAAAACAACAGTTATACTCATGAGGGCTCCGTATCTTTTAGCTCGCATACAGCGTTTAGAGGCTTTGCTGCAAAAAAAAGAGCAACTGCTTGAGACAAAAAACTCTTTTGATGAATTTTATGTTGCCTTTGAGGAGAAATTTCGAGGAAGCAGAGAAGAGATTAAAAAAAGAGCAAATCAATACTTGTCATATATCAAAGACTTACCTTTTGAGACAAACAAAACAAAAATCCTTGACATTGGTTGCGGAAGAGGAGAATGGCTAGAACTTCTTAAAGAAAATGGATACAATGCTAGAGGAATTGATATTAATTCTCTTATGGTAAAAATTTCTAAAGATCTGTTTCTAGATGCGCTTGAAGCAGATGCCATAGAGTATCTAGGAATACAAAAAGATGAATCCATTTCATGTATAAGTGGATTTCATATAGTAGAACATCTTCCTTTTGAACTTTTAATGACACTTCTCAAAGAGAGTCATCGAGTGTTACAAAAAGGGGGTATGGTACTTTTTGAAACACCAAATCCAGAAAATCTTGTTGTAGGAGCGCACATGTTTTACAAAGACATGACGCATAAAAATCCGCTTCCACCGGATGTTGCTCAATTTTTACTTGAATATAACGGTTTTACATCAGTGCAAATATTAAGAGTAAATGGTTCTTTTGATGTAGATTTTAAGAATGATTTTCTCAATTTTCAATTTAACTCACAGTTTGATTACGCTGTTGTAGGTTACAAATTATAATACCAAAGGGAGTAGAAAATGGATACATTTTATTATGAAGATACTTACGAGCAAAATGACTCGTTTTTAGAAGCTAAAGAACTTCAGTTTGGCTCTTATGAGCTAGGCGGAAATGATGAAGATTGGTTTAAAATAGATGTAGAAAATGGTATGTTATATATAGATATGACACCATCATCGAGCGTCGATTTAAATATGGTTTTATATAACTCTTCACAACAGGTTGTTGCTGCTAACTTTGCAGCGGGCGAAGAGAGCATAGCGTACTCGGTTCCAACTTCAGGTTCTTATTATTTAAGCATATCCCCTACATCTACCAATACAACGAACTATACCCTAGAGATTACTCAGTCGCAAAATACAAGTGGAGATGATATATATGATGCATCTTCAGGAGGTAATGATACAATTGCAACCGCTTCACTTTTAAGTTCCCCTATCAACACTCTAGCAAATCTTAAAGCTTATGATCACGACTGGTATAAAGTCAATCTTAGTCCCGGTGAATTTTATATAGATGTGACTGATGGTCTTTTTGTTGAAGTTTTCAACTCAGAACAAACACGTATCATGGACTCCATCAATGCAGGAGGAACTCATTTTAGTATTGAGATGCTAGAAGCAGGAGACTACTATATCTCAGTCTCCGGCAGCGGCGGAGCAACATACTCCTTAGAGACATTTTCGAATACAGTTTGGACACAGGAATTAGACTTTGGTCCAATCCGAGATGCTTCTGTTTCACTGTTTGACATCGACAAAGACGGAGAAGATGAGATTTTTGTTGCTACTAGCAAGGCTTTGGACGGTGATTTGAATGAGATAAGACCGGCTGGGCTTATTTGCCTTGAAGCAGATGGAACCATCAAGTGGACGCAAACATTTGCGGCAATATCAGGAGTAGATCCACAAACCGGTAAAACTTACAATACAACATCGGTGAGTACCGCACCGTTTTTTTCTGACTTAGATGGGGATGACAATATTGATATCGTTATAGGAGTCGGTGGAGATACTTATGGCGAAGCAGGGGCTGATGTAGTCGGTCAACCGGGCGATAAAGGCGGTGTCTATGCTCTAAATAGTGATGGAAGTATAAAGTGGTTTCATGAGAGTCTTGATATCATAGGCGGAGCAACAAATACCGGCGATGAGAGACCGGATGGAGTTTATAGCTCACCCGTTGTTTTTGACATCGACGTAGATGGAGTGAAAGAGGTTATCTACGGTGGATGGGATCAGAGTTTATGGATTTTGGATGGACGAACCGGAGTGAGTGAAAGAAATGTACATTTGGCAGACACCATTTGGTCAACGCCAAAAATAGCAGATATCAATGAAGATGGAGTTTTTGAGATTCTTATCTCGGCGGATATCACCGAAAATAGTGACGCACAAACCCAAACAGGCGGTATATTTCATGTTATTTCAGCAGATGGTACTCAAAATATAGCCGGTTTTAATACTTCGGTTGGAAATCCATCATATACTTTTTTAAATGGTAAGTGGGAAGAACAAGCTCTTTGGAGTAGCCCGGTAACCGGTGATATTGACGGAGATGGGCATCTTGAGATAGCGTATGGCACAGGAAATTTCTTTCATGATGACAGAGGAGAATATATCCAGATTTGGAATCATGACGGCTCGAATATGCTAAATTTATCTACGGTTGGCAGAACTTTTGCAACTCCTCTTATAACAGACCTTGATGGTAATGGCACAAATGAGATTGTGGCCACTACGCTCGATGGCTATGTTTTTGCATGGGATGCAAACGGGACACAGCTCTTTGGCACACAAACACTCTCTTTTGGAGCATCAACGCCAAGCCCTATTTTTAGCTCTCCGATTGCGGTTGACTTAACTAATGACGGCAAAAAAGAGATTTTATATGCGCAGGGAACACAAATTGTTGTTGTTGATTATCAGGGAAATGTTTTAAGCGATTTTAATAACAGAGAGATGGTTTTTGAGAGTTATAAAGGTTCTATTGCCGCAAAAGATATCGATGATGACGGAGTCGTTGATATTATCAGTGGAGGAACAACCGCGTCCAAAGATCAAGCAGTAGTTTATAGATTTGTATTTGAAGATACACAACAAGATGATTTTACAAACGATAGATATCAGTTTCATCAATCTACTACAAGCGTAGAAAATTTTGTTGAGAGATTTTACGAAAAAGTGCTCGGCAGAGAAGCTGAGGCAGGAGGAAAAATCTACTGGACAGACTCTCTTGTAACGGGCGTGCAAACAGGGGCGGATGTTGCACAAGGATTTATCTTTAGTCAAGAGTTTACAAATCAAGATCTCAACGACGATGATTATCTTGATGTTCTTTATAGTGCCTTTTTTGACAGAGAGGCAGATAGTGGAGGACTTGACTACTGGAAAGAGCAGATTGCTGCCGGAAAAAGTAGAGCAGAAGTGCTAGATGGATTTATTTATTCTCAAGAGTTTAAAAACCTTTGTGCTACTTATAGCATCATGCCATCAAGAGAGTAGAGATGCAAAAAATATTTATCGACTGCTCTTATTTGAGTAAACATGTGGAGTTAAACACAGGAATCCAAAGGGTTGTTAGAAAAGTAACGGAATATTTTTTTGAACTTGCAGAGCAATACCAAAAAGAGATAGTTTTGGTTAATATTGCCAATGGTGCTTTTGAAAAAATCGAACCATCCATGCTTTACCCACAACCACTTTCTGTAGCACAATCCAAAGAAACACATGACACAAAAGTAAGGTTTTCGCTTAAAAATTATCTCAAAGATATCTACAAAGCGCTTAGAACACTTTTTCTTGCACTTTTCCCTTTTGATAGCGTGCGTAATTTTCTTTTTGCTCCAAGAGAGAAGTTTGGTCTTAGCTACATCATAAATCTTTTTTTTCTTAAGCCGCTTAAATTTTTAATCAATAGTGTTAAAAAAAAGAGTCCTGCTCAAGTTCCTCAACTATTGGTAGAACAAGGAGATATTCTTCTTTTGCTTGATTCTACATGGTACATGAACATATGGCCAAGTGTGGCATCATTTAAAGAGAAGGACGGTATGGTTGTAGCCGTTGCATATGACATTATCCCAATCTCTCATCCACAGTTTTGTGACGATTTTTTAGCGCAAGTTTTTAAAGATTGGTTTTATGATTCACTCAAATATGTAGATGGATATATCGCTATTTCAAATACTATAAAGACAGGTCTTCAAGAATTTTTGCATAATGAATTTGAAGAAAAGATTGCAAGTAAAAAGTTTGATTATTTTTTACTTGGGAGTGATATCGAGAAGAAGCAAACTGACTCGCTAAGAGTAAGAGAGGCATTAGAAAAATCATTTAACTCTAGTGCATCGCTCTACCTTACCGTGTGTACCATTGAACCTAGAAAGAACCATACTTATCTTCTTGATGTTTTTGATGCGCTTTGGAAGGAAAATGTAGATGTCTCGCTCTGTTTGGTTGGAAAAATTGGCTGGAAGGTTGAAGAAATAATCAATCGTATCAAAACACACTCTATGTTTGGCAAAAAACTTTTTATGTACAACGATCTTGTAGACACAGAGTTGCAATACTGCTATAAACATGCAAAAATGCTTCTCTTCCCATCTATAGTGGAAGGTTTTGGCTTACCAATCGTTGAAGCACTCAGCCATGGGTTGCCGGTTTTAGCGAGTGATACTGCCGTGCATAGAGAGGTGGGAGGAGAGCAAATTGGTTACTTTGATCTTCAAAATACGCAAGATTTGAAAAATCAAATCAAAGGCATAGAACAAAATGGTATTCCGAAGAGCTTTATACCTCCAAAAAATTACAAGTGGATGAGTTGGAGAGAGAGCTCGCAGATGCTTCTTGAAAAAATCCAAAAAATGGCGTAGGGAATGAAAGAGACAATCAAAAAGATACCTGTTTTAGGATTTTTAGCACGATGGTTTTATAATCTTTTGAGATTAAATAACTTAAAATTTAGAGTGGGGCAAGTAGAGGAAGAGCTTAAAACACTAAGAGAGAGCTTCGCTAAACTTCAAGCCCAAGAAGAGGAGTTAAAAGCTAAACTTCAAGCCCAAGAAGAGGAGTTAAAAGCTAAACTTCAAGCCCAAGAAGAGGAGTTAGAATTCAAACTTCAAACTCAAGAAGAGGAGCTAGAATTCAAACTTCAAACTCTAGAAAAGAATTTATCAAACATGATAGCAAAAGAGATTTTTTACCAATCACTCTCTCTTCAGCAAAGAGTTGACCAGTTTGCTTTTGATGCAAAAATAGAATTGAAAACAAAAATTGCAGAAGAAACAGTTAAGTGAATCAAAAAACTTTAACCATCCATCAGTTCACACCCTCTATAACTCTTGGAGACGGCGTTAGTAATGGACTTTTTTTTACTCAAAAAATCTTAAAAAACTTAGGCTTTGAGAGTGAAATATTTGCAAACCACATAGACAACCGATTGAGCGACAAAGTTGAACACATCGACAACTATTCTCCAAATAAAGACCACTTTTTACTATATCACCACTCCATCGGTCATGAACATCATGAAAAAATTTTATCCTTTATCGATAAAAAGATATTAGTTTATCACAATATAACACCTTCACATTTTTTTTCATCATTTCCTCATCTCGTTGAAGCATGCAATCTTGGCAGAGAACAGCTTGCGTTCAATCCTCAGAGCTTTATCGCTGCTTATGCAGATTCGCCTTACAATGCTAAAGAGCTCATCTCTTTGGGCTATAAAAATGTAGCAACAATCCCTCTTTTGCTTGATATTGAGAAGAAGAAGAACCTCTTTTTTGATGAGAAGATAGTTAAAAAATATCAAGACACATACAACATCTTAACCGTTGGCAGAATTGTTTCAAACAAAGCGCAACACGAAGTTATCAACACTCTTTTTTATCTCAAAAAGCACTATGGGCTAAAAAATATCAAGCTTTTTCTTATTGGCGGAGTAAGTGAACCCGATTATGATGTTTACTTGAGAGAGTTGATAAGAAATCTTTCACTCGAAGATGTGGTGCTATTGACCGGTAAGGTAAGTGATGAAGAGTTGCAAGGCTACTACAGATGTGCTGATCTTTTTTTGACGCTTAGCAATCATGAGGGCTTTTGCATCCCGCTGCTTGAAGCGATGCTTGAAGATATTCCCACTTTGGCATTTAACACCGGCGGGATAAGCGCAACACTGCCCGTTTCATCACTTCTTAATTTTAAATCACCTGATTACGTGGCTTCAAAAATTTACGAGATAAAAAACAGCGCCCACTTAAGACATGAGATGATAAAAGCGCAAAAAGAGCATTTAGAGCAGTTTTCAAATGAAAATATCATTGCTCTTTTTAAAGATTTTCTCTCCTCTTTTATGGATATAGAAATACCCTACGAAATACCCAAGCAAAGTGAAAAAAAGAGCACCTACCGCATAGAGGGACCATTTGACAGCTCCTATTCACTCTCTATAGTCAACCAAAACATAGCCCTTGCTCTCTCAGAACAAAACGATGTCTCTCTTTACTCCACTGAAGGACATGGAGATTTTAAACCAAATGAAGAGTATTTGCATCTCCATCCAGAAATTGAGGCTCTTTACAAAACCAAACAAGATAGCATTGATAACACCATCCGAAACCTCTACCCGCCAAGAGCAAATGCTATGCTGGGGTCTCACAAAATCATAGGACCCTACGGCTGGGAGGAGTCAGAATTTTTGCCACAGTTTGTAGAGCAGTTCAACTCAAAACTAACCATGCTATTTTGTATGTCTGATTATGTAAAAAACGTTATGGCAAGCAATGGCGTGAAAATCCCTCTCGCCACAGTTGGAATAGGTGCAGACCATGTGCTAAAGAGTTCCTCAAAACCTTTTGATTTTGAGCTGCCAAAAGGCAAAAAATTACTCCATATCTCCTCATGTTTTCCAAGAAAAGGAGTAGATGTCCTTTTAGAAGTATTTTGTACGCTTATTGAGGAGTACCCTGAGTTCACACTTATTATCAAAACATTTCCAAATCCTCATAACAACATCATAGAACTTATAGAAAAAAATAATTTTAAAAAGACCAAGACTCTTGAAGATGATGTTTTTCTTTATGAACGAAGTGCATCTTCTCTTTTGCTTATTAACAAGGATTTAGAACAGTCACATATCAACTATCTTTATGAAAATGCAGATGTTTTTGTAGCTCCAACAAGAGGCGAAGGTTTTGGGCTTCCTCAAGCAGAAGCGATGCTCTTTAGCCTCCCCGTAGTTACTACTGCATACGGCGGGCAGAGTGATTTTTGCACCAAAGAGAGTGCATGGCTTGTAGATTTTGAGTTTGATTATGCAAAAACACATATGAATCTATCTCGCTCTTTGTGGGTTGAACCCTTAAAACAGAGCCTCTTAGAACAACTCAAAATAGTTTTGTTTGCATCAAAAGAGGAGTTGGCACCAAAACTTTTAGTCGCAAAAGAGCATATCCTTTCAAATTGCACATGGCAGCATGTTGTTCAAAGGGTGCAAAACTGTATTGCGTCGTATGATGCCATGAAAAAAGCCAAACCAAAAGTAGGCGTTATTTCCACATTTAACACCAAGTGCGGTATAGCGGAATACACAAGATATCTCATAAGCAGCTTTGAGAACTCAAGCCTAAAAATATTTGCACCAAGCAATGACTTGCCAATCAGAGAAGATGACTCTTCTGTTATGCGGTGTTGGCAAAGCGGTGAAAACAGTACACAAGACTTAACCTTGCTCAAAGATAACATCATGAACGAGCAGATATCTTCGCTCATTATTCAGTATAACTTTAGTTTTTTCTCACTTTCGCTACTTGAGGAGTTACTGCTTTTTTGCAAAATAAATAAAATAAAATCTTATCTTTTTATACACTCTGCAAAAGATGTTCCCACCCCACAAGGCACAAATTCGTTTGCAAAAATAGCATCTACGCTCCAAAATGCCACACGCATTATGCTACACAGTCTTGATGACATAAACCTCTTAAAGAGATACGGCGTATATAAAAACACCATTCTCTTTGCCCATGGGTATGATGCTTCTCTTTTAAGCCAAGAGCTGTCAAAAAGCACCATAGCCATGAAGTTTAATATCTCAAAACCGCTTGTAGGAAGTTTTGGATTTTTGTTGCCGCACAAAGGAATACTAGAGCTTATAAAAGCTGCCGAAATTCTCCATAAAAATGGAATGCAGATACAACTGTTATTGCTTAATTCTATCCATCCTGCACCTGTTTCCGGACATGAAAAAAACAGCATTAAAGAGTATCTATCTGCTTCACCAATAAAAGAGTTCGTGTTTATGTATAACGACTTTTTAGAGGATAAAGAGATTCTCTCACTTCTAAGAGAGTGTCGTATGGTAGTCTATCCATACCAAAATACGCAAGAGAGTTCAAGTGCGGCAGCAAGATTTGGGCTTTTGTCTCTTCGTCCAGTTCTTACAACTCCTCTTGCCATATTTGAGGATATTAAGCATGTATCGTTTCAAACAAAAGGGATAACACCAAATGAAATTGCAAAAAGCATTGAAGAGATACTGCTTGCAAGACATGACGATTCTGCCCAAAGAGAGTGGATTTTTAAAAATGATTGGCAAAATATAAGTCAAAGATTTTACAATACCATAGAAGCATTACAGTGAAAAAAATCCTCATAGACGCCGTCTCTCTGCTCTCACCATTAACAGGCATCGGGCGTTACACTTACGAGATTTCTTTGCGCTTGCAAAAATTATCCCAAGATAAATATGAGATTTTTTTCAACTATGGATATCACTCAAAAGAACTCTATGGACTTTCAAACAAACAGAGCACTGCAGAGCAAAAAGCCAAAAGACTTCAAGCTTTTATAAAAAAATCTCAATTTTTAAAAAAAATCACTAGAACTCTCTACGCTTTTATAGCAAAATTTCATAGAGTAACATATGAACTCTACTGGCAACCAAGTTTTATCCCAAACCCAAATATCAAAGCAAAAAAAGTTATCTGTACCATTCATGACTTCTCTTTTTTGCTCCATCCGCAGTGGCACCCAAAAGAGCGCATTGAGTACCTGCAAACACATTTATGCCTTGCAAAAAAAGCTGACCACATCATTACGGGTTCCAACTTTACAAAGCAAGAGATTATCCGCTATATGCAGATACCGAATGAGAATATTAGCGTTATTTATCATGGGGTTGACCATAAACTTTATAAACCATATCCACAAAATGAACTTCAGGAGACAAAAGCTAAATATGATTTGCATGAAAAATTTTTACTTTTTGTAGGCTCCATAGAACCGCGTAAAAATCTTTTAACTTTACTCAAAGCTTACAATCTGTTCTCTGAGGAACAAAAAAAAGCATTTCCCCTTGTCTTGGTTGGTTTTAAAGGGTGGGAAAACAGAGAAATTATGCAAGAGATTGAAAAGAACAAAGGGTATATTCGCTACCTTGGCTATGTGAGTGATGAGGAGTTAGCACACCTCTATAACCTTTGTGCACTCTTTATCTACCCATCGCTTTATGAAGGTTTTGGATTGCCACCGCTTGAAGCTATGGCATGTGGTGCTGCAGTGATTACTTCAAATGTAGCTTCATTGCCTGAAGTTTGTGGCAATGCAGCTCTTTATGTGGAACCTACAAATCCACAAGATATAAAAGATAAAATTACTCTTCTTATAGAGAGCGAGATGCTTCAAAAAGAGCTCTCAAAAAAAAGCCTCTCTCAAGCCACGCACTTTTCTTGGGAGAACGCAGCAGAGAAACATTTTAAAATTTTTCAAGGATATCTGTCATGAAAAACCGTTTTTTAGATAAACCAACTGTTTTCCAATACTTCAGTTTTTTGTTGCCTTTTTTGGTGTATACATCTTATTATGTCAATTCATTTTATCACTATGGAGACACTGTTTTAGACTCCGGCTGGTTTATATACCTATCAACCAATTTTACAAATCTTTTGCTGCAAAATCCTTCTGTTTTGTTTCCTACACACTTAGGAGAAACATATCTCAATACACATGTCTCTTTCATATTCGCAATTTTCTCTTTTCTCTATGAAACACTCTTTTTTTGGATATCTCCGGAGATATATTTCGCTCTTGTCTTATCGTTTTTTTATGCGCTTTTGTCTTTGAGCGCTTTTATGATTCTCTTGCACCTAAGTATAAATATATACTTAACGTTTCTGCTCTCTTTGTTGGTTGCTTTTAATGCCCAAAGCCTTGCGATGGCGGGATTTCCACACTTTGAGATTGCCATTCCCTCTTTGATGATTCTCTTTTTTGCTTTATATATTAAGCAAAATAAAAAGGCTAGCTATGCCGTCTTTGCGCTGCTGCTCATCACGAGAGAAGATGCGGGACTGCACTTTTTTGGGCTTGTATTTGTGTTTGTATGCATAGAGTACATCAAGACTAATTCAATTCAAATCTCAAAAGAGCTCATCAAATTTGCCATCATCGCCATCGTTTACTCAATAGCCGTCATTATTATGCAGAAAATTTTCTTTCACACAGATGACGCTTTTACAAGAATCTATGCAGGAGCCGATTTTTTCGCACATCTTGATTCTTTGTTTCTCATAAAAAGAACTGAATTTTTACTCGCGCAAAGAGAGTATCTCTACATCCCGATGGTTTTGCTTTTTTTTAGCGCTCTTTTTACAAAAAACTATTATCTTTTAATCCCAATCTTCTCTATCCTTCCATGGACAATACTCTCTATTTGCGCCATTACAGACATGCCGGGAACGCTCTCAAACTACTACGCTTTTTTGTTTATTCTTCTCTTTGCATGGATACCCATTGCATTTTATTTTCACGCTAAATCCACAAATGTAACAACTCAAAAAGGGGTGTTTTTTACAATGTTTAGCGTTGTAGTAAGTTCAATGCTTCTTTTTCCAAACGCACAAGGAAATGTTGACTCGGCTCCTTGGCAAAGAGTTTTCCCTCCAAGCCAAAAAGAGATTGCCTATACACACAAATTTAAAGAGTATCTCAAAGAGCATAAAGAGAAGTTTGGAAATATCCTCTTTGATGAAGCAATGAGCCTTTTTGCCATCGATTCGCTTAGCTATAACGAGTATCTCTACATCAATACTTTTAGCAAAAATGAGACTGGAAAAAAACAGAGAGAGGGATTTACAACGTTAATATTTAAAGAGAGGAGCTCAAAACATCTTATGCATGAGCTCATAAAGGAAAAAAATTTAAAATATATCTACAAGGTTAAGCATACCGATATCGTGATAGCTTCTTTGCAAAAAATACCTATGGCTAGTTTTTTCATTCTTCAGACTGACAGGTAGTTATTGCAAACCATCTCGTCATTGCGAGCGCAGCGCGGCAATCTCAAAAAGCAACTCAACTAGATAAGTATATATCCATCAAGCCCAACATTTGCCAAATAAGCATCAATTGATTCCTGCGTATTTTCGATATATTCATTGCCATTTGCAAAACTTACAATCATGCCGCCTCTATTTCCATACGCATTAATCTCAGCTACCCAGTAGTCATATCCAGCCTGATCGGCTTCACGGTTAAGGATGTTTTGATAGAGTAGATTTACAAATTGGTAGTTATCGACGGACTCCCCGTAAATATTCTGAAACTCTTCACTCTCTGTAAATGATTGCGCAGCGTCTTGTATGCTATGTCCTCCGCCTCCATAGGTAGCATCAATAATATCATTTACCCAATAATTAAGACCTGCATCATCTGGAAGTCTCTCAAAAAGCGCATTGTAAAATCTTGCAAACTCCTCTTGATTCTCACGCACTTCTACGGCGTAATCTACACTCATTCTACCATCATCAAAGCCTATATACTCTATGCTGTTCAAGAAGTCTACGATGGTGTCATTGTTGATAGTGTATGTTCCATCACCGTTATTTTCCACATCAAGAGTATTTCTTATTCCAAGATAAAGCGCAGTATCTTCTCCCTCTCCGCCATAAAGTTGATTGCTTCCATCGCCTCCAACAAGTATATCGTCTCCATCTTCGCCGTAAAGAGTGTCATCACCCTCGCCGCCGCTTATATTGTCATCACCCAATCCAGCATATAGCGTATCATTACCGCTTCTGCCATCCATGATATCGCTAAACTCAGTTCCGCTAACTATGTCATCACTATCTTCAAGACCCATGCCGACAACACTTCCGCCATTAACGCTATAGCTCCACACACCGGCTTCACTAGAACCTGCTAGAATGTTGTCTTCAAGGCCAAGCATAAAGTTTTGATCTCCGGAGAAGTAAAACTCATAGTAGTTTGCACCGTCTCCTGCCGAAAAACCGGCTCTTGCAACTGTACCGCCAAGACCATCCGTGCCATCACTCGCATCACCTGTTGTCCAGTTAATATCTTCATATCTGTAAATGATGTTAAAGTTGCCGTCTCCCGTAGAGACAAGTTGAAGCTGGAATGCATTCAATTTATCTGTGTTGTAAGAGTAATATCCTACATCATCCCAAGTTACGGTAAAGGTATTTGTAGCGGTGTCTATATCGTACCATGTAAGATTTGAGCCCATGGATGTTCCACCGACTGTTGGAGTAACAAATCCTTCGTTGATTGTAGAGCTATAACTACTATCACGAGTATCTACATCCGCCCAGAATGGAGCAATTATAGGGTAGGTGTAACTACCTCCTATGGATGTTGGAGTAAATGAAGATAGACCATTTCCAAAAGTCACATTTCCGTTATTGTTAACATAAAGACCTGTCCATGTTGTTCCAAAAAAGTTGATTCCTTCTGGAAAAATAGAACTTAAATCTATAAAGGAGCTATACCCATCATCATTTCTGTTAACATAATTCTCACCAAACCCGACTTCTCCGCCAAGACCATTAACTAAATCTGCCATTTTTTATCCTTTTGCGCAATTTGTAATGATGAATAATAATATAATACAACTTTAATTTCACACTACATAGATATAATTTTGATTTTTTTAAACAAAAAATGTTACAAAAAGCAGTCTTAAATTATAAAATATGAGACTGCCGTGTTATTTAACCCCTTGGTACATAACAACTCACGTCATTGCGAGCCCCTCCTGTCATTGCGAGGCTTTAGCCGCGGCAATCTCCCCGCTAGCAGCTAAATCCGCAATCATCTGTTTTGTCCGCATATCTCTAGCTTCAGAGGTCAAATGAAAGTCTGTGTTGAAGTAGTGCTCTTTTGTGTACATGTACTCATAAGGTTCGCCCACAAAACTCCACCCTTTTGTTTCAACTTCTTTAGCAATATTTTCATAAAACCACCGCTCTTTTGCATCTTTCTTATACACATCAAAAAAGAGCATCGTCGTGGGCATAAAAACAACTTTTACATCTCTTGCATCACACCATGAAACAAACTCTTCAAGGTAGTGCCATGCCAATGCATCTTTTTTATATATTTTCCCATAATTGTTTGGCACTAATGCGTCAAGCTCTTTTTGAGTATATTCATTTTTTGCCGTCGCCGTTGCGCCTATCTGATCGCCTCTTGCATCTACATTGTGTGCGCCATAAAGCCCGCTGTTAACAGGTGTACCGCCCTTTGCTTCATACCCAGCTAAAATTCTCTCAAGCGTGATATTCCATACTGTTAAAAACTGCTCTTTGGGCGTAAGAGCATAAAAAAAATCAATATCGCGAGAAAATATTGTATCTATCATCTGCGTATTAGGTGTACCGTCGTAGGTGTAAACATGATACTCCAACGGCAAAATCACGACATCTTTTGGTTTGATGATTTCTTTTGATTTGTAAAGCATATATGGCAGTAAAACCCCCGCATTTACGCCATAGTTCACAACCTTTACTCCAAAAGCATCCTCTAACATTTTGCTGTTTATTCCAAAGAGCGCATTTGAACCGCTGAGTATGACAATTTTTCTCTCATCTATACTTTGTGCATACGCTTTTTTCTTTTCATAAACATCAAAAACCCACTGTGATGTTTGTGTAGCTCTTTGCCCCTGCCCAAGAACTACACCGCTCCAAAGCAGAAACAGAACTACCAAAGTTATAAAAAATCGTATAAAAAATTTCATATTTTCTCTTTCGTCATTGCGAGGCTTTAGCCGCGGCAATCTTTCTCTTTCGTCATTGCGAGCGAAGCTTCTCTGTCATTGCGAGGCTTTAGCCGCGGCAATCTTTCTCTTTCGTCATTGCGAGCGTAACTTCTCTGTCATTGCGAGGCTTTAGCCGCGGCAATCTAAACTCCCCCTAAAAATTAAAGTACACAAAAGTAGCCGCAGGCGTACTTGCGAGCATCTTTAGACTCACAAATAGCAAAATCCCTGCCAAAACCCCATGCCAACTTTTTACCATCACGCCACCCTCTCCCATATGCAAAACGTCAGAAGCATTGGGCAAAAACCAGACCAAAAAAAGACCGCTCGCAAGAAAAACTGCCTCTTTTGTGCTTATCTCAAACGCACTAAAACCAAAGAGTGTTTTATAAAGCCCAATGGCTTCACTTATGTCTGCACTAAAAAAGAGCACCCAAAGAAGCGTAACATACAAAAATGTCAAAAAAATTGCTAAAAGTTTAGGCAGTTTTATGCCGCTGATATGTACAGCAACAAGCCCTATGCCATGCATTACTCCCCAAAGCAAAAAGTTCCATCCTGCACCATGCCAGACACCCCCGACAACCATCGTTGCTAGAAGTGCAAGCATCTGTACACCGTAACCGTTTCGGGAGCCTCCAAGTGGGATGTAGATATGCTCTTTCAAAAACGCACTCAGCGTCATGTGCCATCTTCTCCAAAACTCGATGATATTGCGTGCTTTATAAGGTGAGTAAAAGTTAAGCGGCAGCATCACGCCAAACATCAGTCCAAGCCCGATTGCCATATTTGCATAACCGCTAAAATCAAAGTAAATCATCAAACTGTAGCTTAAAAGATCTGCCCAATTCTCATACTGCTCTTTCGCCAAATTATCCGCCAAGACGACTTTGCTAAACATCCCCATGCTAAAGAGCACGATGCCCGCCTGAAACTTCTGCATGTCAAAATGCTCAAGCACTCCGTGTTTTACCTGCTTCATCATCGTATTGTAATGCACGATAGGACCTGCGATAAGCTGCGGAAAAAACATCACAAAAAAGAGATACTCCCAAAAAGAGCCAAAAGCAATCTTTTTTCTATAAACATCCACTACATAAGCGATTTGTTGGAATGTATAGAATGATATTGCAAGCGGCAAAACCATGCTACCATCGCTTAGATGCAAAAAGCCGCTATATTTAAAGTACCCCAAAAGCAAGATGTTAAACCCGATAACGCCCCATAATACCGCCTTGTTATTGCGAGCCACTTCGCCCGTCATTGCGAGGAGGCAAAGCCGACGAAGCAATCTCTCTCCTTCTCTATCTTCGTCATTGAGATTGCCACGGCTAAAGCCTCGCAATGACAACTTCTCGTCATTGCGAGCGAAGCGCGGCAATCTCAATGACAACTTCTCGTCATTGCGAGCGAAGCGCGGCAATCTAAGCTGAAGTAATCTCTTGTCTTTACCACTAAGCAGTCTAGCCCCCATGTAGTTCACACTTACAGAGACAAAAAGCAGCCCTAAATGTAACAAATCCCACTGTGCATAAAAAACAAAAGAGGCAAGAGTGAGCAGGTACATTTTTAAAGAAGAGGCGGTAAATTTATATAAAATAAGCAGGGGAATCAAAAAGTAAAAAAGAAATTCATATGAATGAAAGAGCATAAAAACCTGCTGTTTTTGAGAAATTGTACCACAAAAAATATAAAACTACCCATCATTGAGATTGCCACGGCTAAAGCCTCGCAATGACAAGCGACCGTCATTGCGAGCGAAGCGCACACCCGTCATTGCGAGCGAAGCGCACACCCGTCATTGCGAGCGAAGCGCGGCAATCTCAATGACAACTTCTCGTCATTGCGAGCGAAGCGCACACCCGTCATTGCGAGGAACAAAGTGACGCGGCAATCTAAAATAGCTACAACAACTACACAAAAATCTGATCAAAATACCCAATCTCTTTAGCAACCCCGTCACTAAAAACAATTTGCTCTACACCCACAAGCGTAGCCGCAAACTCATCTCCTACAAAAAGGTACTCATCCAAAGAGATTTTCTCAAACTCCACATCATAAAGCAGTGCATCAAAGTATGCCGTGTCATAGCCCACGCCGCCATCCACATAATCCCAGCCGCCGCCATAGAGATACACCGTATCGTCACCGCCGCCAAGCGCTATTTCATTATCTACCTCATTATCAACGATAACATCGCTAAAATCACCGCTTACAAGGTTCTCTATTGCCGTACCATAAGCAATGGAGAAGTTATCCTCTCCCGTATAAAGCGACTCCTCGTAGGAGTAAAAAACGTCACGCACCCAACTCTCTTGAGAGAATATCCAAGCATCTTCAAGGTCCTCTACAAAAGCCTCTATCTGATTCTCTATGCTCACGTACCCGACACTGTTTACACTCCCGTCTTTCATATCCAAATAAACATTGCCGCCGACTTGTGAAAAGTCAAGCGTATCTTCTCCGCCGCTATCCCAAACAGTCTTTAGCTCTCCAAACGCTATACTATATATATTATCTTCACTGCTACCGTTAAGATTTGTGCCGTATAGTTCCTGAAGGGTCACTATATCATAGATGGAGTAAAATTCAGGATTTACCCACTCAAAGCCTATGCCAAACTCGTGACCTTCTATATACGGTAGTGCCATAAGCGTCATCCCCGTATCATACGACATAACACTATGCGCAAAATTGTCAAGCTCCTCAGGAAGCGTATAGTAGCCCTCAAAAGGGTGCTTAAGTCCTAGCGCATGCCCTGTTTCATGCACTATAGTACTCCACCCGTATTCACCAATCTCTATACCGTACTCTTGCGGATTTGTATTGAACACGCTTGAGAGAAAAACATCCCCCTCATACTCATAATAGCTACCGGGGTAATAAGCAAATCCGGCACTACTCTCTTGGTAGGTGATGTTATACTGTATATCACCGCCGATTGCAACTTCCACAAAATCCACATCTACGATTGCCTCAAGCATTCCAAAAACATCTCGTACCGCTTCACGCTGTGAACTGCTAAGCGCACTCCAGCCGTCAACCAAACTATCGTCGTAGTAGTCGTAATAGGAGGAGGGGATAGTGTCGTTGAAACTATAAGTCACAACCGAATTGCTCCAACTGCTTAGCGAATCAAGCGCGGCTACATACCCCTCGACTTCAGCAGCGTCATAAGCAAAAACTCCATTTACCTCCATCGTAACGAGCGCAGCCTTTTCCGTCATTGCGAGCTCCTCTTCCGTCATTGCGAGCGCAGCGAAGCAATCTACCATCTCCTTAGCCTCGCTCACACTACTCTCCACCGAGGTAACCCCCTCCATCACGCTATAAGCGGCAGCAACATCCTCAAGAGAGCTCTGCGCATAGTAAAGCCCCACTTCACTCTTGTTTGCAAGCGTAGTAGCATCCAAACTCAGTTCGCTGTCTTGTGCACCGTTTACAAGAGCCAGTATCATGTTGCTTTGAGAGATGCTCCCGCTCTCAATCTCCTCTATCCAGTAAGCAAGCCCGTCCGCATCGGCATCTCTTCCAAAAAGATTTACATATGCCGTATTGACCTTCTGCTCAACACTCATATCGGGAGTATAGATACTCTGCGCTTCTGCGCTGTCAAAAAAACTCTGAGCAATCTCCTCTATGGTAGCATCACCGTCAAAAGATTCATAAACCCAATAATCAAGCCCCGCCGCATCAGGAGCACGATTAAACGTAGCAACGTAAACTCTTGTAACTTCTAGTTCAGTAACCATAACATCCCCTTTAAAAAAATTTACATTATTATATCATATCGTCATTGCGAGGAGGCAAAGCCGACGAAGCAATCTCCAAGCGCGGCAATCCAAACCCCAAAATCCCCCCAACACACCCTCACATCCCCGACAATCAATAAATTTTATACTTCTTTTAAGTTTAGCACTGATATAATTTCTCTCGTTTCGCCCAGGAATGCATGCTACATCTTGTCTAAAATTAGGCTGAGATGTTAAATTTAAATTCACGATGACATCTAGCTTTTAGGCTGGATCTTGGGTTAGACTTATATATAAGGAGAAAAAATGGCAATTACTGCTGAAATGACTACAAGTGTAATGGAACTTTATACTGCATACTTTAATAGAGCTGCAGATACAGACGGTGTTAATTACTGGTTAAATGAGATGGACACAAACGCGTGGACATTAGACGATGTTGCTACTACTTTTGCACAACAAGCGGAATATGATGCTTTATATGCCGGTTTAACAAATGCTGAGATTGTGGCACAAGTTTACACAAACGTATTAGGAAGAGAGACGGACGCTGAAGGCGCTGCTTATTGGGAAGATGAATTGACGGCTGGAAGTATCACGGTTGCACAACTGATTCAAGCAGTTGTAGATGCTGCTACAGAAGAAGTTGACGGTGTTGCGACACACCCTACAGACAAAGCTGTTGTTGATAACAAGAGTGCTGTTTCTCAGTACTGCTACGACAACGACATCAACTTAACAGGTGACGATGCGATTGCTCTTGATTCTGTTACAGAAGTAGGTTCTACTGTTACGGCTACAAATATCGTGGTTGCTACTGCTGCTTATGATGCTGCAGTTGCGTACGCTGCAGAAGTTGCAAACAACCCAGAAGCTACTATAGCAGAACTTAATGCTGCTAATGATGCAGTTACTGATGCAGCTGCAGCTATTGTTGCTGCTGAAGAAGCTAATGCTGTTGTTGTTGCTGAAGAAGAAGCTGCTGCCGCTGCTGCTGCTGAAGCTGCTGATGTAGCAGCTTACGATGCTGCCGTTGTAGCGTATGACGCTGCCGTAGTAACTGCTGCTGCTTCAAAAGCTGCTGCTGATACTGCTGCTTTAGATGTAAGCACTTTTGAATTGGCAACTGCTTCATTGGCTGCTGCAACTACTGCTGCTGCTGACGCTGCTGCTGTAGTTACTGCTGCTGATGCTGTTGCTGCTGCTGCTGCAAACACTGATGACACGACTGACGACACAACAGCTGCTGATAGCGTTGCGACTGCAGCTGCTGCAAAAACTGACGCTGATGCTGTACTTGCTACTGCACAGACTATTGTGGACAATGCAACTGAGCAAACTTTCACAGTTGCTGCTGCTGCTTCATCTGTAGTAGAAGGTGATGCTATAGTTTTCACGGTTACTGCTGACCATGCAAGAGATATCGACGTAACTGTTGACTACCAAATCCAAGGTGTAGAAGTAGCAGGCGGAACAGCAACTCCGGTAGCAGACTTAGGTGTGCTTAACGGTACGGTAACTATTCTTGCAGGCGAAACAACAGGTACTATTACTCTAACTCCGACAGCTGACCAAGTAACAGAAGGTTACGAAGGTTTCAAAGTTGTTCTTTTAGATAGTGAGTTTACTGAAACTGCAACTTCTGGTAATGTTGTAATCTCTGATCCTGCAAATGCTGGACAGACTTTCACGTTAACTACAGGTGTTGATGCTGCTCCTGCGTTTACAGGTGGTGCGGGTGATGATACTTATACAGCACAAATTGATGGTACGACAGCTGATAACAACACATGGTCAGCGCTTGATAACTTAGATG
>JBAZIE010000026.1:0-35276 GCA_041652055.1 Sulfurimonas sp. | reverse complement strand
CAGTGTAATAAATGCCACCTGGCTCACAATCTCCGTGAGGGTTAAAAGCAACAGGGTCTACGTTTAATCCTGTTTTGTATTTCAAGCCATTGTGTGTTTCATTTTTGCTTGTGATTTTGTAGTAAGTCATTGTTTTCTCTCCAAAACCTCGATCCACGTCGTCAAAATAAAAAAAGTCAAATACCGCCATGCTTAAATTCTAGTGCTTCCAGATCATCGAAGGATATTGGTCCAGTTTCCGTAAGCAGGTCAAATTGTGCCTCGGCTTCCTCGTAGGTGTTAAAAATCTTTCCCATTCCAATGTCGTCTCCACCCCAAAATGAGATATACCAAGTGGCTGATAAATCTTTTGTAACCCAAATACCCAACTTCGCTTCGACGTATCTTTTTGTTTCAGGACCATATTCAATATATTCTCCATTAATCCAATGACTCAAACAACTGCCGTTCTCATCGAGAGACGGACTCCAATCTTCGATGGTGGGAACGATCTTTCGCTCTTCCTGGAGATGAAATTTCTCGTAAACCTGTTCGCGCATAGTATTTGGATTTATTTTTGACATTGGCGACTCTCTTTATATCTCCGCAAAAATCGATCTAGTTTTGCAGAAATCTTTTCTATTTCAACTGTTAAGTTCTTTCGGGGACTAATACGAAACGAAATCCAAGGACCCATCGGATCAGAACAAAATTCATCGGTTCCAGATAACTTCATAATGGCATTGCCAGCACTATTGTAATAGTCGGTCCCTTCGTAAGTGCCTTCCCAAATATGCCCTTTAGAATAATGTCGAACAACAGAATAATCTAACCTTTCTGGCGGAAACCAGTCGGGCAGGGGAAACGTGACCGTTATTTGAATTGGCTTAATTTTCATACCAAAATCGATTGCCGAGCCGAATAGGCTCCATCTTCAAACCATTCCCACATAGTTTTTTCTACATCATCCCAATCTGGCATGTCTACATCTTCTGGCATACCGGGGAGTAAAACAGTATTATGTTGCTCCTTGCACTGCGGCGGAATCGGCGTAACATATGCCGATTGAATTGCATCACAATCATCTGACTGAAAAGGCACAGCAGGTGCCCACCCGAATCCGAATCCCGGGGCACCAAGGCTACCCATTGTTTTGCACTTTTCAACATATAAGCCGACATGCTCAATAAAATCACAAAATTCCTCAAAAGTCAAAACTGCACAATGTTTGCGATGTCGGCTGCCTCTCTTCCAAATGCCTTCAAGATAGGCATATTCTGATTCTCCTGATTCAGTGCAGTTCCAGTGCTTCGCATAATCGGGCGGCGTATATCCTGTCAATCGTATACCCTTCGGGACATCTACAGAATAAATGACCGAAAATTCGTATTTACTCAAGTCTAGCATGAGTGGTCCTCCATCTACCTAGAGTATAACACGAATGGCGAAGAAGTCAAACCTAAACCGGCCAGAAGTAAGGTAAATCTGGCGATTCTGTCCAGCCATATTTACCGTACCATTCTGGATATTTGCGCAACAAGTTTGATCTATGAGATGAATGAAAAGTAGGATTTCCAAACCACGGTGGCAACTGTACTTTTGTTGGAACATTGGCTAGTTTCATATTATTTCTATATCCACGGCGAATCCACTCCTGTATACAACAATTCATGTAAGTTTCTAATGCTAATTCATATCCTGCCCACATCCGCACAGCAGGGTGCGATTTCCATTTAGAGCCGCAACGCAAAGTATCGACTATCTGCATAGATTCCAGACGTTGTTTATTCAGTCTCTGCCAATCTAAGCACATAGCAGATTGCTTTAAGTCGGGATATGGCAAAAATGTTTGCAAATCAATCAATTTGGTTGACAACCAGCTCAAATTTCCCATCAGAATGTTCAGAGAGTTTTTTTACCAACTCTGAGCCTTTTCCTTTGATAACTTTGGTTTCAAGCCACAATCCATTAGAAATATAATCTTGTCGCACGGGCAATACCTACCAGTTTCAAGGTATCCCAATTGATTTCAACAGCGACAACTTGGGACTTCGTATTATCTCGACTTGAAAGGTTTCCGACACTTTCATAATCCAAATCAAGAGAAACCAACTCCTGCAGATGAGTAGCCAAATCTTCCTGAGAATACGGATAAAGAGGACATTCCCCCGTTTCGGACTCAGTCTCGATTGTAACAAACACTTCCGCTTTGTAGGTCTTAGTCATTTTGTTTCCTTTTCCTTTTCAATCAGAGCGTTCTTGATTAATCCCAAATCGTTGATAGCCATATTTATAGTATCAATAGCTTCGGGTAAAGGAATATTTCCACCAGGTCGAGATATATCTATCAATTCTTTTACCACAAACTGAGCCAGGCTATCCCCAAAATTCCCTCGCGGGTTTTGGTAATATTTACGGATTAAGTGTTCATGGGGCATCCACATCTCGTATGCCTTATCGGCAATATCAATGACTTCATCTAGTTTCATTTTGTTTCTCCGCTAAAAATCTGCCAAATTCAAAACACCCCTACAATGTCGCTCATAATCATCTGATTCAGCATCTTGTTTTGCTTTGTCGTAATACTCTTGCATAGAATCATTCATATAAAGCATATCCGAGATTAGTTGTCGAAAATACTTGACAGCAGAATTCCTGGTTCTGAAAAAACGAACATCATGGCGAGAACCAGTTTTGAATCGGGTTATTTGCTTTGGCGATAGACATCCAAGTCTCGCCAAAACCAAGTCTTGAATATACAATTCGGGACCAACATAATAACCATCAAATCGATGGCTCATTGCAGGGCGAACTCCAGAATTAATACATCCGAAAGATTCTGGACCTTTAAGCCTACGTCCCACTTTAAGTCTTGGAATCTTCAGGTCAATCACTTTTGGATGCAACGGTTTTTCTGCCATTATCTATCGTCCTAATTGTTTTCGACATTCAGGACCAATGCCAGTTTCAATTGATCCTGGGTGAGTTAATAGACGATTACATCGGCAACAATGCCCTTCCAACATATGCTCGTAACGATTAGTCCATCCCGAATCTTTCTCTATCACGATTTTAGTTATCATATAAGCATATGCTTTCCAAAGTTTATCGTTTGAATATTTATGCCAAAGCTGAATGCCATTATCGGTCACAAATCCGAATCCTTTATAGTGACTAGTATTATCAGGTCCAGTAAGCAGGGCGATTATCCGCTTGCCTTCTAAATTACCCTTGAGCACAGTGCGAACCTTAAAAGTCCTATGCTCGCCCGTGCCCCTATTGCGGATAGTGCGCGAACCGTTGAACAGTATCAGCGATGGCGCGGCAATGGTCATACCTATAGTATACCTCAGATATCGCGAAAGTCAACTAAAAAGTGCGGGGGAGCAGAACTATTTAGAGCTAAACTTGGAATCGCAATAAATATAAAAACATATAATAGCACCAAGAACGATAAAAAACACGGAACACACGACAGCACCAGCCCAATCACAACCAGTTTCTGCAAGCAAACTCATCATGATTTTCTCCTTCGGTTTTTCACACAATCACTGATGCCGGCCAGGAGCTTGTTGGAAGTTTTAGCCATTCATCGTAAGGAATTGGAGGAAACTTTTTCAACAAAGCAGCGACCATATCTTGGTCAGTGATAGGGCCGCCATGTTTCAGGATTAATGTAACAAGTTCTGGGCAAATCAAAAAACGATTTGGACGTTTAGTCTCATCCCGAACTGAACCAGTAGAATGTGTAGTAGTTCTGCCACTATACGACAGATAAACATACAAACCGTCTTCTGTATGTCTTCCTATTGCATTATCGTTGAAACTACCACCAAAGCCTAACTGATTATTATAGCAAAAAGTTACATAAGCAGGCCATTTACAAAATATCTGTGTACTCGCAACAACAGTCGGTGTTACGACAGTATTAGGTGCTGCATTGCCAGTCAATATCCCAAACCCGTGTTTAGCACGGATCATGTTATCCATGCGCTGTTGGTATTTACGCTCATTAAATGGTGCGTTAAGTAGACTCGGTTTCATTGCCACTCCATCATTTCTTCGTGGAAAGACTGTTCAACATCCTGAGCCCAAATACTCCAGTTCTCGAAATCTTCGTTTATATCCGGCGCAATTGAATCCTCTTTCTCTTTTGCCCATTCTTCGAGATCAAAATGTTTTTCCACCCCGTCAGTATAAACCCCACCCTCGAAACAACCATCCGAGCATGTCCAAACGATCTTGCCGGTTGTTCCTTTAACGATTTCATCCAGCCGATAAGAGAGATTACGATATAGAGTATAAGGAATTCGCAAAGTCAACCCGTTAATATCACTCTTGGTTGTTTCGTCAGTAATATTGTCACATTCATCAATAAATTTCTCGTCTTTCATCCACCCTGCGGCGGTTAGATCGGCGACTATATCGCGAAGATGAGACTTGTCGGGATAGGTGATTTCACCCTGAATTGTGGTGTAAGTACTCATTTGATTTCTCCTTTTATTGCTGACACATCAAAACCACGAGGACGACGAAGCTGTGATCCTGTCATTTGATAACCACGAGGCGTCCATTTCCACCATTGCCATACGCCGAGCTTTCGATTTCGCCCACATATATACCCGGCTCCGTTATGTAATAGTGTGCCATAGGCAAGATGCAAGTCTAGTAGGCTCATGCAATTCCCTTAGTTACTCACGAGTGTATCTTGGAGCAATTCATCGGCATTCACCGCCAGATTAAAGGCAGTGCGCTTGAGTGTCGCACCACTCCCGAAAAGAAGCGAATCGGCGCGAGCTTCGGAAAAGTCACGGCCTTTAGTAACTCGAATCGTGCGCTGATGATCCACGTATTCGGCCACCGCATTAACCAAACCCCATCGAGTGCCGCGAATCGCTTCCATGTTTGAACCCTTCTGTCCGCCGTCGTAAAGATTGCGGACAGTCTGGCGAATGCCAAGAGTGCGAGTCGCAAACTTACCTTTCGGATTCACTGGAAAAAGTGCCTTGAAATAGGCATCGACGAAAGTATCATTGACTTTCTTCTGCGCCAGATCGGTGACAATATCACCAAACTTCGCATTAAAATTCTTGACCAGACCCAAAACGGTCTTGGCCTCTTCGATACGATTCGTGGCATTGTCAGTGTGACGAATGCGCCAAACATTGTCAGCACCCTGAACTGCCATAACATAGGTGTTATTACAAACCACCCGAACATTCGTCAAAACCGCTTCAAGGACTTTACTGCCGTCGTGCGAATTGCAAACCATAAGGTAGGTTTCCAATGTATCATCAAGTGCCCGGATGCTGTCGGGCAACTTGAGTAGGAAAACAACCCGCCGACCATTCTTCATAGAAAAAGCAGAAGCAAAACAAGCGCCGGAAGCGTCGGCAATTGCCTCGGCCATATCGGCGGCATCTGCATTCTGAATAGGAACGTATCGAGCGCCCACGGGAGCCAGATACCGGAAAGGATCATCCAAAGGAAGATCAAGACGGACGGTCATTTGATATCCGGGAACAATCACCACCTTATTCATGCCATCGGGCATAATCACCGATTGACGAATGTCCTCGCAGCCGACCATCCAACCAAGCCCCGCACCATTTTCATCAAGTGCATATTGCTTAGTGAAATAGTCGCCCGTTACCTTGAGCAGACCGTGCCAAGCTGGCAGATTAAACGCACCTGTGTCTCGCTTACCGATTTCGTGACTCATTTTTTGTCTCCTGTTACAAGGTCTCGTTGCCTGTCCTAACTATAACACAGCTGGCGTAGAAGTCAAATTTAATTTGCCGAGGACCAAAAATTCCTGCGGGCGTGACACTAAGTGGGGAGCAACCGAGATGATTTGCACCCCGAATTCAAGAAAATATGTGCTTGAAAATTTCGGTTTGCCAGTCCCTACTGGATTTGTTATCCGGTTTGTTATCTGATTTTGATTTAGGAGAACCCATACCGAACTTGTGATATTTTGCGATTGCTTCTACTGCGGCATTACCTTCCAGCATATCCCCTACTTCCAATAAATGTTTACACATCTCGAAAGTGGTTTCTGTCCAACATGGATTTTCTGCTAGCACTTCCTCAAATGTTTTCCCACTAAAAAACCCATAAGGGCGGGGTGTACCCTTGTATTTGACTGTCGTCAGAGTATTATCGTCATGATGTATTAAAAATGCTGTTTCATACCATCCTACCTTTTTCGCTCCAATTGAAGTCACATATCGATCGGACATTTGTTGCCTACTTTATTTTATTTGTAAAAACAAGTACCAAAATACTGGAGACAATCGTGACAAGTATAGATATCCATCCCTGCCAGGGAATACTACAAATATATTTAATCATACAAGGATCAGTAAACCATACCATTGATGCCATAGAAATAATCGCAAGAATGAATGAATAAACGGCAAGCCAATACCAGAAATCAGAGTCAGTGATTCTCATGTTCGGGACTCCTGTTTATTACAATGGAGTATAGCATTGGACAGGCAGAAGTCAAGATTCCGATGTTTTCTCAAGCAAACACTTTACCGCGGCCAAAATGCAAGATTGTTTTGTGGGGCAAAAAGTGCGCCCCCATTCAGACGGCGGATGTGAAATAAAGTCCCCTAAGATCGCGTGGTCGTTATCCACAAACTTATATCGCCACCATCCATCGCTACTATTCACTTCCAAAAACTTAACTTTGACGGGTTTCGATAAAATCATCCTGTCAAAATACCACACGATAGCACCTTTTTTGGGAATTTCAACCACTGGATGATAAGTTTCTTGATCTCCAAGTTCGCGAGTAATTCTTCCATTCCACCCCCACGTCACAGGTTTTGATGCCCTTATTTCTTCCAATAGGCCACGCAACCGGCATAGTTCATCTCGCATCTCGTTAATTTCGGCTTTGGCCCGAGTAGCCACACCAGTTTCATCGCTGAAATGATTTATAATATAATCGATCCATCTATTGCTCATAGATTCTCTTCTCCTCGCTCGCCCAACGGATTGTTGATGTCGATCGCGTCCCGAAAAATCTGCCAGAAAGTATCAGCTCGTTTACCTTCTAATTGTGACTGAAAACTTTTTGCGTGCAATAGAATAAAACGGGCCAATAGATACTTATCGGTTCGCTGTTTATTTGGATTCTTCTGATCGCAGCTCAAATTATGTGCTAGGTCAGCAAGCTTCACATCTATCGCTATTTTATTTGTAAGAACTCTTGTGATACTTTTCACATAGTGTTCATTCGGAAGTCGGCTTAATGCATCCACCGCCCCCACAATCTCATTTGTTATATGGCGCGGAACGCCACTAGTATCTAGCATAGCACAAAGCCAATCTGGATTTACATTATCTCCATCCTCTATAACGTCATGCAAATGCCCAACGGCATGACGAATATCATTTACTGAAAAACAATTTGCTACAGCAGTAGTATGAGTTGTATATGGGCTCCCGTCCCATCGTTTTTGATTGCAATGAACTTTAGCTGCGATTTCTTTGGCAGCATTTGCAGCAATCTCAAAGAAATTATTTTTATCCCAGCCTGGATAGTGAGAATCGAGGAGCAGTTTCGACTGAGCAGCAATTATCCCAGTCTGGTTGTTCTTACAATATTCAAGAATAAGTAGTAGACAATCTTTCATCTGTTCGCTAGTCAAAATGTTCTCCTTGAAAGCAACCAAAAGGCAGATGCGACTATAATTGACAACCCACCAAACACTATATAGTCAAACCACATCGGAGCACGATGTGCAGGTGGCTTGACAACCCCGGTCTTACGAGATTTAATCCGATGTCTCGTTTGAATTCCTACCGAATCGCGGGGAGATTAGACAGAAATTGTCTAACTTTTGCTATAGTATGTCGAAACATATTACGTGCTGTAAATAGATTCGGCAAACCTAAACTACGAACAATCTTACCATCGTTAAATTCAAAAATAATGTCCCAATGAGGATTATCCCCAAAAGGACAGTTTTCGATCTTGATAATCTTCAAATCATAAAGTTGCTTACGAAAGAAGCAAAGCCCCAACTTGTTGAATTGAAGCAAAGTCCCAGACATTTCACTTGTTTTCATTTTTCTTCCTTTTCCTTTTCGGATCGCAGAGAATTTCATCGAATCAGGTTATACAAAGCCTCTTCCAGTGTTCTACCACTAACACTGGAAGATGAATATGTAGAAATAACATCCGGACTGCCTTCCCGTTGTGACCCGTAAAGACCACCGGAAACAGCCTCAACACCGTCTTTGGTATCCAAAACAATAACCATCGGCATACGAGATTCAAAACCGTCTTCAAATCGGAGAACATAAACAGGGTGTCCCATGAATTCGGTCGGGAGAATCATTTTGGCGTCCCAAATATGCTTTCCCTTAGATTCCCACCAATCCTTAATTTTTTCTTGCCGAATTCTCTCCTTCTCATCTCGCTCTTTAATTTGTGCCGCAACTTTGGCCTCTATTTTTTTAATAAAAGAATCCGCAGTTTCACCTTCCGGGAGAGGTTCAATACGGGAAAGATGATACCAAACTCTACCCCCACCCTTTTCCCATCCATTAAGGTCAAACTTATACGCAGGACAATAGCCATTGTCATATGGCTCTACTGTCACGCTATTTTTAGTGACCTTTTTTACTTTACAAATAAATTCAAGCCTCTCATAAGCAGGGTAATAGACAACAATTTGTCCAGCCTTAAATTCGTTCATGGATGATCTCCTTGTCTGCCTTAAGTATACCACAGGCACCAGAAAAGTCAAATTTTATTCCGAGCAATGCTTCCAATATGCCCGAATATATCCCGGATCAAGGCGTGTTTTCCTATCTACGGTTATCATTAGTCCCCGCTCTTGATTACAAACAGAACATTTTTCAATTCTGAGTTCGCACGCCTCACTAAATTCAGAAGGCGATGAAAAAATATATGAGCGTCCAGAGGTTGCCATTTCACTAAATACGGTTTTCCACTTGTGGAGATGAATTGAACGCAGAAAATTAAACATTCCCGTTTTCTCCAAATACATTGAGTATATTATCCACTAATTTTTCTCGATAATTCATTATGGCCGAATACGGGTCATATGGGTCTCTCCAATTGGCGTTATCAATATAGTCATCAATGATAGCACGAATTTTATCTCTAACATGCTGGCAAGGCATTTCGGCGCAATGGCAAGGTATTTCTCCATCAGGGTCGAATGGAAGATCAAATCCCTTAAAATCACCAGGGACGATTCCTTTACTTAACCAATCTTGGATAATTCCAGCGCCTTTATCTGTTAATCGCCACCATATATCTGCCACACATCCAGAAGTAGAGCGAACAGGCTGCATTAGTCCATTTTTTACAGCAGGAGCATAATCTATTGTTGTTCCTAGTCCAGTCCATTCGGCTGTAAGTTGGTCCCTCGTTGGTTTATCAAAATTTGGGTGCAACATAAACCATCGCCGCATTGCTTCGATTAAAAGTAATTTCGATTTCTTAGTCATGCTTTCACCAGTCCTAATTCTTTTGCCTTTTGCATATTAATTTTTCGATAACAACGCCATTCGCCGAAAATTGATGCATCTTCAGAGCTGAACCCATTAAAAACATCGCCACGGCAAGGAGAGTTTTTGCAACCGCATTGATAAACCTTACCAGAAGGTCTCACAAAGGGTTCGTTTTCACAAGCACATCCTATTTCAGTCAGATTGTTTTCAACGAAAATCCTGCGAGCAGCACGCCCTTGACGAAAAACTCCAGAAGTCTTTCCATTAAAATACCTACCAATATCTCGAATTTCCCGTTCATCATTATCAACTTCATTATATTTGATAAATGGTTTTTTAGTGAATGCTTTAACGACCGATTCATCAATGGGATCGTGCCATACATCTTGAGACAAGGCGCAACCAATCACTCCGCGCTTTGCAAGCGCCGCCAAAGCTAAGGCTCTATCGGTTTGACTTCCATTTGTAACTATATAAACATTAGCATGAGCAATCGCATACATGAGCATACGATCAAAATCTGGATGCAAAGTAGGTTCGCCCCCACCCAATGTTATATATTCACCATATTCATCGGCCATATCAACAGCACACTTAAAAGTTTCCCAAGACATATCCTCGCCGCGCTTAGTGGCAGACACTATGTACATGCCATTACCCTTTTAATAACTGCCGAATCTGGCAATCTCTTTTCCTTTATCGTCATAAACATAAGAAATAGACATTTGCCCACTATGCTGCTGGGCAATTTGAATTGCTTTCTCTTTCGACTTATAAGTTCCAATCACAACAGAAGTATGATCAAACGAATCAAAATTAAGAACCCTAAACTTACCCCTTGGGGCCTTATAATGCGTGTCAACCATTGATGCACTCTCCTATCTATTTACAGTATACCACAGATAGGAAGAAAGTCAAAAACCAAACACCATTTTATTCAAGTAGACCGCGATTATCGGTTCCGGTATTTAACCGATGACTTTCGAGCATACCGTCGCCCAAAAACACACGCAATTTACCGCTCTTATCAATAGCAATGGTTAATCCCTCATCCATAGCTCTTAACATTATTTCCTTCGCCTTGCTAGCTCCCCATGCCCCAATTGGACCATGATCATCGTCATCCATAAGAGCAGATAAATCATCTACAAAATGACGACGAAAATCTCGACTGTTTTCTGCAACCACATCACGGAAACGATCATCATAGCAATCGCCGCAATCGGCAGGCAACCGTTTCACCATCTCCGGAGGAATAAAGATAGTGATATCCCAATAATCAGGTGCTTTTTTCATCTTTTCACTCAAGAGCAGGCAAATCCCAAAGGTAACAATAATCCTTCATAGTAACTTTTTGACAATCACTCGGTAAATCGCTAAAAGAAATGCGAGTCCCTAAATGGCACCTTTTTCCGACTGCGGGAGGCCATTTACCATTCAGGGCATCACATTGGTATGGATATTGTGAATGAAGACAAACTCCTTGCGGCCAAAACGGATTTTCACTCATGCCCAACAACCAATGTTGTTTAGCAGTTTTGTGAGTATACTTACCAGAAAAAATCACGGCGTACCTATCAGCAGAAGTGCCCCCGTTATCGTAAACTCTAACATATCTGGGAGTTCCATTAGGTAGCAAATTTTTAACTCGTTCGCGAGCGTTCATCTTGAGTCTCCGAGGACAAGGTACCCTGTCACATCTAGTATAGCACAAGTGTAGTAGAAGTCAAGTGAATTGGTGATTAATCAGAATCAAGTTCGATGTCTAAATTCGGAGCAATTCATCCCCTACGCTAAGACGTAAGGGATTTCTTGTCAATTAAATGTGAATATTTGTCTTCGACCGCAGCTTTTTTGCTTTACTCGCCTTCTTCAATTTCATGCCAGTTTGAACACCACGAATCCAAGCCCATACTTCGTTTTCGTTGGGAGAGGAAAATCGAAGTTCCTCACCATCGAATCTACCCACAAGCCCTATGGTCAACGCATTCATATGATAATATTCTTTTTCGGTGCTGGCAAAGAAGAAAGCGGAAGATTCTCTGCTTCTTTGACTTCCCAACAAAATTTAGTAAATCGGATTCTCAAATAGCATCCCTGTAAGTCAATACTCAGTGTTTTCCACCAATCTTTTTTCTTCTCTGAAATTAGCCAATCAATGTCTTCCCCGCCAAAACCGCATCCATGCCCTGAGCATTCACCCATAATCGGTTCTAGTTCATATAGAGTATGAGTACGAAGAATGCTATTAGGACGGAGTTTTGCTACGAATTCATGTGGATTCTTCACTTTGTCCACCTTTCAAATAGGGTAAGCGTAACCATCGCCATCAACTCGCCAAGTGTATTCGCCGTTGCCAACACGGACAACGGGACCATCAATAGCTCGAAAATCCTCGTGATTAATAGAAGTCACTCTGACTTTTACAAACTGTCCATCAACGTAAGTGATAGCTGGTTGCCCCTTGCGAAGCACATTAAACTTTTGCATAACCGAATTAAAAGTACTACTATTCAAATCTTCTGAGAACTTGACATAATCTGGTGCAATAGCAAGAGCCTGTTCACGAGTAATAATATCCTTAGTGATTCGCGTGTTGTTCATCTTTACTCTCCATTCATTTGACGACGTTTTTCTCTTTTGCTAAACTTATCTTTGCGATTTTTTAGCCGATCTTTACGATTTCGTATAACTCCCGTCTTAAACGAGAGTATACCCTTGGTCGGGTCTCTGCCAATAATAGGTTTACTCTTTTTCATCGAGAATATTCAATTGCACCTTTCCATACTAATTTGCCAATCTTAATATTGCCGGCCACAATAACATTGAGACCATCCTGAGTTCCTTTGACAAAAGCATTAGAATAACGAACCTGGTGAACCTCAGCACCATAACCGAATCCACGGGCGTATCGTATGGCTGATTTCACACTGGTAAAAATATGAAAACCCGGTTCATATATTTTACCATCGTAAAGCGATTGTAGTTTTCCTGAAGCACTCATCCTATCCGTTGCCGTGAGTCGATACCCGACTTTATATCCTTCGGGGAACTCATCGTGCTGATAATTCTCACCGAACAATCGGCGAGTTCTTCCAGCGGAAAATTTTCTAACAAAAACTTTGTATCCCGTTCCGCTCGTATTATTCAGATAATTATTTACTTTGTCCAGACACATCTGTTCACCGTTTCCTAAAATCTGCGGAAATCTGCTACTCACGCAGCAAACCTCCTAATCCTAAGATTCGAGCCACTAACCCACTCTTTACCGTTTTACGTCTCGTAGGTTCTGGAAGATTTCCATAGATTTTTAACAACAGTTCCCAACCCTTGTTTAACGGTTATGATTTTTCCCATTCCAAACTGTTTTTCCACTTGAAGTGTATATCTGCAAAATCTTCATATAATCCGCCACGATAGTCCTATACTGTCCTGGGCTAATCCAACTATTTTGAATGCCTTTTGTGCGAGCACCTTTATATTCTACTCGGGCAATAACCAGAGTTCCTTGGGAGTATGCTTTTGCATCTTTAAGATTAGAAAAAATATGGAATCCGGACATATATTCTTCGCCAGCGGCAGTTTTTATTTTACATTTACTTGCCCTATACCAAACTCCCACCTGCCTTAGAGTAAATTCGCCGTAGGCAACACCATACACTAGCCGATTATCTGAGATTACGGCTGGATTACGAAGGCGACGGCAACGATGTTTATAAATTTCGGGCCGAAATACTTTCCAGCCAAAACCGTGCTGTTTCTTCTCGCTGGTGATCGGTGAAACTTGACTGATGCACATTACCTGCTCCCTGTTCTCGTCTTCGACGGCATCTTAGAGTATACCCGATCTGGCGAGAATGTCAAGTGCTATTTTGCCTTTACTCGCTCATGTCACGAAATATATCATCTCGTCGCCGTTTGGCACTCACTTCCCAATCAACATCAATAGAAATATCAACAATATTTGGTGCAGGCTGTTTTGTCTTCATAAACCGATTAAAAGTTTCAACTGCCACATCGCCCCGAAGAGGGCCAATGGACATCAGAAATGAAGCCAACGGCTCATTTATTTCAGCCCATTGTCCATCACTGTTTTTGATTGATTCCTCAAAATCAAAATCGTAAAATTGCTCTTCTCCAGTTTTATAATCTACTCCTATGCCGACATTCCCCAGGGAATACTTAATATAAGCCCAACTGTTATTATACCCGAGTTGCCATTGTCCTAAAGCATCAGAGTAATACGTCAAATACCGAGTCATTTCTTAGCTCGCTTTTTCCATTTGCGATCTACTCCACCATTCCTTTGCTGCTTTCTTAGCTCGCTTTTTGGCTCGTTTTTCGATAGTTTTAATTTTACTAGACTTAATTTGGCGGACAGTAGCATAAGCAAAAGAGCAGAAAATCTGAAATGCCTTGCGCCTGCTATATCCATGCCCCATGAGATATTCAACCAACTCGCTTGCATCAGTGCAAATAGACCAAATAATGGCCCTATAATTGACATAGTCTTTATCAATTTGATGAATTAGCTTCTGTGGAACTTTAACGGTCTTAATGTTCATTTGTTTCTCCGGTAAATTCTCATTTGGGTGTTTAGCAAATCTCATTAGGATACTTAGCTGCCAACCGACGTAGCTCTTCAATTTCTTGATTTTCTTTTTCTATTTTTAGTTCCTGCTGCTTTTTGCGAAGTTTAGCTTGCCTTTCTTTATATTGGGCTTTCTGCGCAGGCAAGATCATAACCACTCCCAAACTCACGAACAACTTCGTTCCAGTCTTTTTCGGGATACGGGATTGTCTTACTCTTACCCATTTTTTACACTCCAAAAATGTCACGAAAGATATCGTCACGCCAATTCTTGGCTTTATCTACATCAGAATCTTGAGTAGTAATTTGCTCAGGCGTTTCTGTCTTTACTTGTTCGGGTGAATTCATAAACATATAAAATACTGCATCTGCTTGGCTCCCCGTAATTGGACCAGTCTGTCCCTCTAAATACTCCGCCAACTTTGCATTTATTTCAACCCATTGGGTAAATTTCGCGGAATCTTCGAAATTCCTCTGATACACATGGGAATTATTCATACCTTTATACCCAATACCCATACCCATGTCGTCATCTTTATATCGTATATAAGCCCACTCAAGATATCCGAGGATGCCGCCAGAATAATGTGTCAGATACCGAGTCATTTTTACTACTTTCCAAAAATGTCACGAAAAATATCATCTTGCAGTTTCTTTGCACTATCTCTCCAATCATTATGCTCTGTGGAATTACCTTTTCTTGTGTATTTTTCAAACAATTCAATAGCTTTTTTACCATAAATTGGACCAGATTGTGATGCTAGAAACAAAGCGAATTCCTCGGATATTTCAAACCAAGCATCGCCAAACTCTTCAAGTTGACGTTTAGCGTTAACCACACAAGCTTCTTCTGTGTCACCGCCATATCTTACACCGAAAGAAGATGATTCATCAAATTTAATATATGCCCAAGTTGGAAATCCAAGCCGAAGCTCTTGATCGAAATCACTAACAGCATAATATGTAATATACCGATACATTTTTTAATTTCAGGAAAACACAATTCTCCCCATCTTGACTTGCACATCGTTATTCTTAACAATGATCTTACCTATATCGCTTCTTTCTTCGCCCTGCCATTCTACCTCACCATTGAGAACATATCCCCACGGCTCAATAAAGTGCTTAATCAAGTACTTAAGCCATTCCACATAATTGTGGAATTTTTCAGTTCCGTCCCATTCGATTACAGTGCCGTCATCATTGGGAATCCATTGGCACCACAATCCGGGCTGGTCACTAGGCGGATGGTTATGATCTCCTCTATTCACGTCAATAGACTCATCATTTTCTTGCCCGAAATCATTTTCGGCATTACCGACGAAATATCCGCCCTCCAAACCAATCGGCAAACCGGCGGCAATACGAACAGGATCGGAACATCCCTCGACAATCTTGGCATTGCGCTTCATTCGCCTAGAAATACTAAATGCCTTCAAATATGCCAAGTGTTCAGGCGCAAGGGGTTTATTCAAATCAAACTGCCCACCGAAATCAGCAGAGTAACCCATTCTGTTGTCTCCTTACGTTGCCTCGTGCCAATAGTATAAGTATACCATCGGTCAAGGAAAAGTCAAGTGGATTTAATTTATTAAAGAGGTATCTATTGGCATTGTAGTGGAAATTGATACCTGCCGAATTTTGGGACTTATATAACGCAAATATGATATGGTTCTAATTAAATCCACAGTTTTTTCTGCTTCGGATTCTGATTCAAAGCTTCGTGTAACTTCCAAACCACAAAACCCATCGCAAATAAATATCGGATAAGAAGCAATTCCATTTTGTATTAAAGCCCAATATGCTTCGAAAGAACCAGCAACAGTCGCATAATCATATATTACAATATACCACGAGCCTTCGGTTCTGTTAATTTGAGATGTTTTAACAGATGCGAATTCTTCGTATTTCTTTCTTTTTTCAGCATCTGCTCGCATTTGTGTTTGTTTTTCTAAGGCGGCGAATTCTGCTGCTTCTCGCGCGAATTCTGCTGCTGCTTGTGCTTGTTTCTCTTTCTGCTGCTGCAAGAGAGCAAATTCTTCTGCTCGTTTTTCTAAGAGAGCAACTTCTGCTGCTTCTCTCGCTTTTGCTTCCTCTTTGATTTTTACTTGTTTTGCATACTGCTCTCTGGCAATGATTGCAGCAGGACTCCAGCAACTATGATAAATGAAAAAAGCCAGTATACAGCTAACTACAACGAGAATTGCCACAAGTAAACCATGTTTATTTGTCATTTTGTTATTCATTTAATCTACTAATAGGACGAGCGGGGCTCGAACCCGCACTGGAAGGATTTTCGTAACACCACAACTTTCGTTGCCAGCTTTCGATGTTTGTGCTCTGGACTATACCTTCACCATGGCTCTTGCTTTAGGTGCTGCCCGTCTAGTCTCTACACGTTTTCAGACTTTGCAGTCTGAACTTCGCTCGGGATTGGCATGTCTTTTTCAAGATTTAGCTTTCCCCGAATTTGGGCAGTTCTACTTTCACCCTTTCAAGTGAAGCACTCAATTTCTCAAGTCCTTTGCCTCTGCCATTTGGGCTACCGTCCCGTTTTTCTTTTCACTTTCTGCGTGGAGAATCAAATGCTTTAACTTGTCGATAAGTCTCCAAAAGCGCTTTATCATCTAGTGAATTTAAATAATCTTCATAATCTCTATATTTAGCATCGGCCATGTAATTAGCATCAACTATGCTGCTATTTCGAATTTCCTTGATAATCAAATCTCTGATGGTATCTTTTGGAGTCGTTTTCAGAAGAATCCACCCCGGCACTTCATTATCGTCATCAATAAACAATTCAACTCTATCGCCTTTTTGCGGAATAAATCCCATACAACATTCACCCGATATACGACCAAGGCGACCACAATCCAGCCAGTAATGATCCGGATCATCGACATCACGTTTATTTTCTACTTGAACAGACTTAATTGTATCAGTATTAAATTCTGGTTCATACCACGGTACAAGTTTCATTTCACTTCTCCAAAAGTTCTGTCAGTTGCAATCTCTCACCACGGAAATTAATCCAAATGGGACTTACATTAGTTCTCATCCCAACCATCCTGGTTTTGGATAAGTCGGAGATAGCATAGTATCTACTGTAGACTTTCGTAAATTCAAATCGCATGAAACCCACTTTGCCAAATCGCTAAGACTATTAGCAATTCTAACTCTAGCTCCATGCCTTACAAGTCGAACCTGTTCTCGGATATCTAATTCTCTTGTATATCCCGGCTCACATCCGATATATAGTTGCACATCTGACACCACCATTTTACCCAACTCAAACAGCGCGATAGGACATATCGACGACTTAGGAAACCAAAACAACACAGAAGAGCGGTAGCTGCGACCCAATACATATTCAAAAGCGTTAAATTCCCACTTAATCTGCCGTTTTGCTTCCTTTGAAGATTCAATATAGATTTCTCGGCGAGGATTGAGAATTGTTACATCGACATCTCCAAGCATTTCAATGAATTGCTTCTGCCAGTTCTCGGTTCCAGTAATGCCGCCCGCCAAAAACATAATGGGCGTGAAATAACCCCCGCTTTTGCGGCGTATTTCTCGTCTCGGCAATCTGGCTGGTGCTTGTATAATTCTCATTTTTTCCTTTAGCAGAATATTCCAGAACCACCATGAAGGACGGTTTCTTTACCGCAACCGGGGCAGATGTGCCGATATTGTTTACCAGGAGGAATCCACAGCATATTGGGCGGATTATGTTGTGGGTGCGTGCATCTTTCCACTTTGGGTATATCTTCAAACCCACCACGATTCTTTTTGCTCTCTTTCATTTTAATCCCCACAATTTTAGTAATTCCACGAATTGCCGCGGGCGTGATAAGCATCCCAAATCTTCGCCCGCTCGGATCGTGGAATAACAATATCACCAGTCCGAAGTGCCCGATCCATCGCAAACTTGCGGCCACGAGCCTTATTAAACTGATCATTAACAGAGCAGAAGGCAGTGCCCATCAAAAGAGGCACCTTGCTATTCTCATCACGAAAATAACAAGTAGTATTGCCCTGTGCCCAATACCGACCCACGGGAACAGGACGATCATAATGCGTGTGAACAAAATCCACGTAACAACGCTTGCCGAGACTCGGAACCCAAACCTTCATTTTGTTTCTCCTTTTCGGAATGTCAGCTGAGCACAAAAACGTGCTGCTGTAAGGGTTTTCTATTAGAATCCCGTTGATAGGGGTGTGTGCGATGAATCATACGTGCGCAATCAATATTCTTTTCGCCTTCCCAACCACTGTTGTCAGAATCATCATTCCAATAAGTGCATACTACTTCGGCACTGCCAGGAATCTTCGGGTCATTGATGATTTCACGAAGTTCGTCCACTGTCATGTCACTATACCTTTTAATCCCAATCTGCGCCTTGCTCTGTTTGCTTACCTTGCCTTAACCACCGCTCATAATCATCGGTAAAAATAACCATGACCATTTCGCCGTTTTCTTCTACACAGCTGCCAGTTTGCCCCGTCATCCATTTGGTAAAATTATCGATTTCATCAGCGGAATGATATTTCTCGACCTGATCAAAAGTAATATAATGACCGATATCAGTACAAAACTTATACTCTCTCTTTGGTATGCGGCACTGTTTCATTTTGCTCTCCCTTACTACTACAAGTATACCCGATCCCCCGGAAATGTCAAGTGCAAATCTGAGATTGTAAGACCCATTATCCGCACATTTTGCGGAAAATTTCATCACGCCGATTATTGGCTTTCTTTTCCCAATTCTTATCACAAGGTAAAAATTCTTTGGCAGAAGTAACAGCCGCGCCCATATAACGATCAAATACCGTTTTGGCTTCGTCTCCCACGATTACTCCACTAGAAACCAAATAATTTGCCAATTGTTTTGTTATTTCTACACAAGTATGTTGGCCTAGGGAATCATGTTGTCTTAGGGCATCATCGGCGTTTTTACAACCTGTATATTTCTTTTTATCGATTCCGGAGGAGGCATAAGGAATGCCCCATCCAAAATTCTCACCGTCATTATATTGTAAATAAGCCATATTGCCATATCCTAATTGCATATCTCCATTAACTTCACCATACATAGTCAAATATCGAGTCATTAACTTCTGTCCTCAATTTGATCCTGCGTCACAATTTTATCAACAGGGACTTCAATAGAACTTTGAAGTATGTCAGTAATTGCCTCAGTCTTAGATTTTCTTGTGATTTGCTTTTCTAATCTTCCGTCTGGAAAATCAGGAGTGGGCGAAGAATAGAGAGTGGCAGTATAAGATGCACCCACGCATGTAATAATAATTCTGGCGTTCTCGTAATCCACAAATTTTTCGCCAGAAATTCTATGAACATCGGTTATCATCATTTTGCTCCCGATTGAGTCCTACGGAAACATTGGCGGAACATCTCGGTCTTCGTCTCGATACCCCTCATAATACTTGTAATAGTCACTGTCATCGTCTTCGTTAGGAAACGGTTCGTCTAAATCTTCTTCGTCATCCCACCATTCGTCGCCGTCCCAATTTTCGCAATCGAAATCATCGGGTTCTTCGATCCAATCATCGTGAAACTTAGGATTACGTGCCATTGTGGAGTCCTCCTTTCTGATTATTATACCAAAGTTACTCCAAAATTCCCAAAAGATTGCAAAGAGCAGAATGCAAACCATCGGAGATTATTGGCGTACCACAAATTGTATCAACCGGATATAGAATGCCCTTAACAGAAACTTCGGCAAATCTATCATTATGAACATCTATCCGGATTTTCCCTCGCAATAAAGCTCGCAGCAAAATACTATGCCATTTGATCTTCCTTTCACAATTTGTAAAGTATTCCATTCAGGAAGCCATTTCTTGGGCAATCGGCGATAGAAAAACTTAGGACCATCATAATCGCCAAAAATGGCGTATTTAGCCGACTTTGAAGCGCCGGAAAATTTCTCCATCTGATATTCATCCCAAGATTTATCGCCGGTCAAAGGATGCCGCTCATCAATTTTTATACCCTTTGTTGACCAGTGATTCCAGGATCGTCCGTTACGCCAAAAAGTAGTATTATACAAACAGACTGGCCAACATTCTGCGATAGTCTTAATGACTAGACCGAGTCCACCCTTAACTAGAAAATTTCCCCGAGGAGCATAAACGAACGCTATTACCCAAGGCTCGCCACGCATCCTTGGCCCAACTTCCAAAACAGAGAAATTCGGCTTATGAGACATTCGTTTCTCCATTGTGAAAAAAAATGAGGCATGGCCGGGACTTCACGGTCTTAATTTGTCCTCAGCGCCATACCTTTTCTAGACAGCAGTCGGGGCTTTACGGCGTCTTAATTTGCCCTCAGGCACCACCATCCGTCACTCATAGTATACCACGAATGCGGCATAAGTCAAGCAAACGAATCTGAAATTCTAGGTTCGCCCTGTTCAAGAACGTCGAGGAGTTCCTCGCCAGAAACCTCATCAATGTCACCATCATTAAATTTTTTGAGGGCCTCTGCTTCTGATTCTGCCGTCACAATATATTCCACACAAACCTTTTGAATGTCCACAACTTCAATCTTGTAGTGCAACATTTGTTTCTCCTGTTGAAATTCCTGCGCTGAAATTTCTATCACTTGGCCAATTCTTCCCAAACGAATTTATTCTTATACCAAACTAATTGAATCGGCCCCGGTGCAACCCTAAATGGACGAGCAGGCGGTTGCCATTCTATTGTGATATCAGTAATTTCATATGAACTCGTATTTAATTTTCTCACTGCATCTGCCAATGGCTCCAATATCCTATCGGCGTCAATTAAACTTTGGGACATTATATCCTCATCTACTTTAGATAAGACTTTTCCGTCAAATCCAATTGGAAATATTCCATATATAGTAAGCATAACAAAAAACGGAATAACAAAAGCAACCGGATAGCTAAACCAATTTCTAGCTAAACACCGGCGGGCGACAATCCCAGATAAACCTGCCATAACACAAAAAACTAGCATCGCCATATTTAGGGTTCACTTTCACAAGGCGCAGTAGAATTGTCTATTTCAGGGTATAGTAATATTTCATCGATTTTGTTGCATTTTCCATCCTCTACAATAATTAAAAGAGAATCCCCGTTAGTGCTACGTCGAATATTATAAGTATAATCCGAAATACACGGAGGGTATATGTCGTCCAATATATCTATATCTTCAATGTAAATCCCGCCACCACCCGGCTCTTTCATTCCACGAACAAGAGCAGCAGCAAAATCACCAGCTTCAAACCGAGGCAAAGGCCATGCATATTTCATCGCGCTTTTTATTCCGGCAATGATGCCCGACTCACCGTCGGGATACCCGTCAGATTGCTTATATAAGCAAATAGCATTGTCTTCGTCAGCCACAACAATATTACAAGAAGTGCTCATTTTGTTCTCCTACCAACACACGTTGAGGAGTAAGTATATATCAATATCATCTTCGTAAATACCTTTTGTGTTGAGCCATTTCCACGTTTTTGGGGTTATATTTCTTTCGTTTGCATAGACTCGCAAATAAGTGTCATCTCTGATTGATCCATCTCCCCATCGAGTAAGTAATTCTCCAATAACTTCATCTGGAACCGATTCATTCTCAACAATTGTGACATTTTCTCTAATCATGTTTTGCCTTTATTTTACGCAACAAAACCTCGCCTTCTGATTCCCTTATTCTTCTTATTTTGTCTATGAAATCAGGCACTTCCCGCAAAGTTCTTGGTCTATAGCCTGGACCTGCACATCCGCAACTATTAAAATTAATATTTTCCCGCAACAAGGATGCCACTTTTTTCCACTGCCTAATATTTTGCTTCTTTGGGGCGGAAAAATCGTGCCCCGCATTCACCATTTCCTTTCCACAATCAGGGCACAAGGGTTCATAGCGGCTGCCAATGTGGTCCCATGTACTCAGAATCTTAAACGCCTTACGGCAATCCACACAAACATACCTGTCTTTATAAATGTGATCGCTGTATCTACACATTGAAAACTCCCTTCTATTCTAGTATAGCACCAGTGCCAGAGAAGTCAATACCACTCCAACACTTTTCTGTCTTGAATGTAATTATACAAATATTCCTCAGAGAAAAACTTTTCCATATCATAGATTTTGCCTTTATCGTCAGTCCATGTAACTGATAGAATTTCGTGCCAAGGTTTGCTATATCCCACATCGGGATCGGCGGGATGAGTATCATAACACAAATCGCATTCAAATTCGTAGTCTGGTTCCTCATCAAGTATTTCAAGAGGGCAAGATGCGCCCAAATGATCAATGATATCATCAAAATCTTTGTTTTCAACGTACAAGCAAACTGTCATTCTCATTTTCTCTCCGATTTCATCTCTTGAAATGTCCATCTCCTATAGCTGTCTATATCGCACGTAACTCGGTCAAATTCTATAAGTTCTGGGTATTCTTCAAATTCTCTCATCCAATTCTGAATAACCTTATCTCCCACTGTCCACGTAAAACTATATTGATTATCGACAAACAAAACATCTACCCCAAGTCTCTTACTTAATTGATTCAATAGCTTTTGGAGATAAGGCAAAACTTTCGATTCGATTTCTTTTTCGAGAAAGATTTCCGCATTATTAATTATTTTAGAAGTATCTAATTTCTTAATCTTCTGCATAAGTCAACTCTTGACACACTCCATCGAGATGATCAATAGTTTCTACCTTAGAAACTTCGCCTAATGCTTCCGTGATACTATTAACAGTAGCAATATTAATCTCATCGACATCTGGAGGGGTTCCGCCATCCCACGGATTCCACCGGCCAGGAATATAATGATAAACCATTACGTTCCATTTGAGCATATTGTTTTCCAAAATCGGTGTTAGAACAAAATCACCGAATTGAATATAATGATCACCCACAAAGGCATCATCGCCGCCGTGAACAAATTCCACTGCATTTTCAGGTATATGCTTGAAGACTCTTTCCCTTGCAATTTTCACGAGAGGAGCTGCTGATTCAACAACTGCCCGAAGGTTCATCTTCGTTCTCCTGTGGAAAACCGTTTTGTTCTCTCAAGTCTATGTAGTCAATGCCAAGCATTTGAAGAAAATCACGAGTGCCAACTACAATATCTTCGTCGTGTAAATCAAATCCACGCTCGCTAATAATAATTATTTCGCCTAACTTAAGGTTATTAGAAGTTACCCACTTAGCTGCCAGGGCAGCGCAGGCGTCATCCTCACATACTCGATTAACCACGATTTGGACATTGCCGGATTGCACATAATATTTAGGCATTAATCGTCTTCGTCTTCAAAATCTTCCTTGACATCCCAATAATCGTCTTCGGCATCTTCCTCGTCAAAGAAAACGTCATCCTCTTCGTTATCCCAATCTTCGTCATTCCAATCGTCTTCGTCTTCGTCTTCGTCTTCGTCTTCGTCGTCCAAGTAGTCGTCGTCATCTGATTCATAATCTGGGTCATTGGAGTCACAATCAAAAAAATTCATACAAGTTGCAAGCAAATGACTGTAGTCGCCCGACATTGCTTGTACTCGGAATTCTTCTATTTGATCTGGACTCAATCCAGCCTTTTTGGCAGCAGAGATACAGCGCCCAAGAATGGCAAAAGCATTGCCATCTTGCCCAACCAAATCTACTTTGACCTGCGGATACTTAGGCATTTTGTTTCTCCTGTTCTTTGAACCTATCCCCAATCATCGTCATCATCTTCTTCGTTTAGATACTCATCTACAAAATTTTGATCTTGATCGATGAGACAATCTTCTCTTATTTCTTCGGTATCAAATAGCGTCACGGTATCATCTGCATCACAAGGCATAAATCCCTTTTCACTGGTTGAAATTGTCCCACCAATCGGACCACTACTAATTTTGAAAGATCGCAGCACTAAGGATTCTGCGGCACTTCTGGCCGTAGGGCGGTCGATAACGAGACACTTGTCGCCCGATTTAACGTAGAACTTGGGCACAGGGTTCTCCTTTGCTATCTATAGTGTACCACAAGAGCCAAAAAAGTCAAATTAATTCGTAGCAGTCCGATGCCTCTGTCTGCGAGTCATTTTAAGTTTTGCGGGTAAAATCGGGTCTGGAATTATATATCGATGTCCATCGACTTTGATTTCCACAGTAGATCGCAGGCACACCTGGGCAAATGGTCTCCATTGTCCATGCCGCCCGATTCTGCCATCGGATTTTACCCTATCGTTATACATCCCACGAACTAAAAACAAATCATGCCTCTCTGGTTCAATAAAAGATCGTCCACCAGAGACAAACTGGTGATGCTTAGTGTTGTTCCGTTGATTCGGATCATAATTCTTAACAACCATCCACCGGAATGTTCCTACATCTTCAAGAATAATCTTATTTCCTTTGCGAAGAAAAACAGGAGAACGACCCTGCAAATGTCGCTCTTGTGCTATCCCTTTGGGATTCATCTCATAAATGCTTCCATTTTTATCCCTGATAATTTCCCTGCCTTTATCCCCTAGTTGACAATGGTCGCCATCTCGAACCAATGGTCCATTTTGAGTGTCAGAAATAGGAGGATATCGCAAATAAAGAGGAGTCCGACGAGCAGATTTCACGGAAAAAATAGGATATTTAGGCCGATGATTCTGCCGATCCGTGAGACGAATCAGTAGGTCGCGAAGACTTTCACGGCTTACAATCGTTTCCATTGATTTTTCCTTCCAAGTATTTAACCACATCTAGATGACCATTACGAGCAGCCCATCGCAAAACATAATCATTCCAAGCATGTATATCGGCTCCATTTTTAACGAGATATTTAACCACATCTAGATGACCATTATAAGCAGCCAATCTCAAAGCATAATCATCCTCGGCATGTATATCAGCGCCATTTTTCACGAGATATTTCACTACATTTAGATGGCCATTTTGAGCAGCCCATCGCAAAGCATAATCATCCCCAATGTGTATGTCAGCGCCATTTTTCACGAGATATTTTACTACACTTAGTTGACCCGCCTCAGCAGCGGACATCAAAACCCAATCACCCCCAGAGTGTATATTAGCGCCATTTTTAACGAGATATTTAACCGCATTTAGATGACCATTACAAGCAGCCCATCTCAAAACATAATCATTCCAAGCATGTATATTAGCGCCGTTTTTAACCAGGTATTTAACCACATCTAGATGGCCATTTTGAGCAGCCCATCGCAAAGCACAATCATCTCCAATGTGTATGTCAGCACCTTCTTTGATAAGCCTCTTGAGAACTTCTACACTACTCCACTTATGACGTGGTCCTAACTTAACCTTATCTGCTTTCCACTTTAGAGGGGTGCCAGGATTTTTATAAACTTGAGTGTCTTTGGGTAGTGTAACCTCTCTAATCCAGGGACCATAGTTGAGGAAATGAAAGATATTTCTAGCATCAGTGTAATAAATGCCACCTGGCTCACAATCTCCGTGAGGGTTAAAAGCAACAGGGTCTACGTTTAATCCTGTTTTGTATTTCAAGCCGTTGTGTGTTTCGGTTTCATTTGTGATTTTGTAAAATTTTGCCATTGAATTACCTTTCTGTCATACTTGACACGTTTCCCTTCAAACAAACTGGTCTGGGACGAATTTCCCAGTCTTCGGAATAACTTATTTCTCCTTTGTCTCTAACATATGGACGCCTAGGAATGCTAAAATACTCGGCTGCAAGTTCCAACATCGCACTTAGATTATATTCCAGGCATTGAAAATCAGGTGATACAGTGATGGTCACAAGCCCGACATTAGATGGATTCCAGGGAACAGATTTGAGACAAGCAGATTTGCAAATCTCTGCAATTTTACCTTTCTTTTCAATCCAATTTTTTGCAACTGACCAATATACGTCTCTATCCCTTTTATTGGTTACCCAAACAAATTTTCGGTATGATTTAAGCGGAACGCGAAAACCAAAATTACCGCAGTTTATATCCTTGTTTTTTCTGGGAAAATATTTAACGTGATAATAATCGTGGTGATCATCTACCCGAAATATAGACATCGGAGTATCAATTAATTTATCCTGAATGGCCTTTTTAACAATTGGTAAAACATGGTGATGATCGATGCAGAAAAATGCAGGTGCCTGCTGAGGAAGTGATAATATCACTCTCTCAAACGCTGACATGGGAGCACGAAAGCCATTGAAATAATCTAGGTCAATATCAACCCATTCATTTCCCATGACACTCTCCTTATTGGATCGAGACCGAAATTACTGCATTTCCTTATCCAAATGCCGTTTCACTTTACTCCAGTATTTTATAGTTGACTGCTTTTTATACCCTACGGGACCACCATTGTGTATTCTCGCCAGTTTTTCACAATCCTTAATTGACATCGAATCAAGAAATTTTGATCCATACCGTTTCCAGTAGTTTAAGATCACTTGTTCGCTATAGTTTTTTGCACGCAGTTTTTCTTTTTCAGTAGAATTTTGAGCTTTGCAATCTTGCCATTTACCAGGAGTTTTAGAGTCTATCCAATAAGCACGTTTTATTTGATATGGACCAATACTTTTACCGCCATCCCCATCTGGTGGATTGAGATTACCGCCACATTCAACCAGAAGAATTGCTGCCAGTAGTTTTGCTACTGAAATTGCCCAAATCATTTTTCAATCCTCATTGGCGTATTTAACAATTGCAATTAGCAACATTAAGATAGCAAGAAGTGTAAGAATCGCAGATATAGCCGCGAGCGGGATAATGAGAACGTATTTCCATGTCGGCCATGGCTCTGCACAAAGCCATTGCCCTTGCGAATCTTGCCACAAAGCATAGGCAATGAAAAAAACGGGGAAGAATATCGCCTTCAAAAGTCCCATGTCGTCTCCAGCAGAAGTATAACACATGTCTACGGAATGTCAATTATCTTCCACCAAGTTTCACATACGCCGCCTGGCACTTTATGAAGTTTTCCTCTGCCCACTTTTTCTTGTCTGCTGGATGCTTATCGGGATGATAAAGCAGGGCCATTTTTCGCCACGCACTTTTGATTACGTCAAAAGCCGATCCAACTGGAATGCCCAAAATAGCCCACGGGGAATCACTACCTACAATTTTCTCGGCTTCCTCAGGACTAATTACTTCCCGAAAAGCAGCTCGCCACTGGTCCGCCGAACCCCTTGGACCCGTATAGGTTCCATATGGGGACTTTCCAGACCAGATTGATTCACGCTTTACCTTTTCTTTTTTCATAGCAGTTGCAGCTTTCTGGCCCATTCAATTGATTTGCCGTGACTCCTTCCGGGCAATCCCATTGCATCAAGATGTTTGCACTTTCCGTGCCGAATATATCCTCTGCAACTACACTTAAAATACATCGCACCAGGAGCAGCGTCAAAAGAAACCCGATAAATACTATCCGACGATTCTGACCGAATATCAAATCGACACTTATACCTATCACTGTCAGGTAAAATCGCAATTGCATTTCGATTGGCTGCTGGAGGCAAAACTGCTAGGCTGTTCATTGCTTATCCTTTGCAACTAATTGGGTCCGATTTTCAAAGTCAGGAAACCGATCCCCGGGTTTATATCCTGGTTCGCGAGGACTACAAAATCGAGATTCATAATCTGGAAAATGTTTGCCGACAATCCTCCAAATCTGTTCCTCATTCTCGGCATCAATAACTGCACAGATAGACACATCATCTTTCCAATCCAAATTTGGTTCTAGCCGGCCTCGGCATCCACTAATCCAAATCTGAAAAGGCGGTTCACTGCAACCCTCTGACTCATAATATCCAGACCACCACGACACCCAAAATCGCATTTGTAAATCCTCCTGCCTTCAAAATCTTGTTTTTGACGATAGCCGAAGTCGAACAAAATCAGCTAACTCGTATCACAAATTGTCGGAAGATGCAGTGCCAGAACGTCCGTCGTTATAGTCGATGTCTTATTTGTTGCAACAATATAAGTAATGTCAGTGCTAATCTCTCCGGCAATAATATCTGATTGATTCATTATTTCCGCGGAAATATGGATACAGAATTGAGATGAAACATTAATTGAACCAAATTCTATCCCAACGGCGGAAATTGGCTGAGAGTTCTCTCTATTAATAGACTCAACAGAGTTCCGCTTCTGGACCTCTGGGCTCTTTATGGGAGATTGCTTGTCAAACAACCTGATGATCCACGGCCGCATTTTATCTCGGACCTGCTCCATATTAATTTTGGCTCTTTCAGCTAGAATTTTAATCTCCGTGCCTTCATTTATGGTATCAAATAGAGATTTAACGCATTCTTGGGCCTCAGCAGCATTACCTTTCTCTACTGCCGCCGCAACTTTCATCTGTTCGATTTCAAGAGAAAGCCGCTGGTTTTGAGATTCCAGCTTCAATAGAATTTGATTTTGCTGTTCTACGGCTTGCATTAAAAATATCTGAGCAGACCGACTCGCACAGCCAGCCAAAATCAGCGGAAGGAAAATACAAAGGCGCATTGGCAATCTCCTGTATCACATAAGCCATCACAAGTATAGCCTAAGTGCAGAGATTGTCAAGCACAATTTTGCCCGCCCAATGCTAATGTCATCCGGTTATCGCGGGGCCAATGTCATCCGGTTATCGCGGGCTACCCTTTTGGAAGTTCCACGGACAGGCATTCTACATGATAATCTTCTGCCAAACTATGAGAGTATCCCATCAAATCTGCCAATTCCATTGCATCCTCAACCACTTCTTTGGCGGCAACAGCAAGAGCATCCGAACTTGCACATTTGACGAGATGATTAACAGGAACAATTTTCACGGTAACAATGACTTTTATTTCCATGATGCTTCTTTTTTCTTCCTCTGGTTTGCCAACTCAGATCACTTGGAAGGGCATTGCCTCTAATATTATTACATTTTTTACAAGATAAAACAATGTTGATATGCTTGTTATTTCCACCTTTTGATAGAGGTATATAATGGTCAGCGGTCGCTGCAAATTTTTTAGGCCATTTGTCTAATTCGGGATTATCACTAGGTAAATAAGTCAAATGTCCACACCAAAAACAATTAGGTGCAATTGAGTGCAAATATTTAATATATTTGCGCATCCGTTCTTGCACTCTACCGTTTCGGCGACTCCGCTTGGACATTTCTTATCCCACTGAGTTCAACAATCTCGTCAAACCCCTCATCCATAATTGGCGGAACAAATGAGCCAACTAACCTATTGAATGCATCATCGGGCACAACCTTATCCCGCTGAGTATTACGTGCTCTACAGACTTCGACTGGAACATTAAACCAAATACATTTAATCTGAGAACTCCACTCATTGGCAATACCAATCCATTGTGCCCTTTGACCTACCGTCAAACTGGTCTCGTCAATTATCACATCGTACTTATGAAGTAGTAATGCCCTAACCGCAGTCTTAACGGCAGACCAAACAGCTTCTTCGGCAGGAGCATAAAAATTTTGGCCAGTCATAATGACCCGAAAATCATCCGGACAAATAACAATAGCCCCATTCTGAAGCCCAGCAACATACGTGCTTTTACCGCAACCTGGAAATCCACAAAGTATTGTCAGCATTTTTTGCCCTACCGAGGCCAGAGAAAATCTTCGATTTCATCTTCGATTCGACCTAGCCATTCCAACTGCGCATCAGTCAACTGAATTACTCCGCAATGGTCATCGCAAAATAGTTCGCCTTCTCCACAGGCACAATTATAGGTAGAGCTGGCATTTTTCAAAACAACTATCGCTGGTGTTCCTTGTCCCGGATCATCGGGAAAGATTTGTGATCTATCTAGTTGGACTTTAATTCCGCCTGGTCCACGTAAAGTTTTAGTATCAAACATTTATCTGCTACTCCGCATAGTCAAAAATTTCCACTTCGCTGCTGACATTATCTGAAAGGCTATCTGTGAGCGAAATACTCCAGGTGCCATTTTCAAGATTTTCAACAACAGTTTTTCCGGGCACATCGGATACGTCAACATCTTTGCCCAACTTAATATCGTAAACCGTAGTAATATTAGCACCCCGCACCCATCCATAAAAACCAAAACTAATCCGAGGCATTTTGCTTCTCCCGAAATAGTGCCCCGAAATTTTCGGGGCACTATTTGCTTAGCAATTAGACCTTAACTGTTTCGGTCGTCTCAACTTCTGGTGCGGTTTCGTCAACAATTCCCGTCACAACTTCTGCCAGCCGAGGCCACCGCGAAGCATCAGCTCCGCGCAGAACGTGCCCACACTGAGCAATCTGGTGTCCTAGTGCTTGGACACAGGGATTGTCGCTGCCACCCTTTAGGGCAGCGCCGAGCGCCCGACAAAAATTCTCATTAACCGCAATGTAAACAACTTGTTCTGCCATATTGATTTGGCTAACCTTGAAACTTGCATCCATCTTCTATCTCCTATTATGACACCGTTGAGAATCCGTTTCTACTCTGAAACTGTCAATTCCCAACCTTTCCCTTGCTTCCCAAATATTTCACTACATCCCGATGGCCACTCTGAGCAGCATATCGCAAAACCCAATCACCCCCAGAGTGTATATTAGCGCCATTTTTCACGAGATATTTTACTACACTTAGTTGACCCGCCTCAGCAGCGGACATCAAAACCCAATCACCCCCAGAGTGTATATCGGCTCCATTTTTAACGAGATATTTAACCACATCTAGATGACCATTATAAGCAGCATATCGTAAAGCATAATCATCCTCGGCATGTATATCAGCACCATTTTTAACTAAGTATTTCACTACATTTAGATGGCCATTTTGAGCAGCCCATCGCAAAACATAATCATCTCCAATATGTATATCAGCACCTTCTTTAATAAGTTTCCTGAGAACTTCCACACTACTCCACTTATGACGTGGTCCTAACTTAACCTTATCTGCTTTCCACTTTAGAGGGGTGCCAGGATTTTGATAAACTTGAGTGTCTTTGGGTAGTGTAACCTCTCTAATCCAGGGACCATAGTTGAGGAAATGAAAGATATTTCTAGCATCAGTGTAATAAATGCCACCTGGCTCACAATCTCCGTGAGGGTTAAAAGCAACAGGGTCTACGTTTAATCCTGTTTTGTATTTCAAGCCGTTGTGTGTTTCATTTTTGCTTGTGATTTTGTAGTAACGTGTCATTTTGTTTCTCCAGGAATTCTCAGCGCGTATCTTATTCATTCACAATCCCAACCAAATGTGATGAGCATCACAGTAATCATACAAACCCGCCAACGCTTTATTACATCCGTTTTCAGTGCGAGCTTTGCGAAATCGACCCGCAAAATGAAATACTTCTGGATGAAGAGCGAGAATGTCTGCAATTTCAACCGAGCATTGGCGAGATCGCTTGTTTGTCATTGGACCGCTGTTATATCGGTCAATCGGCCCCTTAATATTGATTGTTTTAATCCAGTTTCCCATTTGCATTCTCCTTGTGTTCTGCCTTAAGTATACCATCAATGGCACAAAAGTCAAACAAATTTCAGTATTTCCCCACCAATTCCGGTGTAATAAACTGTTGCACCATATCGGTCAATAGCGCGATGACAGTGATAACACGGTTTTGCGTTCGCCCACCCCATAGACGGAGTCCATCGGGCAACAAGAATTTGAATATTATCGCACCGTTTGTGGGCATTAATACGGCGCAGTTTCCGTATCAAATTCTCTTCGGCGTGTATGGTCCATTTATATTTATGTCCAAGGCAGCACTGATTAGTTGCAGAGCAAATAATCCTACCATTGGGAGTAAAGGCGATAGCAACAATCTTAGACCTTTTGACATCAGAGGTCCGCAATTTAGTCAGGAACAGCTCTTTGTCGGGCATCCTTATTGGCATTAATTATCCCTAAGAACCAACCACTTCGGCTTTGACCCTAATCAAAAGAACATTTCTCTTCTCGGGATGCTTTCCCAGAACTTCGTACTCCTCTCCCGCCAAAATCCCAACTCCGAGAATATTTTCGAGCAATTCAAAGAAGTCTTCTCGGTTCAAATCAATAATTTCGTCCAACTCAACTTCGACCACCTTATCGATAAATATTTCAACTTCTACATCGTGGCGAATCACATCTTCAAAAACCCTATACTTTTCATATTCCGTTTCTTCGGTGCTCGAAAGCTTGTCTTGAATTGTATCGGACCCGAACCGCTGTCAGAAGCACATGCCTTTGAAACTACTGAAATCGGAGCCTTAGGAAAATGCTTTCTTAATCCGATTACTGTTTCTGCTACGCACTGATCGGTAAAAATTCCACACACTCGGAACGAAACATGAGGATCATTTTGAACATCTGCCAAATAATGAATGACACCACTTCCGTCCATCCCAGATTTCTCCACTACATAATAGTGATATCCAATCAATGCATCTACGATACTATTAGATGTTTTCCCGTTATACTTACGAGAGAGTTCAACCAGAATAATCCGTTCCTCGTTTTTTCTGGCTGCTTTGACTTCGTGGACTACATCGGCAATTAGATCGGATTTTTTCTCCTTGTCAATGTATTTCAAAAATCGACTTTGCATGTCAATGACCACGAGAGTTCGCATTTTTCTACATGGCTCCACGAGGCATACGACCACGATGCTTCGAACGAAAAATAGTGCGAGAAACTTTAGTAACAACCGTCTTGGACATTTGCGGAGCAGCCGAAACAGTAGTATTTTCAACTTCTGGTGCTTCAACCTCTGGTGAAGACTGTTGCGAAGTATGGGCTGCAACTTTAACTTGGTTTAATCCCAAAGCTTTGTCTCTCCTCGCTTTTGCTTTTTTCTCTTTCTCTATTGCTACTGCCATTTTCAAATCTGATTTAGCCGCATCCATCGTCCGCCGGAAAAATGCAAGCAATTGCATAGGACTTCGGACGCTCATAACAATATCGTGGAAATGTCTGAAAAATGCCTCACCATGAATATGAGAATTAGTAGTATCAATATCGTGAGCTAATTCGTGAGTCATCACCCCGAACAAGTAGGCTGCACCATTAGAGCTTTGCAAAGAAATCCGTCGAAGCATTGCCCTATCCAGAGCAATATAAGAATGTCCATCGGTCCAAGCATCTGCCGCATCCGAAACACCGATACAAATTCCGCGGCCATTCCAATAGCCCCGATATTTATCGAGGGCTTTTAAAATTCGCCTTTCAACTCCGGTAAGTTTATTTTGCGGAAGAATAACATATGAATTACTAAATCCAGTGCTAAGAACCGTTTCAAATTCACGATACCATTTACTAATTGCCGCCATATCACTCATACCATATTGACGAGCAACTAGCCAACCAAAGAAATTCGATTCGTCTCCATCATAATTTAGAATATCAAGAATCTTTCGATCGAAGACGATAGCCTGATTAGACTGCATAAGCCTGTCTGCAATACGATCTCCCTCTTCCGCAAAGCTCCAGGGAGACTTAATATTTCTAACTTCTCGAAGACTAAATCCCCTGCCACTAGTGGTAGGAAATAGCTTAATATCCATTATTTTATCGCATCGTTCGCCATCTCGAATGCCAATAATTAGATTAGACTTTTCCCACTCACCCAAATTACGTCGTTCTGTGATTTTACGAACAGGCTTATGTTTCTTGATAACTTTCTTAATCTCTTGCCAAATTTCACACCGATCGTGAACACCGCCACGAGCGAAATTTACATCCAGCTTTTTACGACTAACAACTACGCCAGTAACACCAATATCCATAGCACTCAAGTCCATAACATAAGCGCCAAGATTATAAACAGTCAGTTTACTACCTACTCCGAAAAGATAATAGGCATTGTCATCAAATTCGGTCCATTTATCCTTCGGAATATCATTAGCAGGTGTATTAAGTTGCTTTCCGTTAAAAATAATACAACCGGGCATAAATTCAATCTGGTGTTTGATCTTGTCTGTCAAGGCATCAACAGTGGAGTAGGGATACGGGATGGGATTGTCATAAAGATAAATAGTAATTTCGCATCCATCGATATGAGGCAAATCACGGACCAATTCATAGTCCATGCCTTTATTTTTAATATCTACCGTCATTTGAAAAGTAGACGTTCGCCACACATTTTTGCCGTAAGCGAACATCTGTCCCCGCCCCATGCGAAATCGCTTCCAATAAGTACACTCATTATCTTCGTGAGGAGTGCCAAAAAATTCGAAATGCTGAATTAGTTCTTCTTCGGTAACAATGCCACATCCCTTATCTTTAACTGTAATAATCGCAGGAGTTTCATTGTTTGCTTCTTGAAAAGCAACATCTACCTGAGCATTTGGACTAAATTCTCCGTTCTCTGAAATTCCATATGCCTCTAGCGCATTCATGATAGATTCAAGCACAGATTTTTCTAAAGTACAGGCTTGATCTTTAATGACCTTCTCAAGTAGCGCTTGATGCATTTTTAGACTACGAATTTCCGGCGCAGACGTTGCCATTGGTGTCTCCTTCTGCACTAAGTATAGCATCGTTGCACAGGATGTCAACAATATTATGTTTTACTGCCCACCTTTTTTGCTCTACTCTTACGAACTTTTCTGATTCCTTCTATTTCCTTCCGAGTCAAAGGAATTCCAGGAATAACCACATGCCAATCACCATGAATATGAGAAGTATCGCAGTTATTGTCAAAAATATCACGGGAGATTACAGGTGATTTTCTTGCACGCTCTACTTTTTTAAAATAAGACTCCCCCTCAGTATATACAAACAACTCATTATCTACCTTCTCAATAATCGTGTACTCTCGCTCCATTTGATTCTCCTTTGCTCTAAGGGCCAGTTTTTGTCTCATTGTTTGTCCCACTCTATCACTTCTGCCTTTAATTGTTCTTGTTTATCGTTGAGCCATGACATTTTCCAGAAGGGGATATCATAAAAAACAAAAGTCGGAATGTCGGTGTCTCCATCCCATGTATATGTTGCTACTAAATCACCATAATAAGCAACTTTACCATCTCCCATTTGACAAGAATCAAACATAGTGTGATAATGATATAGAAAATGCATCAAACGGCCAATACATCGACCTTTATATTCTGAGAAAAACATCTATTTCCCCAATCCTTGCAAATATTTAACTACATTTTCAGCAGCCCATCTCAAGGCATAATCATCCTCGGCGTGTATATTAGCTCCGTTTTTAAGCAAGTATTTAACTACATTTAGATGACCATTGTGAGCAGCCCATCGCAAGGCATAGTCACCCCAAGCATGTATATCAGC
>JBAZIE010000025.1:0-38168 GCA_041652055.1 Sulfurimonas sp. | reverse complement strand
TATTAGTATTTGGCATAATGACTAAGGTTAATTGCCCAGAGCCGTTTAACGTTGTATTAAATGCGATAGAACCTGCTGTGTTTGAGTTGTACACAGATGTCCCGTTCGCACTAATTTGAATGAGATCAGCTGACTCCCAAGTGATTGTTTTTGTAGCATCCAATGTTACTGAGACAACAGCGTCTGCATAAAATGCGCCAAATGAAAAAGTTTTTGTTGCCGTATCATCTCTGTCAATGTAAATACGCTGATTACCACTATCCCAGCCGCCATTTGTAATTACCCAGCCATCAGTATCACTGTTAAAAGTGTCAGAATCTAAAATAGCTCCAAACAGAGAAACGGGAAACAAAGTTGTAAACAAAACAATTAAAAAAGAGCGAACTAGATTCATCGTATCCTCCAAGTAAAAGCACAAGCCCAACTTACTAATCTTACATTATACTATCAGTTGTACTTAATAAGCGCTTAATGATTTTGGCGAGGCTAAGAGATTACTGTGCGGTTAAATTATTTTGGAACTAGCTGGTAGGTGTATATTGTTATAGCTTCCACTCATTTTCACTAAAAATTAATGATTGAATGTTTTGATTATAGATTGCCGCGCTTCGCTCGCAATGACGAGAGGTGGTGTTTGCAATGACGAGAGGTGGTGTTTGCCAATCACCGTCATTGCGAGGAGCTTGCTACGAAGCAATCTAAAAACATAATTATTCAGAAAATATGGTTGCCGGCATTTGTAGGGAAAAATGGGTAAATTATCGATTTTAGTTTCTAATTTTTTAGCAAAACTTAAAGCATTTTTCTTTCCACTTAGCATATACTCTGCGTAGTATATCTGCGTGCGGTACGAGCTTTGCAGTTCCATCATCAATCTCTTTGATACGTTTCTCAAGCTCTTGGGCTAAAGGACCATTTTTTATAGTCTCTATTTTTACTCTATCTTAATAACTGCTCCAAAAACCACATCACCTTTTAGCTGTTGAGTCTTATATTATACTATACTGCTGTACTTAATAGGCGCTTAATGATTTTGGCGAAGCTGGGAGATTGTTGTAAGATTAAATTGTTTCTAAATTTTTTGAAAAAATAACTACTTCTTCAAAAAAGTAGAAATTTTTTCTGCAACGCCGTACTTTGTGTATTCTGATAAGATGATTTGAGCGGCTTTGTTGTTGTCGGTGTTAAAAACCATAGGTCCTATGAAGTTTACAACCGAGTTTTCTATGGGTGTTTGGGTAAGAATGATATTTAAAACAATGATATTTGAGTTTTTATCTATGCCTAGCAGCTCTTGCGTGCTGTTTGGAATTTCAAAGTCATAATCAATAAGAACAAACGGGTCTATCAGCGTAAAAGTTATATATTTATCCTCAACAGATTGCATTCTCATAAAAATATCGTCTATTTTTTCCAAGGTCACTTGCTTTACACTCTCAAAGCCTAAAATAGGCACACAGATATCAAATTTCATAAAAACCCTTCTCGTAAATTTCGTTAATTGTAGCACTTTAAGCATAAAATGTACCTAGTTTAATGAGTGTTATATATCTTTTAGATAAAATATCAACCTATTTATAAACAGGAACATATTTAATGAAATTAAAAACTTATAAGCTAATCATTCTTTTGCCCTTGGTGCTGCTTTTTACAAACTGTTCAAAGAGCGGTGTTGAGGAGTATAACAAACCTGCCATGTATTGGTACTCCAAAATAGTAAGTAATGTTTCTCATGGCGATTTGGAGCAGGCAGATGCTTACTACAGTTCACTTCAGAGTGAGCACATAGGCTCGCCTTTGCTCCCAGAGGCCACGATGATATTGGCAATCGCTCATATGCACGAGGAAGAGTATCTTCTTAGTGAACATTTCTTGGATGAGTATATAAAGAGATATGCAACACCAAACGAAAAAGAGGAAGCCGAGTTTTTAAAGATAAAAGCAAAGTATAGAGCGCTTCCAAATCCAAGACGTGATCAGGTGCTTATAGACGAGGCAATAGAGCAGGGTGAAGCATTTAAACGTGATTATAAGGGCTCCATGTACGGCGAAATCGTAAACACCATGCTCACGCGTCTCTACCTTGCGCAGTACGCTCTAAATGAGGAAATAGTGGATCTTTACGAGAGGCTTGATAAGCCAAAAAGTGCGGCATATTATAGAACCGTCAATCCTCAATCATGGATAATATCTGAGGAGATAAACAGAGCAACCGCTCCTTGGTACCGCGCATGGTTTGAGGGAGACGGCACTTCTAGCTGGTACGAATTTATGATACCTGATACAAAAAGCGTTGTTTCTAGAAACTCGATATCAGAAGAGGATGATGTAAAAGGAGATGTGAATGAAACTAAGTGATTACAGTAATTTTCCTACAAATATACCGGTAATTGCCGAAGATGAGATTTTTTTATACCCTTTTATGATTGCGCCGCTTTTTTTAAGTGATGATAGCAATATTTTGGCTGCTACAAAGGCCATAGAAGAGGGCTCGTTGGTTATAGTTTGCCCAACAAAACCTTCTCATGAGGGCGAGAGAGCATTTGAGTCGCTTTATGATGCCGGTGTAGCGGGTGCGATAATGAGAAAAGTGGCACTTCCGGATGGAAGAGTTAAGGTTCTTTTTCAAGGGCTTGCTCGCGCAAGAGTTATTGAGAAGATTTCGGACCATCCTCTTATCGCACATGTAGACGTCATAAACGCTACAAATGTTAGCTCTCTAAAGATTGATGCGATACTTGAGATACTTCGCGAAAAGGTTAGAACGCTTGCAAGTGTAAGTAACTATTTTCCGCCCGATTTGCTTAGAACGATTGAAGAAAATCATGACTATAACCGTATAATAGACCTTATCTGCAGCACGATAAAGCTAAAAAAAGAGCAGGCTTACGGACTTTTCGTTGAGTCAAATACGGAGAAGAGATTTTTGGATTTGATAGAGCATATAATCGATGAGATTGAAGCCAACAAACTTCAAAAAGAGATTCGCTCAAAAGTTCATACGCATATAGAGAAGGTAAATAAAGAGTATTTTCTAAAAGAGCAGTTAAAGCAGATTCAAAAAGAGCTCGGCAGCGACACCTCAAGAGACGAGGAGATGCAAGAATACAGAAGAAAGCTTGATGCAAAAAAAGAGAAGATGAGCGCAGAGGCTTATAAAGAGGTAAATAAGCAGATAGAGAGGCTCTCTCGCATGCATTCGGACTCTTCAGATGCTTCCATGACACAAACGTATCTTGACTGGGCTTTAGAGATTCCTTTTGGAGATGAGAGTAAAAAAGAGCTCAAAATAAGCGAAGTAGAGAGCCAGCTGGATAAAGACCACTTCTCGCTTGAGAAACCAAAGCAGAGAATAGCTGAGTTTTTTGCGGTTAAAGAGCTTATGGAGCTAAGAGGCACAAAAGGAAATTCAGGCGCGATTCTCTGTTTTTGGGGACCTCCCGGAGTTGGTAAAACATCTTTGGCAAACTCGATAGCAGAAGCTCTAAAGAGACCACTTGTTAGGATAGCACTCGGCGGACTTGAAGACGTAAACGAGCTTAGAGGGCATAGAAGAACTTATGTCGGCGCAATGCCCGGACGTATAACGCAAGGGCTCATAGATGCTAAAAAAATGAATCCTGTTATTGTACTAGATGAGATTGATAAAGTCGCAAAAACAGGGAGAGGTGACCCGACAGCGGCACTCTTAGAGATACTAGACCCCGAACAAAACATAGAGTTTCGCGATTACTATCTTAACTTTAACATTGACCTCTCAAAGGTTATTTTTATAGCGACGGCAAATGATGTTGGCAATATTCCGGCACCGCTTCGTGACAGAATGGAGTTTATCGGCATAAGTTCATACACTCCGCAAGAGAAGTTTGAGATTGCACAAAGATATCTTCTTCCGCAAGAGCTTAAAAAACACGGTCTTAGAAAGTCAGAGGTAAGCATCTCAAAATCAGCTCTAAAAGAGTTGATTCATAGCTATACCCGTGAAGCTGGAGTGCGTAATCTTCGCCGCCGCCTTGCGAATATGGCTAGAAAAGTTGCTCGTGAAATTCTTGAGCACCCTGAAGTAACTAAAGTCTCATTAACGCTAAAAAATCTCAAAGAGTACTTTGACAAAACAGTTTTCGAGATAGAAAAAACAACAAAAATTCCAGTTGTCGGAGTTGTTAACGGTCTTGCTTGGACTGCAGTAGGCGGCGATGTTTTAAAAATAGAGAGCATCCGCATAAAAGGCAAAGGTTCCATGCAACTTACCGGCAGTCTTGGTGATGTCATGAAAGAGTCGGCTATAATTGCATATAGTGTTGTAAAAACATTGATAGACACTAAAAAACTGAAAATTGACGCTAAAAATATCCCGCTCTCTCCAAAAGAGGTAGAGGATAAAGTCAAAATCGATTCCAGCGAAGTTTACAAGCGTTATGATTTGCACATTCACGTTCCAGACGGCGCAACGCCAAAAGATGGTCCAAGTGCGGGTATAGCTCTTGTAAGTGCGATAGCTTCGATACTTAGCGGTAGAAAAGTTCGCTCAGAGATTGCAATGACGGGAGAGGTTTCTCTTAGCGGAGATGTTCTGCCGATTGGCGGGCTTAGAGAGAAACTTATCGCGGCACACAAGGCAGAGATGAGCAAAGTGCTTATACCTGTAAAAAATTATGAGAGAGATTTGGAAGATATTCCTGATGAGGTAAAAGAGTCGCTTGAGATTATTTCAGTAAGCAGGATAGAAGAGGTTTTAAACCATGTTTTGGTTTAAAACCGATTTATATATTAAATTGTAATCGAGTCAATCTTCTGCATCAGCTCCGTACTTCTTATAGGTTTCATTAAAAAATCGTTAGCACCAAGTTCTAAAGCTTCAGTTTTTTTAGTCTCATCTGTTGTTAAAACTATAATCGGGAGTTGCTCGATGTTATCGTCTGAGCGGACAACTCTTAGAACTTCCAATCCATTCATAATAGGCATAATGATATCTAAAAGGATAAGGCTTATATCAGATCTTGATTTGATGTGACCTATCGCATCCTCTCCATTTTTTGCTTCTATTACCTCTTTTACATCGGGATTTTTCAGCAACATAGACTTTAAAAGTTTTAGATTTATCAAATCATCGTCGACCGCTAATATTATTAACTCTTTTGACATCTTTTTTTTCCTTTTAAGCATATTTTGCAAACAGCGACTTTAAAAGATCTCTGTTTACTACGTTGTTTATGATTTCATCTACATGTTCTTTTTTGCTTGAAGCATCTTTTTGTATAGAGTCGTCAACTAATACTATGTGCGATTCAAGCCCGTTTGAAGCACTTAGCTTTCTAATGCTTGAAGCTATTTCGGCAACATCAAGGTCGCTATACTCCTTATCAAAAAGAACAACTTTATAAGAGTAATTGTTTATCAACTCTTGAAAGTCAACTAAAGAAGAGGCAACTTCGTACGTTAATCCCTCCATTGCCTCAATTACTTTCGTGTAAAGTCTAGTTTCAAAAGCGCTCTTTTTAGCTATTAATATATCTGCTCTATACTCAGGAACGGTATGTCCCTCAGCCTCGCTTAGTTTTTCTACAAGAACGTCTTGTGCGCTCATATTTTGAGTCTCATGAGCTTCTAGTTTTGGCATGTCGGTAGCTTCAACGATGTAGTCGGCTAGGAAGTTATTAAGTACTGAGATTATCTCTGCACGCACAAGAGGTTTCGTTGTGTACTCATCAAGTCCGGCAGCGAGGAACTTTTCTCTGTCACCTTTGAGAGCATTAGCGGTTAGTGCGACAATAGGTGTGTGAGGCACTTTATAGTCATGTTCCCACTCTAAAATCTCTGCAGTCGCCTCAACACCGTCCAAAAACGGCATTTGGATATCCATAAAGATGAGGTCAAATTTGCCGTCTTTTCTTTTTTGAAATGCATCAAGACCGTTATTTGCAATAGTTATGTTTAGCCCCAAATCTTCCAATGTTCTTCTAATAAGTTTTTGGTTAATTATATTGTCTTCCGCAACTAAAACATCCGCAACAAATTTAGATTTGTTCAGGTCAAACTTTTTGCGAGACTGTTTTTTGACAATCTGAGTAGCCGAATTTAATAATACGTAGTTCTCCAACGTCTGTTTAATTTTTGAAGAGTGTATAGGCTCGTATAGGATTTTAAATATATTAAAACCGAGCGAGTCAATTCTTTTCATAAGGTTCGATTTTGTAAGAACTACTAACTCTTGCGGGAATTTAGCAAGCTCGCGAAGAGAATCTTCGTTTACATAGTCGTAATCAACAAACAAGAGATTGTAATTTGTCTCTTTTTGAAGGATTTCAATTTTGCTAATGTCTTTAAACGTTGTATATCCCACTCCAAAATAGTCAAGATATTCTCTTAAGTATCTGTCCTGTTTTTTAAGTTTTACAGAATCGCTTAGAATAAGCGCTTTTAGAGTGCTAAAGCTGTCTTGAGAGCTCTCATTCAATGTTTCAACCTCTTCAAAATCAATAGTGAAGAAGAAAGTCGTGCCTTCTCCAATCTTGCTATCTAAGTCAAGCTTTCCGCCCATAAGTTCAACGAAGTTACTTGAAATCGTAAGCCCAAGCCCTGTTCCGCCGTATTTACGAGTAATTGATGTGTCAGCTTGAGAGAACGCTTCGAAGATTTTTGATTTTTGCTCGCTTGTTACACCGATTCCGCTGTCTTGAATCTCAAACTTGATTCTTGTTTTGCCTATTTCGCTTGAGTTTACTCTTCTGATATTGACGTTTATCGAACCTGCATTGTTTGTAAATTTAACCGCATTTGAGAGAAGGTTGATGATAACCTCTTTAAGTTTTGTAGGGTCTCCCTTAAGCGGAAACTCAAGACTTGGATCAATGAAACAACCGAGGTTGATGTGCTTTTCACTTGCGCGAACTGCATAAACTTCGACAGCACTCTCAAATTCAAGGATTGGGTTAAACGCAATATGCTCGATTTCAAGCTTGTTGCTTTCAATTTTAGAAAGGTCAAGAATATTATTGATAATCTCAAGTAGGTTTTCGGAGCTTTTTTCAATGATATCAACGAACTCGCGTTGTTCCTCTTGCAGTCCTGAATCCTTAAGAAGTTCCGTAAACCCGACGATGCCGTTTAGCGGGGTACGAATTTCGTGCGACATGTTCGCCAGGAACATAGATTTTGCCTCACTTGCTTCTTGAGCAGAGATTTTATCTTTTTTGGTTTGCTCAATAATTTCTTCAAGAAGTTCATAAGCCAAGTCAGTACCTTGGGATGTATGAAGATTGATTTTCCTATCCTGAGAATCGTAATCCTCCGCAACTTTTTCAAGTACGCTCTCAAGGTGTTTGATGTTGTTTGTAATCTCTTTTGCTAGAATATAGCCAAGAATTCCAAGAATAATCGCTACAATCCAAACAGATAGCGTCATAAGTAGTGCTTGCAGAGACTCTTTTTGCACGTTCCTAGCTCTCTCATTCATGGCATTTAAAAGCAACTCTTCAGCCTCTGAGATAATGTTAATTTTTTCAGATAACATAGTAAACCAAATTCCAGATGTTATTTCGTACTCACCGCTATCTGCGGCAGAAATAATTGCGGTTCTTTCACTGTTTATGTCGTCAAATAACTCCTCACTCTCTTCGGATTTAAAAAGAGCATTAAGCTTGCTTGTGAGAGTTTTGTTCTGTATCCTTTCGTAACCAATCGCATCAGCTCTGCTGATGAGAGAAATCCAGTTGTTTAAGTCTTCGCTCTCTAATGCACTTGAGCGAGAGATAATGTGTGCCAAATAACCTCTCTCAATTCCTGATGCCTCTTTTGCATTTGCCATAGAGATATACAGAGAGTAGAGCTCACTTATCTCTTTATCTATTTGGTTGTCCGCAATTTGCTCCAGCTGTTTAATGAAATTTTCTTCAGCTGTAACGTAAATGCCCATAAACATCTCTTCAAATTCTACTTTCCCCTGATCTACAAGAGGTCTGATAGCTCTTATCTTAGCCGCAGCAGAGATAACATCGTCGATATTTGTACACGCAACACAATCTGCTTTGCCTATATCTTCTTTGTGAGTGTGTAGCGTAGTATTGCCTTGTGCATATTGAAGAAATTTCTCAATTTTTTCGTCAACTACTTTTCGCTGTTCAACTAGAGACTTTAGAGTGTTTTCGGATTTTTCACCGAGATACATCGCACTCATACCAGCTTCACGTGCAACGTTACCGACGACTTCGTTTAGGTGTCTGTTTTGGTCAAGTTTGTCTTGAAGCTGCTGTGCCGCATCAAATGCCACGTAAGAGTTGTAAAGATAGTAACTCGTTACTGAAAAAAGAATGATAATTGGCAGAAGACTGATTAGTCTTAATCTGTTTTTTAGTCCTAACTGCATTATTTACCCTCTGTTTTTGAGATTAGATTTAGTTTTGATGTGACGCTTTTTACGAAGCCTTCAGCTTCCGACATCTCTGCTGCATTAATAATAGCCTCAAGTGCGTTGTCAAAATCGTGAATTCGCATATTTTCGCTCATTCCTTTTAGTTTTATTGCAGCACTTCTGCAGCCATAAAGGTCGTTCTTTTCAGCTGAAGCGTTCATTGTGTTCACAAGCTCTTTAGTTTCGTTTAAGTAGTCTTCAAAGAGTTCGTTGAAACTCTCTAAATCCAAACCGATGTCATACGCTATCTTTTTTTTGTCGTAGTGAAGAACGCTATCTTCTACCTCTTCTTTGATATCATCACGAGTTATCTTTTCTAGGTCGCTAAGCAGTAAATCTTCGCTTTCTAGTTCATCTTCATATTTTTTTGCGATAGCATCTTGCTGTAAGAAATCATCATCCGCTAGCTCAGGAATGTCAATAGAAGCAGAAACTTCCGAATCACCAATCTCTACAGTGGAAGTAGAGTCGATTTTGTCTACTTTTCTTGAAGGAGTAAAACTCTCATCTTTAAATGATAAAATAAAATCTTCCTCAACTTCTTTTGGTAGCTCCGTAGCCATCACAGGCTTAACAATCGTATCGTCTTTGTTTGATAGTCTGTGTATAATTCTATAGAGTCTATCGAGGTTTGTTTTGATTTCAAGCTCATCTTCCGATGTGTTGATAATTGTAAGAGCATCGAGAGCATCCTCTATTCTAAGGTTTGCAGCAACGCCTTTTAGTTTGTGTGACTGAATCTTTAGATTATCCATATTTCTACTGCTTGCAGAGTCGTAAAGGTCTTTTTTGAAGCTCTCTGCTTGAGCGATAAAGTCTTGTATAAACTCTTCAACCAAATCAATCGGCAGACCTAAGTCATGTGATGCTACCGCGGGGTCATAGACATAGTGTGCGAAAGGGGAATCGTCATCTTCTTTTTCTTCTACCTTTGGCGCGACAGGTTTTTTGACAGCTTCTTTAATAACCGGTTTTAGCTCCTCTTTTTTCTCTACAAGCTCAGGAGCAACGACCTCTTCATAACTCTCTTCTTCTACTTCAACATCTGTATCTAGGCGCTTGTCAAGGTCAAGACCGAAGGAAGGCTCATGGAACTCATCTTCGTATACATCTTTAACTATGTTAGGACTTAAATCTTCATACTTTGAAACTGTTGGGGCAGGTTTTTGAACTGCACTGCCAACCATTTTTTCTTCTTGAGCGCGCGAGATACCCTTTAGTCCCGAGAACTCTATAATATACGCTTTTTCTGTCGGGCTGTCTGAGAGGAAGATTGTCCTTACTTCTATATTTGTAGTATAGCTTTTGCCCTTAACGTTGATAATAGCTTTTGAATCAACGCCGCTGTCGTTACATGTAATATAATCAATCCAGTGTACATGTTTAAAATTATGAATAAAACCCGGTGACTTAACAAATAGATCTGCAAAATCTTCTGCTTCTGTGCGAAGATCCACAAGACTAGAGAGACCAAGAACTCTTAAATTACCTTCGTCAATTCCTAAAAACTCTTTTTTATGATTGTAAATTAACATGTAAACCCTTTACTATTTATTGTTAGCGTTTTGTTGAATTCGTTCATTCTCTTGAATGTTTTTTCTAGGAGATGGCTTGCTTACGGATATATATCCTGTTATCTGCCCTTTTGTGTCTAATATTGGAGCAATCTCTACGTCAGTCCAGTAGTAACTGCCGTCTTTGCGCAGATTTTTAAGCATACCGTTGTAAACCTGACCATCGCTTAGCGTTCTCCACATCTTTTCATATATGGCTTCGCTGACTTCCGGATGTTTTATTATGCTGTGGTTAGCATTCATAAGTTCATCAAGTGTATAACCCGATATCTCACAAAATTTTCTATTGACAAAAGTTATATCACCTTTTAAATCTGTTTGACTAATGGCCACTTTGCCTTCAAAAATATACTCTTCATTTTTCGGTACAACTTTGTTCATAAAAACCTCTGTGCAATATAGTTAATATCATTAAACTCGACTAAATATATCATTAATAGTTTAAAAAAAAACTTATAGATAAATATTTTTTATGATATTTGCGTCTTTTAGGTTTAAAACAGAGCTTATTTCCTCAACGCTTGCTTCTCTAAGTGCATTAAAGGTGCCAAAATGCTTTAGTAACTTTACAATTTTTGCTTGAGATATCCCTTTTAATGCTAAAAGTTTACTCTCTTGATCAAGTTTTAGTTTTGTTTTTTTATGAAAGTTGATGGCGCATCTGTGTGCCTCATCTCTTAGTTTTTGTACCAACTGAAGCCTTTTGTCGCTCTCTTGAAGTCTAAATGTCTCATCTTTGGTGTGGATGATATCTTTTGCTCCTCCCTTTGCACGATGTGATTTTGCGTCAATTTTTTCTTTTGATATGGCGATAACATCTATAAAGGTTCCGCTTGATTCCAAAATTTCAAGGGCAAGGTTTAAAAGCGTGTTTCCGCCGTCTAAAACCCACAAATCAGGTGGAGAATTTTTAGAAAAACTCTCTACTCTTTTTGTTAAAAGCTCTCTCATTTGTGAATATTCGTCTCTTGCATCAAGATGATAGATGCGATAGTTTTTTTTATCAAATTTGCCCTCTTCATAGACCGCCATTGCTCCGACGGTTGCCACTCCCGACATGTGAGAGTTGTCAAAAATTTCTACGCGCAACGGAGTTCTTTGGAGTGAAAAAAGCTCTTTTATTGCAGTCGTTATATTGCCTTCATCTTCTTTATGCTCTTTTTTTAAAAGCTCTGCGGCGTTAATGAGAGCCAAATCGATAAGCTGTTTTTTATTTCCTGTTTTTGGCACTTTTATCTGCGCTTTTTTTTCAAAGAGGGTGGTTAGGTAGCCCTCAATTATATCTTTGCCTTCAAATTCGGATGCGACTAAAATGGGTGCAGTGATAGGAGGTTTGCCGTTTGAGTAAAAATCCATAAGCACTCTTTGGTAGAGCTCATCCTCGTCATACCCTTCATGAAGCTGGATATAATCGTGTGAGGAGGAGATGATTTTACCGCCGCGCATAAAAATACGCACGACAACGGCTCTGTGCTCTGTGTGTTCAAGCACAAAAATATCGTAATTTTCACTGCTTGCAAAATCTATCTCGCTCTTAATCTCAGAGCGGCTTATCCTCTCGCATCTGTCTCTTATTTCACCCGCTTCTTCAAAACGGAGATTTTTTGCATAAAAAAGCATCCTCTCTTCTAATTTTTTAAGAAGAACTTTTTTATCTTCAATCAGCTCTTTTGCAGTGTCAAGCTCTTTTTTGTACGCCTCTTTTGAGACATCTTTTTCGCATGGACCAAGGCACTTTCCTATTTGGTAGTAGAGGCAGAGTTTTTTTGATTTTAGAGAGCCTTTTTTTTGGACAAGTTTACATATCTCATAAATTGAGTCTAAAATATCTCTTGCTCCCACAGAGTAGGGACCATAGTATTTAATATTCGGAGATTTTATGATTTTTCTTGTTATCTCAAAGCGCGGATACTCTGCAGAGTTGTCTATGTAGATGTAAGGGTAGGTCTTGTCGTCACGAAGCAAAATATTGTACTTTGGACTTAGCTGTTTTATGAGAGAATTTTCCAAAATCAGCGCGTCATGCTCAGAGTTTACTACTATGTAGTTCATTGAGGCTGTTTGGGAGATCATTTTTGAGATTCTGAGGGATAAATTGGGATTTGGTTTTAGTTCCGGAGAAAAATTGAAATAGCTTTTTACACGCTTAGATAGGCTTTTCGCTTTTCCTATGTATAAAAGACGCCCCTCATTGTCAAAATATTGGTATATTCCCGCATTTTGCGGAAGCTGTTTTATGGTCTCTTCAAGCGTCATTGCTGTTTTTTTCTTTTATGATTTTTTGAATTGACATTACAAGCTCTCTGAGTTTCGTTTCTTTGATATTTATCTCGAAATTGCCGCTAGAACGCTCTTTGTAGATTTGTTTTATCTCTTTGTGCTCCTCTTTGGCTTTTCTTGGAGTATGCGTCACAAAGGCTTTTATGTCGTCAAAGAGACTCTCGTCACACTCTTTGCACTCCTCGGGCATATAAAACTTTAAAGCACTTTTAATCGATTGTATATTATTATCGAACTCTTGTTTGCCGACGGGATGATTGAAGACGAAAAATAGGGTTCTGTTTTTTATGTATGCAAAGTTAATCATTTTTTGTACGGGTATAGTGAACATAGATTGTACTATTTTAATACATTTATAATAAGATAGTTTAGAGAATTGAGGTCTGCTTTGGATAGAGTTTATAATTTGACTGGCGCTTTTCATTTAGTAATTATAGCAATGTTTTTATTAAGTTTGAGTGGATGTGGATACAAGGATAATCCGTATTATTTAGAGAACGCTCCGCAGGGTGATAGTAACGTAAAATTTATTATTAAAAAGCCAAGTAGCGATAACAACGAAAGCGACAACGGAACTAGATGAAATATGACGTAATAATCGTGGGTGCCGGTGTGGCGGGGCTATATGCCGCTATGCATCTGCCTCGAAGCAAAAAAGTTCTAATCATAAACAAGAGAGAGACTTTTAAGTGCAACAGTTTTTATGCCCAAGGCGGTGTAGCGTTAGCCATCGATAAAGATGATATACCGATTCATATTCAAGATACGCTTGATGCCGGAGCAGGTCTTTGCGATGAAGAGGCCGTAAGAGTTTTAAGTGAGAGTTCAAGAGGCGCAATCGATGATTTGATAGCGCGTGGATTTGAGTTTGACAAAGACAAAGACGGAAAACTGCTCTATACCAAAGAGGCGGCTCACTCAAAGGAGCGCATACTTCATGCGGGCGGAGATGCGACGGGGAGATATCTTCACTACTTTTTGTTGGAACAAAATCCCCATCCTATGCTTACCGATGCCAGAGTGGTGGATCTCTTAATAAAAGACGGCGAGTGCTACGGTGTGACCGTACTTGACCATAGAGAGAGCAGAAATATCTATGCAGACAATGTAATAATTGCTAGCGGTGGAGTAGGTTCGCTTTACGAGTATCATACAAACGCGCCTTGTATAAGTGCAGACATGCAGGGTCTTTGTGTTTTAAAGGGGATAGAGCTCTCTGATATGGAGATGATGCAGTTTCATCCCACCGTCTATGTGGACAACACCTCTGCGCAAAAAATGCTTCTAACCGAAGCACTCAGGGGAGAGGGCGCTACAATCGAAGATGAGAATGGCAGAAGATTTTTGTTTGATTATGATGAGAGAGGCGAGCTTGCTTCAAGAGATATAGTGAGCAAGGCAATATACGATTACAATAAAAAAACAGAGATGCAGGTATATCTTTCGTTTAAAAATTTTGACCTTGTATATTTTATGAAACGGTTTCCAAATATATATAAAAATCTGCAGTTACTCGGTTTTAATGTGCCAAAAGAGAGGGTTCCTATATCGCCGGCTTTTCATTATGCAATAGGCGGGATAAAGACAGATGTAAACGGTGCGGTTCCAAGCGTCAAATCGCTTTATGCGGTAGGCGAGGTTGCATCCACAAAGGTTCATGGAGCAAACAGACTTGCTTCAAACTCCCTTTTAGAAGGGCTTGTGTTTGGAAAAAGAGCCGTAGAAGACATGTTAAAAAAACAACATCTGAAAAAAGATGTAACATTTGAAGTCAGCGATGAGGTTATGAGTCTAAAAGAGGACAAAGAGAAAAAAAATCTTCTTCGTCATATTATGTGGAAAAACGTCTCAATTGTGAGGACAAAAAGCGGTCTTAATGACGCATTGCATCAAATTAATGCTCTTTTGAATGAAAAAATTGGTAAACTTCTCAAATTTCGTTTACTTACTGCAAAAGAGATTGTGCTTGGGGCATTAGCCAGAGATGAATCTATCGGTGTACATTTTATAGAAAAGGATAGTAATGATTAAGTTATTAATTATTATGTTGAGTTTTAGTTTTGCATTTGCAAGCTCAGGCGGTTCGGGTGATGTTATTCCTGACCTTACGTTTACATGGGTCGGATTTGCCGCTCTTGTTATATTTGTTATAGGGTACTACTTTGTTGCGACTGAAGAGAAGTATCACATAGATAAAGCTAAACCTGCTCTTTTTATCGGTACGTTTATGTTTATCCTCATTGCGATTTACTACATGTTGAACCATCTTGATATGAATCTTGTTCATACGCAGGCGCAACATCTGATACTTGAGATTGCGGAGATTTTCTTCTTCTTATTTGTTGCAATGACCTATATTGAGACGCTTATCCACATGAATGTTTTTGAGAAGCTTAAATATAATCTTGTATCAAAGGGGTATACTTATAGAAAGCTCTTTTGGCTTACGGGATTTTTGGCGTTTTTTATCTCACCTGTTGCCGACAACTTAACGACAGCGCTTATTCTCTCAACAGTTTTGATAACAATTGAGCGTGAAAAAGCGTCGTTTTTGGTCCCAGGGGCTATTAACATTGTCGTTGCGGCAAACGCAGGCGGTGCATGGAGTCCATTTGGAGACATCACTACGCTTATGGCTTGGACGGCTGGCAAAGGTGAGTTTGTAGACTTCTTGTTTTTGTTTCCGGCTGCAGTCGGCGGATATCTAATAACCGCATATCTGCTTAGCAGATTTGTGCCTGAAACTCAGCCTGATTTTGACGTTACGACGGAAAAAGTTCCTGAACTTATGCAGGGTGCAAACAGAGTGGTTGCGCTCGGTGTTATAACAATTGCTTGTGCGGTACTCTCTCATCAGCTGCTTCACTTGCCTGCAATGTGGGGTATGATGTTTGGTTTGGCACTCTTAAAACTTTATCAATACAGACTAAAGAGAAAATATAACTCAAAGCTCAATATATTTGAATCTATGAGTAAAATAGAAAATAATACACTCCTCTTCTTCTTCGGAATACTGGCAGCTGTGGGAGCGCTCTATTTCATAGGATGGCTTGCACTTGCAGCTGTTGTTTACGACCCATCTGTTCTAGGTCCTACCTGGGCAAATATAGGTGTCGGTTTCCTCTCTGCAATAGTTGACAACGTTCCGGTAATGTCTGCGATTTTAAAAGCAAATCCAGATATGGGAGTTGATCAGTGGATGCTCGTTACCATGACTGCGGGAGTCGGCGGTTCGCTTATCTCTTTTGGTTCTGCGGCAGGTGTTGGCGTCATGGGTAAACTTCCTGGAATCTACACATTTAGCTCTCATATGAGATATGCATGGACTATCTTTATAGGCTATGTTGCATCTGTTGCCATTTGGTATGTGCAGTATCAGGTATTAGGTCTCTATATTAAACATTAATCTTAATTATTGTATCCTTTCGCTATCGAAAGGGTACGCCCTCTTAAAGCCATTTTTGGCACTTCAAAACACTCTTATTAAAGGCACTTTATGACAAATGTTAGCATCATAGTTTTAGATTTTGGTTCTCAATATACCCAACTTATTGCCCGTCGTCTTCGCGAAGATAAAATCTATTGTGAAATTCTTCCTTACCACACAAAAGTAGAAGATATTAAATTGAAAAACCCAAAAGGGATAATACTCAGTGGCGGCCCATCTTCTGTTTATAACAAAGATGCTTATGAGGTTGATCAGGGTGTTTACAAGATGGGAATTCCAGTTCTTGGCATCTGCTACGGTATGCAGAGAATTGCTGTTGACTTTGGCGGAAGCGTGGTTCGTTCGTCTCATCATGAGTACGGCAAAGCTGAACTTAAAATCAAAAATGTCGGTGAGAACTGCTCGCCGCTTCTAAAAGATTGTGATGATGACAGAGTTGTATGGATGAGTCATAGCGACAAAGTTGATGTTCTGCCAGAGGGCTTTACGCCTATTGCAACATCGGCGAACTCTCCTTATGCGGCGATAGCAAATGAAGAGAAGCGTGTTTATGCAATGCAGTATCATCCTGAAGTTCAGCATTCTGAAGAGGGTTATTTGATGCTTCGCAACTTTGCAAGAACTATCTGCGGAGTAACAGAGAAGTGGAAGATGGAACACTTCTTAAAAGAGCAGATTAAGATTATAAGAGAGAAGGTCGGTACTGGAAAAGTTCTGTGCGGGCTAAGCGGCGGGGTTGACAGTTCTGTTGTTGCTGCTATGCTTTATGAGGCTATCGGTGAGCAGCTTGTTCCTGTTTTTGTAGATAACGGGCTTTTACGCAAAGGCGAGAGAGAGCAGGTTGAAGAGGTCTTTAAAATCAATCTCAAAGTACCTTTGGTAGTCGTAGATGCAAGAGAGAACTTTTTAGGCAAACTTGCAGGTGTAAAAGACCCCGAGAAAAAACGCAAAATTATCGGTCATACGTTTATAGAGGAGTTTGAAAAAGAGGCTAAAAAACATGACGGAATTAAGTTTTTAGCGCAAGGTACGCTCTATCCCGATGTTATAGAATCTGTTTCGGTTAATGGTCCATCAGAGGTTATAAAATCTCATCATAATGTCGGCGGATTGCCTGACTGGATGGATTTTCAATTGATAGAGCCTCTGCGTGAATTATTTAAAGACGAAGTTCGTAAAATCGGTCTTGAACTTGGTCTTCCCGAATCTATGATAAACCGTCATCCATTCCCTGGACCTGGACTTGCGATTCGTATCATGGGTGATGTAAATAAGCCGGATTTAGAGCTTTTAAGAGAAGCTGATGTTATTTTGCTGGATGAGTTAAAAGCAAGCGGATATTACGCAAAAACTTGGCAGGCATTTGTAGTTTTACTAAATGTAAAATCGGTTGGCGTTATGGGTGACAACCGTACTTATGACAATACTGTTTGTGTTAGAGTTGTTGAGGCGGTTGATGGTATGACGGCAACATTTGCGCACCTTCCGCATGATTTGCTAGAGAGAATAAGCAGACGCATTATCAATGAAGTTGACGGTATCAACCGCGTAGTTTATGACATCTCATCAAAACCACCCGCTACAATTGAGTGGGAATAAATTTAGTACATGTCAAAAAAGATTTATCTCTTTGCCACGTCAAAAAGTAAAGATGCTATCAATATAAAATCTTTGGATGTCAGGTTTTTAAAACCCGACATCGATTTTTCAAAATACAACTATCTTATCATCACATCAAAGCAGACAGTAAAAGCATTAGAACAATACGATAGAAAAGATTTTATAAATATTCCAGCACTTTGTGTATCTCTTAAGACTGCAAACTTATACAAGGAGTTTGGTGGTAAAGTTCTAGACGTAGGCGATGGATACGGCGATAATCTGGCAAAAAACATAAAAGAGTATAGTAATGAGACGAAGTGGCTCTATCTAAGAGCAGAACTTATAGCTTCTGATTTTGTGCAAAAATGCAAGGATGGTGGATACGAAATAGACGAAAAAATTCTTTATGTAAGCGAATGCTCTAAAGAGATTTTGGATGTAAGAGTGAGTGATGATTCTACCTTGATTTTTACATCTCCATCATCAATAGAGTGCTTTTTGAAAAACAACACCATCCACCCCAATGCAAAAGTTATCGTTATCGGCACAACAACCGCCAACTACTTGCCTGATGGAATTAACTATATAATTAGCCAAAATACCTCAATTGAGAGCTGCGTGGAGCTGGCTCTGAATGGCGTCTCTAAAAACCATTAATAGACTTCTTTTTAGATTGCTTCACTTCGTTCGCAATGACGGTTGTTGTGGGGAAGAATGACGGTCATTGCGAGAAGCTTGCGACGAAGCAATCTAGGTTACGAAAGAAGTCCAGTACAAAATAGTGTTTTATAAAAGAAAATCAAGAATTATTTTGTATAATAGTATCTGTAGTCTGGGTAGTTCGATATATCGCCTATGAGGGTTCTACACATTAATACAGCGAATTAGTAGAATTTGCGTGTGCCGGTGTTGTCGTTTGAGATACGTTAACTCTGTCGAGACAATGTCGCCGATAGCAAGCTCTCTCTTCGCCCAAATACGGCTTTTAGAACCAAGCCAAACGCGAGACGGCTATCTGGGCTACATGTGCAAAATAGTCACACGGTCTTTGTTTTGACCTTAAACAAAGAGCACCTCTAAAAATCCTCACTTTGGGGCTCTTTAGAGATGCTCTAAATATTTTTTATGGAGAGTTGATGAAGATTTTAATATTGGGCAGCGGCGGTAGAGAGTACTCTATAGCGCGTGCTATTTTAAACGAAAAAGAGGCACATGAACTCTTCTTTATGCCCGGAAACGGCGCGACTTCTTCCCTTGGAACAAATCTAGATATCAAAGATTATAATGAATTGGCAAAGTTTGCAAAAAGCAGCGGCATTGAGCTTACTATTGTTGGACCCGAAGGCCCGCTGGTAGCAGGTGTTGTAGATATATTTAAATCTCACGGGCTTACTATTTTTGGACCGACCAAAGAGGCTGCAAGATTAGAGGGTTCAAAAGTTTATATGAAAAACTTTCTTGCAAAGTATAATATCCCAACCGCACGCTACATAGAAACATCTTCAATCGAAGACGCGTTTAGATTTTCAGAAAAACTCTCTACACCTATTGTTGTAAAAGCGGACGGTCTTTGCGGCGGCAAAGGTGTTATCATTGCTCAAACTCATGATGAGGCAAAAATCGCAATCTCTGAAATGCTAAGCGGAAAAAGTTTTGGAGATGCCGGGCTAAGCGTTATCGTAGAGGAGTTTTTAGATGGGTATGAGCTCTCTATGTTTGCAGTGTGTGACGGAAATGATTATATTTTGCTTCCGGCTGCGCAGGACCATAAAAGACTTATGGACAACGACAAAGGGCCAAACACAGGTGGAATGGGTGCTTACGCTCCAACCCCGCTTGTAGATCATGAGCTTTACCAAAAGGTAAGAGAGAGAATTGTCCGTCCTACTCTTGATGGAATGAAAAAAGAGGGCGCACCTTTTGAGGGAGTTCTTTTTATCGGAATCATGGTTGTTAAGGGCGAACCTATTACATTAGAGTTTAATGTTCGTTTTGGCGACCCTGAGTGTGAGATACTTATGCCGTTAATGACATCAAGTGTAAGCGATATGTTTTATAAAGCCGCTACAAACAGGCTCGGCGAGATAAAAGTAGAATTTTCTAAGAAGTTTGCAGTCGGCGTGGTTATGGCAAGCGCAGATTATCCATATAAAAATTCAACTCCCGCAGAGATAATAGTAGATAACGTACATCATGAAGAGATAGAGAAATATACCCATATTTCATACGCCGGAGTAAGCATGATTGATGGCAAACTTTACGCCGACGGCGGCAGAGTGCTTGTTTGCGTGGGCATTGGAGATACCATAAAAGAGGCAAGAGACAGAGCATATATGAGATGCGGGCAGGTTCATTTTGCAGGCAAAAAACTTCGTACCGATATAGCTTATCAAGCGCTCTAAGAAGAGATGAAGTGAACGAAGAGATTCAAGATATACTTCACCGTGAGGGAATGAGTTTAGCACCTATAAAGAAGAGGTCAATGGCTTTTTTTATAGATGAGATGCTGCTTTCTCTTTTGCTTATTTTAGCTCTGGGGAACTCTTTTTTTGAGGCTAAAACAGTTGAGGAGATGATTATTCTGACAAATGATATTGCTTGGAAATATATGGCTGTAAAAATAGTCTATCAAGCTTTTTTTGTTATGCAGTACGGTGCGACGCTCGGTAAACTTTTTATGAAAATCAGAGTAGTAGAGGTGAAAACATTGCAAACGCCAAATGTTGTTGTGGCTCTTAATCGTTCAGTTGTAAGGGTGGTAAGCGAGATGCTTTTTTATCTTGGATTTTTATGGGGCATATTGGACCCGGCGCGTCAAACTTGGCATGATAAAAGCGCTAAAACTTTGGTTGTCAATGTTTAAGTTATTTATATTTTTAATCCTATTTGTTACGCATGTAGTCGCTGAAGATGTTAATGACAAGGTTGAAGTGTTTGCTACTACAATGGACACAAAAGACAATATTGTTACTGCGGATGGCGAGGTTGTAGTAATATACAAAGATTATCAGCTGAGTGCAAAAAGAGCGCGCTATGACAGAAATAACGGCGATTTGGAGCTCTTTGGAAACATTAGAGCCACCCAAGGCGAAAATATCAAGCTTCTTGGAGAGTATGCAAAACTAAACATAGCGAACAAAGAGAGAACATTCAGACCCTTTTTTATGCTTGAGAAAACATCCGATGTTTGGCTGAGCGGCGACAACGGATATGCAAAAGACAAAGATGTCGAGATAACAACTGGTGTAATGAGCGGATGCGATCCCAATAACCCGCTTTGGAAGATGGAGTTTACATCGTCTGAGTATAACACGGAGACCATGTGGCTGGATTTGTATAATGCTAGACTTTATATCTATGATATCCCTGTTTTTTACACGCCATATTTTGGATATTCACTAGATACTACAAGACGAACAGGTGTTTTGCCTCCGATGGTTGGATACTCAACCAAAGAGGGACTTTACTATGAGCAGGCACTCTATATTGCCGAGCAAAATTGGTGGGATTTGGAACTTAAACCTCAAATCAGAACAAATCGAGGAAGCGGGCTTTACTCAACTTTTAGATTTGTTGATAGCAAAGTCTCAAAGGGCTCTTTGGACGTAGGTTATTTTAAAGAGAAACAAAAGTATTTTGATGAGAGTGAACTGGCAAATAAAAAACATTACGGTTTTAATTTTCTTTATGATAATAGCGACGTTATAAATCAGTGGTTTGGCACAAGCTTTGAGGGACAGTCCGGTTTATACATGGATATTGTCAACATGAACGACGTAGACTATATCAATCTTTCAACAAACGACACTACGCAAAATGTCACGACAGCTCAGTTGCTCTCAAGAACAAACCTCTTTTATAATACAGACAATGATTATATAGGAGCCTATTTTAAGCACTATAAAGATTTAACACTTGAGAGTAATCAAGGAACGATACAAAATCTTCCAGCGCTTCATTATCATACATATTTAGATACATGGCTAGATGATCACCTTACTTATAGTATGGATATTCAGAGCAACAATTACTATAGACAAACAGGTGTGGGAGCAGTTCAAACAGACCTAAACATCCCTTTAACGCTTCAAACATCGCTATTTGACGAGTTTATGAATGTTGCATATACTTCTAATTTTTACGCGCAACATTCTGATTTCAATGGAGAAAATAGTCTGCAAAACAGCTCTTTGGAGTATGATAGCGGCATTTTTGCGAGAAACTATCACCAGTTTAACGCATCAACGCAGCTTACAAAAGCATTTGAAGAGCTTACTCATGTTGTAGAAGTTGGAGCTCAATATCAAACTGATGGTTTTGAGACTGAAAATGGCTATTATGAAGAGCAAAAAGATCTCTCTTTGACTGATGGAAGAGATGATTATTGTTCTTTATCAGCGAATATATCTGACCCAGAGTATGCAGCAAGGTGTGAATTTTATAATATAACTAATGTTGAAAAAATGTTGAAACTTTACTTTTCTCAGTATCTTTATGATGTAAGCGGAAAGCAGATAATTTACCATAGATTGGAACAAAGAATATATAACAACGATAATGGAGATTTGGATGATGAGCTTGAAAATGAGCTTGATTATCAGATAACCGACAATTTCAATTTTTATAATAATATGTTCTATAACTACGAAGAAAGCGGTTTTTCAAAAAATTTCAATAAAGTAATGTATACAGGGGAGAGTTTTAACTTGGGACTCTCTCACATGTATAAAAACAGTTTTATACCGGATTCTGGAAATTTTTTGCAATATACAAGTTATGTGACAACGAGTATAGATTATAAACATAGCAAGCACTACTCATACAGTTTTAGGCACGATTATGATCTGGAGAGAAGTGAGAAGAAAGGGTTTGAAGTAGGCTTTTTATATCAAAAAAGATGCTGGGATTTTGGACTTAGATATGTTGAGAACAACAGACCTATCCTTAATGCCAATGGAGAAGCGGATTCTATATATGACAGATATGTATATGTTGTTGTAAGACTCAAACCAATAATGTCGCCGCAGAGCCAAGGTACAGGCTTTGCATATAGACTTCCTGATAAGTCGGGGACAAATTAAGAGCATGAAGCAGTATAAAAATATTTTTAAAGACCGTGAGGATGCAGCAAAAAAACTTCATGACGTTATACCGATGCAGAGGTTTAAAGATGAAAACTGGAAGCTAGTGGCGGTATCAAAAGGCGGCTTGGAGCTCGCATATCACATAAAAGGAAAATATAAAAACGCTATTGATATTCTTTTTTCAGAAGCGATAATGGCTCCAAACAACAATGAGTGTGAAATAGCAAGAGTTTGCGAGGGCGAAGAGATAGTGATAAACGAAAATCTAGTCTCAAGCTTCGGAATAAAGTATGACTATATTTACGGCGAAGCGCATAGAAAGCATGAAGAGAAGATACTCAGCTATATTTATCAGTACAGAAAGGGGCGTCCTTTTATCTCCATGCACAATCAGATAGTTTTGCTTGTAGATGAGGGGACGGAGACCGGACTGAAATTTGTAACCGCACTAAAAGCGATTTTGGCAATGAAACCAAAGGCGATATATATTGCAGTTCCGATTTTGCCAAGCGATGTCTTGGAATTTTTAGAGCCATTTGCGGACAGCATCTTCTTTCTTCACAAAATAGATGATTATGTTGAGACATCGCTTTACTACGAAGAGCTTGAAAAGATAGGCGAAGATAGAATAGAAAAAATATTAGGAGAAAAAAGTGAAATATGACATTAAAATAGATTTGAAAAATAGAGAAGAAGAGTACTCATTTGGAGAAGTTGCAAAACAGGCAAACGGTGCAGCTTGGATAAAGAGCGGTGACTGTTATTTTGGCAACGGTAGTTATAGATGAGACAGAGATAGTAAAAGACGATTTTCTCCCATTAACGGTTCAGTATATTGAAAAAGCGTATGCGGCAGGCAGAATCCCAGGCGGATTTTTTAAGCGCGAAACAAAACCAAGCGATTTTGAAACACTGACATCACGCATAGTCGACCGCTCTCTTCGTCCGCTTTTTCCAAAAGGTTTTGGTCATCCTACACAGATAACTATTATGACGTTTAGCGTCGATAAAGAGTCGGACCTTCAGGTTTTGGCACTAAATGCGGCATCAGCAGCACTTTTTGTAAGCGATATAGATATAAATACGTCAGTTTCAGCTGTAAGAGCTGCTAAGATAGACGGAGAGCTTGTTTTAAACCCGACACTCTCCCAGCTCAACAGCTCTACACTAGACCTTTATCTCTCGGGAACAAAAAATGACCTTTTGATGATTGAGATGAGAAGTATGGGCACAGAAAAAGTTGACACTACACTTGTTATGGACCCAATGATGGACCCTACATTTAGCGCACCAATCATAACTACTCACGTCTCAAATGCCGTAGCAGAAGATGAGCTGATAACTATTTTTCAAAAGTCGGAGCAGCTTCTTTTTGAGACAAACGCAAAGTATGAAGATGCGTTTAGGGCATTTAAAAAAGAGACTATGAAAATAGAGTACAAAGCGCATGTGGTAAATGAAGAGATGGTCAGATTTGTACGCGACAATCACTTTGAAGATATAAAAGCAGCTATGAATCAGATGGCAAAATCTGAACGCTCAACTGCACTAAGAGCACTTAGAAAGAAAATCATTCTAAACCAAGAGCATTGGGATGAAGTGGAGCTCAAAGATGCAATCGAGAAGGTAAAAAGAGAGCAGGTAAGGTCTCAGATACTAAATGAGAGAGTTAGAGCCGATGGAAGAGCATTAAACGAGATAAGACCTATATCAATCAGTACAAACGTACTTCCAAGAGCGCACTCATCATGCCTATTTACGCGTGGACAGACGCAGGCTCTTGTTGTTCTTACAATGGGTGGACCAAAAGATGCGCAGATGTTTGAAAACTTGACAGATGATGGAACTCAAAACGAGAACTTTATGGTTCACTACAATTTTCCAGGATTTAGCGTCGGTGAAGCCTCTCCGATTATGGGGACAAAGAGAAGAGAGTTGGGTCATGGAAACTTGGCAAAAAGAGCGTTGGAACCTATTATAAACCTTGATGGACAGACTGTCCGCATAGTTTCAGAGATTTTAGAGTCAAACGGTTCATCTTCAATGGCGACAGTTTGCGGCGGATATATGGCACTTCGCGCTGCAGACATAGAGACTAGCGATACCGTTGCGGGAATTGCAATGGGTATGGTAAGTGAAGGTGACAAGTATGCAATTCTCTCAGATATTATGGGACTTGAAGACCATGACGGGGACATGGACTTTAAAGTAACGGGTTCAAAAGATGGCATCACGGCTATGCAGATGGATATAAAACTCGGCGGAATCAGCTTAAATGTTTTAAAAGAGGCACTTTACCAGGCCAAAGAGGGAAGAGCACATATCATAGATATTATGCAAGAAGCAGAGAAAGAGATAGAGTTTAATGATGGTGTTTTACCAAGTACAGACTTCTTTCACATAGACCCGAGTTTTATCGGAGAGATTATCGGTCAGGCGGGCAAGACTATCCGTGAAATAATCGAGAAGTTTGAAGTGGCAATCGATATAGACAAAAAAGATGGCAAAGTTAAAGTTACAGGTAAGAGCAAAAGCGGCGTAAAATCTGCAAGAGAGCACATCGAGGGAATAGTAAATACTCCAAAAGTTGCAAAAATTGAGTATAAAGTCGGAGACAAGCATAAAGGCATCGTCAAAAAAATAGTTGATTTTGGCGCTTTTATAGAGCTTCCGGATGGAACAGACGGACTTTTACACATCTCTAAAATATCAGACCAGAGAGTTGATAAGGTAAGTGATATCTTAAAAGAGGGTCAAGAGTTAAATGTTGAGATTTTAGAGTTTAAAGGCAATAAGATTTCTTTGGGAATAGCGTAAAATTTTCCACATATTGAAAAGATTGCAAAAGTTAAACTATCTTTTAGCACTTTTTTCGTACAATTCGCAATCAAATTTTAGTAGGGAAATCTTTGCATTTATGTAGAGGTTGCCATATTCATTGTGGATGTGGTTACGCTAGCCGAAAAAGTTTGTAATAATTTAAAGGAAACACTATGAAAAAAATTCTTTTCTTAATGGTAGCATTCGCTACTGCTTTGTTAGCTGAAGATGCAGAGGTTGCAAACCAAACTCTTAAAGCTTACTCGATGATTGCTGCTGGTCTTGGTCTTGGTCTTGCTGCATTAGGTGGAGCTATCGGTATGGGTCATACTGCTGCTGCAACTATCGCTGGTACAGCTCGTAACCCAGGTTTAGGTGCTAAACTTATGACTACAATGTTTATCGCTCTTGCGATGATCGAAGCTCAGGTTATCTACGCACTTGTAATTGCTCTTATAGCACTTTACGCAAACCCATATTTAGGTTAATCTCCTAAATATACACGTTGGCTTCGGCCAACGACCTCTATGCGACCGTGGTGGAACGGTAGACACACTACCTTGAGGTGGTAGCGCCCTACGGGTGTGGGAGTTCAAATCTCCCCGGTCGCACCATATATAAAGCCCCATTTTATGTACTTTCAAAGACTTCTAATTTCTTAGGTGTCCGTTTAGGTGTCCAAATCCTCTCTATTATCTTCTTTTATATGCAAATATATTCAATCAAGACTAAATATATTCATTTATAAATATAAAGCGAAATAAGCTATACAATCCATCACTTAAAATCAGTTCGTGCCTTGTAGAGCAGATATAAAGACTCTACCAATAACAATCACTCGTAATATCCCCTTGGAAGAACATCTTCTTAAGCCGATTTCTATCAGACACCTGTTAAAGTCAATATATGCTACACTATGTTAATTTTATCTCATTATACTGCCACTAATAATTTAGACAACAAACTTGAGAGGTTATATTCTTAAATGGAAATATACAAAGCATTTAGGAGAAAACAATATGAGTAGAAAAAGATGACAGTTTAGCGCAGAGTTTAAGACCAAAGTTACTTGTAAAAAAGATCTTGTCGACTCCAAGCTTAATGAAATTCCCATGACAAGACAGTGTGAACTTATGATTCAAATCGTTCAACCCTCTATTATGAGGCAAAGCCCATAAATGAATATGACAGAAAGGTCATTAAGCGACTTGATGAGATTTACACAGATATTTCATCCACTTATGGATATCGTTTCATGCATAAACAGCTGCTTCAAGATGGATTTACCATTGGTGTCAATAAAGTCAATAGACTGATGAATCAGATGGGCATACAGGCTATATTTCCAAAAAAACGCCGCTTGACTTCAATCAAAAACCAGCAACATAAAATCCCTGATTAATAGGAGCATGGCAGCCAGAGGAGTGATTAAATCCTCTGTTTTGATTAATGGGTTTTTGGTTGATTACTAATGTGAGTGATTTGATAGATTGAGTACAAGATTACGCCTATAAAAAAAACACCAATAGTAATAATAGTTAATGTTGCCATGTTATAAATCTCCTATATCTTTAATGTTTTTCACTATATACTTAACTATAATTAATAAGCTAAATGCGAGTATTATAACAAACAATGAACCAATATAAAATAAAATATCAATGTTATCTTTATAATAAAGATTAATCAAACCAGCACTAATAGTTAAAACAATAGCAACGATAATTCCAAAACCTGCTCTAAGTGTATTTAGCAACTCTTTTTTAGAATCTAATATACTCACTTCAATTCCTTACAAAAATTAGCAAAAAAAAGGCTAAGACCCGAAGCCCTAGCCCTCACTTCCATTGTCTGTTAGTTAAGCAGACAGAGTTGTACTTGCATTACAAAAAGAAGTATATCATAGAGAAATAAATATTTATAAAAGTGTATAAAAGAGAAAAAAAGGGGTACGACTTTTTCAAATCTCCCCGGTCGCACCATTTATATAAATATTCAAGAATTCATCTAGAAAATAAAAACCCGAATCCTATTCTACTTTGATGTTGATTGTAGTCCACCAAGCTTGCCCCGTAACCGTTGAAAATTTTTAGGTACCAGAAGTTGTTTTTTGAGTTTCCAGTAGGGTATGACCACTCCGCTTCAATAGAACCTCTGTTTTCGCCGTTAAAATGAAGATTGTTGTGCCATGTTAAGTCAAACTGATGTTTTTTAAGAAAATAGTTTAATTTTAAATGCCCATATCCTAGATAAGAGGTAATATCTTTGTTGTCATCTCCTGCATCTGCTATCCAAGCTCTAAGACTTGCCATAAGATTTCCGCTATAAAAAATAGACTCAAAATAGATTTGATTCCACTCTCTAGAGAGTGGTGCCCCCATTCCGTTTGACTCATGCCAAAAACCAATCTTAATAGCTCTAAATCCAAATTCTGAGAACTTTTTATCCTCAATGGGTAAGGTAAGCCATGCCTCAGGTCTATAGTTTGTTTCACGAAATGGAGCAGAATCTGAATAAAATTGCCACCATACCTCTTGCGTATACCCAAAACTTATTATTTCATTTAAACCAAATAGATTGTAGCTTAAATCTTTTTTTAAACTTATTTGAAACTCTGCTTCAATATTTTTGTTAAATTGTTCGTAGTCAGGATAGGCGACCGGATCTCTTTGTTCATAATTTTTTGTCGTATATGCAAAAGGAATTAAAAAATTTTTTTCATATGGAAGCAAGCCGAAGTTACTAAAAATCTTTGCTACCATTGTCTCTCTTCCATCTGAATCTTTTGGCATATCAAGATGTTGAAAAAGAAAAAGCTTTTTTGCTTCATCTTCGTCGGTGGTGGTGGCTTCAATCTCTTTACTGTCCTTTGTCTCATGAGCCATAAGATAGGGGCTTGCTATAAAAAGCAAAGCAATAAATAGTATTTTATTTAATAACAATACAGTCTTCATTATTTGGCACCAAACATAAAAAGCTGTACGCATCACTCCCTAGAGTTTTATAGCTGTGAGAAAGACCTGCAGGAATCAACAAAATATCGCCTGCTTTTGCTTCAAAAGCTTCATCTCCGATTTGTACAAGTGCGCGACCTGATAAAACGTACTGCTCATGCTCTATAGTGTTTGTATGTAGCGGCATATGTCCGCCTGCTTCAATTATGAAGTTTCTCATGGCAAAATTGGGTGATTCATCAGAAGATAAAAGCATCTTCATTGATACTCCTTTGCCCGCCTTTTGGGGCACTGCTTCGATAGAATTAATCTCTTTGTGTAGGTACATGATAGCTCCTTATTATAATTTTTTTGGTAGCATATCATAAAAATGTTTTAGAGTTACCCTTATTATTATGGAGATAATTTATGAAAATTGCAAAAAATATAACTGAACTCATCGGAAATACTCCATTGGTGAGACTAAACAAAGCTTCTGAACGCTGCGGTGTGAATATCATAGCCAAGTGTGAGTTTATGAATCCTACAAGTTCCGTTAAAGACAGAATCGGATTTAACATGATAAGACGCGCAATCGAGGCCGGAGAAATCAGTGAGGGAACTACGGTTATAGAGCCGACAAGCGGTAATACAGGGATAGCGCTTGCCGCAAATTGCGCCGCGCTGAATATAAAATTGCTCTTAACGATGCCAGAATCCATGAGCATAGAGAGAAGAAAGCTATTAAGGGCATTTGGAGCGGAGTTAGTACTTACTCCTGCAGCGCTTGGAATGAGCGGGGCAATTGCAAAAGCGGATGAACTTGCACGTGAGATACCAAACTCAATAGTTCTTCAGCAGTTTAAAAATCCTTCAAATCCAGAGATTCATGAGCTTACAACTGCGCAGGAGATACTTCGTGACACGGATAAAAAGATTGACGCTTTTGTCGCGGCAGTTGGGACCGGCGGAACATTAAGCGGAACGGCAAAGGTGTTAAAGAGAGAGATAAAAAACATAGCAATATTTGCGGTTGAACCATCCAGCTCGGCAGTTCTCTCAGGTGAGAGTGCCGGCGCACATGCCATTCAGGGAATAGGTGCAGGATTTATTCCAGATACTTTAGATACAACGGTTTATGGAGAGGTTATAAAAGTTAGCAATGAAGATGCAATCAATACCGCAAAAATGTTGGCAAGAGAAGAGGGTCTGCTTGTCGGTATATCGGCTGGTGCAAATGTATTTGCAACGATGCAAATTGCCTCACGCGATGAGTTTAGGGGCAAAACACTTCTTACCATTCTTTGCGATACAGGTGAGAGATATCTAAGCACAGACCTCTTTAGTGAATAAAACTTTTTTTGAGACCATTAGAGCAGTTGATGGGAAAATTTTTAATATCTCTTTTCATCAAGAGCGATATGAAAGCGTTTTAAAGCATTTCGGTATAGATGAAGCGCAAAATTTAGAAAAATTTCTTAATCCTCCAAAAATCGGCACATACAGATGCCGGCTCACATATAATCTCTCCAGTTTGCCGCACATCATAGAAGTGACATATCATGAGTACAAAAAAAGAGATATAAGCTCTCTGAAGCTTGTATATGACGATGAGATAGAGTACGCTTTAAAATCTACATGTAGAGATGGATTGGATGCCTTGTATGCCAGAAGAGGTGAGTGTGATGATGTGTTGATAGTAAAAAATTCTCTTATAACCGATACGACAATCGCAAACATAGCTTTTTTCGACTCAAAAAGATGGGTTACGCCTTGTATGCCGCTACTAAAGGGTACGACAAGAGAAAGGCTGCTTAGAGATGGAAAAATATTTGAAGCTGATATAGCCGTAAAAGATTTAAAAAATTTTTCTAAAATTGCTCTTATGAATGCTATGATAGATTTTGATATAATTACACAAAAACAAAGGAATATTTTTGTTGGATAATGTGCTAGAAGATAGAAATTTTGCTAAAGTAATGCAAAAAAATATACAAAATTTGATAATTTACCTCTTTGAAAAAGATAACCCTTTTGGTGTTCTTTGTAAAATTGAGCATATAACGTTTGAGCCGCCGCTTCCAAAAGAGATAATTGAAGAGTTTAGGTCAATGACGCTTTTTTTCTTGGCTGGATACACGTTTGACACCGCTGCTATAGTTGGGGACAATTTAGTTTTTGAAGCAGGATTTGGCTCTGATAATTTTGGAAGTATCGTAACTGTGCCGATGCTCTCTATTGTTCAGGTAATTGTTGATGAGACGCCGCTGTTTATAAATTTGGCGAATTATAAAAAAGAGACAAAAGTGGCTAAAAAGGTTGATGATGGCGGAGTTGAAAACTCGATGGCATCTTTTTTGTCAAACCCTGAGAACTCAAAGTTTTTAAAAAAATAGCCAATTTTGGAGTTTATATTTTATTGAGTGATAGAAGGTAATTTACGACATTATCGACAAACGCGTCATGTTTTCTATCTTTTAGGTAAGCAATGTAAAAACTTCTCTCAATCTTATAGTTTTTAAGTCTTGCTTCAAAGAGTTTTCCCTCTGCAAGTTCTGCGGCAATTACATGCTTTGACATAACAGACACAACCGGTCTCTCACTGTGCGGGTCGGCATGAAGAATAGACTCTTTTATTGCAGTTGGGCTTCCTAAGACGCCAAGAACGCTGAAGTTGTTGCACTGAACTCCCATCTCTTCAAAAACTTCGCTTGTGAGTTTTCTTGTATGAGAGTGTTCGTCGCGGCAAATCCAATCAAAATCTAGCAGGTCATCTGCTGTTAGGTGTTTTTTTAGCGGCTGATTTGAGAAGACAACAAGCTCATCCAAAACCCATTCTCTATACACAATCCCGTCTCTAAAAACAGGAGATTCTATAAGAGCGACGTCTATCTTTTTGTCTTCTAGTTGATCAATTATTTCGCATGAGAGCGCAACGTTCATATATACATTGTTGTTGATTCTTTTTTTGATTTCACCAAGATAGTTTGGAAGAACATAGTTTCCAATCGCGTTGGATGAACCCATGATGAAAGTAAAATCTTTGTTTATTATCTTTAAAATCTCTTTTTCGCTGTTTGCTATGGCTTTTTCAAGTCTAGAAGCGATTCTATAGAGATCCTCTCCCTCTTTTGTCAACAATATACCGTTTTTCTTTCTATCTACGATTTTTGTATCTAGGTAATCTTCGATAAATTTTATCTGTTGAGTTACCGCAGGTTGAGAAATGCCCAGTTTAGCGGATGCTTTTGAGAAACTCTTCTCTTTTATGACCATCAAGAAAGTTTCTAACTTTGCAAAATCTTTTAACATAATAATTCCTATAAGTTTAAATAATAGGCAAAAGTATAACTCATTATTATAATTAAAGCAATAGTTTCGTAATAATTTATATCTTTTTGGTTATAATAAAGCAAACCAACAAATGGTAGTGGCAAGAGATGGAAAAAATATTTAAAAAACTAAACGATTCGCAGGCGGATGCTGTTAGACAAACAGAGGGTCCGGTGCTAATTTTGGCAGGTGCGGGCAGCGGAAAAACGACGACTATTGTCTCGCGTTTGGCCTATCTCGTAGAGGGGCTTGGCATTCCCGCGTCAAATACTTTAACGCTTACGTTTACGAACAAGGCTGCCAAAGAGATGCGCGAACGAGCATCGAACATGATGGAAAATCCGTCGTATCCTCCTCTTCTATGTACATTTCACAAATTCGGGCTTCTTTTTTTAAAATTTAACATCCATCTCTTAAACCGCCGGAATAACTTTGTAGTAATCGATACTGATGATAAAAAACGTATTATTAAAAAGATAAACAGTGAAATCCCAACCCCCTTAATAGCAAGCGAAATATCAAGATATAAAAACTCACTCTTAAGTCCGGATGAGGCTTACAAGCAGGCTGAAGTTTATAATTATCAGCAGATAGCAAAGATATATGAAGAGTACGAGAACTACCTTTTGGAGAATAATCTTGTTGATTTTGACGATTTGATAGCGCTTACGTTTAGGCTTCTTGATGAGAACCCGCAGCTCGCCCATGCTACTTCAGAGAGATACCGCTATATCATGGTTGATGAGTATCAAGATACTAATGAGCTTCAGCTCAAGCTTCTGCAAAAACTATGCACTACGCACAATAATATCTGCGTTGTCGGCGATGATGACCAGAGTATATATGGCTGGCGGGGGGCACATATAAGAAATATTATGGAGTTTGATCAGGATTTTAAGGATACCGCAGTTTTCAAGCTTGAAGAGAACTACCGCTCCAAAGAGCCGATACTTAAAGTTGCAAATGCGCTTATAGAGCATAACCGCTCAAGACTTGGCAAGAAACTTATCCCTACGCGCGGAGGCGGTGAAGATATCACCATCTTAAACTCAAACGATGAGAATGAAGAGGCGAGAAAAATCGCATCAAAGATTTCCAAGCTTCTAGATTCGGGTGTAAAAGCGGAAAATATAGCCGTGCTTTATCGGGTAAACGTGTTAAGCCGCTCCATAGAAGAGGGACTTAACCGCTCAGGTATCGCTTATAAACTTGTAGGAGGACTGAGGTTTTACGACAGAGCGGAGATAAAAGACCTCATAAGCTATATAAGAGTTATTACGAATTTTCATGACGATTTTTCATTTAAGCGAATAGTAAACAAGCCAAAAAGAGGTTTGGGCAAAGCAAGCGTTGATAAAATAGAGTTAGCGGCACATGAAAACGGCAGCTCTATATTTGAGTATATCAAGAAAGTGCCCATTTCAGAGTTAGAGGCTTTGGTAAAAGCTAAGAATGCTAAAACTCTTAAAAAGTTTGTAAAAGATATTCAGAGCGTTGCAAAGGTTGTAAGCGAGTCTACATATAACTTTATAGATATTTTAGAGGATACGTTCCATCTAAAAGAGATATATGCAGGCATGCCTGATGAAGCTGAAAAGATTTTAAACATGGATGAATTTTACGGTCTTTTTAGAGATTTTGTCAAAAATTCTCCCGACTCTTCGCTTGATGAGTTTTTAAACGAGCTTACACTTCAGAGCGAACAGGACCAAGTAGAGGGAGAGAGCATCTACATGATGAGTATTCACGCTTCAAAAGGTTTGGAGTTTGACCATATTTTTATTATCGGGCTTGAAGAGGGCTTTTTGCCGCTTGTGGGTGACGGAAGTGATCTTGAAGAGGAGAGAAGATTGGGGTATGTCTCTTTTACCAGAGCAAAAGAGACTCTGACACTCTCACATGCCGATAGCAGATTTTACAAAGGCAGAAGAAGCGATTTGCAAAAGAGCAGGTTCTTTAATGAAGCGGGACTTTGCGAAGGCTCGTTGATAGTAGAGAAGAATACCGCATTTAAAAAGGGTGACCTTGTCCGCCACAAGGTATTTGGAACGGGCAGAGTAATAGGCGTGAGCAAGTCGGGAAGAGAGTTTAAGCTAAACATTAATTTCGCGGGTACAAAAAGAGACATCTTGGCATCATTCGTTGAAAGACTATGAATAGACTATTCGTCGCATATAAACCAGCCGGAGTCGGCTCAAACTTTTTTTTGACAAAATTAAAAAGAGAGTATAAGACAAAAAAAGCCGGTTTCTCCGGAACGCTTGACCCTTTTGCAAAGGGTGTTTTACTCATTGGCATCGGAAGCTATACGAAGTTGTTTCGTTTTTTGAACAAGGCCCCGAAAGTTTATCGCGCAACTCTCTGGCTTGGCGCAAAAAGCGACACTTTAGACACAGAGATGATAGAACATGTAGAGATATTAAAAGAGTTTGACGAATCGAGCGTTTTTGAGGCGGTAAAATCTTTGGAAGGGCATCTTACGTATGAGCCTCCGATATTCAGCGCAAAAAAAATAAACGGGCAGAGAGCCTATGATTTGGCAAGAGCCGGCAAAGAGTTTACGTTAAACAAGATAGACTCTACGATTTATGAGACAAAACTCATAAGCTATTGCCATCCGTTTGTAACTTTTGAAGCAAGAGTTTCAGAGGGAACATATATACGCTCTCTTGGGCTGATGATTGCGAACAAGCTTGGCGTAGAGTTTGGCAGTCTTAGCGCTTTAGAGAGACTGAGCGAAGGCCAATTCACGTATGATGGTCAAAAGCCGCTGGATATCAAAAAATCCCTAAATATAGCTCAGAATTTTTACCACGGCGATAGTGACAATCTAAAATATGGAAGAGTTCTTGCTTTAGAGGATTTAGAGATTGGGGGGGATGGATGCTACTGGCTTGATAGCGGAACTTTTATCTCTATAATAAATATAAAAAATGCAGAAGTAAATTACGAATTAGGCAGGATTGAATGTTAGTCTTATCAAGAAAAGTAGATGAGTCGATTGTTATCGGGGACAATATCACAATAAAAGTCATATCTGTTGAAAAGGGAGTAGTCAAGCTTGGAGTTGATGCGCCTAAAAACGTCTCAATCGTCAGAAGCGAACTGCTTGAAGATGTAAAAGATGCAAACATCGCCGCATCCAAAGGGACAAAACTCTCAGATCTGACCTCTCTTAGCGCATTTATTAAAAAATAAGAGAATTTTATATGAAGCTCTACAAAGCGTACGCCAAAGTAAATATATTTTTAAAAATTACAGGCATACGCGGAAATTATCATGAAATCATCTCAAGATTTATGAGGGTTGACTCTCTTTATGATGAGCTCTCGTTTGTTCCAAAAGATGTGAGCGATGAGTTTAAAATTATCGGCTCTTTTTCATGCGAGACAAAACAAAACACAATATATAAAGCCTATGCGGCTCTTTTGGACTCTTTGGATGAAGCATCGGCTCATTCGCTTCAAAATCTCTTTAGCAAATACGGAGTACATGTAAAAAAAAATATCCCTGCTTTTGCCGGTCTTGGCGGGGGCAGCAGCGATGCGGCGACATTTTTAAAAATGTGCAACGAAGTTCTGCATCTGGGCTTAAGTCTTAACGAATTGGCGCTTATCGGATTAAAGGTTGGTGCGGATGTTCCGTTTTTTATTTACGGATATGATAGCGCAAACGTCAGCGGAATAGGCGAAATAGTCGAAGAGTTCAAAGAGAAGCTCTTGGACATTGAGGTTTTTACACCCTCCATAGAGATAAGCACACCAAAGGTTTATGGGCTTTATAGAGAGAATTTTTACAATCCTATAGATGGATTTGAAGTTGAGCGGCTCAAAAAAATGCCCTCAAAGGAAATAGTAAAAACAGTGGCGGCGGATGAGGCTAACGACCTTTTTAAGCCCGCACTTGAGCTCTACAAAGAGCTAAAAAATCACTATAGACACGGATACTACTTCAGCGGAAGCGGAAGCAGTTTTTTTAGAGTTAAAGAGAGGATAGAATAGATAATGGGCGAAACAATAGCAAAAAATAAAAAAGCCTATTTTGATTACTTTTTAGAAGAGAAGTTTGAAGCGGGACTGGTTCTTAAAGGAAGCGAGATAAAGGCTATCAGAGCCGGACGTGTAAACTTAAAAGACAGTTTCATCCGTTTTGTTCAGGGTGAAGCATTTCTTTTTAATGCGCACATAGGCAGACTAGAGACGACGCATCACTTCTATGCTCATGAAGAGAGGGGAAGCAGAAAACTTCTTTTACATAAAAAGCAGATAGCAAAGATGATAAAAGCTGTTGACAGGGATGGATATACGGTTGTTCCTTTGCAACTCTATTTTAACGATAAAAACATTGTAAAAATCCAAATTGCCATCGCAAAAGGGAAGCAGCTTCATGACAAAAGAAATGATTTAAAAGAGAAGGATATGAAGCGTGATATGGAACGCTCCATGAAGGATTATTGATGAGGTTATTTTCTCTTCTTCTCTTTTTTACATGTACAATTTTCGCACTCGATGTAAAGATGGCAAATTCCAGCATCTCAAACGGAAAAACTGCTCTTTTGGAGTTTAAAAAAGAGAAGGGTATCGGCTATGAATATGTTGTGGTTGATAAAAAAAGATACAAAATTTTTAAAACCCCGCTAAATAATGATAAATTTTATGCACTTATTCCCATAAGCTACAACGAAAAGCCATCCGATAAAAAGGTAGAGATTTTTTACAAAGAGGGTGTAAAACAAAAGAGCAAAGAGCTTCTGTTTCACGTGATAGATGGCAATTATGAGAAAGAGACGCTAAGCGTTGATGGCTCAAAAGTAACTTTGAGCAAAGAGGACCAAAAAAGAGCTTCAAAAGAGTACGCTGAGGCGATGGAGATATATAAAAAAGCTACGCCTAAAAGTTACATGTCATCGGAGTTTATTATCCCAATGGATAGTAAAATAACAAGTGATTTTGGAAAAGCCAGACTCTACAATAACACTCTGGCGGGCTACCACGGCGGAACTGACTTTAGAGCTGCGGTTGGCACTCCTTTTGTCGCGAGCAACGACGGCAAGGTTGTTATGGTAAAAGATAGATTTTATTCAGGCGGTTCTGTTATAATTGACCACGGACATGGAATTTATACATGTTATTTTCATATGAGCAAGTTTGATGTAGCAGAAGGTCAACAGGTCAAAAGAGGAGAGGTCATAGGACTATCCGGCAGCAGCGGCAGGGTAAGCGGTCCGCATCTTCATTTTGGCGTTAGAATCGGCGGCGAGCAGGTCGACCCGTTGCACTTTATAGAGCTGATTAACAAAAATTTATTAAAAGGTACATGATGACACTATTTCAACTCCTTATGCTTGGCGCTTCGGCGTTTTTTGCGTATAAAGTATATGAGCATATTCAAACATTAAAAGATTCGGACAGACAAGAGAGCGGCTCTTCACCAGAGGCTAAAAAAAGTGCGGAGGCATTTTCTCCATTTAATCCTCAAGCTCTAATCATTAAAGCTGATGAAGAGTTTGAAGCGGGCAATCTGCAAAAAGCATTTGCTCTTTTAAAAGAAGCAAACGCAAAAGAGGCACAAAACTCTGATGTTTTATTTAAGATGGGTTATATTCTCCAACAGCTCGGCGACAATGAGGAGGCGCTAAAGTACTATAAAGAGGCTCTGGAACTGGACAAAGAGAATGAGTTTATCCACAACTCCATTGCAAGCGTTTATAGAGCAAAGGGCGAGTTTGTCTCCGCTAGAATGCACCTAAGCGCTTCTTTGGCACTTGATGATAAAAATCCTATAACATACTACAACTACGGAAATCTTTTGGTGGACATGAAGCATATTGAAGAGGCAAAAGAGATGTATAAAAATGCGCTTGCGTTAAAAGAAGATTTTAAAGAGGCACAAGAAGAGCTGGAAAAACTAGGCTAGGAGAGCAGATGAAGACATCAGAGATTTATAACTTTTTGGACGCACTCTCTCCATTTCAGCTTCAGGAGTCTTGGGACAACTCAGGATTGCTGCTTGGAGACTTTAACCAAGAGATACAAAAAATAGTTCTAAGCATAGATGTTGACGAAGCGCTTATAGACTCTATGGAGGAGAACACTCTTCTTATAACCCACCATCCGCTCATCTTTGGCGGACTTAAACAGCTTGAGTTTAGCAAATATCCTGCAAACCTTATTCACAAGATGATACAAAAAAATATCTCAAATATCTCGATGCATACCAATTTTGACCAGACGCATCTAAACGAATATGTTGCAACTGAAATTTTGGGATATAAGATTGCACAAAAAGACGGATTTGTTGCATATTTGGATATTGATGAAGATTTTGACACCTTTGCTTCAAAAGTTGCTTCCGCATTCTCTCTTCCACATGCAAAATGTGTAAAATGTTCTCCGAGAGTAAAAAGAGCAGCTTTGACAACGGGTTCCGGATGCTCTTTGATTAAATCTATAAAGGCGGACTGTTTTTTAACAGGAGATGTAAAATACCACGATGCCATGGAGGCAAAGAGCATAAATTTATCGCTTATTGACATCGGACATTTTGAGAGCGAACAATTTTTTGCAGAGATTTTGCTTAAACATTTGAAAAATTTAGGTTTAGAAGCTATAATTTCATCATCAAAAAACCCTTTTACTTATATATAAGAAAATCGGCACAACTATTTAATCCAAAAGGAGATTA
>JBAZIE010000024.1:0-38616 GCA_041652055.1 Sulfurimonas sp. | reverse complement strand
AGTACTGAAATAGGGAGTTTTTAAATCTATTTTTATCTTATTTCAAAGAGAGTTTTAGGCACTCTTTGAAATGTTTTTTTGAGGTTCTTTCACAGTCTCCTCTGAGTTGTTGTGGGAGTTCCACAACCTCATAGAGCAAAAAATCAAAACAAGTCGATATCTCCGAGTTTTTCAAAAAACCATAAAAGAAACATTTGAGCTTTTAGCTATAATACGAAAAATATATTTTATAACTCATACTCGTTCATTAAGGCTTCACGGTGGGTACCCCAAATCTTGCATAACAAGATTTGACCCTTCCGTTGCAGAAACATTCACTTCGTATGATTATAAAAAGTTTATCAAGAATGGAAATAAATGGGCAACAAACTTCATATCGTATCTCTTGGATGCACAAAAAATCTAGTCGACACCGAAGTCATGATGGGCAAACTTAAAAATTTTGAACTAACCGATGAGCAGGGTGATGCGGATGTCATCATCGTAAATACATGCGGCTTTATCGATGCGGCAAAGCAAGAGTCTATAAACACGGTTTTAAATCTTCATGACGCAAGAAAAGAGGACTCTGTTTTGGTTATGGCGGGATGTCTGAGCGAGAGATATAAAGAGGAGTTGACTAAAGATATGCCTGAGGTTGACATTTTTACGGGTGTGGGCGATTATGACAAGATTGATGAGCTATTGATTGAGAAGAAGAGCCGTTTTTCCGAAGCGGTATATCTGATAGACGGTGCCGAGCGCGTTGTTACTGGCTCAACCTATCATGCTTACATAAAGCTCTCAGAAGGGTGTAACCAAGCATGCAGCTTCTGCGCAATTCCCTCTTTCAAAGGCAAACTAAACTCAAGAACTCTCGACTCGATTGCAAAGGAAGTTGAGGGTCTTGTGGAAAAAGGGTATTATGATTTTTCATTTATCTCTCAAGACAGCAGCTCATATTTGCGAGACCAAAATGTAAAAGACGGACTTAGTCTGCTTATCCAAAGAATTGAGCTCATTGATGGTGTAAAAAGTGCAAGAATCCTTTACCTTTATCCCTCAACAACATCGATGGCGCTTTTAAAAAACATAGCAAAAAGCAAAATCTTCCACAACTACTTTGATATGCCTATCCAGCATATAAATAACGACATGCTTCGCATTATGAAGAGAGGTTTTGGCAAAAAAGAGACGTTAGCGCTTTTAGAGTTTATGCGCTCACTTCCAAACTCGTTTATACGAACAAGCTTTATTGTCGGACATCCTCAGGAGAGCGAAGAGATGTTTAAAGAGATGTGCGAGTTCGCCGCAAACTTCGGCTTTGACCGCATCAATGTTTTTGCATACTCCGATGAAGAGACGACTAGCGCACATGAGATGAGTGAGAAAATTCCTGCAAAAACTATCAATAAAAGAGCCGAGATTTTAGGCAAAATAGCCTCTGAAGTTATGCAAAAATCGCTTCAACGCGAGATGGGTAAAGAGGTTCAGATAGTAATTGACGGAGAGAGCGATGAGCATGAGTATCTTCTTAGCGCAAAAGAGCTTATCTGGGCGCCTGAGATTGACGGCGAGATTTACGTAAACGACCAGAGTGTCGAGGGTGAGCTCGAATTTGGCAAAATTTACAAAGCCAAAATTACAGACATGGTTGGAAATATTCTAACCGCAACAGTTGACAATGCTTGAAGAAAAAACTCTTCTTAAACTAAAAAATAAAAAAAACCTCTTAGCCTTCTCAGGCGGAGCGGACTCTACGGCTCTTTTTTTTCTTCTCTTAAAACACAAAGTTCCATTTGACATTGCAATTGTTGACTACGGTATTAGAGAGCAGAGCAAAGAAGAGGTCGCCTATGCACAGAAACTTGCTCGCACTCACAATCTTACATGTTACATTTTTAGAGCACCGAAAATTGAGCGAAACTTTGAAGCAAAAGCAAGAGAAATCCGCTACGGATTTTTTGAAGAGCTGATTAAAAAACATGGGTACGAAAACCTTTTAACAGCGCATCATCTTGGAGACAGATTTGAGTGGATGCTTATGCAGTTTTGCAAAGGTGCGGGATGTGCAGAGATTGCGGGAATGCAGAGTGTTCAAAACAGAGAGTTTTACAAGCTTGTACGCCCTCTTTTGCATCTGGATAAAAAAGAGCTTTTGGCATATCTTCATGCAGATAAAACCATCTATTTTGAGGATGAGAGCAATTTGGATGAGGATATAAAAAGAAACTCATTTAGGCACAACTACTCTCTTCCTCTTTTGGAGAAATACTTAGGCGGTATCAAAAAAAGTTTTGAGTACCTAGATGAGGACAGAGCCGAATTAATCGAAGATATAGAGATAGAGACTATTAACAAATTTGCATATTTTAAAAGCTCTAAAAACAAAAGAGCCGATATCTTTGCAATCGACAAATACCTAAAATCAAAACTCTACATGTTGAGTGCAAGCGAGAGAGAAGCACTGAAAAACAGCACTGTTTTGGTGGCAGGAAGGAAGTTCGTAATCTATCAGGATGAAAATTTTATATTTATTGCACCGTATGAAAAAGAGATTCCAAAGATGGATGAGAAGTTTAAGGATGAGTGCAGAGTGCTAAAGATAGAGCCGAAACTCCGAGCCTATCTTTTTGAAGACAGAGAGGCTTTTTTAAAAGTAAAAGAGTTGCTAAGCGCTACTGCTTAGTACTATTTGTATCTTTGAGGTTGTTATAAACCCTCATTGTAAAAGAGGAGCTTATCATCTCGCCCTCTCTCTTGAAGTTTATAGGAAGGTTGACCGCTATAATCCAGTCGCTCTTATTTACGGCTTCTAAAAAGTTATAAAAACTCTTAGGTGAGCTAATTTCTGAGGTTGTATTTACCTCATAAACGCTAAAGCCGTCCTCATTTTCAAGTTCAACGCTTTTAGAGACGCTAAGAGAGCTAAAAAAACTCCTGTGCTGCTTTATAAATCTCTCTGCATTAAATTCTGTATCAAACGCTTTAATGGCATGCAGATTGTCGCCTTGAAGCTTTTGGAGTATGACCTCTTTTTCAATCGAGAAATCACTCAGCTGTTTTAACTCAAGACTCTCTTTTTTGAGCTCTGCTTTTTTTATTCTATAGCTTTTCCCCTCAGGAATCAAAATAGAAAACGAAAAAACCACTACAAATATAAGCAAAAAGAGTGACACACCAAGGAGATAAGTATTTTGTCTAGTAAGATTAATTTTCATTACCAATCTCCTCCTCTTCATCGATATAGTTCGTAGAGACAAATCTCAGCCATCCGTTTTTATCGGGATAAAAACTGCTGTATGTCCTGTGAAAAATGGAGCGAAGCGGCGCTTGAAGCATAAAATTGTATACATCTTTATTTGGCGTAATGCCATAAAGTATAAGCCCGTCTTCCATTATTTTAGCCTCTGAGAGAGTTATTCTGCTTGGAACCAAATCAAAAAGATTGGCAATGCTGTCTCTTAATACGCTATTTTTAGTAAATACCTTTTCAGCTAAAAGAGACTGTTTCTCTATCGTTGCAATCTCATCGCTCATTTTTAAAATACCGGCGCGAAGCTCACTTTTTTGCTCATTTATATCAGCAACTTCTTCTACAAATCTATAATCTCGAAAAAGCAAAAAGGCATATGTGCTAAAGAGCATAAAGAGAGTCACACTAAAAAAGGTTAAAAGAAGCTGTATATCTTTTGTAAATACCGTTTTGTGTCTAGGTTTTATATAACTGTATTTCATTTATATTTCCGCCTTTGCCATGTCGCACAGCGCCACACCGAGATCTATCTTTCTTATAAAGACGCTTAAAAACATCTCCTCTTCAAGATAATTTTTAAGATCACCGCTCACACCTACACCATCCGCAATATAGATATTTTCAATAAATTTGCTGTTGTATTTCGGATCTTTGTAAAAAATATTTAAAGCGCTCTGTATCAACGAAAATCTCTGATAATCTTCATTAAATCCATCTGCCGAGACATATTGCTCCTCTTTTTGGCTTATCTCGTGAATATCCTGCTCTTGTGAAAACTCATCAATGGAGTCCGTATCATCAAGATCTTCGATATTTGTAAAATCATCGAACCCTACAGAATCATCTTCTATATCTATCTCTTCTAGGTCTATCCCCTCAATGCCAAGCGACATATCTTCATCGCCATCATCCAAAGAGGACTCCATCAAAAGCTCATCGCTCTCTTTATTGTGATTCATATTAAGGTACTGAGCGTATAAAAGCTTTGAGTTGTCAAAAACGCTAAAAGATATATAATTATCTTCTATCAACAAAAACATCGCCAGAGTATTTTCTATCTTATCTTTAAAAAAATTAGCCATCATGGCAAAAGGAGAGAAGATAAAATCTACGCCGATACTTCTGTACTCATGCTTGATAGCCTCTAAATCGTACTCTGAGGTATAGAATGCCCAATTCTTAGCATAGCATCTATACTCTGATGAATTGATATCGCAATATTTACTCATTTCGTTTGTGTTACATGTAGGAATTGCACCCTGAAGAGGCGATTTGTCCAAAACGGAGATGTAACAAAATGGGGATTCTTTATAGTATGCGTTTATAAACTCGTACATCTTTGAGTTCATCGTGGTGGTATCAAAATATTTATGCATGCTCTGCAAGACGCTCTTGCTTGAGCACACCTCAACATACACTACTGTCTGCGTATTTTCAACAATAATATTTATAAAAACTTTTGTATATAAAAATTCAAAAAGTTTGCTAATCATTACTCTTTAACTCCGCAAAGAGGGTGAGCCATATTATAATTTTGTTGTTTCAATGCACTGCCCAATTTCGTGTATATTTGTGTCGTAGCCATAGACGAGTGCCCAAGCAACTCACTTACATCGGCAATCGGCGCACTGCCGTTTAGCAGTTGCGATGCAAAAGAGTGACGAAGTTGATGAGGAGAGACTTTTAACCCAACTCTTCTAAAGACTTTTAAAACGATATATCTTAGACTGTTTTCGCTTAATTTTTCGCCATTTTTTTCAAAAACAAACTTTTTCCTTGGCGATTTGCTCAAATATTCGTCAAGAAGTTTTTTCGAATTTAACAAAAGAGGAACATCCCTTTGTTTATTGCCTTTTCCTATAACTCTTACCCACTCCTCTGAGATATCTTTAAGCTCTAAAGAGACCAATTCAGAGACCCTCAGACCAAGAGTATAAAGAAGAGTTACCACAACCCTCTCCTCATCCTCGGCATGTGAGAGAGCCTCTATTATATGCTCATGAGATATCGGTTTTGGCAATGTTTTTGCGACTTTTATCGTATCATCCGCTTTTAGTAAAACTGCTATATTATTGTCGTTTAGATAGTCGGTAAAAGAGCGGATTGCACTAAGTTTTTTACTTATTGTTTTTGGATTTAATGAAGAGATTTTTATGCGGTATGGCATAAGATTTAAGAGTATATGTTTACCCTCTTGAAGAATTTCTACATGTAAAAACGCCTCTCTTAAAGATTCGTCATAACTTTTAATGGTTAAATCAGAGTAGCCTCTTATATCTTCAAGATATTTGAGAAACTCTTTTTGCTTAGTTTGTAGTAACTTTTTCAAGCAGCTTCTCAAACTTGCTGTGATACTCGGCTGAGCGTTTTACCAAATCTTCATCTGTTATAACACTTGGAGCAAGTTTTATATAGGCGCTTAACATAATGTTACACATCATGCTGATTTTTGCCCTGTCGCCGTCTGATATATTCTCTTTAAGAGCAATTTCATCAATGATTTGCATGTATTTTTGCGCATCCTCAATGTATGATACATACTTAAGCGATGTCTGCGACTGCGTCATAATAGTAGCGGCCATACGGTTGTATATATCAATACTAAAAGCCTCTTTTGCGAGAGAGTAAGCCTCTTTATACTCACCTACTTCATAGTAATATTTCGCCCTGAGTGATTTTTCGTAGGATGGATTTATAAGAAAGTACGCACCCATTATAAAAAGCAAAAAAATTGCCAAAGCCGGAATAAATATTTTACTTTTCATGCTTTTGCAACTCCTCTTTAATCAATTTTTTTGCCTCTTGCAACTCTAGCGAGCCAAGGTCAAGCGGTTCTGTCGTATAGTAGTTTAGGGTTCCAAAAGGCTTTGGAATGATAAATTTATCCCAACTATTCAACTGCCAATATTTTGTCGGTATTATTCTAACCAAAACTACTTTAGAACCTGTTTTTTGAGCCATAACAACAACGCCATCAGCCACTTCATGACGTGGACCTTTTGGACCATCAGGAGTTATTCCTATGTCGTAACCATCCTTTAGAGCTTTAATTGCCTGCATTAACACCCTAGTTGCGTTTCTGTTGGTGGAGCCCTCTATGGTTCCTAGACCAAAGTATTCTATCGTTTTAGAGATTAACATACCGTCAAAGTGGCTTGAAATCAGAACTTTTGCATGAGGTGGTTTTCTATAGTAGAAGTAGAGATATGGAAGCATTAGAAGTTCGCCGTGCCAGCAGGCAAAAATTGCCGCCTCATCTTCTACAATTTTAGGGACATGGAAAACTTTTTTGCTTGTTAAATAGATAAATCTAATCAGTATTGACGCGATAAAAGGGACAATTATCAGTGCAATAGAGCGAAATAGTTTTTTACCCAACAATTTCTCCGGTTAATATTGTTCGCCCGATTGCCGTTATTTTAACATCCCTGAATTGCCCCAAGAGCTCATCGGAACCCTTAACTTTTATAACAAGGTTATTATCGCTTCTTCCGCTGACATAATAGTCCTGATTTAAATCTTCAAAATAGACGCTGTATATTTTGCCCAAATGTGTTTTGTTCTTCTCATCCAAAATATCAGTCGCCAAATTTTGAAGCGTTGTAAGCCTGTGCGAAGCCACATCCTCATCAACCGTGTTTGTAAAATGTTCAGCTTCGGTCTCAGGACGCGCAGAGTACTTAAATGAGAAAATCTGATCAAACCTGACACGTCTCATAACATCCAAAGTATCTTCAAAATCTTCATCGCTCTCACCCGGAAAAGCTACGATTATATCGGTTGATATGCTAACCTCAGAAGAGACGCTTCTTAGCTTCTCTACGCGGTCTAAAAACCACTCTTTAGTGTAGCCGCGCTTCATATCACGAAGTACTTTACTTGAACCGCTCTGAAGAGGCATGTGCATTGATTTGCATATTTTTGGATTTTTTGCAAACTCTTCTATAAACTCATCGTCCATGTGAAAAGGGTGCGGAGATGTGAAGCGGATTCTTTTGAGCTCTTCAAGGTGGCTAAGGCGGCGAAGAAGTTCAGTAAAGTTTACCTTTTCATGATCTCCTGAGAAACGTCGACCGTAATTATTTACATTTTGTCCCAGAAGAAAAACCTCTTTTGCACCGCGCTCAACCGCTCTCTGAGCTTCACGTAAAATCAAATCCGTCGGAATAGATATCTCATCTCCGCGCGTTTTTGGAACAATGCAGTATGTGCATGACTTGTCACACCCGATGGATATGTTGATATAGGCTTTATACGGGGAGGTTCTAAAATCTTCATAAGCAAATTCACTCTCGTCATAGTTTATGTCAACCTCTACGGCTCTCTCTTTATGCAAAACTTCCGTTATTTTAGAAACATTTCTAGCGCCAAGAACAAAACTTACATAGGGAGCTCTTTTAATAATCTCATCGCCAAGATGCGAAGCAGTACAGCCGCAAACACCTATTTTTGCGCCCTCTTTTTTCTTTTTATTAAAAACCCCGAGTTCTGAGAAGAGTTTTGCCACCGGCTTTTCTCTGACTGAACATGTATTTATTATAATCAGATCAGCGCTTTTCAAATCATCGGTAGTCTCATAACCCTCTTTTTCGCGCAGCTGTGCAATCATATGCTCGCTGTCGCGAGAGTTCATTGCACATCCAAGGGTTTCGATAAATAGCTTTTTGCTCACAACGCGGCTTTAGTTTATGATATGTACTTGATACATGTACTCGCTATCTGAGAGTCCGTACTTAACTTCATTCATATAAAAACTTTTGCCTTTTGCTTCGAAATAGTCTTGAAGCTCTAGCAAATCTTTATGCGAGTTTTCTCTGTCAAAGTAGAAAATAACACTCTCTTCTTTCTCTAAAGAAGCTTCAATTTTTGCCAATTCCGCTTTTTTTGGCTTCGCCGTAATATCCGTTCTTGCAAACTTTAAATCCATTACTAATCCTTCTATATTTTTTGTATTGTAGTAAAACTCTACTAAAAGTCCTATTAAAGATGATTTTATGCTATTTTGGTATAATGTCGCACTCCATAAGAAATCCCTTATATTTTTTAACACTGTTTTTTATGAGATTACCCATAACAAGGATATAGTAATGGAAAAAATTCTAGATATAGTAGAAGCAATCGCGCACGAAAAAGGTCTTAAATCTGAAAAGGTTACAGAGGCTATTAAAACAGCATTTATTCAGACCGCAAAAAGAGTAATTAATCAAAAATTTGCTTTTGAAGCAGTTATAAACAACCAAACAAAAGCGGTTGATCTTATTCAAATAATTACAGTTGTAGCAGACAACGATGAGAGACTTCAAGATGAAAATTTAGCTCCGGCATATATCTCTATCACCGAGGCTAGAGAGTATGATGATCAAGTAGAGATTGACGATCAGCTTCAAATCCCTCATGATTTGGAAGAGTACGGCAGGACAGCCGCATCTCAACTTCACCGTGAGATAGAGTTTCATATCCAAAGATTGGTTGAAGATGAGATATTTAACAAATATAAGTCTAAAATCGGAACACTGGTTACCGGAAGAGTTACAAGAGTTGATCCTCAAAATGCAACATACATAGAGATAGATGAGATTCGTGCAGTTCTGCCGATGAAAAACCGCATAAAAGGCGAAGTTTTCAAGGTTGGAGACCACCTAAAAGCCGTGGTTCGCCGTGTTGACATGAATAAAGAAAACGGTATTCAGATTGAGCTCTCACGTACTTCTCCAAAATTTTTAGAAGAGCTTTTAGCGCTTGAGGTTCCTGAGATTGCTGATGGTACAGTAATCGTAGAAAGAAGCGCTCGAATACCGGGAGAGAGAGCTAAAATAGCACTTTTTAGCACACACCCTCAGGTTGATGCGGTCGGTGCGACGGTCGGAGTAAAAGGTGTTCGTATTAATGCCGTAAGCCAAGAACTTATCGGGGAAAACATAGACTGTATCGAATACACAACTATTCCTGAACTCTTTATCTCAAGAATTATGAGTCCTGCGATTATCTCTGCCGTAGAAATCATCAAAGATGAAAACGGTGAAGCGCAAAAAGCAATTATCACACTTCCGTCCGACCAAAAATCAAAGGCTATCGGTAAAAGCGGCATAAATATACGCCTTGCTTCAATGCTTAGCGGGCTAAATATTGAATTAGTTGAGAGCGATAGTAAAAATAGCCAAAATAGCGAAATACAAGAACCAAAAGAGCAGAAAGATGGCGTTGATGCACTAAAAGCGTTATTTTCATAATTTATAAGTTTATTTTATTCTCTTGTCATGTACGGATTTAGCTTTAAGAGGATTAAATCCGCCATCATATTCCCAATCAGCGTTAAAAATGCCGTTATCATCAAAGTGCCCATAATTATGGGATAGTCACGGCTCATGGCACTCATGTAAAAGAGCTGCCCCATCCCCTCAATTCCAAAAATAGACTCCAAAATAACGCTTCCGCCTATAAGCCCCGGTAAAGAGAGTCCCAAAAGAGTGACGATTGGCGGAAAAAGATTTGGAAGTATGTAGTAGCGAAGAAGCTCTTTTTTTTCCAAACCACGAGAGAGTGCAAAATAGTAATAATCGCTCTTTAATATCTCTAAAGTTAGGGAACGGATGTAAATTATCATGCTGCCAAGACCTACAAATATCATAACTCCAACGGGTAAAACAAGGTGCCACGCCATATCGAGGTAGTACGCAAATCCCTCTTTTGGCTCGATGGAGTGCAGACCGGCAATCGGAAAAAGATTTAACGTCAAAGAAAAAAGAATAATAAAAAGCAGTGAGAGATAAAAAGAGGGCATAGAAAAAGAGACAAGAGAGATTTGACGGATAATATAATCACTCTTTTTCTCATAGTTAAGCGCTGCTTTTATGCCCAAATAGAGAGAGATTACAAATACTGCTACAAGTGCTGTAACATTCATAATAAGCGTAACGGGTAGTCGCTTTAGTATCTCAGCACTCACATCTTGTCCAGTTACAAAAGAGATGCCAAAATTTAGGCTAAAGATGTTTACAACCCAGTCAAAGTATTGCTCCAAAAGCGGTTTGTCGAGCCCATAAACTGCTTTAAGTGCGGCCATAGCCTCCTCTGTCATATTTGGGTTTAACTCGCCCGCTCCAAAGAAGCTGTTGGGTGCTGCGTGAATCGCCAAGAAAGAGATAACGGAGATTAAAATCAACATAAAAAGTATATAGAATATTTTTTTTATTAGTCTGTTCATGAAAAAATTATATCTAAAAAAATTAAAATGGACCCTACTCATCTTCCCACAAAACAGGAAAGGAGAAGATGAAGAGGACCCATCTTCCCAGAAGGAGGATGGGGAAATGGGCTTACAAAAGAGGCTTAGCGTGACTCTTAGAAGTTATATGTTAAATATACTTGAATATCGGTAGTTTTAACATCACTTGCTGGAGCTAATGAATTTTCAAAATCAGCAAAAATAAGTGCCAAAGATGTATCTAAGGGACCAAATGACTTAGAAGCGCTTAAAGTTATCTCACTCATCTCTTTATCTGTCGCAGAAGTTTTGATATCCGCATTATAGTATCCCGCCAATAAAGCTACATCTCCAGCAACAGTCGTCTCAGCAGTTAATGCATAAGACTCTGCACCTACAGCAGAAACATAACCGTAGTTCCACCACATCTCAGTATAAAGCTTTGACTGACCGCCAAGTGTAGCTATAGAGCCTGTTGCCGTATTTGCAACCCCTAAAATACCGTCATTATCAACATCAGAATAAGCAACTTTTACAGTAGCAACATCTTTTATTGCATATCCAAGCATCGCCGACCAAGCGGATGTATCTTCAGTATCTCCCACAATACCAAGAGACCCAAGATTTGCACCTGTATCTAAAGCTGTATTTGCATATTGAGCACCTGCAAGGATGCCGTCTATATTTAAATCAGCCTGTAGCCAATATGCCTCAGCAAGTTGTACCATGTCATAGTACCAAGCTTGAAGTGTAAGTGGCTTAATAGAGTTGTTTACAACACCAAACGCGTAAGTACCCTGACTTCCAAATGTAGAAAATGTGCCATCAGCAGCAACATAGCCTGCGGCAGTTGCACCTATATCATTTAAGTTGCCAAGACCACCTTCACGCACGCTTGTTCTATCATCAGCAGAACCATTTGATTTGCCGATTGAAGTTGCGACCAAAGTAGTATCTAAAATACTTTGGTTGATTAAAACAACCGCTTCAAATGTGTTTCTATCAACACCCCAGCTCTCAGTGAACGCCAAAGGTGTATCTAGTGCTTGACGACCAATCTTTAGTGTTGTATCGAAAGCTGAACCCGCCAACCAAACTTCATCCATCCACATAGCACTGTCAACTTGAGCACCACCTGCAAATGAAGCTCCTGTAGAACCCGCAACAGTATGAGCATTTGACCATACTTTAGATACTAGATTGTGCTCAACACCTAAAGTTGTTACAACTTGCGCGCCGACACCCGCAGAGACACCTTTTGTTAAATCCGTTGTCAAACCTAAGTGAGCAGAGAAGTTAGTGTATGCTGAATCTTTAGAAAACATACTCGGTGCATTTGTTGCATCAGAATCTTGTGTTCCATAATATAACTTAGCATCACCGGACACTTTTGTATTTTCAATTGCAAATGCAGTTGAACCTATTAGCATTGCTGCTATTAAACTTAATTTAGTTAATCTCATTTTAATTCTCCCAAATTTAAAAATGTTCACATATTGTCAACAAAATGTCAATATATTGTCAACATAGTGTCATATTTATCTTTAAATTAAGTTTAACTTATTATTAAATATTAATTTTTTTATAGCAACTTGAAATTATTATATGTATACTTCCAGTATGAAAAATTTAATATTAGCAATATCAGCGATTGTACTTTTAACGTCATGTAGCAAGGTGGATGGTGCAAATCCCTCTCAAAACGAAGCATTAAACAGTGTTTCTGGTAAAAAAGAAAAAGGACAGAGTGGCTTTATGCAGCAAGCTCTTGATAGCTGGGTAAAAGAAGATTGGACCCCGAGAGTTGAAAAAGATGAAACTATCAAAAAGAAAAATGAGGATGATTGCAGAAACTTTACGATGCAAGAGTATGTTGACAAAATTGCCATCTATAACAAAGAGCAGAACTCAACCCTAGAAGAGTCTCACACTCAAAAAGTAAACTCAATGCCTGTTATTGGCAAGAAGTAAATCTGCTATAAAATTACTCATACTCCCTTTCTTGGGAATATGCTCTTGTGTTAAAAAGCGAAGCTAACGGTAGCTACGACATTGTCTTCATCTGCACTCGAATCTGTGTCATGACTAAAGTCGATATATGCCACGCTCACATCAAACTTTTCAAAGGATTTGCTAAGTCCCACCAAGTAGTAGTCGCCTATATTGTCATAATTGCCATAAGTTGCTTTTAAACCAACCTCATAAGGCAGAATTGAAGAGGTAGCGCCAACTTCATAATAATCCTCTGGGTCGAGGTCATCGGTCTCTATGCCTTTGTAATATTTCGCACTTGCACCAAATTTTTCCCACTCTTTGCTTAATCCAAAATAGACCTCGCCAAAATTATACTCATCTGACATATTTGGATAAACATACTGAATATAGCCTACGTCATAAGCAATTCCAGCGATTTCGCCTTTATACCCTGCGTATAAATCCGCTTCTAAAGAATTTTTTTCATCTCCGAATTCTACGTTTGAGCCCCAAACACCGGCATATAAGCCATTATAGCTTAAATCTACTCCGCCTTGAATAGCAGGAGAGTCTTTAGTTTGCGTCATACCTCTCCAGATATAGTTGCTAGTTAGCGCCATATTTGCACTCACACCCAGGCCTGATTTTTCCTCATCTCCAAATGCTAAAACTGCAAGCAAAGCAGCGACTACGCTTAATCTAAGAAGTTTCATAATATATCCTTTTGTTTTGTTGCAAAATTATTACACAAAAATTGGCTTTAACTTGAAAAAAATAGATTAAATATTAAGCAGTTGTTATTTATTTAGCTGCGTCCCAAGAGAGAACAGTTTTACCATCTTCAGTTGTCTCGGCAGCAGCCATACCCATGATGTTGTATCCGGCGTCAACATAGTGAACTTCGCCTGTAACACCTGAAGCCAAATCGCTTAGTAGATACATAGCAGAGTTACCAACCTGCTCGATTGTTACATTTTTCTTTAGCGGAGCGTTAATCTCATTCCAGTTAAGAATCTGTTTAAAGTCGCCTATGCCCGCAGCCGCAAGCGTTCTAATAGGTCCCGCAGAGATTGCATTTACTCTTTGACCTTTGCTTCCAAGTTCAACCGCCATATATCTCACAGTTGACTCTAAAGCGGCTTTTGCAACACCCATAACGTTATAATTTACAATATATTTTGGCCCGCCAAGATATGAGAGCGTGATAATAGAAGCATCGTCTGCCAAAACAGATTCTAAACGGTTTGTCAAATCTATCAAAGAGTAGACAGATACGTCCATAGCTATCTGAAACGCCTGTTTTGTAGTTTTCATAAACGGCTCGCTTAATGCCTCTTTTGGAGCAAATGCAACAGAGTGAACCAAGAAATCGATTTTGCCGAAATCTTTTGCAACAAGAGAGGCAATATTTGCCATGTGCTCTTCGTTTGATACATCAAGTTCATAAACCTTGTCACTTCCAAACTCAGAGGCAATCGGCTCAACCCTTTTTTTAAGCGCATCGTTAAGATACGTAAATGCCATCTCCGCGCCCTGTTCTGCACACGCTTTTGCAATACCGTAAGCAATTGATTTATTATTTGCCAAACCTACTATTAAGCCTTTTTTGCCCTTCATTATCATATACCCATCTCCATCGTAAATTTAATTTTTATTTTTATTTTTATTTTTCTAGTGCCTGTGCGTACTCGCACATCGTACAAAAGTGCTCAGCATAAAGTGCCGCACTTCCAACCAAAATCCCATCAACGCCATCAAGCGCCAAAACCTCTTTTGCATTTGTAACCTTGACGCTGCCTCCATAAAGAAGCGGTGCAGTTGACTTCTCTTTTAGCTCTTTATGTATCGCTACGATATCTTCATTTGTTGGTGTAAGTCCAGTTCCAATTGCCCAAACAGGCTCATATGCGATAATGAGATTTTCATATGAGGTGTCTATGCCCTCATACTGCTTTGAAATATAGTCCATCATTTTTTCAAATCCGGCTTCTCTTACTTCCAAAGGTTCGCCTACACAATATACGATTTTAAAACCAAGATTTTTATAGAAGTTGAATTTTTGAACCAACTCATCTTGTGTTTCACCTATTATGTGTCTTCTCTCGCTATGACCTATGAGAATAGTTTTTATAGCAAACTCTTCTAGCTGCTCATACCCTATCTCTCCCGTAAACGCGCCGTTTATTGCCGGGTATGCATTTTGGGCTCCGACAATAACTTTTCCTACATGTAGATTTAAATTAGAGATTGCAGGAAAAACTAAAACTTCTTGCGAAATACTATTTTTATCTAAAAAGCTCTCTACTTCTTTTATGTACTTTATAGTTTTTTCTCTTGTAAGATTTGTTTTTAGATTTGCCGCAATAATCATCCTTAATCCTCTTTAACCATCAAAGAGGCAACACCAGGTAAAATCTTGCCCTCAAGCAGCTCCAGTGAAGCCCCGCCGCCGGTTGAGATAAATGTCATCTCATCATCAACGCCTATGCGTTGAACCAAATCAGCGGTATCTCCGCCGCCGACAATAGTTGTAGCGTAGCTGTCTGCCACAAAATGAGCTATATTGTTTGAACCGCGCGCAAATTTATCCATCTCATAAACACCCATAGGTCCGTTCCAAAGAACTGTCTGAACATCATTTAGAACTTCTCTGTAAAGTCTTACGGTTGCTGGCCCAATGTCAAGTCCCATCCATCCCGCAGGAATCTCTTGAGCTGAAACCAATTTACTTATAGCATCCTCAGAAAATTTATCTGCCACAACAAGGTCAACAGGGAGATAAAACTTCACGCCAAGTCTCTTAGCCTCATCCATAATGCGCCCAGCTTCATCAAGCAAATCATCCTCAACAAGCGAAGCACCTATGTCGTAACCGAGCTTTTTCAAAAATGTAAACGCCATTCCTCCGCCGATTAAAACTTTATCGACACGAGGAAGTAGATTTATAAGAGCCTCAAGCTTTCCTGAAACCTTTGAACCGCCTACTATTGCCGCAAAAGGACGAACAGGATTTTGTATAATTTTGCCTAAAAACTCTATCTCTTTTTGAAGCAAGAATCCAGCTGCTTTGTGTTTATCGTCAAAAAAATGTGTAATTCCCTCAACTGAAGAGTGAGCACGGTGGCTTACGCCAAATGCGTCATTTATATAAAAATCAACCATTGAAGCTAATTTTTCTGACAACTCTTTGTCGTTTTTAGTCTCGCCGGCTTCGTAGCGGAGATTCTCCAAAATCAAAACCTCGCCAGACTTTAGTGCTTCTGCCTTTGCAAGCGCATCTTCCCCGACAACATCCTTAGCCAGAACCACTTCTCTCTTTAAAAGGTGCTGAAGTCTTCTAGCAACAGGGATCAAAGAGTATTTGGCAACGACCTGACCCTCAGGACGGCCAAGATGAGAAGCCAAAACTACTGCGCAATCCTGATCTAAACAGTAGTTGATAGTTGAGAGTGCCGAGCGGATACGGCGGTCATCCGATATATTTCCAAACTCATCCATCGGTACATTAAAATCACATCTAATAAAAACTTTCTTACCGGCTAAATCTAAATTTTTAATACTTAAGAGTTCCAATTTTTGTCCTATTTGCTAATGTGAAGAGCCATATCTATAAGTCTGGTAGAGTATCCCCACTCATTGTCATACCAAGCCATAATCTTAACCATATCGCCATCAATCACCTGAGTCAAATCCTCTGCAACAACAGAGCTGTATTCGCATCCTACGAAATCCTGAGAGACTCTCATCTCTTTGTCCATAAGTATAATTCCGCTCAAACTTCCCTCTGCAGCCTTGTTAAACGCAGCTGTTACCTCTTCTTTGGTTGTTTTTCTCTTGACTATTACGTTTAAGTCAACCATTGATACGTTTGGCGTAGGAACACGTACGCTCTGTCCGTGAAGTTTTCCTTTAAGCTGAGGAAGAACCAAGCCGATAGCCTTTGCAGCACCCGTAGTCGTAGGTATCATGTTGATAGCTCCTGCACGTGCACGGCGCTTATCTTTTGAGTGTTTAACGTCCAAAATATTCTGGTCATTCGTGTATGAGTGAATAGTCGTCATAAGCCCTTTTTCAATCCCAAAAGCATCATCAAGCACTTTTGCGATAGGTCCTAAACAGTTTGTCGTACAAGATGCGTTTGAGACTATGCTCTGTCCGGCATAAAGATGCTCATTTACACCGATAACAAACGTAGGAGTCTCATCCTTTGCAGGAGCAGAGAAAAGAACTTTTTTTATACCGTTATCAATGTGAATTTGTGCATCTTTTTGGCTCAAAAACACGCCCGTACACTCCAAAACCATATCTGCACCGCACTCGGCAAATTTTAGGTTTTTTGGGTCACGGTCATTAAAAACTCTTATTTTTTTACCGTTTATGTTTATATTATGCTCATCGAGCTGTACTATCTCGCCGCTAAACGTTCCGTGAACAGAGTCGTTTTTAAGAAGATAGAGCATCATTTCCATGCTAGCCATGTCATTTATAGCCACAATCTCTACGTCATCTCTATTTGCAGCTATACGAGCTACACAGCGACCAATTCTACCAAACCCGTTAATTGCTATTTTTAGTGCCATTATATTTCCTGATTAAAATAAAAATTGGGCAATTTTACCTAAAGTTAGTTATAATTCGCTTTAAATATGGATACAATCGCACTTTTTGGTGGTTCATTTGACCCGCCGCATATCGGTCACGAGGCTATTGTTAAGGCTTTGATAGAGTTCAAAGAAATTGACAAAGTTATCATTATGCCCACATTTTTAAATCCGTTCAAATCTCACTTTTTTGCGCCCGCTTATCTTAGAGTGAAATGGCTAAAAGAGATTTTTGGCGAATATAAAGATGTTGAGATTTCCGACTATGAGGCTATGCAGCAGAAGCAGGTTCCGACTATAGAGACTGTCAAGCACCTCTTGAAGAGTTATAAAAAAATATACCTCACGATAGGCGCAGACAATCTATCTAGCCTAAAGAGATGGAATAGCTACGATGAGCTTAAGGATTTGGTTACTTTTATTGTCGCTCCAAGAGACAATATAGAGATTCCAAAAGAGTTTTTGAGAGTTGATGTTGATGAGAAAATATCATCTACAAATCTCAGAGAAGATATTGAGATATCAAAATTACCAAAAAAATGTGCGCAAGAGATATATAACTACTACAAGGAAAAACATTGCAAACCAGAATAGAAAAGATTACAAACGTTTTAGACAAAAACAAAGCTGAGAATATAGAGGTTTTTGACCTTCGTAACAAAAACTACTTTGTAGATTATGCAATTATTGCATCATCACTGGGTGCTCGACACACCTCAGCCCTGCTTGATCATCTAAAAAATGACCTAAAATCTGCAGAAAAGTTTAACAATGTTGATGAGAGCAGTGACTGGATTGTTGTTGATTTGGGAGATATTTTAATCCACATCATGACACCTGAATACAGAGTGAAATACGACATGGAGAGCTTCTTAACAGCTCTAGCCGAGGGCAAAGAGGGAATGCCTCTTTAATTCCCAATCCTTCAAGCGCTTTGCGCTCAAGGATTTTTAGCTCTCATACTTTGCCGCTTCCCCTCTGCTCAACAACACTTCCATCTCATTTTTTTGCAATATGTCCCTGTAGTCATATATGGCATCAACATATTTAACAGCTTCGCTTCCTCTTGCATATCCATGTTTAAGCGTCTTATAGTGCTTCTTTTGAGAAAGAAGAGGTAAAACTGTTTTTAAATCCGTCCAGCTATTTTGATTTAATCCCATCTGTTGTGCCAGTTTTTGCACATCAAAAACGTGTCCTAAACCAATATTATAGGCAGCAAGAGCAAATTTTAGGCGGTCTTCTCCGACTACTTCAGGCGGAACACTCTTTATCATCAAAGCTAAGTGCTTCGCCCCGCCGAATATACTCTGCTTTGGGTCGGTTCTATTTTCAACTCCATGAAGACTAGCTGTGGGCTGTGTCAACATCATAAGCCCTCTTACTCCTGTATAACTTCTCGCATTTGGATTCCAGTGAGACTCCTGATAGGAGAGTGCCGCTAAAACTGAGTATGGTATCTGGTACTTTAAAGAAGCCTCCTTAAAGTACTTGTCATACTTTGGCAGCCTTGTTTTTATACGTTGATGAAACATAATAGTGTCGTAATAGTCAAAAAGATGTACATAGCTGTAGTAGTGGTCCTTTAGTCGCGCCATCTCTCCGCTTTGGTTAAACCCATTTAACCAAGCATACATGTCCTCTTTTAACATCTTGGAATCTGGTGCCAAAACCCATGCTTGCTGTGCTCTGCTGCTTATATCAAACGCAAGCGCTATTTTTTGATAATAACGCTGATTTAGGGCATAAACATTTGAGTCCACAATTGTACAATCTATTTCACCGATATCGACTTGCGCTATAAGTTCCTCTGTTGAGAAATCCGATGTGTAAGTGGCATTTATTTCAAAACCCTCGGATTTGAGCTGCTCTATAGTTTCGCTATATCCGGTATCCTCGCCTACGACTATTTTTAAGCCCAAAAGTTCATCAACGTTGCTCGGAAATCTTCCATCCGAAAGCATGCCTTTATTGCAAACAACCTGTTCCTGTGCTTCAAAATATGATGGTCCGAAGTTAAACGTCTTCTCTCTCTCTTTGGTTTTTGAGAGTGCTGCAGAGGTGATATGAATATCTGGATTTTTGCTAAGCTCAATCGCCTCTTTTGTAGTGTTTGCGGTTGTAATATTTAATTTAACGCCCAAATGGTTTGCATAGGCATCCAAGAGATCATACTCAAAACCTTTGGGTCCGTCTGAGCCGATGTAGTACGTTGATGGAGAGTTAAGCAGTACAACGTTTAAAACGCCGCCTTTTTTTATCTTTTTAAGGGTTGACTCTTTGAATACTTTTTTTGCGTCATCATAGAGTAAATGCGTAATCCAACCGAATGTGAAGAAAAATATTGCAAAAAGTGCAACAGATCCTCTTTTTATATATTTTTTCATATCAGTAGTTTACACACCAAACCTTACGCAAAAATAAAGCGGTTAACGCCATTTTCATACTCGTGTGCTAGTACCTGATTGTGGACTTTTAGAATAGAATCAACAAGATATAGCCCCAGTCCAAAGCTGTTTTTTGAGGGATTGTCTTTAGTAAAAGGCTCTATATAATACTTCAGAGGATGTGATATACACTCTCCCTTACTCTCAAATGCCAACTCGCCGTTTTTTATCAAAATAGCTACATGTGCATCCGTTGAATATTTGATGCCGTTGTCTATCATGTTTTTAATCGCCGTCATATAAAGCCTGTAGTTGGCGCTTATTTTATGACTCGCATCCACATTGATGGTTACGCTGCTTTTCTCAATCATTGCCATATCGATAGCACCGTCAATAATATCAACAAGGCGATACTCTTTAAAGTCAGTTTTATCACCGAGGCTTGTTACCTCCTCAATAAGCGCAAATTCGTTAACCAGCGACTCTAGGCGCCCAAAAATAGAGCTAAAGCGGTCGCGCTGTTTTTGAGACTCCAGCATCTGGGTTGCAATCGTCCCTTTTGCAATGGGAGTTTTTAGTTCATGCATGATATTACGCAAAAAAAGAGTACGTGATTCTAAAATAATGTTGATTTTTCTTCTTGTCGCTTCAAGCTCATTTGCGATAAGCGCTATCTCATCACACCCTTTGGCCTTAAAAGAGATATTCATATCTCCATCACCATAAAGTGCTATCTTTTTTCGAAGCCTAATAAGCGGCCTTAGTTTGCGCAAAATAAGTACAAAAGAGAAAGAGATTATAAGAATAATTACAAGATAAGCGTAAGCCACGTTCCAATATTTGTATGGTTTTAGCTCCTCATCAAGGATAAGAACGGAGGATGATGGTGATTGAATATAAAAATATATTTTTTTGTTAAACTCCAACATGCTCGCACTCAAATCTACCACAACTCTTTTTGTATAAACGCCGCCACCTGAAAAAAGCAGAGATGAGTTGACGTTTTGAAAATCTTTTTTCTTTAAAAGCTTTGCGTTTTTTAGGATTATTGCAATATCTGTCTTATCTTTTTCAAGCACAAAATTATATACGGCAAGATTTGCCTCAAGCATAATCTGTGAATCTAGATTTTGCTGGTGTTGTTGGTATATTTGAGTGATGGTCGCATGTTTGGTGAAAATATGATTTATATAGTGCTGTTTGTTAAGCTGAAAAAACTCCCAAAAAACGACACTCACACTTACTACGGTAACTACGAGTGCGAAGAGGACGGTTATTAAAACAGCATGTTGACGCATCGGCTTAGCTCCAAAGTGAAAAATTGTTTACTTAAGAAGTTTATAACCAACGCCTCTAACCGACTCGATAAGAGATTTATCTCCCAGTTTATTTCTGATTCTTCCAACCATAACATCGATGCTCTTGTTTGAAGAATCCTCGTTTATGGCATTTACGTTATGAATCAAATCCTCTCTTGAGACAACAAGACCCTGTTTTGCAATCATGTATGACAAGATGCCAAACTCCGCATTTGTAAGGTCTATATTTCTGCCCTTGTAGGTTATCATCATAGATGAGACGTCACATTTGAAGTCGCTTTTTGACTCTTCTCTTTGCTGTGACTTTGCCTCGTAACGTCTAAGAACTGAGTGAATTCTAGCTTCAAGCTCTCTTGGGTCATAAGGTTTTGGGATGTAATCATCGGCGCCGAGCTCAAGCGCTTTTACCTTATCTGTCACATCGCTTCTAGCAGATGAGATGATAATGGGAATATCCTGACGCTCTCTTATCGCCTCACAAACCTCTAAACCATCCATACCGGGCAGGGTTAAGTCTAAGATAACTAGATCAAAAGGCTCCAACTTCAATATACTTACAGCTTTAAAAGGGTCATCTTCTGTGATAACCTCAAACTTAAACTGCTGAAGATACTCTGTGAGTATCTCCGCCAATTCTAAGTCATCTTCAATCATTAATATTTTTTTCATAGATGAATCTTAACAGATATCAACTAATAAGTAGTTAATGGCAATAAAGTCATGCTAGTTTAGCGATTTTTTTAAATCTGCTATAAACTCTGTAATATCGTCATGCAAAGCCTGTAAATCCTCTTCATGTTCAACTTCATCTGCAAGTATTTGAGAGACAATGTCGTAGGTTACGATATCTTTATCTCTTGTCATATCAACAAGTTGTGAATATATAGATATCGCACACTGCTCGCCTTTTATGGAGTCTTGCAAAATACGTACAACATCAAACTCCTTTGGTTCTTCGTAACCGCAATTTGTGTGCGTAAACCACTCTTTTGGATTAAGCAGGGGAGTGCCGCCAAGTTGTATAATCCTATCCGCTACCATTGTTGCATGTCTGAGCTCATCAGCCGCATGTTGCGTGAGCTCCACTATTGCAGCATCTTTCATAATTCCCTTAACAACTTTTGCTTCTATAAAGTACTGATAATGTGCCAGCCACTCGTCAGCGTACGCTCTATTTAACGCAGTTATTATCTCGCTTATCTCTAAGCCTTTGATGATTGAATTTCCAAATTTTGCCATGCCCTACTCCTTAAAAATTATCTTATGCAGATAGTATAGTAACCTCACTCTTAAAACAAAGTAATAATTAAGTGGTAAAAAAGAGAGCCGCCCTGTAGGCAATAAACGCCAGCGAATATGCTGCTATAGAGGTAAATGCCAAAAGATAGAAAAAGTATTTTATACCTCCGGCTTCACGCGTAAAGACCACCGAAGCCGCCAAACAAGGCAGATATATCATAACGACTACTATAAACGCCACGGCAGATGCAAAAGGTATGTTTTTTGAGATTATCTCTTTCAGCGAAGCGTTCTGCTCATCCACCTCATCGCCAAGCGCGTATAAAACACCAAGAGTCGAGACTACAACCTCTTTTGCGGCAAGTCCCGTTTGAAGAGCTACGCTCATCTTCCAGTCAAATCCAAGTGGCGCGAAGATAGGCTCAGAAAATTTACCTATACGTCCTAGATAACTCTGCTCCAAATTTGCTTGAGTAAGGGAGTTTTGAAGCACTTTTTTCTCTTCTTCGCTTATGGCATTTTCAATCTTTTGTGCGTAACTCTCCTCTAATACAAGATTATGCGGATAGTTGCTAAAAAACCAAATAAGCATAGAAGCTGCGGCTATAAAAGTTCCCGCTTTTTTTAGATACATGAGAGTCTTTGTAACGACCGTGTGCCAAATAAGCTTAGGCGATGGCAACCTGTATTTTGGCATCTCCATAACAAACGGCTCATCTATGCCTTTAAAAGCAGTAAGTTTTAAAACTTTAGCCGCAAAAAGCCCAAGCATAGCGCCTGTTATATAGATAGCAAAAAGAATATTTCCTGCCATACTCTCTGAAAAAAATGCGCCCGCAAAGAGAACATAGACGGGAAGTCTCGCACCGCAGCTCATAAATCCGATGATGAAAAGCGTTAGCAGTCTATCGCGGTCGTTCTTTAAAATCCTAGCACTCATGTAAGCAGGAATAGAACAGCCAAACCCAGTTACAAGCGGGATAAACGACTGCCCATGAAGACCGAATTTGTGGAAAAATCCATCAAGCAAAAACGCAACCCTAGACATGTACCCTGTGCTCTCCAAAAGGGCAATTCCCAAAAAGAGGATGGCAATATTTGGCACAAAAAGCATAACGGCACCGACACCCGATATGACTCCATCAACAACGAGAGAACGAATATCGTCATTTGCAATTGTAGCGCCTATCGTCTCGCCAAACCAAGAGAAAAAAGCATCTATCCACTCCATTGGAATAGAGCCTACTTCAAACGTAAGCTGAAAAAGTGCCCACATAAAAAATAGAAATATAGGTATTCCAAATATTTGGTGTATCAAAACGCTGTCAATTTTATCGGTAAGTGTTTTCTTTTCAACTTCTCTGTTTTGTTTAAGGACTTCAGCGACAACGCCTCTGTTAAAGGAAGCATATTCAAAAGCAAAGGCCTCTTTTATATCGTTGCTGTCATGATGGAGCTCAACATGTTTTGATGCCTCTATAAGAATTGGCTGCAACTCAGTCCAAATAGGGTCGTCATGCAGTTTTGTATATGTCTTTTTATCGTTTTTAAGCAGATTTATCGCGATGTTTCTGTGTGAATTTTCATCTCTATATTTGTGTTTAGCCAAATATTCACAAATTATGCTTATCTCCTCCTCAACTGCCTCGCTAAAGATAAGCTTATACTCCATCGTCTCATTTTTGTACTCTTTTAGTATAGCCTCTATCAGCTCGCCAATGCCCTCTTTTGTCGCCGCGGATACCTTTATACATGGAAATCCAAGAAGACCGGACATATATTTATTGTCTATCTCTATGCCCTCTTTTTTTGCTTCATCGCTCATATTTAACGCTATAAGCATTTTTTTACCGATACTCATAAGCTCTGCTGTGAGCTGGAGGTTTTTTTCAAGATTTGTGGAGTCTACAACATTTATTATCAAATCATAATACGCATTTGAGAGGTACTCACTTGTTACTCTCTCCTCGATAGAGTAGTCGCTCAAAGCATAAGTTCCCGGCAAATCTACAACGGTAAAATGGTAATCTTTATAATCAAAAAGAACTTCGCTTTTCTCAACTGTAACGCCCGTAAAATTTCCTACATGTAGATGTGCGTTTGAGATAGAGTTGATAAGCATACTTTTGCCGACGTTTGGCTGTCCGACAAGTGCAACTTTTATATGTTTTGCAGTTATCGGACAGGCTTTTACATTTTTGTTCATAGTTTTACAACCTCTATTAAACCGGCTTCCTGAGCACGCAGAGCTACTCTCATCTTGCCGACTTTTACCTCTATGGTACTTTTTGCGGGAGCGTGCTCCAACACTTCTATAACCGCATCTTTCATTATTCCAAAAGATATGAGTCTACGCTTTAACTCAGAGTCCGCATTTAGTTTCACAACTTTTACAATGCAAGCTTTTTTACACTCGATTAACTTTTTTATCTCTTTGTCGTCTGTTTTATTGGACATGGTCACTTCTTTTTATCTGATGTTACACATTAAAACGAACGCGTCCGTTTTAATGGCAGGGACATTTGTCCCTACAACCCCCTAAAGCTACAAGGCATTTTACACACTTTTATGAAAAGTGTGTAAGGTCAGTTTTTATTTCTTATGATGATAATCACTATCATATTAAATATAGATTAAACTAGAAGTTGTATGCAATCATAAGCTGAAATCGACTCCAGTCATAGTCTGTTTTTGTCAAACTCTCTCTGTCTTCTTGCTCAACATATATAGCGTGAAGAAGCAGTTTGTCTTTTATAACGTTATACTGGGCTCCTATATTTTGTTCCACAACATGCGCCCTATCGCCTAGACCATCAGCATTTCCGTCAAAATCACCATAAGCATAAGAGAGTGTTAACTTATCTATCTCGTAACTTATGCTCCCGACTATCGCCTCCGCATCTCGGTCATACGTTATATCATCCAAAATCATGGTATCCATGCTTGTAAAAATCGCTCCGCCCCCAAAGCCGCTAAAGCTTCCGCTGTCGGCATTCTTGCTTGAGTTGTTGTATGCCGCGCCAAAAGTAAAGCCATAAGCTGAGAGTTCAGCCAAAGCGCCGAAGATATCCGCCTTCGTTGCACTGTTGCTTATTTCGCTCTCATTTAAGTATTGAACTCCTGCTGAGAGAGCGATATCGCTCTCTATCTCATAACCTAAAGTAAGGTCAAAATATGCCGCATTTGTAAGCTTGGTTATATTGTAGTACCACGCATTTGCCTCTACGACATCATCCGCATAAGTTATACCGCCAAACCATGTCCCATCTTCGCCCGTCCTTGTCCAGCCGTTGTCCAAGTCCGCATCATACCCCTGCCATTTTTGAAGCTTTCCTGCCATAAAAGTAAAATTTGAGAGTTGATAGCTGGCAATATACGCCTCAAACGTATTTGCTATCATCCTGATGTCATCGCTGTCTGCCAAAGGAGTGTCAATCAGCTGGCGACCTGCACGAAAATTGAAATCTCCGCTTTTATAGTTAAGATATGCCTCTCTTAAAACGCTATATTCACCATCTGATGAAGATAACTCAGGATTTTGTTTAACGTCCTCATCTGCGGTCGCAAAACCGATATCATGCGAGAGCGCAAAAGCTGCAGCCGCGCTAAAGCCGTTTAGCGTTGCTAACTCATACTTTAAATAACCGCCGATTGCAGTGGCATAAATATCATTCTCGCCTGCTTTTTTCAGATTGTACCCCGCATACATCGACCTTATTTCGCCAGATATTTTGCCATCTTCAAACATACCGCTTAGTGTTGAAACCTCTTTTATATCATCAGCAACAAGTAGAGGAAGTATAAAACTACAAGCAACGCCCAATTTAATAAATTTACTCATACCCCTAAATTCCACCCTTTTATCTATATTTTGAACTGTTCCATCTTACGGTTTAATATCTCTGTCATGCCGTTTAAATGCTCTGCTGCAGCTGCTATCTCTTCAACGCTTCTTGCATTTGAAGCTACAATTTCGCTGACGCTGTCTATTTCTGACGAAACATTGTTTACCAACTGTCCGGTATTTTGATAATCTTTAACTGTTTTTTCATTTGTTACTGCCGCTTCATGCATAATTTTTAGTGTCGCCGTTATTTTCAACTCCACTCCAGATGAAATATCTGCTAAGTTTTGAATATGCTCTGAATTTTTATTCATTTGCGCACTTGCTTCCATTATAGACTGCACAATTACATTTATAGTAGATTGAATTTCAACGAGACTCTTTTGTGTTCTCTCTGCCAATTTTCTAACCTCATCCGCAACAACCGCAAAACCTCGCCCATGCTCACCGGCACGAGCAGCTTCTATCGCCGCATTTAACGCCAAAAGATTTGTCTGATCTGCTATATCTCCAATTACGTCTAAAACATTTTTTACCTGCTCAGCTTCAGTGCTCAACTGATTTATCCGATGTGCCATCTCTACTTCTATCGTAGCAGTTTTTTGAACATCAGCCGTCAAGCGCATAATCTCTTTTGTAGCCTCATCTAAATTTTCGTTAGCTCTAGCTGTATTTTTACGGCTGTCATTAGCATACTCTATAGATATTTCAATCTCTTGGCTTACTTTTTTAGCTTTTTCATTTGCTTTTTTTACAATCTCCATCACATCTTCCACTTTTCTACCGACAACATTAGAAGTAGTCGAGAGTTCATGTGATATAGATGCGTTTTCACTAGAAGAATTTTTTGCTTCAGCTATAAAATCTTTGATTGAATCGATAACCTTAGATAAGTTTCTTGCAATAATCGCTATCTCATTTTTTCCCGCAATCTCAAGCTTTGTGGTAAAATCAAGTTTTGCCAATCTCTCAAGATAGATATCTATGTTTTTTATAGAGTTTATAATAAGGTTTATTACTATAAATCCAGAACTTATAACAACTATAAGGATAAGCGAAAAGACTATGCTCTGCACGCCAAAATCAGAAATATTATGATTTATCTCTTTTGCCGCCTCGTCATACTCTTTTTTATGCTCTTCTACCCACTTCCCAAGCCTGTCTGAGAGTTTCTCGGCAAAGGGATCAAGTTTTTCCATAACCTTGTTCCCTTCACTCGTTCCACTGTTTACATATGTGTTAGCCATCTCTACTGCGATAACATAATACTCCTGCAAGTCAACCTTAAACCCCTCAAGTTCTCTTACCATCTCATCTTCACCAAGCTCTTTATGCGCCTTAATCAGCCTCTCCAAAACAGTGTTTGCATTCATAAAGTATTTGCCGGCCTCAGAATAACCGTCGTCAAACCCCTCTTCAGCTCTTGTTGCAGAGACATCTGTGAGCCACTGCTGCACCTGAATAACATTTAACTGCAACTCTAAAAAGTCAAAAAGATTTGGCAAAACCTCTTGTGATTGCTCATTTGAGTGCTCCTCTATCACACTCATACTCTTATAGTTTGTTACGGTTGTTAGCAGCAAAACACCTACTACGATAACTGAGACAAAAAGCAATATCTGCTTTATCTTAAAATTATTCAACAAATTCATTCAACCCCTTTTTGATTAAAAAACAGCATTAGAAGACAATTCAATAACACTTTCTGTTATAATAATCCGTTTACTATTAACATCTCATTAAAGAGTGGTTTTTTAAATATTTACTTCGATATAATTTCACAATTACAAGAAGGAATAGAATGAAATTTTTATTTACAAACAAATCCCACTTCAATCTTGCTAATATGTTTACATTTGTAAATATAACCGCTGGGCTTTTAGCAACCTATTTTATAACTCAAAACAACTTCTTTATAGCTATTATCTTGGCTTGGATAGGCGGGGCATTTGATATATTTGATGGCAAAATTGCCAGAAAATACAACCTCTCAAACGAGTTTGGAGTTCAGCTTGATAGCTTTGCCGACTTTTTGAGTTTTGTTCTTGTACCTGTATTTTTGATATTTCAAGCGGTTTATGCTCTAAACTTCTCCGGCATTATGATTATTGCAGCGGCGGTTGTCAGCATCTACTATGTTATTTCAGGGCTTAGAAGGCTTATCCAGTTTAACATCAATTCAGATGCAGGAGAAGTGGCAAAATTTTTCACGGGCGTCCCGACACCGCTCGGCGCGATTTTGCTCTGGCTTGTTTATTTGGCTTCTACTTATGAGTTTTTGCCAGCTTTTGGAGTTATTGCTTTAATGATAATTATAGGATGGAGTTTAAACTCTAAAATAAAAGTTCCCCATCCATAACGCTATTTAGTATTTAACGCGTACTTTCCGCTTCCAAAGACAAAAATCATAAGTGACATTACAAGATATAAAAACGGAAGCTCAAAAGCAGGCGCACCGTGCTTGCCGAGGGTAAAAAGCGAACTTCCGTAAGCCAAAAATATCGCAACGCTCATGTTAAACGCCAAAACCAAAGAGGCAGCTCTTGCATATGCTCCAAGCAAAATTAAAATCGGCACTATTACCTCGCCGACATATACACCGTACGCCAAAAACTCAGGAAGTCCGGCACTTACCGTCATGTGCTTCACTCCGCCTATGCCGTTGATTATCTTATCCACGCCGTGAAAAAGAACCATTACTCCCACACTTAGCCTTAAAATCAGTTTTGCTATATCATCTATCATTTTTTTTCCTTTACAATCTCTTTTTTCTGTTCTCTAAATTTGCAACTTCCAACGCTTATCTCTTTGCCGGTTTTCATAACCTCTTTTATATATTTTAACGTCCCCTCTGGGTCTGCATCGCCAATCTCCTCTGTTATAACTTTTAACAAGTCCGCTTCGTTTGTTAAAGTCCACGTTTTTTCATAGCTGTACTGTGTTTCTATCTGCATATTCATCTCTTTTTTTTATTCTCTAGCTTATAATAATATCTAAAAATTTAAAATTTGGTTTCTTTACAACTGCAAAAATCTATTTCTACACAATATAAACTTAAGTAATCCACAATATAATTTATTTAAATCAAAACAACAATATATTTGGGTATAATTCGCTAAATATTTTAGGGGACGGTGCCGTGTCAGACTTGACATGCTTGTATCAGCTCCTATTTAAAGGAAAACGATGCAAGAAAATGCACAAACACAAATAGAAACAGAAGAAAAGTTAATCACATTTGATGATTTAGGATTAAAAAAAGAGATACTTAGAAGTGTCAAAGATGCAGGTTTTACAGTTCCAAGTCCAATTCAAACGGCAGCAATACCGTTTATATTAGCAGGTCGCGACATCGTCGGACAAGCTCACACTGGTACAGGTAAAACTGCGGCTTTTGGTCTTCCTGCACTAAACAACATAGACCCAAATGATGGTGTCGGCCTTTTGGTTATCACTCCAACTCGCGAACTTGCAACTCAGGTTAGCGATGAGCTTTTCAAATACGGAAGAAACATAGGCGCTAGAACCGTTACGGTTTACGGCGGCAGCTCTTACAACAGACAAATCGACCTTATAGACAGAGGTGCGAGCGTTGTTGTTGCAACTCCTGGCAGACTTTTAGATATTCTTAAAAAGAATCTTTTAAAGACTTTTGCTCCTAGCATTGTTGTGCTTGATGAAGCTGATGAGATGCTTGATATGGGATTCTTAGATGATATCAACGAAATCTTCTCATACCTTCCATCAAACAGACAAACACTTCTTTTCTCGGCTACTATGCCAAAACCAATCAAACTTCTTGCAGAGAGAATCTTGGATAATCCTGAGTTTATCAGCATCACAAAAGGTGAAACTACAAACACAGACATTAACCAAGAGTATTATGTAATCGAAGAGTCTGAGCGTGATGATGCAATCATTCGTTTGATGGATTCAGAAGCGTGTGAAAAGTCAATAGTATTTTGTAGAACAAAAAGCGAAGTTGACAGACTATCAAACGTACTTTCAAATGCAGGATATTTGGCAAACGGTCTTCATGGAGATATGGAACAGCGCCAACGTGAGACTGTAATCAAAGGCTTTAAAAACAATGGTGTTAAAGTTTTAGTTGCTACCGATGTTGCTGCTCGCGGAATACATGTTGACAACATCTCTCACGTTTTCAACTACCATATCCCTTTTGATCCTGAGTCTTATGTTCACCGTATCGGGCGAACAGGACGTGCCGGAACGAAGGGTAAAGCTATCACACTTTTAACTCCGCTAGAGTTTAAAGAACTTCAGCGCATTAAAACAAAAGTTGGAACAACAATGACTCATGCATTTGTTCCAAGCAAAAATGATTTAAGAGCTACAAACTTAAAAACTATTGTTTCTACTATCGAAGATCAAAAAATTTACGATGAAGCACACCAGATTCTTGACATGTTAAAAGAAGATATAGATGAAGCGACGATTATGTTTAAGCTAGTTTCTATGATTTTAGATAAGCAGACAATTCAAGGTCCAAACTTTATCGGAATTCCTGCTGATAAACTGGCAGCAATACTTGATCGCGCTAGCAAAAGAGGCGATAACAGAAGTGGCGGCCGCGGCGGTTACAAAGGGACAAGAAGTCGTTCAGGAAGTGGCGATAGAAACCGCTCTGGAAGCGGTGACAGACCACGTTCAAGCGAAGGCGGCGATAGAAGTTCTCGTCCAAGTGGCGGCGGTTACCGTGGAAACAGCTCCGCAGGCGAGAGAAGTCGTCCAAGCGGAGACAGAAATCGTTCAAGAACTAGAGACTAAAAACTGCTACAAATAGCCCGAATTTTTTCGGGTTATATACAACACCTCCTATCTGCATGATAGAAAAATCTTTATATTATTTTGATATTTTTACAAATTTATTGACAACTTATTGATACGAAATGCTCTATAATACTACATATTCAACATAAAGAAGTATAAATATGGGATTATCAGATCAAATAATGCTCGCTGTATTAATCATCTTATCAGTTATTTTAATTATAAAGTTACCAAAAGCATAATGAAAATAGATACAAAGAGCTACTCGAAACAGGCATATATTCTTAAGGCTCTTGGCATTTTAGCCTTTATAACGCTTATTAGCCATCTTTTTCGGGACTACTTAGACATTATAAATATTGGGCTTATTCATATTATTCCGGTTGTCGTTGTCGCGATTCACGGCAATATGAAAGCAACCATATTTATAACTACTTTGAGTGTAATCTTTTTTAACTTTTTATATATTCCGCCTCTATACAGTTTTTCTGTTCATAACGAGCTCTACCTCTGGAGTTTTATCATCTTTGCGGTTGTTGGTTGGATTATAACCGTGCAAGCCAAAAACCTCAATACACAAACAAAGCAGAATGAACTTAGAGAGAGCCTGCTACACATCATCTCTCATGACCTAAGAACACCTCTATCTACCATTCATGGAACAATAAACCTAATTTTATCAAATGAAAATATGGATAAAAAAGATATAAAAAGCTTGTTGGAGGATATAAATTACGCCTCTTTAAGGATGAAGCGCTTAATTACAAATCTGCTTGATAGTGCAAGATTGAACAGCAATGACATAGATTTAAAATATGAGTGGTGTGATTTTGAAGATATTTTAGGCGTTGTGCTGAAAGATTTTTCACAAAAGCAAAATGATGAACTCCTCGATATAGAACTTGATGAGTTGGGATTGTTTTGGGGGGACAATACACTACTCACTCAACTCATGACCAACCTTTTGGACAACGCTTTTAAATACTCAAAAAGTGACACAAAAATAGAGCTCAAAATTGTTCATTTTAAAAATTTAATTAAAATCGAAATATTCAATCAAAGCGAACATATAGATAAAGATAAGTTAAAAAACATCTTTGATAAATTTTACCGTCTTGAAGATACAAATGATATTTCAGGAAGCGGCATCGGGCTTGCCATCTGCAAAAGCATAGTCAAACTCCATAACGGCGAAATCAGAGCGGTCGCAAAAAACGACGGGATATCCATAGAAGTTGAACTCCCAATTACAAAAAGAGCAAATTTAGTATGAAACAGTTAATACAAATAGTAGAAGATGATGTGTCGGTAAAAAAACTCCTAGAGATAACTTTTAAAGAGTATCAATTTAATTGTATCTCATGTGAAAACAAAAAGAGCGCTATGATGCTCTTTTTAACTCATACTCCTGATTTGCTTATCGTAGATTTGGGACTTAGCGATGGTGACGGCAAAGAGTTCATAAAACAGATAAGAGAGATATCAAAAATCCCTATTGTCGTGCTCTCGGCAAGACATGACGAAAAAGAGATAATCACAGCACTTGATTTTGGAGCAGATGATTATATCACCAAGCCGTTTTCTATCAATGAACTCCTGGCAAGAGTAAGGGCAGCACTAAGAAGAAAAGCCAATGATGAGAAGATATTAGAGAAGATTGTTTGCGGCGACTTAGAGATGGATATCGCTTCAAGGGATATCTTTTTTAAGAGAGAAAAACTAAAACTGACTCCAATTGAATACGAACTTCTCAAATATTTTTTGCTCAATACAAATAAAACACTAACCCACAAACAGATATTAAGAGAGGTATGGGGCATAGGCTACCAAAACGAGATGCAATACCTCAGAACCTATGTAAATACTCTAAGAAAAAAGATAGAAGAGAATAGCACAAGACCCTCTTACATCAAAACAGAATCTGGTATCGGCTACAGATTTTCATGCAATAGAGATTAGAGGCGTACTATGGAACATAAATATATTAAAACAATATTTTACGGCTATGCGATTATTATTTTAACAGGTGCCTTACTGCTTCTGCTTCCTGCCTCCCATATAGGAGAGCTAAGTTTTATTGATGCTGTATTTACTTCTGCTTCTGCAACCTGCGTTACCGGACTTATAGTTGTCAGTACATCGGAAAACTTTACCTTTATGGGCGAATTTATAATTTTACTGCTTATACAGATAGGCGGGATAGGATACATGACGCTTGTCACCGTGTTTTTCCTATTTGTAAAAAATTCACTTAGCATGGATGAAAAAAGAGTTATGAAACAATCCATGGATTTGCCTGATTTACATGTAAGTTCTTTTGTAAAAAAAACATTGCTTATTGTACTTGTCATAGAGTTTATTGGCGCAATATTTTTAAGCATTCAATTTAGCCAAAATTACAATTTTTTAGATGCAGTATGGCATGGGATTTTTCACTCTGTAAGCTCTTTTAACAACGCAGGATTTTCACTTTTTACTGATAGTCTTATAAGTTATCAAAGAGACACTATTGTTCTTTTGACACTCTCTTTTTTGACTATTTTAGGCGGTCTTGGCTTTTTTGTTCTGCTTGAGATATATGAGAACAAAAAATTATCAAAGAGATTTACCATTCACACAAGAATAATGATTTACGGAACCACTTTTTTAATACTCCTTGGAATGGTGCTTTTTTTATCAATCGAGTGGAACAATCCAAAAACATTCGCCGAACTATCTTTTTATGAAAAAATATTAAACTCATTTTTTCTCTCAATAAACTTTAGAACAAGCGGATTCAACAGCATCGACATTGGCGCGCTCAAAGATTCATCACTCTTTTTCTCCACAATCTTCATGATGATTGGCGGTGGGCAGGGAAGCACCGCAGGAGGTATAAAAATAACCACCGCAGCTATTTTAATAGTTGCCGTTCTTTATATTCTTAAAAACAGCAATCAAGAACCAAATATATTTAAAAGAACGATAGAGCAAAAAATCATCAACAAGGCGCTGGCAATTATTATGCTCTCCTCATTTTTAGTTCTTTTTGCAACATTGCTTTTGGTTGAGACGCAAAATCTTCCCTTTATTAAAATACTCTTTGAAGTAGTATCGGCATTTGGAACAGTAGGCGTTTCAACAGGAAATGGGGACATTTTAAGCTTTTCATATCATTTTGATACATTTGGCAAAACTATCATCATAATATTGATGCTTGCGGGGAGAATAGGAATTTTTGCATTTGGAATCATACTTGTGGGAAAAGCAAAAACAAAACATTTTAAATATCCAAAAGGGAGAATATTAATATGAAAACAGTCGCGGTTATAGGTTTGGGAAAATTTGGTTTTTACATTGCAAAGAGTTTGTCAAAACTTGATGTTACGGTTATAGCGGTTGACCACAACGAACAGAGGATTCAAGAGATTAGCGAATATATAGACAATGCTTTTGTACTTGATAGCACAAACAAACTTGCGCTTCAAGAGGTTGGCATAGTTGAGCTTGACACAGTTATAGTCAGTATCGGCGAGAATATTGAAGCGAGTATTTTGACTGTTATGGCACTTAAGGATTTGGACAATAAAAACATAATCGCAAAAGCCATCACAACAACTCACGGCGAGATTTTGGCAAAAATAGGAGCTTCAAGAGTTGTGCATCCGGAGAAAATAGCCGGAAGAATATTAGTAAAAAATTTAGTCGAGAATATAAATTTTGAGAAAATAGATCTTAGCAACAGCATGAGAATTATCAAATTTATCGCCCCGCCAAACACAGTTTCAAAAACATTAAAAGAGATTGAATTAAAAAATCATGATGCTAAATTGATTGCTTATAAAACTGAGGGCAACTGGAACACTGAGATAGATTACAAACACCAAATCAAAGAGGATGACGTCTTGGCTTACCTAGGCGATGCAAAAAATATAGAAAGTTTTTATGAAGAGTTATTAAAGCTTTAGATCACGATATAATTTGCCAAAAAGAGAAAATATGATTATTTATGAAGAGAGCGAACTTTATATAGAAACTGAGCAGAGCGAAATTCCGTGGCTGAAAATCTTTACAAAAGAGCCTTACAAAGAGCTGAGTGATGTTCCAAAAGAGCTGCGCAGTAGACTTTGGGAGATTTATGACATTATAGAGTTTGAAATGAAAGCGTACTATAAACCGCAAAAAATAAATATGGCATCATTTGGCAATATGCTTCCGCGCGTTCATATACATGTAATGGCACGATTTGAGAATGACAGCCATTTTCCAAACCCTATGTGGGGAGAAAAACTTAGAGAGGCGGAGTTACATCTTCCTGATGAGGAAGAGTTCTTTAAAAGAGTTAAAGGGGCTTTAGACAAGAAGTAAGAGGTTTTTTCATAATTAAAATTCTCTATTTTGTCATAGTTCGAGGCGAACTTTTGTTTTATTGAGGAGCATACTTGAAGTATGTGACGAAAGAAAACCAAATTTCAACGAAGAAATCTGGCAAAAGAGTTATTTTTTAACTGGCGAGAATGGGACTAGAGCCGAACCCCACGTCAGTCCGCCGCCAAAAGCATCAAGCAGCATCAGCTCGCCGTCTTGCAATCTTCCGCTCTCATAAATATCATTTATTGCCATCGGTATAGAAGCGCCAGAAGTATTTCCATACTTCTCAACAGTAAGCACTACCTGCTTATCATCCAATTTTAGAGCATCGCCTACGGCTTTTATAATTCTAAGATTTGCCTGATGCGGTACAAAGTGTTTAACATCAGAAGCTTGGATATTGTTCTCTTTTAAAATCTCAACAACATCTTTTGTCAGAGTTTTAACGGCAACTTTAAAAGTTTCGTTTCCTTTCATCTGCATATAACAGCTTGTAGCTTCCTGCTCTAACGCGTCATGTGCAGAACCGCTTCCACCGTTTGGCGACATAAGCAAGTCTGCAAATTCACCATCCGAGCCAGTATGGATATCGATGATTGCCTCTTTTTTGTTATCAGTAGCGCTGATTACTGCAGCACCTGCACCGTCGCCAAAAAGAATACATGTTCCTCTGTCGCTGTAGTCGGTTATAGATGATAATTTTTCAGCGCCGATAATTAGAACATTTTTTTTCATGCCCGATTCTATAAAAGCTTTTGCGATTGAGAGAATGTAAACGAAACCTGTACAAGCTGCAGAGATGTCAAATGCAGTTATATTTCCAAGCCCCAATTTTGTACTGATAATAGTAGCGGTAGAGGGCATACAGAAGTAGTCAGGCGAGATTGTTGCACATACTATCATGTCAATCTGGCTTTTATCCAAACCGCTTCTCTCAATAGCCAATTTTGCGGCTTTTACGCCCATATCACTAGTAAATTCATCACTTGCTGCAATGCGACGCTCTTTGATTCCTGTTCTTTTTGTTATCCACTCATCAGAAGTGTCAACCATTTTTGCAAGATCTTCATTAGAGAGTATTTTACTTGGAGCGTACGCCCCGATAGAGCGAAATGCAGCATATGCCATTACTTTTCCTTGCTTTTTAGCGCTTCAAGTCTTTCTACTATATGTTCATTTACACCTGTATCAACATAGCGAATCGCCTGAAAAATTGCATTTTTTATTGCTTTTGGATTGCTTTTTCCATGGCTCACTATTGCGCAACCCTGAATACCGATAAGCGGAGCACCGCCAATCTCAGCATAATCCATCTGTTTTTTAAGCAGTACGAACACTTTTCTCATAAGAAGCGCGCCAGTAATTGCAACGGGTGATTTTCTAATATAATCTTTAATCAACCCACTGATTGTCGAAGCAACGCCTTCGGAAGCCTTAAGTACAAGATTTCCAACAAAACCGTCGCAGACTATAACATCACAACTTGCATTGAAAATATCGCTTCCCTCAACATTGCCCTTAAAGCCTTTATACCCCTCAAGAAGTTTAAATGCAGCTTTTGTAAGCTCGTTGCCTTTGGAGTCTTCTTCTCCGTTTGCAAGTATCCCGATTGAAGGTTTGTCTATCTTAAACATATCTTCGGCATAGCAACCACCCATTACGGCAAACTGTGCTAAATGCTCAGGCTTGGAATCAACATTTGCTCCAACGTCAAGTATAACAGATCTGCGAGCGTTTTTTGTAGGCATAAGTGCTACAAGTGCCGGTCGCATAACACCCCTTAGGCGTCCAAGCCTCAGAGTCGCCAAAGTCATAGTCGCTCCACTGTGTCCAGCAGAAACTACGCCATCAGCTTCTTTGTTTTTTACAAGCTCTATGGCTTTATAAATCGAACTTTCACTTCTTTTTAGCGCATCAGTAGCCGCATCATGCATAGATATAACATCGTCCGCCTCGACTATAGAAATCTTATCTCTATAACGTTTTGGTAACAGAGGTAAAATTTCTGATTTTTTACCTACTAAAATAGGAATAAAAAGTTTTTGTTTGAGAGCCTGTAAACAGCCTTCTATAATTGGCTTAGGACCGAAGTCCCCGCCCATTGCGTCAATGGCAATCTTCACCATTGACTATTTATACTCACCGGTTGTTGGGTTAATATGGTGTGGAAGCTTGTAAGTTCCGTCTTTATCTTTAACTGGACGAGCTAAAGAGATTTTATAGTGAGTTCTTCTTTTCGCCGAGCGAGAATGAGAGACTCTTCGTTTTGGTACTGCCATAATAAATTCCTTTCTTTTTTGTTTATAACGCAATATGGGCAACACCCAAAAGTGAGGGTGCGCGAGCACATCTTGCTACGCTGCCGCTATGGCACTTTCGTCGCAGAAACCTTGCTTAAAACGCTTCTTCTTCAGAAGCACCTTTTTTCTTACAATTTGGGCAGCTGATATAGTCGCTTTTGATAAGTTCAATTTCTGAGTTCATAAGCTCTTCTAAGTCCGCTATAGAATCCAAAGCTTCCACAACATCCAAAAGAGACTCTTCGCTCTTTTCATAAATACCATCTGAGATGAAAAACTCTATATCCTCATCTACTTCAAGCTTAAACTCATTAGCACAAATATCACAATCTGCGTCAATTTTGCCACTTAACCCTGCTTTTAGCAAAATTAATTTGTCGGCATTGTACTGTAAATAACCTTTAAAAGTTATTTCTTTAGACTTAACTTCAAAATCTAAAGGTGTTTTTGTTACTTTTTTAAGAGATACTTTCAAAAGTTCTGCTTAAGAAATTTCTCTCTCAGAGAAAAAGAATGCGATTTCAACAGCTGCATTCTCAGCAGAGTCACTTCCATGAACTGCATTAGCATCTATGTTTTGTGCAAAATCTGCACGGATCGTACCAGCTTCAGCCTCTTTAGGGTTAGTAGCACCCATAAGATTACGGTTTTTCATGACCGCATTTTCACCCTCAAGCACAGAAACAACTACTGGACCGCTGATCATAAAATCAACTAAATCACCAAAGAAGGGTCTCTCAGAGTGAACTGCATAAAACGCCTCTGCATCTGCACGAGAAAGTTGCATTTTTCTAGTTGCCGCTATTTTCAAACCATTACTCTCAAAACGGTCTAAAATCTTACCTATAACACCTTTAGCAACCGCATCTGGTTTTATTATTGATAGTGTACGTTCCATCAAATCTCCTACTTAATATATAAAATTAGAGTGGAATTATACCTAAAAAAGAATTGATTTGAAGTTAAAAAGATAAATTCAGGGATAAAAATCTCAAATGTAGATATCACAAAGCGTAAAACACTTTGTGATTTTTTATATAGATTACTCTACTATAGCCTTGCCGATTCCGCGCATGCTGTCTGTTATATCTTCACGGTGCGCTGGACTCTCGCCAATTGCATCCCAAGTAATACATCCCTCTGTAGGACATGCAGTAGCACATGCAGGCTCATCATGATGACCAACACACTCTACACATTTGTTTCCATATACATAATAAATTTCTTCACCCGTCGGGTTATCATCTTCATCTACGATTGCCTCTACTGGACACTCATCAATACAAGCACCACAGTTAATACATGTATCGCCAATAATTACTGCCATAGGATTCTCCTAGTTTTTAATTTCGTGGTAAGTTTAACAAAAGAT
>JBAZIE010000023.1:0-38863 GCA_041652055.1 Sulfurimonas sp. | reverse complement strand
TCGTATCTTTAACTTTTATCTCTTCTATTGTTGCTGCCATTATTATATTTCCTAAAGCGAGTAATATTAAAACTATTTTCTTCATCTATGCAAATTTCTCTAAAATTTCATAAGCCGTATTTCGCACTGCAGGAATTTCTCCTATATCTTTTATGAGGTGAACCATCTCACTCTTAGCCATTTTGTACGCTGCTCCGGCAGAGCTTACAACATTCTCTTCCATCATGGTTGAGCCCAAATCGTTTGCGCCAAACATAAGTGCCATCTGCCCGATGTAAGGACCTTGCGTTACCCATGAGCTTTGGATATTTGGCACATTGTCAAGATAGAGTCTTGCAACGGCTAGAAGTCTTAAGTATCTGTTTGATGAAGGTTTATCCATATCGGGAATAAGTCTTAAAAGTTCAGTATTTTGCCCCTGAAAACTCCACATGATGAACGCTCTAAAACCACCTGTCTCATCTTGAAGCTTTCTTATCATATCGAAATGTTCTATGATGTCTTCGTCGCTCTCAACCGTACCGTACATCATGGTAGCCGTTGACATGATGCCTAGTTTATGAGCCTTTCTGTGGATGTCAACCCAAACTTCACTATCGATTTTTTTAGGAGCGATAATGTCGCGGACTTTGTCGCTCAGTATCTCCGCCCCTGCTCCTGGGATAGAAGCTAGACCTTTAGCATGAAGTCGCTCTAAAGTCTCTTCCACGCTTATGTGTGAGACTTTAGCAATAAAATCAATCTCGATGGAAGAGAAGCCATGGATGGTAATTGTGGGATATTTAGTGTGAATATGTCCAACCAAATCCTCATACCACTCGATTTTGAGTTTCGGATGCACTCCACCTTGAAAAAGTATCTGCGTGCCGCCAATTTCTAGCAGTTCGTCTATCTTCGCATCTATCTCATCAAATGTTAAAACATATGCATCGGCATCTTTTTCATGTCTGTAAAATGCGCAAAATTTGCAGTCAACCCAGCAGATGTTTGTATAGTTTATATTTCTGTCCACAACAAATGTGGTTATGTTATCTGGATGAAGCTCTTTTTTACGAGCCGTCGCCATCCGTCCAAGCTCTTTTAAATCTGCATATTTTATGAGATTAAGAGCCTCTTCTTTTGTTAATCTTTTCATTTCCAACCGTTTTGCTTTTTAGTGATTGGATTTTACCCTTTTTTTCAAAACAAAGAGATAAAGAGCAAACTAGGCTTCATAAAATAATAATCAAAAAAACATTATGCTACAATCTGATACCACAAAATAAAGGATTTTTCATGTATAAAACAATAGCTGTATTCACTATTGCGTCTCTCTTTTCTTCTTCCCTCATGGCTTATGACCTCAAATCAAATATGTTGCTCTTAAATGCAGAGCTTAGTGAAGTACAAAGAGGGTTTATCACAAGTGACCAAAAAGGTGTGGAAGAGTCTGTCAAGCGTTTTGCAAAACATGCACAAGACCTGCTTGGAAGCAAAGAAAAGTTTGCCGCAATGCTTCCTGATAAGAAAAAAAATAAGGCAGGCGAAGCGGTTATGAGTGCGCAAATCATCAGTCATAATATTCAAATCATTTTAGATGCGATTGAGAACAAATACAATCAATCGGGTCAAGTTCGCAGAGAAGAGGCACAAAGAGCTTACACTTACATAGAGCACGCTTGTTTCCGATGCCATAATATCGTTCGCGATGAGTACTAAGCTCTAAAAATTATTTTTAAGAGGGAAGTGCTGTTTTTACAATTAGGCTCTAGATTGCCGCGCTTCACTCGCAATGACATGTAACCGTCACTGCGAGGAGTGAAACGACGCGGCAGTCTATCTTCTATCAGAGTATTTAATTATTGAACTTTTTTACTTATCTTTAGAAATTGCGTCTAGTACACCGTTTATAAATTTTGGCGACTGTTCCGTTCCAAATGCTTTTGTAATCTCAACCGCTTCGTTTATAACAACTGCAGAGTCAAGTTCTCCGTAAAGTATCTCATAAGTTGCAAGTCTAAGAGTTGCTCTCTCGATGGTTCCTAGTCTCTCAAAATCCCAATCTACCAAGTGTTTTACAATGGCTTCATCAATGGATTTTAAATTTTGCATAACACCCTCATAAAGAGTGAGTGCAAAATCTTTTTGCTTGTTGCGAATCTTCTTCTCTTCTAAAATCTCATCCGTATGCTCTGCAATGTTTCCGTTGCCTAAATCAAATGCGTAAAGCAGACTTACAACTGCCATTCTGGCTTGATGTCGTGTAGCCATTATAGGTTCTCGTAAAGGTCTAGCATCTCAATAACAACAGTCATCGCTTCAAAACCTTTATTGCCCGCTTTTGTTCCTGCTCTCTCGATAGCCTGCTCGATTGTGTCAGTCGTTAAAAGCCCGAATGATACAGGTTTTTGATACTTAAGACTCATAGTCGCTATCCCTTTTGTAGCTTCCGCAGAAACATAGTCAAAGTGAGGAGTCGCTCCGCGGATAACAGCGCCAAGCGCACAGATTGCGTCATATTTTTTGCTAGCTAAAAGCTGATCAACTATCATTGGAAGCTCAAATGCTCCCGGAACCAAAACGTGTGTCAAATCAGCATCATCTCCGCCATGACGAGCGAATGCATCCTTTGCACCCTCTACAAGTCTATCAACAATAAAGTGATTCCATCTCGTACTTACTATCGCAATTTTCTTGCCGTTTACTACTTTTAATTTGCCTTCGATTAAGTTCATCTATCTTTCCTTTTTAAAATTTTTTTCTTTTTTATAGATTGCTTTGAGTGAATAATTCTTAAGATATAAACCTCTTCATCATGAAGTTGATAAAAAATCTTATATTGTTCAAAAACAAGAATTCTACAATCAAAATTTACACTTCTATGTTTACATTTCACACCCATCTCTTTGTTAAACTCAAGCAAGTCAATACATTTTTCTAATTTAGAAATATACTCACTTGCCGCATTTGGTTTATCTCTTAAGATGGTTTGAAATATATGTTCAACATCTATAAGAGCTTCAAGAGAGTACTCAATGGATACCATATTTTTCTCTTAGCTGGCTAAAAACTTCACGATGTTTTTTCCCGCTTTTCCCAGAATCAAGCCCCTTTTGTATCTCATCTTCCAAATAAGACAAATCCTCATCTAGACTTTGGTTTTTAAAGCCATCAAAACTAAGCTTGATAAACTCAAAGAATTTCTCTTTATTGCTATGGAATTCATCCAAAAATATATGCTCAATCTGCTTATCTTCAATAGTCAAAGTAATCATTTTTAAATCTCCCGTATTTTTTTAATCTTAGCAACAAGAGCTTCTAGCTCATCTAGTTTTATCATATTTGGTCCGTCACTTAGAGCAACACTTGGGTCAAAGTGCGTCTCAAAAAAGAAACCGTCCACACCGACTGCTGCTGCTGCACTTGCCAAATAAGGCACCATTGTTCTGTCTCCGCCTGTTTTTCCGCCGAGTGCACTCGGAGCTTGAACGGAGTGCGTTGCATCAAATATTGTCGGTGCAAACTCTCTCATGATGACTAGCGAACGCATATCTACGACGATATTTCCATAGCCAAAAGAGCTTCCTCGCTCACACAGATAAACTCCGTGTTTTTTAGAAGCCTCATAGCTTACCTCATCACAGCCGCGGGTTTTTAGAACTTTTGCCACAGAGTAGCGCATATCCGGCGGATTGATAAACTGCCCTTTTTTGATATTTACCTCTTTTGTAGTTTTTGCACATGCGACCAATAGATCAGTTTGGCGGCATAAAAATGCAGGTATTTGAAGCATATCGACAACTTCAGCTACCATGGAAACTTGATGCGACTCATGCACATCGGTAACTACTTTGTAGCCAAAATCGTTTTTAACTTTTTCTAAAATTCTAAGTCCCTCTTCTATCCCCAAACCGCGAAAACTCTCCAACGATGTGCGATTTGCTTTATCAAAAGAGGATTTAAAATAGAAATCTATAGTCGGGTCATTTTGATAAATCTCTAAAGCTTTAGCGATTTTAAAAATATTCTCTTCGCTCTCAATAACGCAAGGACCTGCAAGTAATTTCATATATTGCCTTTAAAAAAATAAGAGATGATTATAGCATAATGAGTTTAATGTAAAATCATTTTGCCTTTGCTACCATGATTCCTGCCATCACTACAAGAACAATTCCACATGCAGTTATAAAACTAGGAAGTGCATCGCCAAGCATTAAACCGACTAAAATTGCAAAAATTATATTTGTATAGCTAACCGCTCCTACAATTCCCGCTTTTGTCTCGCCGTACGCTTTTGTCATGTAATATTGCGACATTGTTCCAAGCGCTCCGAGTCCGATAACATAGAGCCAAACAACTCCTTTTGGCATAACGAATTTACCCATCATAAAATCTAACTCTTGCATATAAAAATATTTTGAGATAATAAAAAGCAAGAGGGGAACGATTGTTCCCACAAGCGTAAAAGAGAGAACTATCATCCTTGTATCGTAGTAGTTTCTAAGCTCTCTTACCGACGTATATGCAAGTGCGGCTCCAACTCCGCTAAAAATCCCAAGCAGGTCATATTTGCTAAAACCGATTCCGCTTGGCTGTGCTATAAGAACTATTCCTCCAAAACCTATAAATACTGCGATCCAAGAGCTTACAGAGAGCTTTTCGTTTAAAAAAAGCCATGCAAATATTGCTGTAAAAATAGGTGCTGTTTTTGAGTATGTTACGGCACTCCCAAGCGGAATATGGGCAATATTGTAAAAATATGCTAAAAGTGCTAAAAACCCCATAACTCCTCTAAAAAAAAGCAAAAGAGGTTTGCCGCCTTTGCTTGCCATGGGAGTTTTATAGAGTGCGTAACCTATAAAGATAACGCCGAATATGTTTCTAAAAAACACAACCTCAAGCGAGCTCATGTGCTCTGAAGCAAGTTTTGCAAATGCGCCCATAATTGCGAACAAAAAGGATGCAAAGAGCATATATTTTACGCCGCTGTCTAATTCTTTTATTAGTTTCATAAATGAAAGTATACCAATCTTTTTCAATTGAAATTGGCTATAATAATTCATATGCGAAAAGGAGGTTTTATGATGTGGCGATTAGTAGCTCTTTTTTTCTACACAACTTTTACCCTTAACGCATCCCAAGATAGCAACATCTCAGAGCAGACGTTTCCCGAGTATATTGATGAAAAACAGAAAAATTTCTCAAAAACGGTCACAAAACTATTTAACAATGTAGATAGCGGAATCAGCGGCTGGATGGAAGATTCTGATGAAAATATGACATGTGACGAAATGGCGTTGGCACTTGATGAGGAGTTTTTTCAAGACCAAAACTCAATAGACGCATTTTTCAAAAGCGATAAATTTATTGACGAAACCGAGGCAAGTTTTCTTCGCATACGCTTAAGCTCCCTATTTCAATCAAAAGAAGCAGCCGATTTTAAATACAAAATAAGAGCTCAAATACCTCTTAGCAGAACAAAAAAAAGTTTTCAGCTTTTTATCGACGATATTGAGAAAAGTTACTTTGACACTGCCACTTCCACGGAGATAAAAGAGGGAAGCACCGGAATCGGCATCAGCTACTTTGCTCCAATGTATAAAGATATAAAATCAAAATACTCCATAGGTATTAGCAGTTTAACGCCTTACGCTAGAGCTAGATACTATAAAGATTTTAATGCCATGGGGCTAGTTATTCAACCCTCTCAACAGTTCAAATATTCGCTAGAATCGGAGTGGAGTGAAGAGACAAATATATATATTGATAAACATCTTGAAACCAACTCAATTTTTAGAACAACACTTCATAGAAAAACGCAGTCACATGTAGATGGGTTTGATTATGCTCTTGCTCTTTCTTACTATCTTACACTATCTAAAAGAAAAGGCTTTAGCATTTCGCAGCAATTTTGGGGCAACTCAAAGTATGTCTGTGAAGTAGCGCCAGAGCCGTATAACGGAATAAGCAACTACTCTACTTTTGCATCTTGGCGCCAAAATATTTTTCGAAAATGGATTACTCTCGAGGTTCAGCCCGGAATCAGTTTTCATAGACAATATGATTATGAACCAAACTATGTAATAGGTTTTTATGTTGATTTTTATTTTGGCAAAATGGTAGAATAGGGTGTAATTATAATCTATTATTATGATTAAATGTGTTTTTTGGTATAATATCGGACATATAAAGAGGGGGTTAGATGAGATTTTTACTTATTCTGTTTTTTTTGACAAGCTCTATTTTCGCACGTGAAGTTTCAACTCGGTATGACGTACATGTTACAATGTTTGGACATGTAGGCTATGCTGATTTTACACTTAGAGAAAACGGCGATAAGTACGAGGCAAAACTCGTTGCAAAGACAATAAATATCGCAGCAACACTTTTAAAAAACAGAGTTGAGACCTTTACAAGCAGAGGCAAAATCATCAACGGTGTATATACTCCATCTGTTTTTATAAAAACAAAAGATACAACAAAAAGAAAAAGAATCCAGACATACTCATTTAACCAAGAAAATAAAGAAGTAATGCTCGTAGAAGAGAAGACGAAAACCGTAAATAAAACAAGATTTGACGCTAAGAGATTCAAGTTTGTTACAAGAGAGGTGGAAGAAAAGTCACGTAAAGAGGAAGTTCTTGAAACATTTATCGGTAACGATACTTTAAGTGCATATTTAAACAGCAAACATGGCTGTTCTTTGAAAGAAAAAAATCACACTCTTTTTGCTATCGGGGCATAACGATAAAAATAACGTCTCTTACAGATGTCTTGAGGGGAAAACAAAAGAGACTATGCTCTTAAATTTTTCTAATGGTGTCCAAGATGTATACAATCTACATGTGGAGCCGCTGGACAAAGATGACACGGTGGTAGATGCTCTCATTGGGTACGACAGTGACGGCTTTTTGAAAGAGGGTTTGCTTGATGAAATATTTTGGATTGGTAAGATAGTAGCGGTGAGAGTTAACCACCAAATATCAAACTGATGGCGTTTTGTAATTTTAAATTTAAAAAAGGATAGTGATGGGAAATATAATACTATTTGCAATTTTGGGAGCTGTTTTTTACTGGATATTTAAGAGCTACTCAAAGTACACAGATTACTCAAAAGAGGCGTTTAAGAACTTTTCTACAAGCAAAGAGTCGATTGAACATAGCGATTTAGGTCTCTTTGTAGCACTTGTTGCAAAGGTTGCAAAGGCTGATGGAAAAGTTGATGCGCTTGAAGCAGAACTGGTCGGCATTATGTTTGATGATATCTCGGCAATTTTTCCAGAGCCGCAAAAGACAAAAGATATACTAAAAGAGATTTTCAATGAGCAAAAAGATAGGTTTGACAACTTAGAAGAGATTGCTCAAACTTTAGGTCATGCCATAAAAAGAGACAGAGCAAAACAGCACCAATTTATGGGATTTTTAATCCAGCTCTCATTTGTGGACGGAGAGGTTAGCAAGAGCGAAGAGGAGATGTTGGCAACAATCGCCGAGGCGTTTGCGTTTGACCCCAATGCTTATCATGCCATATTTGAGCAGTTTGAAAAGATGGTTCACAACATCAAGCCAAAAGCAAATGTAGGCGATGCATACAAACTTTTAGGCGTAAATGAGAGCGATGACATGGACACAATTAAAAAAGCGTATAGAAAACTAATAAGAGAGTACCATCCGGACATCATCAAATCACAAGGCAAAGACGATGCCTACATGCAAGAGGCGACCGCCAAAACCCAAGAGATAAATCAAGCTTATGAGATGATAAAGGCTCACAAAAAGTAGCGCTAAAAAGATGAGAGATTATTTTATAAAATCTCTCTCCCAAAAGAAATCTATCCATCCTTCGGCTTCATTTATCCAAAAGTGAGGCTCATAAATGGATGTTTTTTTATAAAAAAGAGTTGCTGCTTTGAACTCTATATCCTTAAACTCACTATTTAAGTAGTTCATAACCGCATTTAACGTATCGCCGCTGTCAGAGATATCATCCACCACCAAAACCCGCTTGATATTTTTAAATTCGCACGCCCCAAAGATAGTGATATTTTCTCTTTTTTGGCTCTTGTCGTAAAGTTCGCATCTTATGCTCTGAACTTGGCGTATCTCTAGCCCCTCAGACATGGCATGAGAGAGGGTAAGCCCTCCTCTTGCTATTGCGACTATTGCTTCAAAGTTAGAGCCTCTGACTTTTTCTATTAAGACTTTCGTATCATTTTTAAAATTTTCATAACTGTAATATTTCATGGCGATATTATACTTTTAATTTAATAGATAAAGCTAGCTTAGATAGTAAATATTGTTTAAGATTAAACCTGCTACAATGATTTTAGAAAAAAAAGGAGATCAATAATGATCAAAACAATGTCGTCAATTGCGTTAGCGGCTATGCTTTTTGTTACAATAACTGGCTGTAGCAAGGAAGTTAAGGTAGGAGAAGAGAGACCTGATTTTGAATGTAAACAAGAGAACGTAACAGCTCCTACGTGGAGTTGTATACCAACTGTTGAAGACGCTTACGCCGGTGTTGGCATAGCTGAGAAAAGCGCTGCAGGAATGGACCATATGAGAAGAGTTGCTCTTGCAAACGGCCGCTCAGACTTGGCTCAGCAGATACAGTCTCAAGTTAAAGACAAAATAACTATATATACGGGAACTACAGGCGTTGGAGGCGGTGAGACAGTTGATAAAGCAATTGAGACTGTAACTAAACAGGTAGCTAAAGTTGATTTGGTTGGTTCAAAAGCTGTTGATATGTGGACTGCTCCATCCGGCGCAATCTATATGCTCGTAACAGTTTCTCAAAATTCTGCAAATGAGCAGATTAAAAACAACATTAAAACAAGTTTTAAAAATGACCAGGCTCTCTGGCAGCAATTTAAAGCAAAAAATGCACTAGAAGAGCTTGAAAAAGATTTCCCTACAGAGTAGACAATTTTTCTGCTAGCTTATAGTCTTCTATAAGCTAGTTTTTTATAAATCAAAAATTCCTCTTATATTTCGGTATAATTCCAAATAAACTACATAAATTTTCTTCACCTAGGCAAAAAATATGAAAAAAATCGCAATAATCGGTCGTCCAAATGTTGGCAAAAGCTCGCTTTTTAACAGACTTGTTAAAAAAAGAGACGCTATTACATCCGATGTAGCAGGAACAACAAGAGATGTTAAGAGACGAGATGTAGTCATCCTAAACAAAGCTGCACTACTTCTAGACACAGGCGGGCTGGACCAAGGATGCGAACTTTTTGACAAAATCAAAGAAAAATCACTAGAAGCTGCAAAAAAAGCCGACATCATTCTGTATATGGTAGATGGAAAAAGTATCCCAGAAGATAGTGATAAAAAACTCTTTTACGAGCTTCAGACTCTAGGCAAAGAGGTGGCGTTAGTCGTTAATAAAATCGACAACGACAAGCTAAAAGATAATCTTTGGGACTTTTACGAGTTTGGAACTGATGCCATATTTGGTATCTCTGTTTCACACAACAGAAGCGTAAACGCTCTATTAGAGTGGATTTATGACAGATTGCCTGAAGAAGACATCATCAAAGAAGAGGGTGAAGAGGACGACGTAAACATCGTAGAAGAAGATGAGAGCGAATATGATTTTGACAATGATGCCTATAATGAAGAGGAAGAGGATGACAACTTCTTTTATACAGACGAGGATGAAGAGGAAGAGGAGTTTGCAGACGACTCCATCTTTGCACAAAATGACAAAATCAAAGAGTACAATCCAGAAGATGCAAACCATATAAAAATCTCCATCATCGGACGCACAAATGTCGGTAAAAGCTCACTTCTTAACGCTCTTTTAGGCGAGGAACGCTCCGTTGTAAGCAGTGTTGCCGGAACTACCATCGACCCGATTGATGAGAGCATCGAGTACAAAGGCAAGCAGCTCACTTTCGTTGATACGGCAGGATTAAGAAGACGCGGCAAGATTGTGGGAATAGAGAAATTTGCTCTAATGCGCACAAAAGAGATGCTTGAAAACTCAAATATGGCTCTTGTGGTGCTTGACGCAAGTGAGCCTTTTTTAGACCTTGACGAGAAAATCGCAGGTTTGGTTGACAGTAACCGTCTTGCGTGCATTATCGTTTTAAACAAGTGGGATATCGCAAATAGAGAAGATTATGACAAAATTATTCAAGAGGTCCGTGATAGATTTAAGTTCTTATCATATGCGCCAATCATTACGCTATCTGCAAAATCACACAGACGCGTCGATAAGCTTTTTGATATGATTTTAGAGATAAACGACAACTACACACAGCACATTAAAACATCTGAACTAAATGTTGTTTTAGAGAGAGCGCTTATCCGCCATCAACTTCCAAGTATGCGCGGACAGGTAATTAGAATCTACTACGCAACGCAGTATGAAACTAGACCGCCAAAAATTGCCATTATTATGAATAAACCAAGAGGTCTTCACTTTACATATAGAAGATATTTGACAAACAAACTGAGAGAAGCTTTTAACTTTACGGGGTCACCTGTTCTCTTCAAAGCTAAAAAACGCGGAGAGAAGTAAAAGGAGTTTGTGACAACTGTCATTGCGAGAAATTGTCATTGCAAGGAAGCTTGCGACGAAGCAATCTAGGTTATGAAAGAAGTCTATTTTTAAAACGGCTTTACTATAACCAATGCCACTATAACAAGAAGCAAGATTGTCGGGACTTCATTGTAAGCTCTAAAAAACTTTCCGCTCTTTTTGCACTCATCTTTTAAAAATTTCTCTCTAAAAAACCCAAGTGAAAAAAAGTATCCCATCAAAATCAAAACTAAAAATATTTTAACATGTAGCCAGCCGTTACCGCTAAAACCAATCTCATATGCTAGATATGCGCCGCTTAAAATTGTTGCCCACATGGCAGGAAGACCTATATATTTATAAATCTTCATCTCCATAATTTTGACAACTTTTACAAAGCCTTCGTTATCGATATTTTCAGCATGGTAAACAAAAAGGCGCGGCATATAAAAGAGCGCCGCGAACCATGAAACAAGCGAAATAATATGAAACCAGAGCATCCAGTTATACATAGTTAGTCTACTACAACTTCTATCTCTTTAATAGAGGTTGCATGATGAGAAACTACTTTATCATGAAGACGGCGAAGCGCTTTTGTCGCTCTGTCAATCGCTAAATCAATAGCCGTGTCCAAATCATCGTCAACTTGGTTAATAACCACAGGTTGAGCATGCGCGATATGAATATCAAATTCTACCAAAACGCCTTTTTTCTCTGTTTTTAAATTAACATTTACCGTAGTAATATCCAATGAATATTTTTTAAAACTCTCTATCGCCGCTTCAATATGAGCTCTTGTATTTGCGTGGAGCACTAAATCTTTTGCATGAACTTGTACATTCATAATAAATCCTTTTTTGGGCAGTTTTGGCTGCCATATTTCGCTTAATCATATCGAAATAAAGCTAAAATCAGTATAATACCGTATATAAAATTTAGAAAATTTTGGAGTTATATTTATGAGAGTTTTAACAGGTATTCAGCCCTCGGGTGATTTGCATATCGGAAACTATTTTGGTTCAATAAAACAGATGGTAGAGGCGCAGTCACAGAGCCAGACTTTTGCTTTTATAGCAAACTACCATGCAATGACAAGCGTAAGTGAGGGCAAACGCCTTGGCGAGCTGACAATGCAGTGCGCGACGGACTTTTTAGCCCTTGGCATAGACCCGCAAAAATCAGTTTTTTGGGTTCAATCTGATGTCAAAGAGGTGCTTGAGCTTTACTGGACGCTTTCATCTTTTACGCCGATGGGACTTTTAGAGCGTGCTCACAGCTACAAGGATAAAACAGCAAAAGGATTCGCAACTAATCACTCACTCTTTTCATATCCTGTTTTGATGGCGGCAGATATTTTACTCTTTGGCTCGGATGTTGTTCCTGTTGGAAAAGACCAGATTCAACATGTTGAAATCGCCAGAGATATCGCTATAAAATTCAACAATCATTATGGAGATATTTTAACAATTCCGGAGTTTAGAGTTCAAGAGGAAGTTGCAACAGTTCCGGGAATTGACGGGCAGAAGATGTCAAAAAGTTACGGAAATATTGTAAATATCTTTGGGGAAGAAAAAGCTCAGATGAAAACAATCAAAAAGATTGTAACCGAGAATGTTGCCATGGAAGAGCCAAAAGAGTATGAGACATGTAATGTTTACAATATGGCAAAACTATTTTTAGAGGGTGAGAACTTAAAAGCGCTTCAGGATAGATACAAAAGAGGTGGTGAAGGCCACGGTCACTTTAAGGTTTATCTCGGAGAGGTAATGTGGGAGTACTTCAGAGAGTTTAGAGAAAAAAGAGAGTATTTTGAGGCTCATCAAGACGATGTGAGGGAGATTTTAAAAGCGGGTGCCGCTAAAGCAAGAGAGATAGCACTTCCTACAATTGAAAAAATAAGAGAAGTTATGGGAATTAGATATTAAACTTCTTTAATATCTAGAGTTCTTCATCCTTGTCATTGTGAACTTCATCCTTGTCATTGTGAACTTCATCCTTGTCATTGTGAACTTCATCCTTGTCATTGCGAACTTCATCCTTGTCATTGCGAACTTCATCCTTGTCATTGCGAACTTCATCCTTGTCATTGCGAACTTCATCCTTGTCATTGCGAGCGCAGCGCGGCAATCTCCCCGCCTTATTATCTGTGTTTGTCAAGCCAAACCATCAAGCCTTTTTGAGCATGAAGTCTATTCTCAGCCTCGTTAAATATTATCTCTGAGTGCTTCTCAAATACGCTTTCGCTTACTTCGTAACCTCTGTATGCCGGAAGACAGTGTAAAAATTTGGCGCCATCTTTGGCAAGAGACATCATCTCACCATCGACCATAAATCCTCTGAACACTTTAAGACGCTCCTCTTTCTCTTCCTCTTGCCCCATAGAAACCCAAGTGTCCGTTGTTACGACAGTTGCACCTTCTACCGCCTCTCTAGGGTCGTTCATAATCTTTATAACCGCCCCGCTCTCTTTGGCTAACACTCTTGCCTCTTCCAATATTTTGGCATCTACTTCGTACCCTTTTGGTGTAGCAACTCTAAGCTCAAAACCCAGTTTTGCGGCAAGTATCATCCACGAATGAGTCATGTTGTTTCCATCACCGACATAAGCTGCAACAATGTTTTTCTCTGCTCCATGCTCAACCAAAGTCATATAATCCGCCAAAAGTTGCACGGGATGGTATGAGTCTGTAAGTCCGTTTATAACAGGGACTTTTGAGTAGCGTGCAAACTCCTCTATCTTGGAGTGCTCGTAAGTTCTTATCATGACCATATCGCACATGCTAGAGATTACGCGTGCTGTATCTTTAACAGGCTCGCCGCGGCCTAGGTGAATATCGCGGTTTGAGAGAAAAAGAGCATGTCCGCCGAGCTGAAACATTCCAACCTCAAAACTAACGCGTGTTCTTGTGGAGCTTTTTTCAAATATCATCCCAAGCGTCTGGTTTTTAAGCTCTTGGTTATATATTTTTGAATTCAGATTCTTTTTTATCTCAAGCCCGATGTCAATTATCTCTAAAATCTCTTCTTTGCTAAAATCTTTTAGTGTTAAAAAATGTCTCAATATATGCCTCGAATTTTTAAAAATTTTCTGCCTCTTTAGAGGCAAGCTTTTCTAAAGAAACCGCTAAAGCAGTTTTGTGTCATAGCGACTAGCGTAGCAAAATGGGCTCTGCTCATTTTGCGTTAAATAAATTGTAAGGCGTAAGTTTATAGTAATTTACTTTAAGATTGCTTTTGTAACAGTTTTGCAACCTCTTTAGCATGGTAAGAGATGATGATATCCGCACCCGCGCGTTTAAAACTAATCATGGTCTCCATTACGACTCTATTATAATCAATAAGGTTGTTCATACCGGCAAATTTAAGCATTGCATACTCGCCGCTCACATTATAAACAGCCAGAGGAAGCGAGGTATTGTCTTTTATCTCTCTTACAATATCCAAGTATGCAAGAGCCGGTTTTACCATCAATATATCTGCGCCCTGAGCTTCATCTGAGATACTCTCTGCAATTGCTTCTCTTCTGTTTGCGGGGTCCATTTGGTAAGTTGCGCGGTCGCCAAAACTAGGCGCTGATTCTGCCACATCACGAAACGGTCCATAATATCCAGAAGAAAACTTTGTCGAGTAGCTCATAATTGGAAGATTTACATATCCGGCGCCATCAAGTGCATCTCTAAGTGTCTGAATGATTCCATCCATCATGCCAGAAGGCGCTATCATGTCCGCACCTGCTTTTGCATGAACAATTGCCTGCTGTGCCGATATCTCAAGTGTTGCATCATTGTTTACGCTTTGGGTTTTTGTATCTATTATTCCGCAATGCCCGTGGTCTGTATATTCGCAAAAACACAAATCAGTCACTACAAACATTTCAGGATGGGTCTTTTTGATAACTCGTATAGCTTTTGCAATGATTCCATGCTCGCAAAGTGAGTCTGAGCCGATAGAGTCTTTTACGTCTGGAATTCCAAAAAGTATAATTGCGTAAAGTCCAAGTTTTTTCAGCTCCTCACACTCCTTTAAAACCTCATCAATACTCATCTGAAAAACCCCCGGCATAGATGAGACTTCCGTTTTTATGCCCTCCCCAGTGCGAACAAAAAGCGGATAGATAAAATCATTCACGCTTACGCTTGTTTCACGAACCAGTGAACGAAGATGACCATTTAGACGAGTCCTACGAAATCTTTGAAACATTATTAAACCTTTTTAGCTATAATTTTGAAAAATATTTTACCGTTTTAAAGTTAAAAATAGGCACATTAATTGAATATAAAAATTTCAGAAGTAGCAAATTTGCCATCAAGATTTGGTGATTTTAAAGTAAAAGCTTTTAAAGAGGGCAACAAAGAACATCTTGTAATTTTTAAAGAAGCTCTAGACGAAATTCCAATAGTAAGAGTTCATTCAGAGTGTTTAACAGGCGATGCGCTAGGTAGTTTAAAGTGCGACTGCGGCGCTCAACTGGAGTACGCACTGACAATGGCTTCGCAAACAAACGGAATGGTTATCTACCTAAGACAAGAGGGACGCAATATAGGGCTTCTTAACAAGATAAACGCCTACGCTCTGCAAGACAAGGGGCTAAATACCATCGAGGCAAACCACCAGCTTGGCTTTGCAGCAGATGAGCGCACTTATGAGATGGTAACTTTCATATTACACCATTTTAATATACATAAAATTAAGCTGCTAACAAACAATCCCGACAAGATAAAATCTATCAGCGATATAGAGATAGTCGAGAGAATACCGATAATTATGAAATCAAATAAGTATAACGAAGCTTATTTAAACGTAAAAAAAGATGACATGGGGCACTTGCTTTAAAAAAAGGATATATTTTTGAATTTAAAAACCGCGCTTATTGAGCAAAACATAGAGCTGCCTGAGAACTTCTTTCACAATGTTCAAAAATATAAAGAGCATCTTTTTAAATGGAATAAAATCCACAACCTGACAGGCGCAAAGGATGAGAAGACTATTGATGAGTTTATATATGACTCTATTTTTCCTATAACTTTTCTGCTAAAATGCAAAAATCTCCTAGACATCGGTACGGGTGCCGGCTTTCCGGGTCTGATATTAGCCATGGGACTTCCCCAAACACAGGTAACTCTTGTAGAACCATTGGCAAAGAGAGCCAGTTTTTTACAATTTATAAAAGCTGATTTGGGACTTGATAATGTAAAAGTTGTGAAAAAAAGAGTCGAAGAGATGGAGAGTGAGATTTTTGAGCTTGTAACTTCAAGAGCCGTTGTTGACACAAATATGCTCCTAAAACTAAGCAAAAACTTCCGCGATAAGCACTCAAAGCTTCTTTTTTACAAAGGAGAGAGAGTTTATGACGAAGTCCCACAAGACTTAAAATACAAAGTTATAAAAACACAAAATAGACACTACTTGCTTATTGGAGAAAATATATGATACTAAAAATTTTATTGCTGGTTGGCATTATTGCCGTAGTTTATTTTATATTTATAAAGAAACCCTCACAGGTGCAAAAATCTAACCAAGATGGCAGTGATGCAAAGAAAAAAGATGAACCTCAAAGCAGTGAAATGGTTGAGTGTTCTACATGTAAAATCTACTGCTCTCTTGATGATGCGCTTTTGAGTAACGGAAAATACTACTGCTCAAAAGAGTGCTTGGAGAAAATGAAATGATATTTTTTGGACATAGATTTATAGAGAGTAAGAACTTTTACCACATCCCAGACATCGAGGCCATACAAAACACGCCGCCCTCCTCAACTCTATATATTGAATTTAGCGAAACAAATCTCGATATAATAGGCCATGCATTTTTAAACTCCATGCCAACCGCCATAGAGGTAAAAAATATAACAGAGATGCTTTATGCCTCATCTTTTGGCGCTTCTTATATCGTTGTAGAAAAAGCTTTGGCAAAGACCGCCCAAAATATAGCAGAAAACTATCTTTTTGATGCAAAAATCTTGGTTATGATTGAAAATGAAGATGAGATTGAGGAGTTGGCCCTTCTTGGAATTGATGGTGTCATTTTTTCAAATGCGATTATAAAGATTTTGTCTTTATAAAAAAATATTATATAATGATATAAGCGGTATAATTGGGCGACTTGTGTTAATCTATAAAAGAGAGTGGTTATGAAAGATTTTTTAAATGACAAAATTTTAAAGACTATTCCTGTTGTATTTTTAATTGTTATTCTGCTTAAAATTGCCTACATGTACTTTGAAACAAAAGAGAGAGAGTACGAATTTGCAAAAAAAGAGGCTGAAGTTTTAAACAGCTACGCAATTGAGAGCAGACACTACTACCAAAAGCTTTTTTTAAATGGCAATCTTGAGATAAACGAAAAAACTCTTCCGGCGCTTCCTGCTTTTAGTTCTCCTATAATATCTGAAAATTTTTCCAAAAATAATCCTCTCAACATAAGCGTAAAAACAGTATCAGACAGAGCAAGAAACGCTAAAAACCAAGCTGATGAAGATGAGCTAAAAGCTATAGAGTTTTTTAAGAAAAATAGAGATGAAACTACCTATTTTAGCAATGTAAACGCTAAGATTTATCAATATGCAACTGTTTTAAAAGTAGAAGACGCTTGCTTAAAGTGCCACGGAGAGAGAGAATCTGCTCCGCTTCACATACAAAATCTTTATGAAAATGCTTATGACTATAAGGTTGATGAAGTAAGAGGGATTATAAGTATTCAAATTCCCACAGAGAACTTAAGCAAGTACTTCTATGAGAGCTTCTTTAGATCTGCTCTGTTTGATTCCGCCCTATTTTTACTACTATTTTTAAGCGTTTTATATCTTGTTAGACAATCAAAAAAGATAAGCATTGCGCTTGAAGAGAAGGTGGCGGAAAAAACAAAAGAGCTAAAGGACTCTTTTTTATATGACAGACTTACACATCTGCCAAACAGATTAAAACTAATCGATGATATTTCTCAAAATAAAAATAGCAACTCACTTCATCTTGCACTTATAAATATAGACGTTTTCAAGGACATTAACGACCTATATGGCTATGATGTGGGAGATGAAATTTTGGTTCAAGTCTCAAAACGCATCAGAGAGTTTTGTGAAGATTCAAACTCTGTTTATAAACTGCCAAATGATGAGTTCGCAATGTTTACAACGATACAAATAAGCGATGATGAGTTTTTTGCCACGATTAAAAAAATACTCGGTTCAATAAGCGAGACAAAGTTTGACATATCGGACCAATCGATATTTATAACATTTAGCTGCGGTATCGCCTCAAATCAGGAGTCTCTTCTTATAAAAACAAACACCGCTCTGCAAATTGCTAAAAAGCACTCAAGAAACATAGTTATTTACAACGACTCTCTTGATACAAAAGAGCAGATTATAAAAAACATGGATGCTCTTTTAATCCTTAAAAATGCCATAAAAGGCGACTGTATAACCCCATACTACCAACCTATATACAACACCAAAACAAAAAAGATAGAGAAGTACGAAGCACTAGCTAGAATAGTTACAAGAGAGGGAGATGTTATCGCTCCTTTTGTCTTTTTAGATATCGCCGTTAAATCAAAACTCTATCCAGAAATAACAAAGACGATGATTACAAAGTCATTTGAGTTTTTTAAAGATGAAAATTTGGAATTATCCATAAATCTCTCTATCGTAGATATTCAAAGCAAAGAGATAATGAGGTTTATTTTGGGCAAGATTCAAGAATTTAGCCAACCTCAAAGAGTAGTTTTTGAAATTCTTGAGACCGATAAAATTAACGACTATGAAGAGATAAAGAGTTTTATAAAAGAGGTTAAAAAATATGGATGCAAAGTAGCCATAGATGATTTTGGAAGCGGCTACTCCAACTTTTCACACATATTAGAGCTAAATGTTGATTTTCTAAAAATTGACGCATCACTTGTAAAATTCATCACCACCGATGAAAACTCAAGGGTTATAGTAAAAACCATTATAAACTTCGCTTCCAATCTTGGGCTTAAAACAATTGCCGAGTTTGTGGAGGATAAAGACTCTCTCGAACTTTTAGAGAAGATGGGAGTTGATTTTATCCAAGGATATTACATCGGAAAACCCCAAAGCGGTCTAAATAGCAATTTTGATTCTATATAACCGTTCTTTTAATCTCAGGTTTTAAAGAGGTCAAAATCTCGTAACTAATAGTTTTGGCAAACGGTGCAACCTCTCTTGCATCGTCAAAAACCAAGATTTTCTCTTTATCGCTCTTAAATGTACTGTTATCCATAGAAATTCTGCCCACAAGCTCTGTTCCGTCTGGAGTTTTGTAGCCGCACGCGCATGCTCTTAAAAAACCGTCCCCATAACCAAAATCATAGTTGCTAATAACACAATCCTCTGCAACCACGTAGTCACCGCTGTAACCCACCCTCTCTCCGACTTTTATCTCTCTTGATGAGACTCTAGAAGCCCAAAGGGACAAGACGGGTTTTAAACCTTTTATATCCAACGCTTCTGGCACTTTTATACAGCCGTAAGCCGCTATTCCGACTCTTGCCATATCTTCGTCAAAATCTACATGCCTAAAAAGTGAAGCCGAGTTTGAGGAGTGAAATCTAAGAGAGCCAAAACCAAACTCAAGCGCTAATTTACGAGACTTTTCTTTAATATCCGCGAAGTTCTCTTTTTGCCAAAACCACTCGCTTGTAAGCTCATCAGAGCTTCTATGATGCGTAAAGACGGCTTCGAGTATTAATCCCGCCTCTTTAATTTTCAAAAAAGCCTCTTGTAGCTCGCTCATAGCTATGCCGTTGCGGTGCATACCGGTGTCAACTTTTAGCTCCACTTTTGCGCCATGCTCAAATCTATCTATGGACGCCATGTCGTTTATCGTATATCTTATCTTTTGACTTTTTTCAGCCGTTTGAGTTCTGCCCAAAACCAAAATATATTCAAAAAAGTTCTCTACCACATTTGCCTCTTGACATGTACGAACCACCGCTCTTTTAATGCCGTATTCTTTTGCCATAGAAGCCACTTCAAGCAGCCCGTGTCCATACGCATTATCTTTCAAAACAAGAGCTATTTTATCTCTTCCTTTGGTACTTTTAGCGATAATGTCGAGATTATTAAAAAAATTATTTTTATTTAAAATTATATAAGCCATAAGGAATTATACCAAATGAAAAGATTGATTGCAGAGTTTGAAAAACAGAGTTTTACACAAATTATATTTCCGCACGCAAAGAGTGACTGGGTAGAGTATCTAGAGGAGGCTCAAGATACTTTCGTAAACATCATAAAAGCTATTACAAAATATCAGGAGTGCCTTGTTGTGTGCGACAATGTTGAGGACGTAAAGGGCAGATTTAAAGATACTAAGAACCTCTACTTTGTCGAGTATGAAACAAACGACACTTGGGCGAGGGATTGCTCTGCTCTTTGCATAGAAGAGAGCAACACCGTAAAACTGCTTGATTTTACATTTACGGGCTGGGGTGGAAAATTTGAAGCCTCAAAAGACGACGCCATGAGCGCTGCAATAAAAAGATGCTACGACAAAGAGCTTAAAAAAGTAGACCTTATCTTGGAGGGCGGTGCCATTGAGAGCAACGGCGTAGATACAATACTTACAACTTCTGAGTGTGTACTTAACAAAAACAGAAATGCGTCTCTTAAAAAAGAGCAGATGACAAAAAAGCTTCAAGAAGAGTTCGGCATGAGCAGGATTTTATATCTAAATCACGGCTACTTAGCAGGTGATGATACTGACTCACATGTAGATACTCTAGCAAGATTTATCGATGAAAATAGCATAATGTACGTCAAATGTACGGATGAGAGCGATGAGCATTACAAAGAGCTAAAGCTTATGGAATATGAACTGATGGCATTCTCCAATGAGTATGGATACAGACTTATAGCACTTCCGATGAGCGATGCCTGTTACTTTGATGGCGAGAGACTTCCTGCAACTTATGCAAACTTTTTGTTTGTAAACGGTGCAGTTTTAGTCCCTACTTACGGAGTTAAGCAAGATGAAGAGGCGTTGGAGATTTTTAGAGAAACGTTCCCAGAGAGAGAGATAGTGGGCATTAACTGCTTTGCACTCATAAAACAACACGGCTCACTTCACTGCGTCACTATGAACTTTGCCGACGGAGTCAGACTCTCCTAAGATAGTATTTAAAATTAAATACTTTTAGTCTTGACTTTAGCAAATAGTTTACACTATACTTTTAGTATTTAAATACAAATACTAAAGAAGCTTTTATGCACTCACCGTTTCCCTATGATAGGCTCAGCACTTTAGAAGAGTTTTTTGGAAGAGAAGAAGAGCTTGAAAAACTCTCAAACACTGTGAATTACTCTAACAATCTTCTCATTCATTCAAAAAGAAGAATGGGAAAAAGCTCGCTTATAAACTATTTTTTTGAACAACACAAAGAGGATTATTTATGTATCTATGTAGATATTTTTGACATAACTTCAAAAGAACATTTTGCGCATTCGCTCCTTAGGGCATTCTCAAACTCACATAAATCGGACATAAAAACAACCATTAAAAATCTCACTGCACTCTTTAAAAGAGTACGCATCGAACCATCCATAGACCCTGTTACACTAGAGTACTCCATAAAACCGATTGTTGCAACACTTAGTTTTGAAGAGATGATGGATGATTTTTTTGACTCCATGACAACGCTTAGCAAAAGCAAACAGATAGTTTTAGCCATAGATGAGTTTCAGCAGATTGCAAATATCACGGATGTAAACCTAGATGCACTGCTTAGAAAATATATACAAAACAGAGAAAATATCTCCTATATATTTTTAGGTTCAAAAAGACATATGCTAACCTCTCTTTTTGAGTACAAAGCACCGCTGTACGAACTTGCAACACACTATGAGCTCCAACCTTTAAAAGTTGATGACATCTATAACTACGCAAAAAAATTTTTAGATTTAGACGCTGATATGGTTGCATATATCTATGAAAAAAGCGACGGTGAGACAAAAATGGTGCAAAACATCTTGCACTTACTTTACATAAACAGAGAGAAAAAAGTATCCAAAGAGCTTATCGATGAAGCCATAAAAGAGACACTCGGCTCAAAAGATTCAAGCTATAAAATCATCTTTGACACGCTTAGTAACAATCAAAAAATAGCTTTAAAAATAGTAGGAAAATATAAACGAGGTTTTTTTGCAGCGCCTATTTTAAATGAATACAATATCAAAAAGCAGACACTTCAGTCGGCTATCGATGCCTTGTTTAAAAAAGAGTTTATTGACAAAGAGGGTGACAAATACTTTATACCCGATAGAAGTTTAGAACTTTGGATTGAAATTATTTAGCAATCTCAACCTTTGAAGAATTTGCATCTTCTTGGCTTAAAATGGCAAACCCGCTGTACATCAAATAAGCCGAAAGGCTTAAGCCTAAAATTATCAATATTATTCGTTTTATCTTTTCTATTTTGCTCATGGCAGAATTTTAGCAAAAAATTAACATATTTGTAACACTATGTTTATATAATTAACTAATTTTAAAAATTAAGGTTAATTATATGATAAGCAAAAAAATCATTCCATTATCGTTAGTTGTTGTAGCCGTTTTAAACGCGCAAGAGATAGAACTTCCTAAAATAAGCGTTGAGTCAACAACCATCACAGAGGTTAGCCAAAATGCTCAAACGTCAGCCGATTTGGCTCAAGCGCTAAGCACAAGTGTGCCTAGCATAGATATGAACCGCAGAAGCGGTATCGCAAACGACATCTATATACGCGGTCAAAAAAGAGACAATATCTCCGTCGAAGTTGACGGAACAAAAGTATGTGGCGCATGTGTAAACAGAATGGATCCGCCCGTTTCTCACATTCTTGCTAGCCAAATCGATGAGATAGAGGTAATCGAGGGACCTTATGATGTAGAAAACTTTGGAACAATGAGCGGCGGACTTAAAATCACGACCAAAAAACCGACAAAAGAGCCTCATGGAGAGGTCAATTTGGGTCTTGGAAGCTGGGGATACAAAAAAATCGGCGCAACTTTTAGCGGAGGCACAGAAAGAGTTCGTGCACTTATCAGCGCATCATATGAATCAAGCGCTCAGTATGAAGACGGTGACGGAAATACGTTAGCAGAGCAAGTTGATAATGCTATCGCCGATGGCAAAGCTCCTGCTGCGGCTGCTTATCAGACGCAATATAAAGATATAGATGCTTATGCCAAAAAAAGTGTCATGTCTAAAATCTATATAAAAACCCTCGAAGACCAAGAGCTGCGCCTTAGCTATACAGGCAACAGAAGTGATGACGTGCTCTACTCTAACTCAAAAATGGATGCCGCATATGATGACTCTAACATCTACAGCATTGAGTACAATATTGACAACCTCTCAAACAGCTACGAAAACCTCAACATCCAGTACTACTACTCAGACGTCGACCATCCGATGGATACAAGATATAGAAATTCTGGTGCTGCAAGCTACAGCACAAATCATCTAAAAACGTCCATGCAGGGTGTTAAGCTCAAAAACAGTTTCGATATTGATTCATATAAATTGCTTGTAGGCATTGACGGAAGCAAAAGAACTTGGGAGGGTGAAAAATACTCCACTAATGCAACTACGGGAGCAGTTACGCCGATGGGTGTTAGTTTGTCTCATACTCAAACGGACAACAAAGCTCTCTTTACAACGTTAGAGAAAAATTTCGGCGCACTTAATCTAAAAGCAGGTGCTAGATTTGATGCAACCGATATAAAAACAGATGATGCCACAAAAGAAGAAAACGACTACAACGCTCTAAGCGCAAACATTATTGCCACTTACTCTATCGATGAAGAGAACTCGGTTTTTGTAGGTTTTGGTTCTGCCGCACGTGTGCCTGACGCAAGAGAACTCTATCCTGTAGTTGATAACATTACCGGAAATGACGAGCTAAAACAGACAAAAAACAGAGAGATTGATTTGGGCTATGAGGCTTCATATGAGAGCTTTACATTTAAAGCAAAAACTTTTTACTCAATGCTTGAAGACTATATCTATCTCAGAGAGACGGCGCCAAATGCATATAAATTTGAAAATATCGATGCTACGGTTTACGGTGCTGAGCTCAGCGGTTCATACTTTTTAAGTGATGACATGACCATAGACGCGGGTGCATCGTACAAAAAGGGCAAAAAGGCATCCACTTCTACGCAAAACGACAGAGATTTGGCGGACATGGCACCTCTTAGAGGAAACGTTGCATTTAACTATGAGTACATGAACAAAAGCACGGCAACTCTTGAGATACAGGCGTCTGACAGATGGGATACCATAGACAGCGACAACGGCGAGCAGGAGCTTAGCGGATGGAGCATCTACAATGCAAAAATCAAACACGCGGTTGACAAACATACCGATATAACAATAGGCGTAAACAACTTGTTTGATAAGACATATGTGCAAAGCAATAGCTACGTTGATTTGATACTTCTTAATTCTGCAGGCAATACAATGCTTCTTAACGAACCGGGAAGATACTTCTACACAAATCTTACATTCAAGTTTTAAAGCCTTAACTACCCAACTTGCAACTCTCGAAAAACGAAGTTTTTTCTAAAAAAACTTCGTTTTGTAGCTTTAGGGGGTTGTAGGGACTTTAGTCCCTACCGCTAAAACAAACATGTTAGTTTTAGCGCGTAATACAAAATGAAAGCACTTTTTTAGACCAAAAGAGATAGAATCTCTTTATGATAAAAAGATACCCAACCAAACAGATATTTGTCGGTAGTGTTGCAGTAGGCGGCGATGCGCCGATAAGTGTGCAGTCGATGACATTTTCAAAAACTTCCGATGTTGAGGCTACAGTTGAGCAGATAAAAAGACTTCACTTTGCCGGATGTGACATAGTCCGTGTCGCTGTTCCGGAGATGGAAGATGCTCTCGCACTAAAGTCAATCAAAGAGCAAATCTCTCTTCCGCTTGTCGCAGATATTCACTTCAACCATCGTCTAGCACTCGTTGCCGCAGAAGTAGTTGACTGCATCCGCATAAATCCTGGAAACATCGGCTCAAAAGAGCGTGTTAAAGAAGTTGTAAAAGCTTGTCAAGCTCGTAATATCCCTATTCGTATCGGCGTAAATGCAGGGAGTTTGGAAAAAGAGTTTTTAAACAAACATGGACAGACCGCTGAGGGAATGGTGGCATCTGCCGAGTACAACATTAAGTTTCTTGAAGATTTGGGGTTTAGCGACATCAAAATCTCCCTAAAAGCAAGCGACGTGCAGAGAACTGTTGATGCATACCGCATGCTTCGCCCAAAAAACAGCTACCCGTTTCATCTTGGAGTTACAGAAGCAGGAACCTTGTTTCATGCAACCGTAAAAAGCTCTATCGGTCTTGGCGCGCTTTTGCTTGATGGCATAGGCGACACCATGAGAGTAAGTATCACGGGAGAGCTTGAAGAGGAGATAAACGTCGCACGCGCTATTTTAAAAGACAGCGGCGCGGCAAAAGATGGGCTAAACATCATCTCATGCCCTACTTGCGGACGTATCGAGGCTGATTTGGTAAGTGCGGTAGGCGAGATAGAGAGACGCACGACGCACATAAAAGCTCCGCTTAACGTCTCTGTTATGGGATGTGTTGTAAATGCCATAGGCGAGGCCGCACATGCAGACGTAGCCATTGCTTATGGCAAAGGAAAAGGGCTTGTTATGGTAAAGGGCGAAGTCGTTGCAAACCTTGATGAGAGCGAGCTTGTGGACAGATTTGTAGAAGAAGTTGAAAAAATGGCAAAAGAGGCTGAGTAATGCACGATAATTTATACAATTTGGCTTTTGAGCGAAGTATTTTAAGCTCTATAGTTTTTGAACCAAGCCAGTTTGACGAACTTAGCACTACGCTGAAAAAAGATGATTTCTATCTTCCTGCCCATCAGGATATCTTTCATGTAATGATTCTGCTTTTGCAAAAAGATCAGCCGATTGATGAGGAATTTATAAAAAAAGAGCTCATCAAGATGAAGAAGTTTGACGAGAACGTTATGCTTGAGATTCTCTCTGCAAATCCCATCTCAAACACAAGAGCCTACGTCGATGAGATAAAGGACAAATCACTAAAACGCAATCTTTTAACGCTTACGACTGAAATAAAAAGAGTAACCGTTGAAGAGGAGCTCCCAAGCGCGGAAGTCGTTGACATAGTTGAAAAAAAGCTCTATGAGATAACCCAAAACAGCCAGACAAGCGACTTTAAAGACTCTCCGAAGATGACCTTTGACACGATGGAGTACATCAAAGAGATGAAGGCTCGCGGAAACAACGTGCTTGTCGGCGTTGATACAGGCTTTCATGAACTAAACAAGATGACGACAGGCTTTGGAAAAGGGGATTTGGTAATTGTTGCGGCACGCCCTGCTATGGGAAAAACTTCTTTTATACTAAATACAGTCAACAACCTCATCACAAAAGGCAAAGGTGTCGCGTTTTTCTCACTTGAGATGCCTGCAGAACAGCTGATGCTGAGACTTCTAAGTATTCAGACGTCCATACCCCTTCAAAAACTTCGTGTCGGCGATATGAATGATGACCAGTGGAGCTCGCTAAACGGTGCAATAGACAGAATGAACAGTGCAAAACTATATGTTGACGACCACGGAAGCATAAACATAAATCAGCTTCGCTCAAAGCTGAGAAAACTAAAAAATCAGCACCCCGAGATAGAGATAGCCGTCATCGACTACCTCCAGATTATGAGCGGTATCGGAACTCAGGACAGACACTTGCAGGTCTCAGAAATCTCGCGCGGACTCAAGATGCTCGCACGTGAGCTAAATATGCCGATTGTCGCACTCTCTCAGCTAAACCGTGGACTTGAGAGCAGAAACGACAAGCGACCTATGCTTAGCGATATCCGTGAATCCGGCTCCATCGAGCAGGATGCCGACATCATTCTCTTTGTCTACCGCGATGACGTCTATCTCTACAAAGAGGAGAAAGAGCGTGAAAAGGCGGCAAAAGCAGAGGGCAAAGAGTTCAATTCTACCTACGTTGAAAAGGAAGAAGAGGATGCCGAAATCATCATCGGCAAGCAGAGAAACGGTCCGACGGGACATGTAAAACTTATTTTCCAGAAAAAACTTACCAAGTTTATTGATGGCACTCCTTATGCAAAAGGTGTAGAGACAATTTACGAAAATGTTGATACGCGCTCTGCAAATATCAATTTCTCCAACGACTCCATCTCGATGCCGCCGCTCTAAATAGATGATAGAGAGGGTCTCGTTATTTAACAAAAAACGGGACTTTTTCCTCTTTATATTTGCTTGCTTCCTTATCCTAAGCGTATCACTTTTTATAGAGTACAGAAATTTTTTGGAGTTTAACCGCTTTGACTCGGCACTTGTTGAGGCAACAGTATTAAAACAATATACAAAGAGCAAAAACAACAGAACATATCAGGTATTGAAATTAAAAAGCGAAGATGGACTTACTTTTTACACAACTGCAAAAAAATCGCTCCAAGATTTAAAAGATAAAAAGCTTTCGCTTGAAATTTGGCCGAAAGATTTGAACTTTTACAGATACTTAACTATCTTCTATGCGAATAACAAAATTATGAGCATAAAAGAAGATACAAGTGCAAAACAGAAGCTTGACGCATACATCTCCTCCTCGCACGAAAACAAAAATATTTCAAATGTCTATCAGGCGCTCTACACAAATGCTCCGGTAGATCAAGATATACAAAACAAATTTTCAAATCTTGGAGTCTCGCACATAGTCGCAATCAGCGGCTTTCACCTTGGAATTATAAGCGCACTGCTCTATTTTTTATTAAAGCCGATTTATAAATTTGCACAGAACAGATTTTTTCCATACAGAAACTCAAAAATAGACCTTTTTATTATAGTATTGAGCGTACTTTTTGCCTACACGCTGTTTTTAGAATCACCGCCATCACTTGTTCGCTCTTTTGGAATGTTTGTTGTCGGGTTTATGCTTTATGACAGAGGTATTGAAATCTTCTCCATGCAAACACTGCTTGTAACGATTTTGCTGCTTCTTGCCTTTTTTCCGCGTCTCGCTTTTTCGCTTGGCTTTTGGCTCTCCGCCGGCGGAGTTTTTTATATATTTTTGTTTTTGATTCACTTCAAAAATTTGAATCTTTTTTGGCAAATTATGGGCATTTCGGTGCTTGTTTACCTCTTTATGTTGCCGGTTTCACTCTTTATATTTCAAAATTTTAGTATCTACCATCCGTTTTCAATTATTCTTGCAATACTTTTTACCCCTTTTTATCCGCTTAGCATATTCTTGCATATAATAGGTTTTGGAGATATTTTTGATGCTTTTTTGGAGTGGCTTTTGGTTTTAGGCGAAGATGGAGCAAAAGTGGAACTGAATCTTTATCTCTTTTTACTCCACGCAGCACTCTCTTTTGTGGCAATATGGAGCAGAAACGGCATGTGGGCTTTAACCCTCTTTTCGAGCTCTATTTTCATATACGCGATTTATAATGTAGCATAACTTAAGCCCGTAAACAAATATAATCCATGAAGCATAGATCCACAAAAACAGAAACATAAGAATGGAAAATGAGCCATACATAGTCTCATAGGCTTTGTTATAAAAAACATAGTAGATAAACAGATTTTTTGCGATACTGAAAATGGCAGATGTAACAAATGAGCTAATTAGCGAGGCTTTTGTGTGGATTTTAGTATTTGCGGCTATTTGAAATATTAGAAAAAATAGCGCCCAGATGATAAGATACGGAACAAACGGAAGAATATTTATACCGGCTGTGTACTTGCTGCTCTCCATCAAAGAGGCAACATACCCAGTTATATAAAAAGAGACCCCAAGACCTATAGGCGTAAGAGTAAGAAGTGTCCAAAATGTTGTCACACTATCCCAAATACCTCTCTCTTTTGCACGAAAAATTTTATTTGCAATGTACTCAAAGTTTTGAAAAAATAGAAGCGAAGAGACGATAACCGCAACAAAACTTATCATGCTCATCTCGACAGAGTTTTGCAAAAATGAGTTTATATGCCCCATTAATGTATCAGAGTTTACGGGCATAAGGTTTGAGAATATAAACTCTTGCATTTTCACATAGTAGTCCGAAAAACTAGGCATGGAGGTAAAAAGAGTAAGCACAATAAGCAGAAGCGGAATTAGCGTAAAGATTGTATAAAAACTAAGACTTGCAGCATAAAAGGTAAGGTCTTTATCTATAAACGCTGCTATAAAAAACTTCACATGATTATAAAGTTTATGAAAAATTGGCATCAAAAAACCCCCAAATGCTTATATTCGACCTCTATTATGACACAATAACACTTATTTGTAAAAACAACATTTTTTTAGATTGCTTCGCTTCGCTCGCGATGACTCTCATCGCGAGGAAGAAGACGGTCGTTGCAAACGTCATTGCGAGGAAGGATTGCACGCTCGCCTACCGTTATTAAGCAATACGGAGAGGGTTTTAACAACGAAATTGCGCGTGACGACATAGATAACAATGTGCTAAAAAATGGACAAATCCAGCGAGAGATAACAGAGACTGCGACAAAAAGCACGATACGCATGACCATCCCATTTGCCGCATCAGCTTTTGGGGCTACAAACTGTATGTCATGCCACGATGCCAAAGAGGGTGAAGTTCTTGGAGCTGTGAGCATGGTAATCGACATAACGGATATGCGCGGAAGCAGCTTTATGACAGTCGCATACACCGCGATTCTAGCTGTAATAATAATGCTTCTTGTGCTTTTTGTGGTAAATAAATTTCTAAAACCTTATGTAAATATTTTTTACTCCATAAGAGACGTTATGTTGGCGGCTTACAACGGCAACTACTCAAAAAGGGTTGATGGAGGCGAACTAAGTGAGAGCAAAGCGGTTGCCCAGATGCTAAACTCTCTGCTTGAAAAACTCCAAAAAGTTTTTGATGAAATTGATAAAAAAGTCTATATTTTCGTGCAAAACAAAAACAAAGAGATATCACACGACCCGCTCGTAAATATCAATGACACTATTGACAAACTCTCAGAAATTTACAAATTTAAACAGACAATCGAGCATGACGAGAGTTTAGAAGATATCTACAACAGGCTAGCTTATGTTTTTAAAACCAAATTTGATATAAAAGATTTCACTATCATTGAAGCGGACACACATAGTGGCATAAAAAATGTTGTTTACAGCGTAAATGGCTGTCACTGTGATTTAGCAGATGGACATTGCCGCGCAGACCGCATCAACACCATCGTTGACTCTACTATTTTTGACAGTACATGTAGCAAATTTAACAAACTAGACTTGCAATACCTATGTATCCCATACTCAATCTCAAACGACTTCAATCTTATAGTCTCGGTTGTCACTGAAGATAAAGATGAGAGTATGCGAGTTAGAAATCTAGTCGGTCTTATTGAGGATTATATCGCTACTGCTCAGCCGGCGATTGTAAGTAAAAAACTGATGCAGATACTAAATAAGATGGCAAGGGTTGATCAGCTAACCGGAATGTTTAACCGAAAATATCTTGATGAGTTTGCAGATACAACTATCCCGCAGGCGCTTAGAAGCAAAACTCCGTATGGCATCTTGATGATAGATATTGACTTCTTTAAGATGATAAACGACACGTATGGACATGATATAGGCGATGAGGCAATCAGAGTGGTTTCAAGGGTTATAAAAGAGTCTATACGCTCTTCGGACGTTCCTATAAGATTTGGCGGGGAAGATTCGAACAAACTTCGCAAAACAGGTTATCTCTGCCGGTTCTGAAACATTTACCAAAACGCTAAGTGTTGGTGCCGTTATGTTTCCTGATGATAGTGAGAGTATTTGGAAGTGTATCAAATATGCGGATATATCACTCTACCATGCAAAAGAGCATGGCAGAAATCAGGTCGTCTGTTTTGATTAGAGCCTGCTTAAAAACGAAGAGATGAAAAACTCGTTCTAGATTGCCGCGCTTCTAAGAAGCTCGCAATGACAATGTGTTAAGGGGCTTGAAATAACAGTCATTGCGAGGAACCTGCAACGAAGCAATCTAGGCTATGAAATAAAGTTTGTTAACTTAATCCCATCTTTGCGGGATTTAGGATATTGTTTGGGTCAAACGCCATCTTAATTGATTTAAAAAGCGCCATCTCTTGGGGAGTAAATGCCATAGACATGTAAGGTGCTTTTGCAAGACCTATGCCATGCTCTCCGCTTAGTGTTCCACCCAAGTCAATCGTCGCTTGAAACACCTCTTCTATCGCCTGATAAGCAATTTTTACCTGTTCTGGGTCTTTGCCGTCAACCATTACGTTTGTATGAACATTTCCATCGCCAGTGTGTCCAAAACATGGAATCTTAATGTTGTATTTATCAGCAATCGCATAAAATCTCTCTAACAACTCAGGCAGCGCAGAGCGCGGAACTGTTACATCCTCATTTAACTTTTTGCTTCCATAAACACTCAGAGAAGGTGATGCGTTGCGTCTTGCAAACCAGATATCCGAAGCCTCTTTTTTGTCTTTTGCAACCTTAAACTCGCTGCATCCGTTTTCACGAAAAACCTTCTCAATTTGGGAGAGCTGATAGTTTAAATCCTCTTCCAAGTTTCCGTCAACATCGGTTACCAAAAGCGCTCCTGCATCAACAGGAAGTCCTTTTTTGTAAGTCTGCTCAACCGCTCTTATGGTTAAATTATCCAAAAATTCCATCGCAACAGGAGTAATTCCGCTTGCCATAGTTTTATAGACCGCTTCCATAGCCATGCTAACAGTTGGAAAAATTCCCATTGCCGTTTTTGTCATTTTTGGTTTTGGGATAAGTTTGAGAGTGATTTCGCTAAGCACCGCCAAAGTTCCCTCCGAAGCTATTAAAATACCGCTGATGTTATAGCCTGCCACATCTTTTATAGTTCTCTTTCCCGCTTTGATGATGTCGCCGTTTGGAAGTACCGCGCGCGTTGCCATTACGTAATCTTTTGTGATGCCGTACTTTGCAGCTCTCATGCCGCCTGCGTTTTCACTTACGTTACCGCCGATGCTTGAGTACTCTTGGCTTGCGGGGTCTGGCGGATAGAAAAGTCCGACCTCTTCAACCGCTTTTTGCAAATCCATATTGATAACTCCGGGTTGAACAACTGCAACCATATTTTTCATATCAATCTCTAGGATTTTATTCATGTGCTTTTCCATAGCCAGCACGATTCCGCCGCTGCTTGGAAGTGCACCGCCGGTAAAACCGCTTCCTGCACCGCGAGGAACTATAATGATTCTATGCTCGTTGCAGTACTTTAAAATCTTGCTTATATCATCTTCATTTCGCGGAAATATAACAGCGTCAGGCTCAAAATGCTCACGTGTCGCATCGTAAGAGTAGGCTATAAGATGTGCTTTATCGCTATATATATTTTCGCTTCCGACAACTTGACTAAAATAGTCCAAATGTTTTTTTTCTATCATCTTTTTTCCCTTCTAAATCAAATTCTTCAAGCAGATCTTCTAGTTTTTCACCGCCGCCTTTTACTATCTCATAAAGTTCTCTATTTTGCGGATTTGCTTTTATCATCAGTTTGTAGTAGTGAGGCTCATACTCTTCAAGCTCGTCACTTCCCTCTCCCCACCAGTTTGCATCAATCTCCGGAACTCTTGTATAAAACGGAAGATTTGTCTCTTTCTGCTCTACTTTCGCATCGGTAATTGCCAAAATTTTAAAACTTTTCGCATCGAGCGTATAAGCTCTGTTCTCTAAAAATATAAATATCAAACCGACAGAGCTATCAACGCTCATCTGGGTAAAATCGCTTCTTAGCGGTGTCGGATGACCGTTAAAAGAGAGCAGTGTTGCAAAAATATCGGGATGAACCCACTGAAGTTTCGAGTTTTTCGTCACTCTATAATAAATATCCTCATTAGGAGCTATTAGCAGACCTCTTGTATATCCAAAAGCCAAAACAACCGTATCTCCGACTTTTACTTCCCATTTTCCATCAGGCAAAGCGCTGCTGCTAAGGGCTGTATAGTCACTTATTGCGACTTTTGCTGTTTTGCTATCTTTGTCATAACTTTTCACAATCGCATTTTTTAAAATCGTCGTATGCCCTTTAGAGATCTCATGAACTATAAAACCGCTCACGCCGACATCAATCTTCTCAACCTCTATAGTAACCTCTGTCGCGTCATCATTAATCCCTTTAACAGGAGACTCAACAAGCGTTGCAAAAAGCTCTAACGTTATAATAAAAAACAGAAATATTTTCTTCATTTTTTCACTTTGTAAATAATATAGTGCGATTATATCAAACAAACCTCACACTAAGGCAAATTTTGTTAAAGTTTTAAAAATTATTTTAAAATTTATGGTTACGGTTATAGCAAATGATTCGATTTTTTATACTATTATTTTTGGCAACATCCCTATTTGGCGCGCGTGTTGAGACTTTTCGCTGGAGTAACGGAGAAACTTACCTCTCATTTTTAGAGAAAAACAAGCTCCCACTAGGACCACTTTATTACAATCTAGACGAGGATGAACAGCAGCTTAGCGAAGAGATTCTCTCAGGTGTTCACTGCAAAAGCACAAGAGAGAAAAATGGAGATATTTCTCAAGTTTTCATTCCTCTAAATGATGAACTTCAAATCCATATTTATAAAAACAACAGTGACTATTTCTTTGAAACTATTCCTATTATAAGCGAAACAAAAACCGAGGCTTTTACTCTCAAAATAGAGCACTCGCCATATCTCGATATCATAAGAGAGACAGGTTCAAAGAAACTGGCAAAGATTTTTGTTTCAAGCTTTCAAAACTCTCTTAACTTTAAAAACGATCTCCAAAAAGGTGATACGCTTGCTATGGTTTATGAGCAGAAATATCGTCTAGGCAAACCATTTTCTATGCCGACACTAAAAGCCGCAATGATAGAGATGAAAGGCAAAAGACACTTTGTATATCTCAACAGTGACGAAAGATTTTACAACCAAGACGGAAACGAGGTTGAGAGTTTTTTACTTGGAACTCCGGTACATAATGCAAGAATATCTTCTCGCTTTACAAAAAGAAGATTTCATCCCGTCCTTAAAAAATATCGCGCCCATCAAGGTGTCGATTATGCAGCAGGTCGCGGCACTCCAATACTCGCAGCCGGAAACGGAAGAGTTGTTTTTATAGGTCAGACCAGAGGATATGGAAAACTGATAAAAATCCAGCACAGTGACGGTTACTTGACTCTCTACGCGCACCAAAACTCCTTTAGAAAAGGGATGAAGAACGGCTCAGTTGTTAAAAAAGGGCAAGTTATAGGCTATGTAGGAAGCACTGGTCTCTCAACCGGTCCGCATCTTCACTTTGGACTCTATAAAGACGGTCGGGCAATAGACCCGCTAAGGGTTGTTCAGGTAGCCACTAAGAAGTTAGCAGGCAAAGAGAGAAATGCATTCTTAAAACTTAAGGCAAATTACGACGAGAGCATAAATCTGCATGTATCAAACGCAACAAAATTTACGAGAGTTTCCATGCCTGATAATGTCTGCTACTTTTTTAACGGAGAACAATGTGTACAAGATAAACAGGGTTCAGACTCTTGAAAATCCCAAATTTATAAAACCCATCTTAATCAACTACTCTATCAAAGGGGTTGAGAGAGCATGGGAAGCGGTAATTGCGCACGATAGCGTTGCAGTGCTACTTTGGCACAGAGAAAAAAATGCTTTTATCCTCGTAAAACAGCTTCGCGCTACCGTGCTAAACAAAAACAGAGACAACGGCATGATGTATGAGCTTTGCGCTGGAATTGTCGATAAAAATCTAAGCCATACTCAAATCGCAAAAGAGGAAGTTTTAGAAGAGTGCGGTTACGATATACCGATAGAAAATATCCAAAAAATCAGCTCTTTTTATACAAGCGTGGGAATATCTGGAACCCATCAAACGCTATACTATGCCCCTTGCGATGACTCAATGAAAGTAAATAACGGCGGCGGACTTGATGATGAGGATATAGAGGTTGTTTATATTCCTGTTGATGAAGCAAAAAAGTTTATGTTTGATGAGAATTATCAAAAGACTACGGGCGTTATGATGGCGTTTTACTGGTTTTTTGACAATACACAAATAGTTAATGTTACGCACTAAAACGAACTCGTCCGTTTTAGTGGCAGGGACTAAAGTCCCTACAACCCCCTAAAGCTACCCCTATCTCTCGGATAGGGGAGAAAAACTGACACTTTATGCTCTTTTTTTATAAAAGTATCTAAAGTCAATAAGTATTTTTACACAAATTCGATAGGGTCCATGTCCACTTCTGCAAGACTGTTCTTACATGTCGAAATCGCTTTTATAATATCCGTGCTTTTATCCGAGCGCAGAAGTATCTCAAATCTGTACTTGTCCGCAACCCTCTCAATACCGCATTTCCCATAGCCGACTATCTCTACGTTTGAAAAATTTCTCAGACACTGCTGCATCTCGTTCATGGCTGCCTCGGCTTTTATGCCGTTTTTGTGTGAGAAGAGTATTCGGCAAAGCTTTTTATAGGGCGGATAGAGCTCTTTGCGGTACTCCTTCTCCTCCTCTAAAAAATCCTCATACTTATCGACATAAGCGCCAAAAAAGCTCTCGTTAAAACTCTGCACCAAAACTTTTGCACTCTCTTTTCGCCCGCTTCTTCCCGCTACTTGTATGAGAGTTGAGAGCGCTTTTTCTCTTGCTCTGTAATCGCTCATATTTAACATGTTGTCCATGCCCAAAACAACAGCCTGTGCCACTCCGTGATAGTCATGCCCTTTGCTTAGCATCTGAGTTCCGACCAAGATATCAATCTCTTTGTCGTTAAATCTCTTTAGTGCACTTTTTAGCTTGTTTGTCGTAGTTATAACATCTCTGTCAAACTGCTCAATCCTAGCCTCTGCAAACGCCTCTTTTATCTCTTTGACCGCCTCAGCCGTTCCCAGTCTTGAACTTGAGAGATTATGACCTTTGCACTCAGAACAAATCTGCGGAATTGCCTGAGCAAAATTACAATAGTGGCATTTAAGAGAGCGCGACTTTTGATGGATGCTCATTCCTACACTGCAAAAAACGCACTTGTGCGTATGCCCGCAATCCGAGCAGATAAGATACTTGAAATTTGCACGCGTGGGGAGAAAAACTATTGTCTGCTCTTTGGCAAGAAGACTCTTTTTTAAACTCTCCATGATCAAAGGAGACAAGCTCTCCGCACTCCTCTCATAAACAAACTCTTTTTTAGAGCTGAAATATCCACCCTTTAGTCTTACATGTGGAAACTTTACATAAGTTGTCAAACTTGGCGTAGCACTTCCCAAAACAACAGGAATGTCATAGAGTTTCCCCATATATATGGCGATGTCTCTTGCGTTGTAACGAGGTCTTGCAGATGACTTGTAACTCTCGTCGTGCTCCTCATCTACAACAATAAGACCCAAATCTTTGATAGGCAAAAACAGAGCCGAGCGTGGACCTGCGATTATCTTTGCTCTTCTGTCGTAAATCTTCTCCAGTGCCTCTTTTTTTTGTTTTGGAGTAAGTTTTGAGTGCCACATAACAACTGCATCGCCAAAATGATTGTGCAGTCTTTGGTTCATTTGAGGTGTGAGCGAGATTTCAGGCATAAGAAAAATAGAGCGTTTGTTTTGCTCTATCATCTCACTAAAATAGTACATGTAGATTTCTGTTTTTCCGCTGCCGGTATCGCCAAAAAGAAGTGATGTTTTATGCTTTTTTAAAAAAACTAAAGCCTCTTTTTGTTTGTCTGAGAGAATTATAGAGGATGATATTTTGTTCTCGTTCCCATGCTCTGCATGGGAATGCATACCACGCTCATACGCCACCATAGGCCCAAGTGCCTCGCCAAGCGAGCAAAAATAGTAAGAAGATATAAACTGAGCAAGCAAGAGCTGTTTGTCAGAGTAAAGAGAGTCATAAACTTCCAAAATCTCGTTTGTCTTAAACTCCGGCTCTCTAGAAGCAGATATTACCGCACCAATAGCATCTCTGTTTCTAACTTTAACTTTTACTTTTGTGCCGATCTCTATTGTCTTATGTGATTCATATGTAAACTGTTCTAGAGGTGAGTTAAGAAGTACTATATTGTAGTAGTGCAAAGCTTTAAAGCAGTCCGATACTTTAGAAAAATAAATCAGTCAACGAGTGCGTTGCAGTCGCCAGTGTTAGTTGTACACCCAAAATTACCGCTTGTAGCATTATAGTCAAACTGCGTAGATGTTGTTCCAACCCAGTATCGATAAGAGCCGTTACCGTTTGCTCCGTTATTATCCCAATTGCCTGACGTACTGCCCGATGGCATAGGATTCATCAAAACTCCGCCAAAAAGTCCGCCTGCATCTAGCTCGGCGTTGGTTGGATAGCTCGGAGTGCCTAAAATGACTCTACTCTGTCTTTCATTTGCAATAGCTGTGCGGATTGTTACAACATCCCCTTTCCCCTTGGCAATATCTGCCATTTCTCTAGTTGATTCAAATCTAGGGAGAGCAACACCAGCTAAAATACCTAAAACAACGATGACAAAAATAAGCTCAATAATGGTAAAAGCTCTAGAAGAGTTCATAAAAAACCTTAAGTAATAATTTTAAAATTATTCTAAAATAACTTGAAAATAACTACTTACATATGCATTCCCAAGCAGAAGCTTGGGAACGAGAGAAGCTTGGGAACGAGAAAAGCAGGAGCTTGGGAACGAGAAATAATATATTATACAGTATCGTTGTTCTCTGCCCAAACCGGTGCATTTGTAGCATTTCCATCAGTAAAACCTACTCCAAATGTAGCGCCATTTGCGGTAACTCCTTGAAATGAACAGTCACCATTATCAGTCAACTCTTCCGGAAGCGCGTCAAGCTGTGTTGAAACCAAAGCAGTACAATCAGCAGCCTGAATATTCCCATTATCACCATCAGCTATAGACTTTGCCCACATAGCAGGTCCGACAGTTCTGTTTAGAGTGCCTATAAACGCTCTAACTTTTTGATCGTGAGCCTGCTGAGAAACACCAATAAATCTCGGCAATGCAACCGCCGCCAAAATACCTAAAATAACGATAACAAATATCAACTCTATCATAGTAAAACCAGCTCTTTTCATAAGAACTCCTTGTAAAACAAAATTCAGGTTACTCTAATAACCTTGGTAAACATTATGAAGCATATAAGATTAATTATTGCTTAAGAGCACTTCTAAAAACTAGACTGCCCCGCTTCGCTCGCAGTGACTAGACTTGGAACTTTATTTGCTTATACTCTTTTATCAAAGGAGTTAAGATGAGCATACAAATTTCAGCATCACATCATCTCGCGGCAAAAGCGCTTGATTTTAGAGCCGTTCGCCAAGATATGATAGCATCAAATATTGCAAATGCTGACACTCCATATTACAGACCAAGAGATATCAGCTTTGAAAACGCATTAGCGCAGGAAAAAGCAAAAATTTTAAACCAAAAAAGCCCAAAACTAGAGATGGCTCAAACAAATGTGGCACATATACCTCTACAAGATGAGAAATCATCAAGCAGAGCAAAAACGTTTTTCAGAGACGGCCATATGGCAAGAAATGACGCCAACAGCGTTGATTTGGATGTTGAGACGACTGAGATGAGCAAAAACTCAATTATGTTTGCCGCTTTAGTCAGTGCTATGAAAAAAAATTCAGAGATCTACAAAAGCGTTATAGATTCGTCTTCTAAGGTTAGTTGATGAGTAGATTGCTTCGTCGCTCCACTCCTCGCAATGACTGGCATTGCGAAACACTTTCTCGTCATTGCGAGCGAAGCGCGGCAATCTCTCTTTCTCGTCATTGCGAGCGAAGCGCGGCAATCTCTCTTTCTCGTCATTGCGAGCGAAGCGCGGCAATCCAAACAAAGTTATAAAGGAAAGAAAAATGAGTAACTTTTTAAATAGTTTTGATATCAGCGGTTACGGATTATCTGCACAAAGAGTTCGCGTAAACACAATCTCTCAAAACATTGCAAATGCACAAACTACTAGAACTGATGAGGGCGGACCTTACAGAAGAAAAGAGGTGGTTTTTAAAGCAATTGACTTTAATGAGCAGTTTAACAAGGCACTAAGCGGCATGACGGACAGTGTAGGATACAGCGACCCTTTAAATGAGGGCGATTTTGGCAAAAAAGTAAATCCTGCTATAATGAGCGTTATAGTCGATAAGATTTCACGTGACGACAGAGAGCCAAAGATGAAGTTTGACCCTGCACATCCAGATGCGGACGCAAACGGTTATGTGGCATATCCAAATATTAATCCTGTTATCGAAATGGCCGATTTAGTAGAAGCAACACGCTCTTATCAGGCAAACGTAGCAGCTTTTGAGAGTTCAAAAAATATAGCTAACA
>JBAZIE010000022.1:0-39900 GCA_041652055.1 Sulfurimonas sp. | reverse complement strand
GATAATACTGCACCTGTCAGGTGTGGAAACGTAGGTCGCTGCCTAGTTGATCATTTCTACTAACAACAACTCTCACTTTTACCAATCATAAAACCAAAATTAAATTCAACTAAAATCAAAACAACAATTTTATTAAGATATTATAATTTTTACAAATATCTTTATCTATTCTTGAAACTTTAACAATTGATTATATGGTATTATTTTACATACTATTTTAGGATGTTATGTGAAAAAATATATTAAAGATCAAATTAAAAAATCGTATGAAACAAAACAAGCTATCTATGAAAATGAGAGTCTGATTAATAAAATCGAAGAGGTCTCAAAGCTGTGCGTAAAGCTATATAGAGGCAAAAACAAAACTATACTTGCAGGTAACGGTGGAAGTGCAGCTGATGCGCAGCATATTGCAGCTGAGCTTGTAGGAAGATACGGATTTGACAGACCTTCCATACCATCACTTGCTCTTACAACCGATACATCATGTTTAACTGCTATTGGAAATGATTATGGGTACGATAAGGTATTTTCACGTCAGCTTGAGGGCATGGGGCAAGAGGGAGACCTTTTTATAGGTATTTCAACTTCAGGAAACTCAAAAAATATAATTAATGCATTCATGAGTGCAAAACAAAAAGGTATAACAACTGTTGCTTTGGTCGGTAGAGATGGCGGAGAAATGGCTAAAATAGCTGATATAGCTTTAGTTGTGCCGTCTGATTCTACACCAAGAATCCAAGAGGCGCATATATTAATCGGACATATAATATGTGATATTATAGAAAAAGAGCTTTTTGGCAACGGTGTTAGTTGATTCTTTATGAACAGAGCGCTTTTTTTAGATCGTGATGGTGTTGTTAATATTGAGATAAATTATCTTTATAAGATTGAAGATTTTGAGTTTGTAGAAGGCATATTTGAACTTTGTAAAAAGTATCAAGATAGAGGCTATATCATAGTTATTGTTACAAATCAGTCCGGAATTGCTAGAGGTTACTACAGCAAAGAAGATTTTAATTATCTTACATTATGGATGATAAAAGAGTTTGCAAAGCATAAAATTGATATAAAAAAAGTCTATTATTGCCCACATCATCCCGAAATATCCGGTGCATGCAGTTGCAGAAAACCTGAACCAGGTATGTTTTTGGAAGCCCAAAAAGAGTTTGATATCGATTTGAAAAACTCAATTTTAGTCGGAGATAAAGAGAGCGATATTGAGGCGGCATTTGCAGCAGGAGTAGGAGAGACCTACCTGTTTGATGAAAATAGAGTCCACTGTGAGTCAAAAGCTACAAAAATAGTTTCAAAGTTAGAGGAAATATAGGTGTTAATACTAAATAGCGGTGGTACATTTAATAAAAAATATAATCCATTAAGCGGAGAGCTGGAAGTTCCATTTAACAACAGTGCAATAGAAGAGATTTTAAAAAGCACGGATTTCAAATATGATTTGGCAGGCGTCGTCTATAAAGATAGCTTAGATATGACCATGGATGACAGAAAAAGAATAGCAAATATTATTATGGAGTCTAAAGACAATACATTTATAATTGTCCACGGAACTGATACGATGCATTTAAGCGCTGAATTTTTGGCGGAAATATTTGAAGATAGAAAAATTGTCTTTGTCGGTGCAATGAAGCCATTTGAGATAGACAATGTTGAAGCCAGTCTGAATTTGGGAATGGCCATAGGATTTGCAAAAGCCATAAAAGAAAACGGAGTCTATATCTGCATGAGCGGACATGTTGAGCAGTGGAATAGAATCCATAAAAATACAAAATTCGGAAAGTTTGAAGTTGCCCTCTAAAATAGCCTGCTCACATTGTCATCTAGAATTTGAACCATCTGTTATGATAAAGGATGAAGAGAACTACTTCTGCTGCAGCGGCTGTCAGGGAGTGTTTCATCTGCTTAAAGATGAAGGTTTGGAGAGTTTTTATGAAAAAAGCAAAAACATAACCCTCTCTCCGCCCTCTCAAAATTTTGAAGATTCTTCAAGTTTTGACACCCAATCATTTTATGACAAGTTTGTAAAAATAAACAAAGATGGTTTTTGCGAAGTCTCTTTGATTATAGAGGGAATTCACTGTTCGGCTTGCGTGTGGTTAAATGAGAAAGTTTTACATAAAATGGATGGAGTTATAGAGGCAAATATAAATTTTACAAATAATAAGGCGACAATCGTCTGGGCAGATGATGTTGTAAAGCTCTCGGCTATTATTGACACCATTCGCTCCATTGGCTACAACGCATTTGCCTACGATTCAATGGCGCAGGAGACGCATGCCAACAAGGAGAGAAAGGCTTACTACCTAAAGATGGCGGTTGCAATATTTGCATCTATGAACATCATGTGGATAGCGGTCGCGCAGTATGCAGGATACTTTAGCGGTATTACGCAAGACGTAAAAACAATACTAAACATTGCAGAGGGCATTTTGGCAACTCCAGTGCTTTTTTACAGCGGCTGGGTATTTTTTAGAGGCGGTTATTACGGGCTGAGAACAAAAGTCATAAATATGGACTTGCTCGTTGCAACAGGAGCAACTCTAACATATATTTACTCAATATATATCACACTCATTCAAAAAGGTGAGGCATATTTTGACTCTGTAAGTATGATTATTACATTTGTTTTAATTGGCAAGTTTTTAGAGATTTTAAGCAAGAAAAACGCTGCCGATACGCTTGATAAAATTGCAAATAGTATTCCTAGCGAGGTTAAAGTCGTTAAAGATGAGAAAATAGTAACATGTAAGCTTGATGATGTAAAAGTCGGTGATATTGTCGTTGTTACAAGCGGGGAAAAGGTTTTGCTTGATGGGGAGATAATAAAAGGGAGTGGTTCGTTTGATGAGTCAAATTTGACAGGCGAGAGCGAGCCTGTATATAAGAGTGTAGGAATAGGTGTAATAAGCGGCACGCTTAGTATTGATGCCGACATACACTTTATAGCTACAAAAGATTTTAAGCACTCAACTCTCTCAAATATTGTAAAACTTTTGGAATCTGCAATAAACAAAAAACCAAAAATTCAGCAGATGGCGAACAGGCTCTCAGAACACTTCTCATCTGCTATTTTGGGTCTTGCACTTTTGACATTTTTAGGATGGTGGTTTTGGCCGCATAGCTTCGAGACCTCTTTGATGGTAGCTGTATCTGTTATTATCATAGCTTGTCCGTGTGCGTTGGCTCTTGCTACTCCTGTTGCGACTTTGGTAGGGCTTGGCTTGGGTGCTTCAAGAGGAGTTCTTTTTAAAGAGGCAGCAGGACTTGAGATTATGGCTAAAGTTGACACCCTTATTTTGGATAAGACGGGAACTATTACTGTAGGAAAACCTGAGGTTATAAAGGAGCATGTTTTTGAATCTTTTGATAAAAAACTGCTCTATTCGCTTGTTAAATCATCTAACCATCCTGTTGCAAAGGGAGTGCTAAAGTATATAAAAGAAGAGGATGAAAATATTATTGATGTTCTCTTTGATGAGTTTTCACAAATTCCAGCGCAGGGAATCAAAGCTAAATTTGGAGAGACTCAGCTGCTTGGAGGCAATAAAAAGCTTCTAGATGAAAATGGTGTAGAGGTGGATTTTTTTACTCAAGAGACGCTTTTTTATTTTGTAATAAACCAAAGAGTTGTAGCCGTTTATGAGCTCCAAGATAAGATAAAAGAGGGTGTAAAAAAGCTTGTTAAATCTATGAAAAAGATGAAAATAGAAGTAATAATGCTAACAGGAGACAATGAAAACGCAGCGAAAAAAGTGGCATCACAAGTAAGTATTGATAACCTTTTTTATGAACAGACCCCCCAAAGTAAAGCAGAGTTTATAAACAAACTGCATAGCAAAAATAGAAGTGTCGTGATGGTTGGAGACGGTGTCAATGACATTTTAGCTTTAGCATCGGCTGATATAGGAATAGTTATGGGAAGCGGAAGCGATATAGCCGTCGAAGTTGGGGATGTAGTCCTTTTAAACAACTCTATAAAATCATTAGAGGATGCCTTTAAAATAAGCAGCACAACGTTTGGTCTAATAAAGCAAAATCTTTTTATATCGCTGATATATAACGCTTTGACAATCCCTCTTGCAATGGCAGGATATGTCATACCCTTGGCGGCAGCTATCTCAATGTCTGCTAGCTCGCTTTTAGTTGTCGGAAACTCAATGCGAATACGTCATAAATGGAATAAGGATTAAGACGTGGATAATTGGGTAATTACAATGATGCTTGGCGTGTCTATTTTTTTGGGAGCAGTTGCGCTATTTGCATTTTTATGGGCGATAAAAAATGGTCAGTTTGATGATGAAGAGAAGTTTTTAAATGCCGCTAAATTTGATGGCGAAGATGAGTTAAATGATGCTCTAAAACAGGAACAGAAAAAAGAAGCTTTGAAAAAAAGTTACAAGCCGGAATAGAAAAAAGATTTTAATTTTAAGAGAGAGAATTTTTGAAAAAGAGTTGAATTGCCCAAGAGGGCAATTCAAGATAAATTACTTACCGATTGTTTGTGCGAAAGCGTCTAGTTCTTCGTTAGAATACTTAGAAACTTGACCAACCATAAGAGCTTTTTTAGCAGCACCGTAAGTACCAGCTTTGTAGCCTTTAAGCGCAGCAGCGATATCAGCTTTGCTCATTGCAGCAACGTTTTTGTTACCCATATCAACCTTTGCCCAATCAGCACCATGACAACCAGCACACGCACCTGCATTTACAGCAGCCATTAAAGCAGTAGTTGCAGTTAGAGCAACAATCGACATAACTATTTTTTTCATTTTAACACCCTTTGATTTTAATTTCGCTCGAATTGTAATGAGTTTATTCTTAAAGATGTATTAATCATTTTAATGTTTTAGTTTTTGTTAGATTTATAATATTTTTTGATACAGTGAAGAGGGGAAATTTAAACTGCCCAAAGGGGCAATTTAGGTAGATTATTTACCGATAGTTTGTGCAAATGCCTCTAAATCAGCGTCAGAATATTTAGCTACCTGACCTTTCATTAGTCCAGCCATTGGCCCACCGTATGTGCCGGCTTTGTAGCCTTTAAGTGCAGTTGCTATATCAGCATGAGTCATTTCAGCAACGTTTTTAGATTTGCCTAGAGCTATTTTACTCCAGTCTTGACCATGGCATCCTTGACAAGCACCAGCTTCGACAGCGGCCATTAAAGCAGTAGTTGCGGTTAGGGCAACAACAGACATAACGATTTTTTTCATTTTTATACCTTTGAATTCTAATTTCAGACAAATTATAATGATATAACTCTTAAATGCTTGTTAATAGTTTATCTGTTATTATTTTGTTAAACTTTACAGGCTATGGTGCGCGAATGAGATATATAAACAGTGATTTAAAAGATAAAAATATTTTAATAACGGGTGGTGCCGGTTTTGTAGGTTCAAACTTGGCATTTTACTTTCAAGAGAATCATCCGGATGCCAAAGTCGTTGTTTTTGACAGCTTTAGAAGCGGCGAAACACTCTCAAACGGAAACCTAAAGAGCTTTGGACATTTTAAAAATTTAATCGGTTTTAGAGGTGAAGTAATAAGCGGTAATATTAACGATAAAGATGCATTGCTGAATCTAGAATTAAACTATAAATTTGATTATATTTTTCATGAAGCTGCTATTTCCGATACGACTGCTCAAGAACAAGATTTGATGATAAAAACAAACGTAAATGCTTACAAAGATTTACTAGAGTTAGCAATTAGACACAATGCAAATATGATATATGCTTCCTCGGCGGCAACTTACGGAAATGCGCCATCTCCTCAGAGAGTAGGGCGCGAAGCACCGCAAAATGTCTACGGATTCTCAAAACTTTGTATGGATAATTTAAGTAAAGAGTACATGCAAAATAGCGACATTTCTATAGTCGGACTCAGATATTTCAATGTTTATGGTCCAAGAGAGTATTTTAAAAACACGACCGCATCGATGGTTTTGCAGTTTGGACATCAGATATTATCTGGTAAAAATCCGCGTCTTTTTGAAGATAGCGATAAGATTTTGCGAGATTTCATATATATAGAAGATATTATCCAGGCAAATATAAAAGCGATGAATCCAAAAAAAAGCGGCATCTACAATGTCGGAACCGGCAAAGCAAGAAGTTTTCAAGATATAGTAGATATTTTGCAACGTGAACTTGGAACAACCTTGCCATGTGAATATATTCCAAACCCATTTATTGGCAGTTATCAGTTCCATACTGAAGCAGATATTGATTCCACAAAAGAGATTTTGGGGTACGAACCCCATTTTGAGATGGAAGACGCAATCAAAGCTTATATAAGTGAAATTAAAAGAGTTTATGAGGAAGAAGCCAAATAATGAAAAACATGAAAGATTTCACTCCCAAAATATTGGTCATCGGTGATCTGATGATAGACCACTATCTTTGGGGGAGCTGCGAGAGAATCTCTCCAGAGGCTCCCGTGCAGATAGTAGATATTGCAAAAGAAACAACTGTTCTTGGCGGCGGCGGAAATGTTATAAACAACTTAAAAGCCCTTGGTGCAAATGTAAGTGTTAGTGGTGTTATAGGAGATGATGAAAATGGGATTGAGCTTATAACTTTGCTAAAAAACATAGGTGTTGATGTAGGCGGAATAATTGTCCAAAATGGAAGAAAGACATCTAAGAAAAGCCGTGTAATTGCAGCTTCGCAGCAGATACTCAGATATGACAAAGAGAGTAAAGAGGAGATAGAAAAATCCTCAGTAGATAAGATTTTAAATTCGCTTAGAGATACTGTTTCTGGGTATGACACCGTCATTTTATCAGACTATGGAAAAGGCGTTTTAACTAATGAGCTGTGTCAGGGGGTTATAAAACTCTGCAACAAAGCAGGCGTTAAGGTTTTGGTTGATCCAAAAGGGAGCGACTACAGTAAATATAGCGGTGCATATCTTTTAACACCAAATAAAAAAGAGGCGATGCTCGCTACAAAAATCGAAATAAAAGATAAAACAAGCTTAAAAGAAGCGCTTTTAAAGATGAAAAAAGAGGCTGATTTGGCAATTTCGCTAATTACTCTCTCAGAAGACGGGATTGCTGTATTTGACGATGAGATGAAGATATTTCCTACGCTAGCAAAAGAGGTTTTCGATGTAACCGGTGCTGGAGATACCGTTATCGCTTCCATCGCATTTGCTCTTAGTGCTAAAAAAAGTATAGAGGATGCTGCGAAGTTTGCAAACCTTGCAGCGGGTGTTGTTGTGGGCAAAATAGGCTCTGCAACGGTCACGCTTGATGAGATAGAGGAGTATGAAGCAACTCTGCATAAAAGCACTTCAGAAGCTCATATAAAAAGCTTTGATGAGATAAAAGCGGTGGTGGAGCGTTATCGTGCAAATGGTAAAAAGGTTGTCTTTACAAACGGCTGTTTTGATATTCTACATGTAGGACACGTAAAGTACCTCCAGATGGCAAAGAGTTTTGGGGATATTTTGATTGTGGGCCTAAATTCAGACGCATCCGTTTCAAGGTTAAAAGGGCCATCAAGACCTGTCAACATTGCAGAGGACAGAGCATATCTGCTTGCGGCTCTTGAAGCGGTGGATTTTGTGGTGCCGTTTGAGGATGACACCCCCTATGAGCTTATAAAAATGATAAAACCTGATACGCTTGTAAAGGGCGGTGATTATGAGGGTAAGAGTGTGGTGGGAACAGAGTTTGCAGGAGAGCTAACGTTAGTTGACTTTGTAGATGGAAAGAGTACTACAAAGACGATTCAAAAAATACAAGAGTGTTTAAATATTTAACTCTTTTACGGCTATGATAACTTCATCAGCCGTAATGCTCTTCATACACTCATGATGCCCTAGAGGACACTCTCTTCTCATGCACGGCGCGCAAGGCATCTCATGTCTTACGATGATGCTTTTTTCATTCATCCATTGGGAAGTTTCCGTGTGTTTTGTCGGTCCAAAGATAGATACGGTCGGAACACCGTATGCAGCCGCAACATGCATAGGTCCGCTGTCGTTTGTCACAAACAAAGAGCATCCGCCGATGAGTGAGCAAAGCTCTTTTATGGTTGTCTTTCCTGCTAAGTTTGTGTAGTTTGTCACATTGGAGGATTTGAGGTTTGTTTCAATCTCTTTTGCCATCTCCACTTCATTTGGACCGCCAAAGATAATGATGTCGTAATGCCGGCTATACTCTTTTGCAACTGCCGCAAACCTCTCAGGATACCATCTTTTGGCACTTCCGTATGTTGCTCCTGCGTTTATGCCCATCATGGGTTTGTCAAATTTTTTTGGTTCAATGTAGAGCTTTAGCGGTGGCGTGTTTTTGTCCCATGCGTCTGTGTTTATCATGGCAAGCTGGGCGTACTGTTTGACGAGGTGTTTATCTGCTTTGATGGTAGGAGTGTGGGAGAGCAAAAACATAGAGTGCCACGACTTTTTAGCGATGCAAAGTACACTTCCGGTGAGGCGTAAAAGCAAAGATGAGTGGATTTGGTTTCTAAAAGAGAGTGCCATGTCAAAACTACCTAGTTTTTTGGCAAGTTCATAGGTGGCTTTTACTCTGTTTGGGGCTTTTTTTGTCTCATCGACTATGGCATTGTTGCAACGGGAGTGGTATTTGAGTGCTTCAATGGCTACAAAACTGCCCACAAAAGTAAACTCCGCTCTTGGATAGTAAGTAGCTAAAAGCTCTATGGCAGGAGTTGCCATAACTGCGTCGCCAAGCCAGTTTGGTAAGATGATAAGTATCTTCATATTTCGCCTATTTTATAAATATATAGATTGGTGATGAGCCGATTTCTAAAAATTCGTCCTCTATTTTTTCGCCGCTGCTAGAAAAAGGTCTGAAAATATCCTCATTTTTTATGGTCTTTGGCTTGAGCGACCAGTGGATTTGGAGCAATTCGTCATTCTCTAACAAACATTGGAGTATATGATGCCCTCTTTTGATATCAAGGCGTAAAAACTCCGCATTTTTGAGCGTGTGAACCATGTACTTATAGACTTCATAAGCCTCTCTTTTTCGTAAACCCTCTCTGTTATCGACAAGCCCATACCCAGCCGCAACAAGCTGATGCCACGAGAGAGAATCAACCTGTTGCGAGGCAAAAGCAAGGAGGTGGTAACGCAACATGTAGTCGGCATAAAACGCTTCACTCACACACTCAAACTCACTTGTCGGAGCATAAGGTGCTGTGCCGCTTATTGGCCAGTTTGTCTCGGTAATGTGGAGTTCATGCGCACTTTTTGGACTAAGCCAAACCATGGTTGTAAGAAGTGAGATTTTGTCAAGCAGACTAAAGCCCATCTGCATATTTTCGGGTGTGCCACGTCTGTCAACATAGAGAAGTGACGATACCCCATCAAATCGGTAGTCGCAAAAGTTAAAAAGCGTGTGTGCCGTAAAGTGATATTCAAAGTCTATAACACCACTGCCGACAAGCTTGATATTTGGGTACTTTGAAGTTTTCAAATCATAGGCAACTTTATAAAAATGGCTGTACTCATCGACGCTGAAAAATCCCCATTTTGCCCTGTTTATGGTTGAGCCGATTTCAAAAATATCTACTATTTCGCCAAGTGTGCTAAAGATGTTCTCCAAATCTCTTTGCAAAAGTTCTAAATCTTCAACATGCTCTCTATCTTGCAGGATTTTGAGCGTTATTTTTTTGCCATGACAAAGAAGCAGAAACTCTTTTAGGAGCGGAAGTTTCTCCATCTCCCAAAGCTTGAAGCGCACCAAAACTCTCTCCACTCCAAGCTCTTCAACCATCGCAAGCGTCGCCTCAGGCTCTCTCTCGAAATCGATACCGATGCAAAAAAAACCGCTCGAATCTATCTGTTTTCTTTTGACAAACGGTGTAAGTATGAGTGAGACGGGAAGTACAACAAGAGAGACAAAAAAAGTCTTTAAAAGTGAGCCAAACTCCCTTTTACGCATCTCTTTTTTATAATTTTTGTCTTTAAGCGGATAGGGCTGATCCGAATAGTTATCCCAGATATATGGCTGTTTCATAAGGCGAATTATAGCCTTTTTAAGATAAAATAGCTCATTAGACTTTTTTCATAACCTAGATTGCTTCGTCGCAAGCTCCTCGCAATGACGGTCATTGCGAACAAAGTGAAGCAATCTAAAAAGATGGTTATAAAAGAAGTCTATTAATAAATTGGAGTTTTTTTGAATATTCTTGTGGTTCGTACAGATAAACTCGGTGATTTTATAACGGCTCTCCCCACGCTTTATGTGTTAAAACAGTACAATCCAAAAAATAAAATCTTCGCTTGTATTGCTCCGCTAAACAAAACTCTTGCTGAATCTTGCGACTTTATAGATGAGGTTATAGTCGATGATGGGGGAAGTTTTTGGGGGTTGGTTGCAAAACTAAGAGAGGCGAAAATAGATACCTCTATAACTCTTTTTTCAAATACGCGTATGGCTATTGCTCAGTTTTTCTCACACATTCCAAAGAGAATCGCACCTGCGACCAAAATAGCTCAAATTTTTTATACAGACAGAGTTGTGCAAAGACGAAGCGAAGTTAAAATGGCGGAGTTTGAGTACAACTTAAAACTGGCACAAGCTCTTTTTAGCGATATAAATTTAGAGTATAAAAAACCGCTTTTAGAATTTAACGATGCAAAAAAAATCTATGAAGTCTTTTGCATAAACAACGACATAGAAAAAGAGGTAGTTGCTTTTCATGTAGGTTTTGGGGGTTCAAGCGATGCAAACTTCACACTTGATGAGTATGAAACTTTAATCCGCGAGGTTATAAAAGGGGGCAAATATCAGGTTGTTTTAACATTTGGACCTGATGAAAAAGAGCTCTATGAAGAGATGCAAAACAGGCTTTATGATGTAAACGCAGTTTTTTATCTCTCACTTGAGGGATTGGTTTACTTTGCAAAACTTCTCAGCAACTTCAGGCTTTTTGTCTCTACTTCAACTGGAACTTATCATGTCGCTTCTCTGGTCGGAACACCTACTATGACTTTTTTTGCGGATAATCTTTTTGCAAGCGCTAAAAGGTGGAAGAGTGTAGGGGATGAAAAGCTGCAAAAGCATTTTAGTTTGCCGAGTGATAGAGAGAAGAGAGCAGAGCTACTTGAAGAGGTAAAGAGGGAACTACTTAGTTATTAAAGGGCTTTTTTTTATTATAGAGTTTTTCATAAATTTTTACTAGTTTCTCATGATGCTTTATGTTGTCAAATTTTTCTACTACCGTTGCATAAGCTTTTTTTTCAAAATCAGCTTTAATATCAGGATTGTTTTTTAAAAATTCTATATTTTGAGCTAATTCATCAGAATTTCTATTCTCAAAAAGCAAGCCGTTAATATTATCTTCTATTATTTCTAAAACTCCGCCCTTTGAAGTTCCAATAACTGCTGTTTTTGCTTGCATAGCTTCTATGAGAACTAAGCCAAAAGGCTCATCATCCGTAGCAAGAACTATTACATCACAAGCTTGCATAAAATGCAACGGTTCTTTAAAAAATCCTAAAAAATGAACTCTCTCTTGCAAATTTCTCTGCTTAACGCTCTCTTTTAGCTCATTTAAATATTCCTCATTCATAGGAGCACCTACAATGTAAGCATTTACGTCTTGAAGTTTTTCTACAGCATCAATTAAGAGATATTGACCCTTTCTTTGCTCTATCCTTCCGACTATGCCGACACTAAAGTCTCTAATGCCTAATTTTACTCTAAGTGCTTCTACTTCCTCTTGACTAAGAGGCTCTTGAATGTCTGTTCCAAGGTAGAAACACTCAATTTCAGGAGCGTTTGAAAAGTTCAAGAAAGCTTTTAATTGAGTCTGTATCTCTTTGGTGATAGTTAAAATCTTATCTACATTTGTATAGAAAAATCTATGAAAAAAATCATCTTTAGAAGAACTCATTCCCATATGTCTTGTCTGAATTAAGATAGGGTTTTTCTTAGATATAAGTTTTGCGGCTACTGCTATGTACATGTCATTTGTCCAGTGGAAATGAACAATATCTATTTTGTTTGTATCAATTATTTCGGCTAATTTTTTTGCCTCACTAAGCATAAATAGTTTGTTTTTTGGTGACAATGAAAAGTATTCTAGTTGCGCATCATCATAATATTTTTTTAACTTAGCGTCTTTGTTTATAACTGTAGTGATATTTAGAGTAGATTTTATTTTAAGAGTAGCTCTAAATGGGTATAACTCTAAGCCTCCTAAATCTTTAGATAAACATAACTGTAAAACATTCATAAGACACCTTTGTAATTTTGTGATATTGTAATGAAATTGTGCTAAAATTGCGATGAAAAGAGCTAAAAGGTAAGCTGTGCTTAAGTATAAAATAGAATCATGTGAAGAGTTTATTAGTTTTACGAAAAATATTAAAAATATGTTTGAAAACTCTGACATGTTAGTTCATGATGCGAGAAATCAGATAAAAGTTTTAAAAACCGATGATGTAGAAGTAGTAGTAAAAGCTTATAAGATCCCCTCTCTTTTTAATAAAATCGTTTATACTTTTTTTAGAAAACCAAAAGCGTATAGGGCTTACCATAATGCAATGAAACTTTGTGAGATGGGAATTAATACAGCCAAAGCATATTCCTATATTTGTTTTTATAAATATTTTTTACTTGATAAGAGCTATTTTATTAGCCAAAAAGTTGATTATGATTTGACAATGAAGCAAGTTTTTGATAATGACCATATTGAAAATCATGATGATATTTTGATTAGTTTTGGAGAATTTGCAAAAACTCTCCATGATAAACATATTGAGCATAAAGATTTTTCACCCGGCAATATTTTGGTAAAAAAAAATCAAACATCATATATTTTTACTATTATTGATATAAATAGGATGAATTTTCAAATGATGAATTTTGAACAAAAAATGCAAAATCTTTGTAAACTTTGGACGAGTGAAAAAAATCTTAAACTTATAGCTTATGGATATTGTATTGATAATCAATTTGATGAGAAAACAGTTTATGAGTCTATATCTTTCAACAATAGAAGAGACAAAGAAAAAAAATACATGAAGAAAAAATTTAAAATATTGTTAGGTTTATATAAAGAAGCTTGATCTGAGATATTTGCAACTAAAGCATAAGTTAAATTTTCTTATTTTATTAATTAGAAACATGAGCAATTTTAAAGAACTTTAGAAATAATTTAAAAAGCATAAGGAGTTTAAATGAGATTGAATTTTAGAGATGGTGGTGCGTTCGCTACGCAAAAGGCAATAAAATATTTTAAAAATAGCTCACCACAAGAGATTAAGAGTATTATGGTTATAAGACATGCAGCAATAGGTGATTTTATGAATATTAGACCTTTTTTAATTCATTTAAGAAATTTTTTTCCTAATGCTAAAATAACGCTTAATATCTTACATACAAATTTGTACGGTGCTCCTACAGATTTAGTTGATGATGTATTGGTTATGTATAAAGCAGACCCTAATAATAGTGCAAAAAAAACTTCTTTTTTGAATAGAGTCAAACAAATTAGAAATATACCCGAGCAAGATTTATTATTTGATTTAACTGATAGTACTTTTACATTAATTGTGGCTATTTTTTCGAAAGTGAAAATAAAAATAGGTTATCCATACAGAAGTATAAAAAGATTTTTTTATGATGTCGCAACATTGAGAAGTGATTTTACTTTAGAAGCCGAATCTGTGATACAGATGCTGAATATATTAGGATGTAAATCAAGAGATTTGCAATATGGGTATGAAAATCAATATAGTAAAAACAATTTGAAAAGAATAGTATATTTTGCAGGAGCATCAGTAAAAAATAAATGCTGGGAAGAGGAGAAATTTAAAATACTTATTGATCGAATGTCTGATAAATATCTTGACTATGATCATGTTATTTTACAAGGCATTAAGGATGATGAAAAGTTCTTGGATATATTTGAGTCGCTTAAAAATAAAAAAAATGTAATTTTACAACAATCAATGCCATTAAATGAAGTTATGCAGTTTTTATCGGATAGCAGATGTTTGATATCTAATGATACTGGTGTCAGAAATATGGCCATTGCAGTTGAAACCCAACAATTGGGATATTTTTTGCTATAGCACCGTTTAGATACTGGCCTAAAGATGTTAAGCATGATTGTGTTTTTAATGTAGAATATACAAGTCCAGAAGTTGAAGACGTTTATCGAGTTGCTGATGGTCTCATAAATAGGTTATATATCAAAATTTAGGTATTTTGCTCTATTCTATTTTGAGCAATGAATAGACCTACAAACAGTGCAAAAAGTGCTTGAGAAAATTTTTGATGAAATATATTTTCAGTTATATTTACTAAAGAAAAAATTACTATAAAAATAACACTTAGGTTAAAATATTTTCTGTCTTTTATATTTAGTTTTAAGATATTGTAAAAAATCATAATATAAAGAAAAACACCGATTGCTCCTAGGTGAACAGCAGTTTGTATATAAAAATTATGGTAATGAAGTATCTGTTTGACGTCATTCATATGTGGATATTTTTGAGAAATTGTATCTTTTAACATATTCATATCATTTGTAATACCAATTCCTGCTATTGGATTTTCCAAAAATATTTCTATACCAATTTTCCAAGCTCCTGCTCTTAGGCCAAGCGAAGTATTGTAATCACTTTTGGCACTCATTTTATCTATATCACGAATAGCTTCATCAAATCTATTTTTAAAATTGGGACTTATATTGTATGAAGTCAACAATATAGTAATTATCAATGAAAAGATTCCAAGAAAAGCTAAAATTTTATTTTTTATATTTAAAAATGCAACAACAAATATAGAAACGACAAATGAAATTTGTCCTGTTCTGCCAGAATTAAAAAAGAGGCTAACTGTAGTTATTAAAAAAAATAATATATAGATTATTTTTGATTTAAGTGTTTGTTCGTGAAAAAATCTATTTAGAAGTAGTAAAGAAGTAAAAGCTAAAAACATAGAATATTGTATGTGATGCATAAACGGATTTGGAAAATTTACGCTAGCTTTTTTAAATGTCCAAAGTTCAAAAAAAATTCCATATGAGACGATTTCACTAAGTAACATCCCAATTAAAAATGCCGAAATTGTATATGTAATATATTGCCTATTTATTGATGAAGCGATAACGAACAAAGGTAAAAAATACCAATATTTTTTTATATAAAAGAGTCCACTCTCTACATTGTTTGTCCACAATAGCGACAAGACATTGAAAAAAATAAAAAGAATTAAATATAAAATAACATTATTGGAAATTAAAAAGCTAATATTTTTTTTTAAATCTTTATTGAAAATCCACAATGTAAAAAGCAAGATACTTATTCCAGTTAAAGCAGCTCTTGATAGTGGAATAAAAAAAGCGTATAAAACAATTAAGTAATTTATAAAAGACGCTCTCGTTATATAAGTCATTGCAAGCCCATATTTTTTGTGATTGTATCAAAAAACAACTTGATAGTTTTTTATATTTGGCAATAAAGCTAAATAATGTAAAAATACATAATTATAAAAATTTTTGTAAAGGTGGATAATAAATGAAATTTAAAAAAGAAGTCTCAAATACGGCATTGATATGTTTGTCGCCAAATTTTGGCGGTATGGAGATAGATGCCATAAAATTAGCCAAAAAATTATCAATATATTCAAATGTAGTTGTTATTGCAAAGTATGCTGGATATATTCATAATAATCTCTATGAATATGGTATAGACAATAAAGTTGTACTTAAAAGCATTGATTTTAGCTCATCTCTTAGCATGAGTATCTTTTTTAATGTTAGAGCCATTTTAAAAGAACATAAAATAAAAAATATTGTCTATTTTGGCGCAAGTGAATTAAAGACGCTATATTTTGCGTTTTTAGGGTTTGATTTAAACCTTATTATTAGGCATGGAACTACAAAGTCTAAGCCAAAAAAAGATTTTTTTCATGAATTAATTTACAGCAAAGTAGACTATCATGTGTCAATATGTAAACACTTACAAAAAAATGTAGAACATATAATACCATTTGCAAAAAAATCCAAATCAATTTTAATCTATCCTGCAATAGAGGCTAAAGAGATAGAAAAAATTCCCCACGATAAGTTGGCTTTAGCGCATGTAGGTAGAATTGCAAAAGGCAAGGGGCAGCAGGATGCTATCGAGGCATGTAAAATTCTTTATGAGAAAAATATAGATTTTGTATTCTACATTATTGGTGGTTTTGAAGAAAAATATAAAGATGAATTTATGTTTTTTTATAATTCTTTGGTTTATAAAGACAAGATAAAACTTATTGGATTTACTACAGAAGTGGATGATTATTTGGCAAAATCCGATATTTTTTTATTCCCAAGCCATGCCGAGGGTTTTGGGAATGCATTTTTAGAGGCATTGAAAGCCGGACTTTTTGCGATATGTTATGAGAACACCTCTTTTAAAGAGTTTAGGGAAATGGGGCTTGATTTTGATATGGCAAAGGATAGAAATATTGATGATTTAAAAAAATGTTTAGAACATGCAATTTATACAATAAAAAACAGAAGTACAAATAAAAACAAAGAGATAATTGATTCTATTTTTAATTTAGAGAATGAAGTCAAACAGTATTTGAGTATATTGATTTAAAGTATTCATCGTGTTTTGTGACTGTCTCTTTATGGGATAATTTTGATTCGATAACATCTTTTGTATGTATTGAGAGAAACTCTAATAATTCCTTTGAATCGTGAAGATATCTTATTTTTTCAGCGATTGCTTTTGCATCTTTGATTGGAACTATAAAACCATTCAAACCATCTTCTATTATCTCTAGGGAACTTTCATTTGCAGAAGCAATTACGGGAGTACCACTTGCCAAAGACTCTAAAATAATTCTTGGTAATCCCTCTTTTCTTGTTGATGCGTGAATTAGAACATCACAAGAACGAACGATACTTGGAACATCATTTCTAAAACCTGTTATATGTATTCTCTCTTTCATACCGCTCTTTTCTATCTCTGACATATAAGGTTCTTTGTCTATTTTATCGCCTATAAGTAAAATATGAAAATCTTTAATATCTGCCAACTCATAAGCTGCTTTTAAAACATACATAAGACCCTTGTGCGGTCGCACATTTGCAACAAATGCTATATTAAAATTATTTTTGTTTGTACCAAATGCTTCCAAATTTGCCTCAAACTGATCATACCAACATATATCATGTCCTTTGTATATTGTTATTATTTTTTTTGAGTTGCTAAAAACTTGTTTTTTTACATGTTTTGTAACAGATTCTGAAACACATATGATACCGTTAACTCTCGGATTAAGAGCATTGAAATAAGAGCTTGGATCATGGCGATATAGTCCACCGGTTGTTCCCCTGTAGGTTATTAATTTGACTTTTGTACCAATGCAACCAAATATAGCATTAAATATAGCTTTTGAATTAGTAGCATAAACAATATCTATTTCATGTTCTTTAATTGCATTTCGTATGTTTTTAATTAAAGAGAATGATATTTTTTTTTCATAAGATGCATCTATTATTTTAATGCCAGTTTCTTTAAATTTTGGCGTATAAGCACTATGCAATTCTGTCATTATGACAATGTTGTAGCCCATTTTAAACAAAGAGATATAAATTTCCATTTCAGGTCTTACGCTATTGTAAGATGCATTTGATGATGCTAAGACTAATATATTCATTTTATAAAATCCTTGATTTTCTATTTAATGGGATATTCTTCCTCTTTTGATACATATTTTGTATTTTTGAAAAAATAATAATTTGACTCATTGTTTTCTTAACTCCTTTGCGATTTGTATGATTTCGTCTGCTTCTATCTCTTGTATAGAAAAGTCGTTTTTGTTGAGTTTGTAGTGATTTACAACACTTGAAGATTTTACCACTCTGTTTATGGGCGTGACATAGACACGATTTGTCGGTGTTGGTCCAAAGATAGTGATGGAGGGCACATTTAACCCCCACGCCATATGTGTCGGTCCGGTGTCATTTCCTATAAGCAACGCACATTTTGAGATAACATACTTTAGTTCATCTAACGAGCCGCGAGGAAGTAGTTTCAAATACTCTGATTGCTCTTGCATCCAAAGAGCTTTTTTATGCTCTTCATCACTTCCCCAGACTATAAGCGTTGGTATTTTGAGTGCCTCTGCAATCTCTACAAACTTCTCTTTTGGGTAGTTTCTGCTCTCCCACGTCGAACCTATGACAAAAATGTTAAAAATCTCCGGCAGATTTGACACTTGTGAAGATGCAAATAAAAACTTCTCTTTTTTTACAATCTCATCGCTTGATACTTTTATGCCAAGCGGTTCGCAAAGCACGGCAACATTTCTATCTATGGTGTTGGCATCATAGGCGATAGAGACTTTTTTGTCATAAAAAAGAGAGGCGATTCCCTCACGGATAGACTTTTTGTCAAAACCCGCAACCGTTTTTGCGCCGATGATTTTAGCCACAATGGCGGATTTGAGAAGCCCTTGCGCATCTATAACAATATCATAGTTGTTTTTTGAGTAGGTTTTTAGGATTTTATACTGCGTAAAAATCTCGCTCTTTCTCTTTTTGAGCGATTTGAGGTTTATGGGCAAAATGTTATCAATGTGAGGGTTGTTTTTAAGTACATCCACAAATGCACCCTCCACTATCCAGTCAATGCGTGAATGTGGCAACACTTTTTTGATAAATTGCAACGTAACCATTGCGTGAATGATATCACCTATAGCCGAGAGCTTTACTATGCATATTTTCATTTATGGATTTTACATAAAATATAATGAAATTTAGATTATTCAGTACTTGTTTTTGTTTTTTGGATAAAATTTCTCCAAAAACAGTAGTCTATACTTTAAAAGAAGAGTTATTGAAAAAAATTTTAAAACGCTATCTGCCCTATATAAAAGAGTATAAATTTGAGTATTTTTTAGTACTTATCGGTATAACTTTTACGGTTAGTGCAACAACCGCAACGGCACATATCATGAAGCCTTTAATGGATGAGATGTTCATAGAAAAAAAAGAGGAGATGCTCTACATGATTCCCTTTGGGCTTGTGGGTATCTATTTTTTCAAATCCGCCGGCAGATACATTCAGTCGGTTTTTATGAACTATATCGGTCAGCATATTGTTACGAGGTTTCGTGAGATACTTTTAGAAAAAATCATCAATCTTGACATGACGTTTTTGTATCTCAACCGTAGCGGCGAGCTTATATCGAGGGTTACAAACGATATTGAGCGCATAAGGTATTTTGTCTCCAACATGCTTCCTGAGCTTTTTCGCGAGAGTTTGACCGTTGTCGCACTTGTAGGCTATGTGATATACCTAAACCCGCTTCTAGCCTTCTACTCGCTAGTAGTGCTGCCGGTTGTGGTTTATCCGATTTTATTGATAGGTAAAAAACTCAAAAAATACTCTCGCCGTTCACAAGAGAAAAATGCCGATGTCGTGAGCCGTCTTACGGAAGTTTTTAACAACAGTGAAATCATAAAAGCAAATGCAACGCAGAGGTTTGAACTAGATAGATTTAGCGTTCAAAATTGGCAGTTTTTTAAGATAAATATGAAGTCTGTTTATGTCGGAGACATAGTCTCTCCCATGATGGAGATTGTCGGAGCGTTAGGGCTTGCAGCGGTTATTTTTGTCGGGGGAAGAGAAGTTTATGACGGCAGGATGAGTGTTGGAGAGTTTACGGCGTTTATTACCGCCGTGGGACTCGTTTTTCAGCCAATACGCCGCATTAGCTCAATATACTCAAAAATTCAGGATGCAGTGGCCGCAAGTGAGAGAGTTTTTGAGCTTCTTGATAGAGAAAATAGGATTATCGACGGAGTAAAAGTTTTAGAAGATGACATTAAGCATGTAGAGTTCAGGCACGTAAAACTAAAGTATGACGACTCTTATGCGCTTGATGATGTAAGCGTAGAGATAAAGCAGGGCGAAAATATAGCGCTTGTCGGGGATAGCGGAGGCGGAAAAAGTACATTTATAAATATGCTTCTTCGTTTTTATGACCCGACAAGCGGTGAAGTTTTGGTAAATGGTACAAATATAAAAGAGTTTACGCAGGATTCACTCAAACATCATATTTCGCTTGTGACACAGAGAATTTATATATTTCAAGACGCTCTTGCGGCAAATGTAGCTTATGGACAAGAAGTTGATGAGAAAAGAGTTATAGAAGCTCTCAAGTTAGCGGATGCCTATGATTTTGTAGCGTCTTTGGAGAATGGAATATACACAAAAATGGAAGAGTTCGGCTCAAATCTCTCAGGCGGACAAAGACAGCGTGTGGCGATTGCAAGGGCTATCTACAAACATGCTTCTCTTTTGCTTTTTGACGAAGCAACTTCTGCACTCGATAATGAGAGTGAAAAGAGAATCCAAAATGCTCTTCATGAGTACACAAAAGATAAAATTACGATAACAATTGCTCATAGGCTCAGCACGATTGAGAGCGCGGACAAGATTTTGGTTGTGCAAAAAGGTAAGATTATCGCAAGCGGAAAACATGGCGAACTTTTGGAGAGTTGTGATGTTTATCAGAGATTGGCGGGACGCTTTAAGAGTTAAATTAATAAGAAATTCAACACTTTTTAGAGATAATCGCCATAATCATAAAATAGACTTTTTGCATAACATTAGATTGCTTCGTCATCCTTCCTCGCAATGACCGTCGTTGCGAATGAGCTAAAGCAATCCAAAGAGATGTTATGGAAGAGGTCTAATACAAACAAGTTATATAAGGACAGATATGCTAGATTTTGCAAAATTTACAAAGTACTCAAAACCGGGACCTCGTTACACCAGTTATCCAACGGCATTGGAGTTTAGCGACTCGTTCGGATATGACGAGTATATACAAAAGCTAAAATCGCAAGACTCAGCTCGCCCTCTAAGTTTATATTTTCACCTCCCTTTTTGTAAAAATGCATGTTATTTTTGCGGCTGTAACGTTGTCTTTACCTCTAAAGAGGACAAGATGCTGCGTTATTTGGAGTATCTAAAAAGGGAGCTAAAGATACTCTCCCAGTATGTGGATTGCAACCGCTCTGTAATTCAGATGCATTTTGGCGGCGGAACACCTACATTTTTCAGTGCGCCTCAGCTTGAAGAGGTTATCAAAGAGATTAAATCTTTTTTCCCAAATTTTGTCAAAGATGCAGAAATCAGCTGCGAGATAGACCCTCGCCATATTGATGAAGACCAGATGAAGGTTCTTAGCGATAACGGTTTTAATCGTGTGAGTTTCGGTTTGCAGGATTTCAATGAAAAAGTCCAACATGCAATCCACAGAATTCAGCCTTATGAGATTACGAAAAAAGCTATGGATTTGGCTAGAAAATACAACATGCATTCAGTCAATGTTGACCTTATTTACGGGTTGCCTTACCAGTCGCTTGAGACATTTAAAGAGACGCTGGAATTGGCACTTACACTAAATCCCGACAGATTCGCGATATTTAACTATGCTCATGTTCCTTGGATGAAAAAAACAATGCGCAAAATCGATGAGACGACTCTTCCTCTTCCTGATGAGAAGCTTCGCATTATGCAGCACACTATAGATTTTTTAACATCTCACGGATATAAAATGATTGGAATGGATCACTTTGCAAAACCAGAGGATGAGCTTTTTAAAGCGATAGAAAAAGGCGAGCTTCATAGAAACTTCCAAGGCTACACCACAAAAGGTGGGGCTGATTTGATAGGAGTAGGGCTTACTTCTATCGGTGAGGGTGTTGCTCACTATGCTCAAAACTTTAAAGAGATGAGAGATTATGAAGAGGCTATTGATGCTGGGAAGCTTCCATTTGAGCGCGGCATAGCTCTTAATGAGGATGATATTATTCGCCAATACGTGATTATGGAGCTTATGAGCAACTTCAAGCTTGATATAAAAAGATTTGAGAATTTGTTTAACGTTGAGTTTAAAACATATTTTGCAGATGCAATAGAAGCGCTTAAGCCTTTTGTAGAGGATGAACTCTTGAGTATGGACGATAATTTTATAGAGTGCTCTCAGACTGGAACGCTGCTTATTAGAAATATTGCAATGCCTTTTGATGCCTATATGAAAAAACATGCCGCAAGCTCTAAAACATTCTCCAAAACGGTTTGATAATGAGCAAAAGCGCGCAAGAAATTTTTAATTTTGGTGCCACTACGGATGAGTGTATTAAGTGCGGAAAGTGTATTCCCGTTTGTACGATTCATAACGTAAATGCCGATGAGGTAACCTCTCCACGCGGATTTTTAGACCTTTTGGGGGCTTATCAGCGCGGCAATTTAGAGCTTGACCAAACGGCAAAAGATATTTTTGAGAGCTGTTTTTTATGTACAGCATGTGTTGAGGTGTGTCCAAAATCGCTCCCTACAGATATGGTAATAGAGCAAGTGCGTGCAGACATAGGCAAGAAATTCGGCATCGCATGGTACAAAAAGGCATTTTTTCTGCTTCTTCGCCATCGCTGGCTTAACGATATAGCATTTAAACTCGGTTGGGTCTTTCAGACATGCGGATTTAAGATTCAAGCAGATATCGACTCGATGAGTTCTCGTTTCAATCTGCCGATGTTAAGAGCCGATAGACTTCTGCCAAGCCTTAGAAAAACATCGTTTTTAAACTCGCATCCAGAAAATATAAATAATGGCGGCAAAAGAAAAGTCGCTATTTTTATCGGCTGTCTTGGCAACTACAACTATGTTAATGTCGGCAACTCGCTTTTAGAGATATTGGAGCATTTGGAGATTGACGCATTCTTGGCAAAAGACCAGAAGTGCTGCTCCGCTCCCGCCTATTTTACAGGCGATTTTGATACGGTTGATTATAATGCGAAGTTCAACATAGAGTATTTTGAGAGTTTTAGCAAAGATGTTGAGGCAATCATAGTTCCTGAAGCTACATGTTCGGCAATGCTAAAAATTGATTATGAGCACTATTTCCATGACCAGCCCGAGTGGAAGGCAAGAGCGGTGGCACTAAGAGAGAAAATCTTTATGGCAACCGAGTGGCTGCAGCATCATACGCATCTTGAGCAGCTTTTGGCATCAAAGAAAAAAGATACCAAAATAGTTACCTACCATGACCCCTGCCATGCTAGAAAAATGCAGGGAATTTTCATGGAGCCTAGAAATCTAATAAGTAAAAATTATAAAATAACTGAGATGAGCGACCCAAATACATGCTGTGGTTTTGGCGGTGTAACGATGCAAAGCGAGAAGTATCACTTCGCAAAGGCGGCAGGTATTCCAAAAGCCGACATGATTAAAAAAACAGGTGCGGATGTTGTTAGTTCGGAGTGCAGCGCATGCCGCATGCAGATAAATGCCTCCATGAACTATGTGGATGCTCCGCAGGTCTTTAAGAACCCGATTGAGCTTATTGCAGAAGCTTTGAGAGACTAAGCGCAAAATGCAATACAGCCAATGGAATAACATATACGAAAGATTCGACCCAATAGCTTTTAGCATATTTTCAATACCTGTTCACTGGTATGGGATTATGTACGTTTTGGCACTTTTAAGCGCTCTTTACATAGGGAAATATTTTATTAAAAAAGATAATCTCGACTTTAAAGGCAAAGAGATTGATGTCTATTTTATCTATGTTGAGATAGGCGTTATTTTGGGTGCTAGGCTCGGTTATATCCTATTTTACGATACGCAGACGCTCTATTATCTCTCCCATCCTTGGCAGATATTTAACCCTTTTGTTAACGGAGAGTTCGTCGGGATAAGAGGCATGAGCTATCACGGCGCCGTTTTAGGCTTCTTGATTGCAACTTACATGTACTCTAAAAAACACAAAATTGAGTTTGGCAAGATTATGGATCTGGTGGCAATAAGCGTGCCTCTTGCTTTTGTTTTTGGACGAATAGGAAACTTTTTAAACAAAGAGCTTATAGGGCGCGAAACCGATGTAAGCTGGGGGATTTTGGTGGATGGGATTTTGCGACACCCATCACAGCTATATGAGGCAATTTTAGAGGGTTTTGGCGTTTTTATAGTCGTTTATATATACAGAAATTTTCAAAAATTCAGTGGAGAGCTGATTTTAGTATATGGAATGAGTTATGGACTCTTTCGAGCTATTGCCGAGATTTGGCGCGCACCGGATGTTCAGATAGGATATGTCTGCTGTAATGTGATAACGCAGGGGCAGGTTATGAGTTTGGCTATGAGCGTAGTCGGGGTTATTGCGTGGTTTTATTTCAAAAATCGAGGCGTAAAAGTTTAAACTTCACCCTCTTTTTTATCTTCTATTTTGTTTCTATCATTTTTTCGCAAAATATTATCTTTTTTAACAGAGCTTCTCCATAGATGATTTACAAGATAGTAAGCTAATGATGAGCCAAAGATGGAGTAAAAAGCAGTTCCTACATAGAGTGGGATAAAAATATTTCCTATATTCTCGCTAAACCACTCTAGAGTCATCTCAACAGGTGTTGTCTCCATTCCGAGGATAAAACTGCCAGTTAGGTATTCCATATAGTACATCGGCGGCATTGTCAGTGGATTGCTAAGCCAGCACATAGCCAGTGCAATGGGGACGTTAAACCTTGTGAAGGGTATCATTGCAACAACTGCGAGCATCTGCATAGGCATCGGGATAAATGCAATAAACAGACCGATAAAAACGCCTTTTGATACCATTCTTCTATTTGCTGAGAGATATTCAAAAGGGATGTTGTATCTCTGTGTAATAGCTCTTAATTTTTCACTAGCGTTTAAATTTTTAAAAGTTTTTCTAATCATAAACTGTTCTTGCTTTTTTAATTTCATGGATTATATCAAAATAAATCCTTTTAAAATTTGATAATTGTTAAGTTGCATATCTTATTTTTGCATAGCTTGGAATTAACATTTTTTTACTATAATGGCTCTTTGAAATAAAAATAATTTTTGTTTTTTTTAGCATCGGTTGGCAAAAGGTTTTCGTGGAAGATTTATTTATTGGTTGGCTTAGAGAGTATGGATATATTGTACTTTTTGCATGGAGTATTTTAGAAGGCGAGCTTGGACTTGTAATGGCTGGAATCATGTCTCATACGGGAGATATGTTTTTGCCTTTTGCCATTATTGTCGGAGGGCTTGGCGGTTTTGTCGGAGACCAAATCTATTTTTATATCGGGCGATATAATAAAAGCTATATTCACAATAAAATCCGCTCACAACGGACAAAGTTTGCATTTGCCCATATACTGCTTAAAAAATATGGTTGGCCTATCATTTTTGTTCAACGTTACATGTATGGTTTGCGTACCGTTATTCCTATGGCAATAGGACTTACAAAATATTCAGCCCGCCAATTTGCGATAATTAATTTTATTAGCGCTATTCTCTGGGCTTGTATTACAATTATTCCGGCATATTTTTATGGAGATGAACTTTTAAATCTTATCAAATGGATTAAATCACACTGGTATTTAGCGATACCGCTAATTAGTTTCATCGTTATTACTGTAATATACAACTTAAATAAGTTTGAGAAAAAACTTATAGAAAAACGACTAAATCGTCGGAATCCATTATAAAACATAGAAAAAGTAGGTAAAAAATGTCATTTGAAAAATTAGGAGTTATCAAGCCACTCCTTAGCGCTATAAAAGATTTAGGCTATGAAAAACCTACGACTGTACAAACAAGAGCAATTCCCCTAGTCTTGGCAAAAAGTGATGTTTTTGCAACAGCTCAGACAGGAACGGGAAAAACTGCCGCATTTGGGCTTCCAATGCTTCAGCGACTTAGAAATGTAACGCCCCAAGCAAGAGTTCTAAGAGGACTTATTATCGCTCCTACACGTGAGCTTTCAATCCAGATATATGAAGATTTGCAGGGTTATGCAAAAAATATGACTCTCAATATTGCGGTTTTGGTCGGCGGAAAAGATTTGGAGAGCCAGCAAAAAATCCTAAAAGAGGGAGTTGATATCGTTATAGCAACTCCAGGCAGAATTATGGAGCATATAGACAAGGGTTTAAATGTCTCAAATATAGAAATTTTTGTTCTCGATGAAGCGGACAGAATGCTTGATATGGGCTTTATGAAAGAGATAAGAAAGATTCATCCGCTTTTGCCAAAAAGACATCAGACGCTTCTTTTCTCTGCAACATACAGCGACAAAGTAAGAAAGCTCTCAAAACTTATATTGACAAAACCTGAGTTTATAGAGACATCTAAAAAGAACTCAACGGTTGATGCGATTAACCAAGTTGCATATCTCGTAGATACTGAGAAAAAAGCGCCGCTTTTGGCTTATATCATAGGCTCAAGAAACTTCAGACAGGTTTTGGTTTTCACTAGAACAAAAGCAAGCGCTGACGAGTTGGTGTTAGAGCTTAAAAAAGATGGCTTAAAATGCGGGATAATCCACGGTGACAAAACCCAAGCGAACCGCCTAAAAACTCTCAATGAATTTAAAGAGGGCAAAACAAAAGTTCTTGTTGCAACAGATATCGCTTCAAGAGGTCTTGACATAGAGGAGTTGCCGTTCGTTATAAACTATGAACTCCCTTCGGTTCCGGAAGATTACGTTCATAGGGTAGGGCGAACGGGTCGTGCGGGCAGAGAGGGCATGGCGATAAGCTTGATAGATGTTTACGAAAAGCATGACATCAGAGACATTGAGAGACTTATAGGTATGAAAATACCCCAAGAGACCATAAAAGGTTTTGAGCCTGACCCTAACGTGCGAAGACTTGACCAAGATGAGGTAAAGCTAAAGAGCGAGCATAAAAAAGCAGAGGTAAAACGCATAAGAAAAGCGCATGTTAAGCCCGATAAAAATAAAAAAGAAGCATCTTACAAAAAGCCTGTAACAACAAAAAAAAGAAAAACAACAAAGCGCGGATAGCAGATATTGCTAGAAATTTTATACAGGGATGAATTTTTGGTGGCTATAAATAAGCCATCGGGACTTTTAGTTCACCGTTCACCCATTGACAGGCATGAAACAGAGTTTGCTCTTCAGATTCTTCGCGACCAGATAGGTCAGTTTGTGTATCCTATCCATCGTCTAGACAAGCCAACCTCCGGAGTTTTGCTCTTTGCACTTGATAAAGAGAGTGCCAGAGTTATGGGCGAGCAGTTTATGTCAAGAGGGACAAAAAAGAGTTATATTGCTGTTGTCCGCGGTTATACAGATGAGAGCGGCATGATAGAACATGCTTTAACTCTAAAGCTTGACAAAATAGCGGATAAAGACAGCGCTAAAAACAAAGATGCCCAAGAAGCAGCAACGGCTTATGAGAGACTCTCAACGGTTGAACTTCCCTTTGCAGTGGGAAAGTACGACAAAACACGCTATTCGCTTGTAAGACTAATCCCGCTAACGGGACGAAAACATCAGCTTCGCCGTCATATGAAGCACATCTCACATCATATTTTAGGCGATACTAAACATGGAAGAGGTGAGCATAACAAGTTCATCCGTCAAGAGTTTGGTTGTAATAGAATGCTTTTGCATGCTTATGAGCTTCAAATAAAACATCCGCAAACAGATGAGATGTTGATTATTAAAGCACCTTTAGACAATATATTTAGTGCTATCTTTAACTCTTTTAAATGGGACGAGATAGTATAATCACACTTATTTTAAACAGGAGTTACAATGGAAGCAATCTATCCATACGCGCATATTATCCACTTGATTTTGGCAATAATGTTTTTAGGCTATGTCTTTACAGACGTATTTATGATATCGGCACTAAAAAACAGGTTTGCCAAAGAGACTGACAAAGAGATTAACCAAACATTGGGGGCAAAAAGTTTCAAAATTTTCCCTCTTGCTCTTCTTGTGATTGTTTTAACGGGCGGCATGATGATGTCAAGATACATCAACTCAAATGCAGGTTTTTTTGAAACTGATTTACAAAAACTTCTAGTCATTAAAATCGTGTTGGCGTTAATTATCGCTTCAGGCGTGCTGTTTAATCTTTTCATAAAATTTACGGGTAGACAAAAGCCACTTTTTATGCAGGAACATTTTCATAAAGTAGTTTTGGTTTTGGGCTTTTTTATAGTAGTTCTTGCAAAAATGATGTTTAGCGCATAATTTTTTAAACGCTTAGATGAATAAAATCAAACTAATAGCCGCTTTGGCGGTTATTGCCCTGATATTTTTAGTAGTTACAAGAGAGAGTAGAGATAATATCTAAAGACATATTTGGGCACAGAATGGCTACCATAGATTTTTGAAGCTCTAAAATATCGTGTTTATAGGGTTTTAAAAAAGGTGGCTCCGAATACTAAAAAACTTAAATAAAACTTAAAAAGCCTAAAATAGCCACTTTTAAAACTCTAATCTATCAAAATTAGACATTAAAAGACATATACTTAGCTACCGAGAGGTTGTATTATATTTGTATATTATTTAGGTACCTCCAGTATTCGGAGCCATATCCTCTATAACCCCATAAATACAGTCTTTCTAAACAATAAATTTACTCGGTGTGCCCAAACGTGTCCTTAGAAATTACCTAAAAAACTATACGTCTACTAAACTTTACCCATTTTTAGGTGATTTTTTCAAGAAGACTTGTTCAAAAATATCTTCTGCTATTTTCCAGCGATTATCTTTTGCATTCATCATAACAATAAGGCAATCCTTGCCATCTTTTTTCGCTCGCGCTATAAGGCAAGGTCCCGCTTTAGATGTATAGCCTGTCTTTACGCCAACAGCATATTCATAGCTGTTTAAGAGGCGATTATGTGTATAAGCACGAAACTTTTTCTTTTTGTTCAGCGAGTAATAGGTGTGTCCATTCATTTTACTGATATCATTAAATTGCTTATTTTTAATAGCGTACTCAGTCATTTTAAGGAGATCTTTTGGTGTTGAGTAGTGCTTTTTGATGTCATATCCGCATGGATTTGTAAAGTTAGTCTGCTTCATTCCTATTGCTTTAGCTTTGGCATTCATCATTTGGACAAATTTTTTCTCACTTCCTCCAACAGCAATTGCGATAGCCATGGCAGCATCATTGTCAGATTTTATCATAGCCGCCATCACTAGATCTTTTAAGCGAATAGCATCGCCGACTTTATATCCCGCTATGGTTGGCTCGACTTTTGTCATTTGGCGCGTAATTGTAATCGGACGCTCTAGATTTCCCTGCTCTATTGCAAGCAAGACTGTAATCACTTTTGTAAGACTAGCTGGTTTTACAATTTTATCCGCATCTTTTGCGTAAAGCACCTTGTTTGATGTCATATCTTTGACTAACAACGCGCCAACTTTTAGCTTATTTAGCTCTTCTTTGTTTATATTAGCGCTAAGAGTTATAGCCAAACCAAATAACAATATGTAAAAAATTCTAATCATGTCCCTATGTGTCCTTACATTATTTTGACTCATTAAGTGTAGGATACATTAAAAAAACTAAAAAATCAACTCAAACCCAAGTTTTAGGGCTGTTTTATGGCAATTAATGTCATTTTAATACAAAACTTGTTGATTTCTTTTTTGAAAATCTGGATACTTTTTTGGAGATACGTTCAAAACTGAAAGAATAACAGCCATTTTTAGTGTAATTTTGTAACAAGATAATCACAAAAATATTACAATTATCACATTTTTGACCTAAAATAATAAAAACTTATACATTTGTGATATTATTATAAAGTAATATCACAAAATAATTACAAATGAAAATCTAGGTTAAAAATATGGAAAAACACAAGATTATCATCGTTGAAGATGACGAAATAACAGCACTCAATTTAAAACTATCTCTGCAAAAACATGGTTACGATATTATTGCGGTATGTGATAACGCTCCTCAAGCAAAGGAAAAAATCGACCAATACAAACCTGACGTAATTATTATTGATATCTCTCTTCAAGAAGGCAATGACGGCATAGAGTTGGCAAAAATTATAAGGCAGCTCTACTCAATCCCCTTTATTTACCTAACATCTTACAGTGATGACGACATCATAGCCGAGGCGATAAAAACTGAGCCGTACGGATATATAGTAAAACCTTTTGACCCATCTTCGCTGCATGCCACTATACAGATGGCAATTTTCAAGTTTGAGATGGAAAACAAGAGATACGAAACAATCAATGCCTCTAAAATTGATGAACAAAATATAGAAAAATTGCTTTACGCAAAAAGAGAGTCAGACAGACCTATGGTTCTCTTTGGGGAGGGATACCACATTGATATCTCTAAAGATGAGATTTTTTACAATAATGAAAAAATAAAACTTACAAAAAAAGAGAATGCTATCCTGCGCCTTCTTGTAGCAAAACTAGGTCATGTCATCAGTTTTGAGCAGGCGATAGAGTATGTCTGGAGAGACAACGGAGCAACTGAAAACAGCATAAGAACGCTTGTTTGGAGACTAAGAAGCAAACTTCCGACGGACATCATAAAAAACGCCTCCGGAATTGGCTACTACATAGAAAAATAGTTAGACAATCTTTATCTTTGAGAGTCTGTTTTTTATCTTCTCAAACATCGCCTCATAATTGTAGTCGCAATCTTGATTTTTAGCCATTTTCTCTATTTTTGAACTATCCTCCTGCACCTCTTCAAGCCTAAAATTGCCGCTTGAGCCCTTTATGCTGTGCGCGATAAGCGCAATTTTTTTATAATCACGCGCTTTTATTGCATTTTCAAGTTCAGGCATCTGCTTTGTCATCTTCTTTATAAAAAGCTCTATAAGCATGATAAGCTCATCAGCGCTTAGCATCAGCTCCTGATTTAGCTTTTCGCAGTTCAGCCCCTCCACTCTGCCCTGAAGCAGAGCCGGTTTTGCAGCTATGACATCATCTTTGGTAACTTTTAGATAGTTGGAAAAAACTCTCTCAAGCTCTTTTATAACAATCGGTTTTCCTAAAAAAGAGTCAAAACCGCTCATCAATCCTCTCTCCTTCACACCCTTTATTACATTTGCAGTGAGTGCAGAGATTGGCGTGTGTCTTAACTCTTTCTCTTTTTCATATTTTATGATTGCCGCAACAGCCTCGTTTCCGTCCATGACAGGCATCTGCTCATCCATCAATATAAGGTCATAGTTGTTCGCCTTGTATAGATTTAGCGCTTCAAGTCCGTTTGTAGCCAAATCATAAGTGAGCCCGTACTTTGTAAGAAGAATTTTTATAAGCTCCTGATTTGCCTCGTTATCCTCAGCTACAAGTACATGTCCTTGGAACTTCATACTGCGCTCGTGTTTATGAGGAGAGAAGGAGTCTGGATGCAAAAGCTCATCAAAAGTGGTTCTTATCTTTGAGCAGTAGAGCGGGAAGCATATGCTTGAGATATGCGAATATTTCTCATAATTTGAGCTTGGTTTGCTTGTAAGAGCTATATATTTTTTCTCTGAATTTAAAATCATCTCTTTAAACGCATCATCAACATATTCATCCAAAAATATCACTATGTCATGCTCTTTTTCTATTCTCTCAACCATATTTATGTTCATATTAAACATGTTTGAGTATTTTAAAAATGAGTCGGATTTATAGCCCTTTACCATATCTTTGGAGTAAAAAACAGTTTGAAGTTTTCTCAGATCATCTAGTTCACTAAATATCTGACACTCGTTGTTGTGTATCTCAACGGGAAGTTCTACCCAAAACGTACTCCCTTTCCCAACCTCTGAGTATGCATGAACGCTTCCGCCCATATGTTCTGAGAGCTGATGACAGATGGAAAGACCTAGTCCCGTGCCATCAAGATGCTCTATCTCTCCGCGCCCTGCCTGAGTAAACGCCGTAAATATATTTTTTATCTCCTCCTGCGCTATCCCTATGCCGTTGTCATTGACGCTTACTTTTAAAATTTTATTTTCACATGTAGCTTCCACATGTATATGTCCGCTCTTTTTCGTAAACTTTATGGCGTTGCTTAATAAGTTTGAGAGTATCTGCTTGATTCTTAGAGAATCGGCATAGAGCTCTTTAGGGATTGTCGGGTCAATAAATGAGGTAATTGTGATATCTTTTGCGTTTGCAGAAGCGACAAAAAGCTCTAAAGTGTGACTGATTTCGTTATGTATCGAGAATATTCTAGGCTCGATTGTAAACTCGCCGCTTCTTAGTTTTGAGAAGTCAAGTATGTCATTGATGATACTAAGGAGATTCTCTCCGCTGTTTAAAATAATCTCAAGATATCTTCTGTGCTGCTTGGATAAATCCTGCTCGATAAGAAGATTTACAAAGCCCAAAATTGCATTTAAAGGGGTGCGAATTTCATGAGACATGTTTGATAAAAAATACTCTTTTGCCTGCGATGCTTTTTGCGCTTCAAGTCTCGCATCAATCAGTGTCGTGACGTCATTTCCGATTGACATGTACTCTATCGAATCGTTGTGCGGGTCAGTGATTTTAACGATAGTCACGTCTATGTAAAAATAGTCGCCGTTTTTTTTGTTGTTCTTGATTGTTCCTCTGAAGATGCCTCTGTGCTCAAGCTGAAACCATAAGTCGTTAAAGTATTCCTGAGGCATATCCTCATGTTTTACTATGCTGTGACTGCTGCCGATAAGCTCATCAACACTGTATCCGCTAAGCCTTGCGTACTTGTCGTTTACGTAGGTTATTTTGCCGTACATGTCTGTTTTGGAGATGATGGCGCTCTCATCAAGCGCTTTTTGGTACTCTCGCAAAAGCCTTACGTTTCTGTCTATCTCCTGCTCTTTTTGAAAAATCGTATCAGTGTAGTATTTTAGGATGCCTTTTAGATTTTTATCAAAAATATAGGACATCTCATCAAAAAGCTCTTTGGAGTTTAAATTTTTATCGTAGGTAAAATTAATCATAGATTTTCTAAAATGTGTGCATATCTCAAAAACCTCGTCCGCAGTTATGTTTCTATCTTTGAGATACTCCAAAAAGCTCTGCATTACAGGACATTCGCCTATCTCTACCTTCTCAGAAATTACCCCCATAAAGTAGTCAAAAACGCCGTCTGCATATTTGTTTAAAAAATTCTGCAAATCAATATTGTGCAAAGAGAGTATCTCTCTTGGAGAGTCATAAGACATCCATGCGTTAAGTATCTGCTTTTTAGCATCAATAAAAATATGCTGCTTCTCAACGAGATTTGGTAGTTTTTTCTTCATTATTTCTGCTTTACACTTTTACTATTTTACTTACAATCTCATACACGTTTTTTGAGATAGACGGCTCGTCAAGCACCCTCTCAAGCTCGGCTCTCATAAGATTTTTATTTGTCTTATTTAATTTTTCGTAAATCTTAAATGCGCCTGCAAGACCTGATGCAATCTGCGGATTTATCTTATCAATATCTATTATTTTATCTGCCACAAACTTGTATCCGTACCCATCTTTTGCGTGAAAGTGTTTGTAGTTTCTTGCAAATACGCCGATAAGTGATCGGACAAGATTTGGCACAAGCTGGTTGTACGCCTCGTCATGCTCAAGCGCCATAACTCTCTCAAGCGTACCGCTTCTGTGTGAAGCCGCCAAAATTGAGAAATATTTGTTCATAACAAGCGTGTCATTTTTATACTTTTTATAAAAATGCTCCAGTGCAACAGCCGAGAATTCCGGCGATATGTTTTCTAAAACATCAAGGGCGGCTATCCTGTCGGTCATAGTTACAGAGCTGTTGTACTGAGTGTTCGCTATTGCAATTATCTCATCACTCTCTAAAGCAGATAGGAGTTTAAGAGAGCGGTTTTTGAGGCTTCTCTCGCCCATGCTTTTTGCGTCAAGCTCTTTACATGTAGGTTTGTGATTTTTGTTATAAACATCTAAAAGCTTATCTTTAAAAGTGAGTGCTAGATATTTTTGCAGCTTCTCTTTTGCCTCATAAATCGGCTTAAAATCAACTACCTCTTGCCTTTGCATAACTGCCGTTACACTTGGCAGCTCCATCAGAAGCGCTTTAAACGAGAGGTCAAGTTTTTTATCATCCAAAACATGCCCGAAAGCTTTTACAAACTCCTCATCGATTGGCTCGCCTCTCATAATGCTCTCTATCGCCACAAGCCCAAAGGATTGCGCCGATTCGTATCTTACGTAGCTGTTGCTGTCATGCTTCATTAAAAAAGCGTAATTGCTCTCCTTTAGCTCAACGATAATAGGTGCCGAAAAATCTCTGTTAATTGACAAAACAGGCTTTTTATCAGTCTTAAAAACAAACTCCTCGCTCTCTTTACTCACTATTAGCGTTTTTGCCTCAATCTCTTTGCCGCTCTCATCCAAAAGAGCTATTTTCAGAGGAAAAAAGTATGGCTTCTGCTCGCTGCCATCAACCGCATTTGGAACTCTCTGCGTAAGAGTAAGAGTATATTTTCCGCCCTCAAATTTCTCTTCAACATGTAGCTTAGGAGTGCCTGACTGATGATACCACCTCTCAAACTGCTTCAAATCAACTCCGCCCGCCTTGCTCATAGCCCATAAAAAGTCATCTGTTCTCACCGCTTGACCATCAAACGTATCAAAGTACAAATCAGTTGCCCTGCGGTACTTTTCTTCGCCTAATAGAGTATAAATCATGCGGATAACCTCAGCGCCCTTCTCATAAACCGTAGCCGTATAGAAGTTGTTTATCGCCATATATGAATCTGGCTGAATAGGGTGCGCGGTAGGCGATGCGTCCTCTACAAACTGCCTCTCTCTTAGGGAGTTTACATCATCGATGCGCTGTACATCTTTTGAGTTCAAATCCGCAGAAAAACACTGGTCGCGAAATACCGTCAGCCCCTCTTTAAGTGTTAGCTGAAACCAATCTCTACATGTAATTCTGTTTCCGGTCCAGTTGTGAAAATATTCATGCGCAATAACGCTCTGAATCCCCATAAAGTTGGCATCAGTTGCACTGTCTTCATCTGCTAAAACATATGCGGAGTTAAAGATGTTTAAGCCCTTGTTCTCCATCGCTCCCATGTTAAAACTCTCAACCGCAACAATGTTATAAAGATCTAAGTCATATTCGCGTCCATAAACCTCTTCATCCCATTTCATCGCATCTTTTAGCGACCTCATGGCATGTTTGCACTTGGACTCGTTCCCTTTGTCGGTGTAGATGTAGAGCCTTGCGTATTTGCCGCTCTTTGTAACGAATTTATCCTGAACTACTCCCAAATCTCCGGCAACGAGCGCGAAAAGATATGAGGGTTTTGGATGCGGGTCAAACCATGTGATACCGTGTCTTCCATCATCAAGTCTGAAGTTTGACTCTTTGTTTCCGTTGCTTAGCAAAATCGGGTATCGTTCCCTATCTGCTACGAGAGTAGTCTTAAATACCGCCATAACATCGGGACGGTCAATGTAAGGAGTTATTCGCCTAAAGCCTTCCGGCTCGTTTTGTGTACAGAAGATATTTCCCGACTTGTAAAGCCCCTCCAGCTCGCTGTTAAGTTGCGGATAGATTTTGTTGATGATAATAAGTTTAAACTCATCGCCTACGTCTAAGACTCTCAAATGCTCATTTTCAATAACGTATCTGTTCTCTGGGAGTTTTTTATCGTCCAGATATATCTCAAGAAGCTCAAGTTCAAGACTGTCCAGCACCAAATCCTTTGCGTTTTTGTCCACTTTTGTGATGCTTAGGAGGCTTGTAACCTGCGTATGCTCTTCAAACAGCTCAAAAACCAAATCACATGTTTTAATGGTAAAACTGCTCGGTTTATAATCTTTTAGATAAATAGTTTCTACTTTGCTCATAACTTCTCTTTAATTTTTTTATAATAATAGCATAAGAGAGTTATTTGAGGCTTATAGAGTGCTCCTTGGGTTATGATTAAGTTTGGCAAAGAAGCCAATTTTGCGTAAAAATATGTTAATATCACACTATAAAAGGCGGTAAAAATGTTAGATTATCAAAGAATACTCAAAGACTGTTTTTGGGATATGAGGCTTGAAATCCAAGAGATAAAAGCCATGGCAGAGAGAGGTGATTTGCAAAAAAAATCATTTTTGTTTGAAAAAATTTTACTAAACAGCACTAAGCCTTTTTCTGATTTGACCATATTTAGCCAAGATGACTTGAGACTTCTTTTGGAAAATTACAAAGTACCCCAATTTAACGGGGACTTTGCTTTTAGGCGAAAAAATATGGCAGAGGTCTATTTTTTTGACAAACCTCTTTTGATAGACGAGCTCAAATGGATAGCATAAATTTTGGTTATCAAAAACTATATGAGCTTCAAGATGAAGTTTTAGGAGTGGTTTTTAGTGTTGAAAATATTTTTTACCTAACGGGTGGGACTTGCCTTAGCAGGTTTTATCAAGAGAAAAGATATTCGGATGATTTAGACTTTTTTACCAACAACTCTCCAAGATACAATTTTGCCATCAAAAAGATAAAACAAGCACTTGCAGCTAAGTTTGACCTTAATATCGAGATAGAGTCAAAAGATTTTACAAGATATAAAATCAACAATTTTCTGCAAGTAGACTTTGTAAATGATATAGATGCAAGATATAAGGATGTTGTTGTAACAAAAGAGGGTTATATCATAGACAATATTGAAAATATTCTCAGCAATAAACTAACGGCAGTCATAGGAAGAGACAACCCAAAAGATATATTTGACATCTATTTAATTTGGAAATACTATAAATTTGAGTGGACTCAAATAGCAGAGTCGGCTCATGAAAAAGCAGGCTTTAGTGATGAAGAGCTGTTGGTGCGGCTTAAAAGTTTCCCTCGCTCACTGCTTGATGATATAATCCTTGTTGATAAACATTTTTTGGATGATTTTGACAATGAGTACCCAAAACTTGTGGATGAAATTTCGAGTGCTATTTCTTAAAACAGTCATCCCTCTCCATAAAATTATGTACTTTTTAAATCATTTGAAGTCTGATGTAAGGATTGTTGAAAAAAAAGACATTCCATTTGCACATCGAAGCCGTCTATGAAGATGAGGACGACTACAAACACATTCTAAGCGGAAGAAAAGAGAGAAAAGATTTTCCCCAAAACTACGGCACTTTAGACGATATAAAAATTTAAAAATATGACAAATTTTGTCTTAACTCTCAAACTATCCCATCATTGATTTCGGCTAATTCGCTTCGTAAAATTATAGCATCATAGCCACCCACATATTCACTCAGTTTATCGCTGCCTGCATATGTTAAACTTCCCTCTTCAAAGCGCTTAAATGCAAAGATGGCAGTACAGTAAGATACTGTTCTGAGCTCCTAGCGTTGAATAAAATACTCTCTAGAATAATTTTAAAAAAATTTCTAAAGAGTAGCGCAGCAAAAACTCGAAAATTTAAAGAATCTCTCTAATATTATTAAGATTTACTTTCCGATAAATTTAGTTCAATTATTTTTTCAATATTGAAATAAAATCTACTTCCTTCTTCACTAAAAGGAATTGTTCCGTCCGTCTCAGTTTGAACAAATACTTTTTTCCCTTCTACAAGTAGAAATGGACGATTGTTTTCATAAAGGAAAAAACGGTTTCTCAAATATTTTTTTCCTTTAATTTCTTGTGTAATATAATAATTTGAATAGCCGTTATGTTGAAATGCATTCATATTAGTTACAGGAAATGCAAAATATCCTTTTGCTCTTTGATTTATAGTTAAAGCAACTTTACCTTCTTGTTTGTTGCCATATATAAAATACTCATTTATATATAATCTACTATCTTCCAATTTAGCAATATCAGAAAATGTCAATACTAAATCTTTGTCTATTTTATATCTTGGGTTGTATCCACCAGCAGGAAGTATTGAGATACCTGCATTATTGGCAGCATTTGCCAATTTTGTATAATCAGTTCCTGTGTTTAATGCAGTTGCAATAGCAGAAACCAATATACCAACCAACCCATTATTGCCGTCTAGTCCTTCGAATGAATAAGCATATGCATTGCTTTGCCACAACTCCTCTTCTGTTTTGGCATCAACTAATGAAAATGATAAACCAACATCTACATGGCTAGTCGCAACAGTATAGCCTGTATCCCAAGAATTAATATCAACATATAAAATGGCATCTGGTGCAAAAATATCATTTAGCTTTGAAACAGGTATGCTATGAATCATATTAGTGTCTGATAAATTTTCACTTTTAAAAAAAGAATCTACTAGGTGTACCGGATAAACATAGTAACCTTTTTCTGCAAGTGGTTTAGTTATGGTATAACGAAAATGATCCGTGGCATCCACTGATGTAGTAGTGTTTTTCGCCGGTAATACTAAAATTGATTTTGTGTTGCTAGCATAAACTTTTGGATAATAATCCCCCAAAGTAATTTTAGAAACTTTTGGCGCACAGCCCGTAAATAGTAATAAAGCTACCGCAAATATGCTAGATGTAAAGAATATTCTACTCATTAATTATCTCCATAAAGTTTTTTGATTACTCTGTCAATAAATATAGTTGACTCAGGGTAAGTGTTTTTCTCAAGAAGAAAATACTTTTTGGCTTCTGATGACTGACCTGATTCAAAAAGAACCTGAGCATACTCTGCATAAATTCCCGGAGGAACTCTCATATCTTTTGATTGAGATTCTTCTATTATATTTTTAAGCTCTGCCAAATGCTTTTCACGCACCTCTTTTTCATGACCTTTTAAAGTATATTCACCTGTGCTTGCAACATAATTGCCCCAGCTATACAAAGGTTTTGGCTGCTCAACACATCCGCTAAGTAAAAATATTGCCATTGTAGGTACCATTAAATATTTTGTTGTTTTTTTCATGGCAATTTCACCATAACAGTGTTGGTTGAACCAATATAAATAGTTTTATCCATAATTAAATTTCCTTTATTGTCAATAACAGATATTTTTACACTTCCACTCGTAACCTCATAAACATTGTTGCTATCATGGCATTCCATCACTTCTTTTTCTTCTAGGTCTTTTACGCATGAGTCAAGCTTGAAGGTATATTTATCATTCACGGTTATAGTGTAGTGTTTAAAAGCGCCTTTCTCAAATTTCAGATATGCAACATCTCTTGTTTGGTATGTAGTTTCTTTATAACCACAACCAGAAAAAAATATTGCTATCACTAGTGTTAGCAATTTAATATTATTTTTGAACATACAAATCCTTTATTAATGCAGCACTAAAATTGCCATTTACAACTTGACAAACAGAGCCTTCATCAGTGTAAGTGCTACCAAATTGACTAACAACTTTTATTGTCGCAATTTTAACTCCCGGCAATTCTATCACCATTCCTGTTTGTGGGTTTTTAATACTTTTACCATTTTGATAAACATCAAAACTCTCTCCTATGCGCAATCCTTGCTTTGCGCCACCAGCAATAATTACATTTCCATCTTCTATTGAAAGCACATAAGAGCGCCAAGGTTTGTTAAGTAAATTTTGCATAATTCCATCTACAACACTTGAAATTGCGGCTGAAATTGCTTTGTCATTGAGCGTAGAATCATATCCAACATGTTTACCAAGCCCAAATGATGTTCCGGCTTCACTTGAAGCTTCACCGCTTCCTTCCTGTGCAAAAATTACTTGCCCAGTTTTAACATCTATGAGCCGTACACTCACCTTTGCATAGGCTATCTGTGTTTTAGAGCGTGAAAAAGCGCCAGTGTCAGATATGTTTTTGCGACCAAACTCTGTAACAGAACCAACAATCAAATAATCGGAACCAATTTGAAGTGATTGCAAATTAAATGTATTTATTTCTTTATTGACAGTATCAATATCGCTGCGCTCAAGCAAAATAAACTTTCCAGATTGCGCAAGTTTTGCTGATAAAATATCTGTTGCCTGCTTCTCTGCGACATAATTACTATTTATACCAAAAAGAGCTGATTTGCCATATTGTGCTTCATTGCCAAATCTTGCGATGGCTACCTTTCGCTTTAGTTCAGGCTCTTGAGACTGTGAAAGAACCTTGTTCTTCACAGTCTCATTTTGAAATATACATAAATTTCATACCTCCAAACCAACAATTTACAAATATCTTAAAAATATAAAGCCTATTTTGCAAATAACTGGC